>NZ_JBIGHW010000049.1:0-1138 GCF_043555875.1 Pelomonas margarita | reverse complement strand
GGGGGATTCAGGACGATTTCTCACTTCGAGCCTCTTATGCAGCCGCCTGGGTCATTGCGGACGCACCTGCGCCCACACCGATCAACTGCGGCGCGATCTTGACCATGCGCATCAGGTTGTGCGCCAGCGCGTACAGCATGGTCACCGCGCGGACCTTGCTCAGCCCGCGCACCGGCATGCGCTGCAGCCCGCGGTTGCGCGCCAGCGCGTTGACGCACTTGGCCGTGGCCGCGCGCTGCTTGTAGATCTCCTTGATGGCTTCGTCAGCCATGCGCGCTCGCCACTGCGCCACCGGCTCGGAGTCGCCGGCCTTGCGCTGGTGCTTGTCCGCCGGTGGGGTGCCGTCATCACCGTCCTTGCCTGCCTTGGCCCTGACCTTGGGCTCGGGCACCGGCGCGATGACCTCCGTCTTGCCTTGGGTGTGCCCGTGCACCGCGTCGATCTGTTCGTGTGCGGGGAACCCACCATCGACCAGCCACTGCCCGGGCGTGCTGCCGGTTCGTTCGATGACGTGCTCGACCATCGGCGCCATCTGCGCCATGTCGCTGCCCACGTTGGTCACGGCCACGCCGACGATCACCTGGTCCTGGCAGGTCGTGGCCAACTGCACGTTGAACGCCGGCCTGAAGCCGCCGTCGCCCATCTTCATCACCCGCGCATCGGCGTCGGTCGTGCTCGCGCGTGCGTCCGCGGGCTTGTCGCCGTTGCGCCGCTTGGCCGCCTGCACCTGGGGCAATTGCTCCAGCGCCGCACGGATACGCTCTTCACGCTGCTGGGCTGCTCGCGCGCTCTAGGCTGATCGCCCCGGCTGACGCCAGCGCTGCCACATTGGCGGTGAGCACCTCGTCCATCAGCGCCTCGTTGCCCGAGCGGAAGTCGTTGAGCGCGTGGTAGTTCACCGACACCCCGCCGCAGATCCAGCGGTAGGCGTCGTGTTCGCACGTGAGCCGGGCGATCTCTCGGCCACTGCCCACGCCGTCGAGCGTGGCATACAGCCACAGCGCGAACAGGATGTGCGAGTCGATGGCCGAGCGGCCGGCGTTGCTGCCCCGCGCCTTGATTGCCTGCGTCAGGCGGCGCAGGTCCTGACGCTGGACGTAGCCCCACACCAGCCGGGCGCGGTGCTCCTCACCCAGCA
>NZ_JBIGHW010000048.1:0-1239 GCF_043555875.1 Pelomonas margarita | reverse complement strand
GACGCGGCGCGTGCATCCTTGCGGCTGTCGATGACGAGCACGGCACCGGGTGGGCATTCCTCGACGGCGACGCGCTGCGGGTGGCTGCGGTCCTTGAAGACCTCGATGCCGTTCAAGTCCTCGCGCGCCGGCATGTAGCGCAGCGTGTAGGCCGGGCCCACCATGGTGGGCAGGCCGGGGTTCAGCGGCAGCACGCCCTGGATGAACTGGTGCTTCAAGCCGCGCTTGAACAGCGCGGTGCACAGCGTGGCGGTGCTGACGCCCATCAGCTTCTTGCGGGTGTCGGGGTTCATATCAATAAATCACGGGTTCAGGCACCGGAGCGCCGAACTGGGTTTCGAGGAAGTCGAAGTCGCAGCCCTCGTGGGCCTGCAGGATGTGACGGCCGAACATCCAGCCGTAGCCGCGCTCGTAGCGCGCGGGCGGCGGCGTCCAGGCGGCTCGGCGCGCGGCCAGTTCCTCGTCGCTGACGTCGAGGTGGATGGTGCGGCCGGGCACGTCGACGGTGATGCGGTCGCCCGTCTTCACCAGCGCCAATGGCCCGCCAACGAAGGCCTCGGGACTGCAGTGCAGCAGGCAGCCACCGTAGCTGGTGCCGCTCATGCGCGCGTCCGACAGGCGCAGCATGTCGGTCACGCCTTGTTTGAGCAGCTTGGTCGGGATGGGCAGCATGCCCCACTCCGGCATGCCGGCGCCCTTGGGGCCGGCGTTGCGCAGCACGAGGATGTCGTCGCCGGTGACATCCAGGTCCGGGTCGTCGACTGAAGCCTTCAGGCTCGGATAGTCGTCGAACACCAGTGCGCGTCCGGTGTGCTGCAGCAGGTGGGGTGCGACGGCGCTGGGCTTGATGACGACACCGTCGGGTGCCAGGTTGCCGCGCAGCACGGCCAGGGCCCCTTCGGCGTAGATGGGTTTGTCCAGCGGGCGGATGACGTCGTCGTTGAACACCTCGGCGCCCGTGATGTTCTCGACCACGGTCTTGCCGTTGACCGTGAGTGCCGACAAATCAAGTTTGTCGCGCATCACGTTCATCATCGCCGGCATGCCGCCGGCGTAGAAGAAGTCTTCCATCAGGTAGCGGTCGCCGCTGGGCCGGATGTTGGCGATGACGCCGATGTGGCGGCTGGCCGTGTCGAAGTCGTCCAGCGTGACGGCGAGATTCGCCCGGCGGCTGATGGCGACCAGGTGAATGATGGCGTTGGTGCTGCAGCCCATGGCCATCGCGACGGCGATGGCGTT
>NZ_JBIGHW010000047.1:0-1250 GCF_043555875.1 Pelomonas margarita | reverse complement strand
GTGCGGAACTCCTTCCACTCCGTCACGATCAGCAGCGCGTCCGCGCCCTGCAGCGCCGCGTCGGCGCGCTCCACCAGCGTCACGTCGTCGCGCGGGCCCAGCACCCGCGCCGTCTCGGGCATGGACACCGGGTCGTACGCCGCCACCGTCGCGCCGCGCTTCGTCAGCTCGTCGATGACCACCAGCGCCGGCGCCTCGCGCATGTCGTCGGTGTTGGGCTTGAAGGCCAGGCCCCAGATCGCGAAGCGCCGGCCCGTCAGGTCTGCGCCGAAGCGCTCCACCACCTTGTCCACCAGCACGCGCTTCTGGCGCTCGTTGGCCTCTTCCACGGCCGTCAGCACCTTCAGCGGGATGCCGGTGTCGGCCGCAGCCTTCACCAGCGCCTTCACGTCCTTGGGGAAGCAGGAGCCGCCGTAGCCGGCGCCGGCGTACAGGAACTGGTAGCCAATGCGCGGGTCGGAGCCGATGCCGCGCCGCACCAGCTCGATGTCGGCGCCCACGCGCTCGGCCAACAGCGCCAGCTCGTTCATGAAGCTGATGCGCGTGGCCAGCATCGCGTTGGCCGCGTATTTGGTGAACTCGGCGCTGCGCACGTCCATCACCAGCATGCGGTCCTGCGTGCGGTTGAAGGGGGCGTACAGCGCCCGCATCATCAGCGTGGCCTGCTCGTCGTCCGAGCCCACGATGATGCGGTCGGGCTTCATGAAGTCCTCCACCGCCGCGCCTTCCTTCAGGAACTCGGGGTTGGACACCACCGCGTAGCCCATGCCGCCCAGGCCGCGCTTTTCCAGCTCTTCCTTGACGGCGGCGCGCACCTTGTCGGCCGTGCCCACGGGCACCGTGCTCTTGTCGACGATGACCTTGTAGTCCGTCATGCGCTGGCCGATGGAGCGGGCGGCCGCCACCACGTATTGCAGGTCGGCCGAGCCGTCTTCATCGGGCGGCGTGCCCACGCCGATGAACAGAACAGTGCCGTGCTGCACGGCCTGGTCCACGTCCGTTGTGAACTGCAGGCGGCCGGCGGCCACATTGCGCCGCACCACCGCGTCCAGCCCCGGCTCGTGGATGGGGATGCCGCCCTCGTTGAGGATGCGGATCTTCTCGGGGTTCACGTCCAGGCACACCACATGGTTGCCCATCTCGGCCAGGCAGGCCCCGGTGACCAGGCCCACGTAGCCCGTGCCGATGGCGGTGACTTTCATTCGTTGTCCTCGTTCAATAAAACCGCGTGGGGCGGGTCACGACCCGCC
>NZ_JBIGHW010000046.1:0-1383 GCF_043555875.1 Pelomonas margarita | reverse complement strand
GTGAGCGTCCAGTCGCGCCACCTTGACCAGTTCGGGGCGCGAAGCTATCTGACTGCTGAGACCGATCCGACGAAGGCGATGCACTCCACGAGGTTGAGCGTGGCAAGCACCAGGTACTTCTCAGCCTCGGTACGCACAGCCCACAGGTCGTGGTCACCGAGATAGCCGTAGACGAACGCAAGCAGGAAGCGCTCGGCATGCTCGTCACAGAACTGCTGAACGATCTGGGCGACCAACTCAGGCGGCAGCCCTTCGTTGAAGCGCGCACGGGCTGTGAGGCGCTGCAGGCACCCCTCTTGGATGTCCTCGGTGACGACGGGCCACTGGTGACCGCTGAGTTTCATCGCCTGGAACGCGACCAGCAGGATGTGTATCGCCACATCCAACTGCTCCATGGCCACGCCCATGCGTGGCAGGACCAGGATCGAGGCCAGCAAGGTGGGCTGCTCCTTGAAGATCTCGTCGGTCAGCGCCACCTTCTGCGCCAGGCTCATCCGCTGGACACCGAGGTGGGCCTGCGCGATCACAGGGGTCGTGATCCTTCCCATCGTCACGCGGGCCGCCAGCGGTGCGGCAGCAGTTCTTCCAGGCGCTGGCTCGGGTGCATGTGGATGCGCGCCAGCACATCACGCAGGTAAGCCCACGGATCCAGACCGTTGAGCTTGGCCGACTGCACCAGGCTCATCACCACCGCAGCGCGCTGGCCGGCCAACGCGCTGCCGGCGAACAGCCAGTTCTTCGCACCGAGCTTCCAGGGCTTGATCTGCCGCTCGATGAGGTTGTTGTCGATGACCACGGCCCCGTCGTCAAGGTGCAGCGTCAGCGAGTCCCAAGCGTTGAGGCTGTAGTCGATCGCCTCGGCGATCTTGCTGCCGTCCAGCACCTGCGTGCGCTGCAGCTTCAGCCACACCTCGAACTCCTCCCACAACGGCCGGCTCACCGCCTGGCGTGCCTGCCGGCGTTCCTCGTGGCTCATCTCACTGAAGGCCGCTTCGGCGCGGTAGATCCGCGCCCAGCGATGCATGGCCTCGGTCGCGACGACGCTGGCGCTGTGGCCAGCTCTGCCGCCCCGGCTGAGTTCCTCGAAGCGACGACGGGCATGCGCGGCGCACGCTGCGGACTTGCGCTGCGGGTAGCGCTTGGTGTCCAGCACGGCGTTGTAGCCCCCGTACTGGTCCGTGATGAGCGTGCCCTGCCAGGCGGGCTCTCGTCCCGGTGGTCCGTTACCGCCGAGGAAGGCCAGCGGGTACTGCGATCCTCGACCCAGGCAGAACTCGTAGATCACGCCCGGGTGTGGGTCGTGATGACTGCGCGCCCAGGCCCAGACGTACGCCTTCTTCGTCTTGCCGGCGCCCGGGTCCAGCAGCGGCACCGGCGTCTCGT
>NZ_JBIGHW010000045.1:0-1541 GCF_043555875.1 Pelomonas margarita | reverse complement strand
ACCCTCCCGGTGTCCGCGATCAGTTTGGAATGCTGTCCGCCATCAGCGTGGAACGGTGTCCGCCATCACGGCGGAATGCTGTCCGCCATCAGAGCGGAACGGTGTCCGCGATCGCGTGGAATACGCACACCGCGTCCAGACGAGGCATCGGCGCCGACTTGACGATCCGATTGCCGGGGTAGAACAGCCGCTCACCCCACTGAACCAGAACACCGTCGATGTGCTGGCCGCTGGTCATCGCCGTGGCCTCCTGGCCGGTCGGAGTTCCGCAACCAACGCGGCGGAAGCTGCCAAGTGATCCCGGATGTCTTTGGTCAGAGACGTGATGCTCGCCCGATAGGGCTCCAGCTTCGCCACGGAGGCCCGGCCGAGCAGCCGCTGGAAGGCATTGAGATCCGCATCCTGTCGCACTGAGCGTCTGGCCATCCCACCTTGACGGCGATTGGCAGCTCAGGCTTGCGCAGGCTTCCAGCGATGCGGCAGCAGCTCGTCGAGCTGGGAGTTGCGCAGCGTCGGCAGGCGCTGCAGCACGTCACGCAGATAGGCCCAGGGCTCATGCCCGTTCAGGCGTGCTGACTGAACGAGGCTCATGATGATGGCGGCCCGTTGGCCAGCGAGTTCGCTGCCCACGAACTGCCAAGCTTTGCGGCCCATCGCCCACGGCTTGATCTGCCGTTCCAGGTGGTTGTTGTCCAGCGCCACGGCGCCGTCCTCAAGGTGCTGCGTCAGCGCGGCCCAGTGGCGCAGCGTGTAGTTGATGGCCTTGGCCGTCGCGGTGCCGTCGGCGACCACGCGCCGCTCGAGTTCGAGCCACTGGCGCAGCTCATTCCATAGCGGCTTGTGCTGCTCGACGTTCTTGATCGGCACGAAGCGCATCGACGGCCGGCTAACTGCCTCGCAGATCGCCTCTGCGTCTGCGGCATCGTTCTTGTTGCTCTTCACATACGGCTTGACGAACTGGGGCGCCATCAGCCGGACCGTGTGTCCCAGCGCCTGCAGCTTGCGGGCCCAGTGATGAGCGCTGGCACAAGCCTCGATGCCGACGAGACAGGGCGGCAGGTTCGCGAAGAAGGGGGCAACATGGTCGCGCTTCAGTTGCTTGCGCAGCACGGCCTTGCCGCGCTCGTTGACCCCGTGAACCTGGAACACGTTCTTGGCCAGATCAAGGCCGATCGTCGCAATCTCCATGGTGGACGCTCCTTCCGATCAGTGGTTGCAGACACATCCACTGTGGCACTTCGATGCCGTCTTAGGGTGGGGGCGTCCATCCCATTGCTTACCGCGAAACTGGTCCCACATCGGGTCCGTCGCGCTCAACCCCGAACGCGACTCGGTCGTTACTGCGGCCGCAGGCTCCCGAAATACTCAGCCATTGGCTGCGTGAACGGGGCGACTAGTAGCTTGACGCGCGCCGGAGGATGCAACGCGCCGCGGCCGACATTGCTGTCACCCATCGATTTGAATTCCCCAAAAGCAAAACCCCCACCAGCTTTAGACTGATGGGGGTTGGCTTTAAATAATAGCCTGACGATGACCTACTT
>NZ_JBIGHW010000044.1:0-1595 GCF_043555875.1 Pelomonas margarita | reverse complement strand
GATGCTGCGCAGAAGCTGGCCCGCGGTGCCGTAGGCGTAGCGCCGGTTGGCCGGCCCGCAGGTGCTGCAGCCCGCCCCGGTGAACTCGATCAGCCGCAGCTGCCCGCCGATCACGGCGGTTGTCAGCGTGCTGGTCTGGCCCAGGCTGTTGGTGAGCTGCACGCGGCCCATGCTCTGCGGGCGGGGCTGCACTTCGCCGGTCTTGTCTGGCGCGCCTTCGTTTGCCGTAGCCGTCTGCACGTAGGTCAGCGTGATCTGCTCGATGCCGGTGCCGGGCAGCACTTGTCCGTCCGCGCCCTTTTGCAGCGGGCGGCCCTTGGTGGAAAGGATGGCCCGGCCGGTGTTCTCGTAGGCGTAGGTGGACAGGCGCTGCGGCGCGCCCTTGTGCTCGCCCGGCGCCTGCACGCTGATGCCCGTGAGCGCAAAGACGTTGCCGGCCTGGTGGGCCGCCTCGTAGTGGTACTGCCGTGTCAGGTGGGGCTTGTCCGCGCCGGGCGCGGTGTGCATCACGTGGGTCAGGCGGCCCAGCTCGTCATGCCGGTAGCGAATCTGGCCCAGCGGGGTACCCAGGCTTTGCAACAGCGCGCGCTTGCCGGCCTGGGGCTTGCCATAAGCCAGCACGAGTTTGCGGCCCTGCGGGTCGGTGATGCTGCTGAGGTCGCCCAGCGGGTTGTAGGTCAGTTGCACACGCTCGCCGGTGGCGGCCGTGATGCTGTGCAGCGGGTAGCCCTTGCTGGGCATGGGGCCCACGCTGCGAAAGCTCAGCGTGCGCCCGTCGCCCCAGCGCCAGTGAAAGACGCGTTCGGCGCCTTCGCCTTCGATGCGCACCTGGCCGTCCTGCGGCTGCGGGCTGGTGCACAGCCGCGCGTTGGCGCCCACGCCACGCTGCAGCGTGATGCGCCGGCCGTCGGCCTGCACGATCTGCACCTGGTGGCCCAGGTCGTACAGCACGGTCTCGTAGCTGGTGGCCCATTGCGCGCCGGCCAGCCCGGCGTAGCTGCTCAGGCTGTTGTAGTGGCGCCTGAGCTCCAGGCCCAGCACGCCGGGCAGGGGCGCGAGGTCGATCTCTTCCTGGTACTTGTTGCCGCTGAGCAGGTTGATGGGGTTGCCGCCGCCCACCGACACGCCGCCCGTGCCGCCGCCGGCCACGCTGGCCGGGCCGGCGCCGCCGCAGCTGGGGCTGCCGCCGCCAGGCGGCGCGGGGCAGGTTGGCCCACCGCCGCCCCCACCGCCGCCGGGTGGGCAGGTGCCCAGCAGCTCGCACAGCGGCTTGCTGCCACCGGGTGCGCAGGTGGCGATCGTCGGGTCGCAGCTGGCGGCCGGGCTGCTGAGCAGGGCCGCGCGGGCGGGGCTGCTGGGGGCCAGCAGCGAGGCCAGGCACAGGGCCAGGCACAGCCCGCCGTGGCGCCACAGCAAAAGGAAGTTAGCGGTCATCAGAGAGTTCCGTCGTTGATCACGGGCGGCGTGGCGCATAGCGCGCGCTCAGCCGCCGCAGCTGGGCGGCGGGAGTTCGCACTTACCGGCGCCCACGCCGTCGGTGCAGATGGAGCAGCTGGGGTCCCACCAGGGGCAGGTGGGCAGGTCCGGCGGCGTGG
>NZ_JBIGHW010000043.1:0-2128 GCF_043555875.1 Pelomonas margarita | reverse complement strand
TCAGGGAACATCGATCCCCCTCTCAACGGCACTTCGCCGAATGCTGCGGGAATTCTTGCGAATCTGGGGCTGACTCTGCTGCTCTCCGCTGCGTAGCGCCACAAGGGCGGCCGCGCTTCAGACATGAGACCGCTGCACGACTGACCTGCGGCGGCGAGGTTGAAGGTCGCGATGTCGAGGATTTCGGAATACGCAATTCGAATCGGGTTTTCGGTCCATTTCTGCGCTTTTCGAGCCCTTTCCCGGGGCCTTTGGCCCCTCAGGACGGACTACTGCCTGGACACGGCTGCAGCTGAGCGCTTTGGAGCTTCCTCATCGCCTTGAGCAAGTTCACGCCGAGTGCTGCCCAGACCATCTGCGCTTGCGTCTTGGATACGCCAAAGTACCGCGCTCGGCTCAGGTGGAAGCGCCGCTTCATCGTGCCAAAGCCCTGCTCGACCTTGTAGCGCAGCGTGGCGATCGCCCGGTTCATCTTCGTCTGCAGCGGGTGTACGGGGTTGCCTCGGCTGCCCTTGAACTGGATCAGGTCACCGATTGTTGGCGCCGACCGAACTTTGAGCCGGCTCAGTTTTCGGTCGGGAGCGCCGGGAGACCGGCAAGGAGCAAAGGGTGCAAGTCCCTCACAGCAAAGGCATAGCGAACCATGTTGTCCCCGAGTCATGCGCGGCGTATCGCGAGGTACGACGTGAAGCGTTGACAGGGGTACATGCAGGCCAGCCATTGAGCCGCGTAAGAAATTCGATCCGGGTGCCGACGCTGTCCGATCCGCGGAAGGCAACATGCATGGGTGCGCCATCGCAAGTGCCCGTGCGACCCGGCGTGGTCGAAGACCCTGGCATGCATGCACGCTCCTTGCACGGGAACCGGGAGATCTCCAGCTTGACCGTCGGCGCCAGTACCGGCCGACGGCCCGCATCGGGAAGGTGAGGAGCCGAAGCCGATGATGCACGGGCGGGAGAAGTCAGACTCTGCCGTAGTAGCTGTGAAGCCTGCGAACAAAGCCAACACGCTGGTGGCGGAGCAGGTGGAGCAAAGGGCAGGGACCAAGGGGAACGCGGACCAGCCACACACGCGACGGACTCAGAGCCGCGATAGCGTGTCCCCGGGGTTGGAACGCGTACGACAGGCCGCAAGGCAAAGGAAGAGGCAAGCGTTCACCGCGCTGCTGCACCACGTCACCATCGATGCGCTTCGCGACGCGTTCCTGGCGCTCAAGCGCCGTGCCGCACCGGGCGTAGACGGCGTGACGTGGACGGACTACGAGTCAGGGCTGGAGGAGCGCCTTCAGGAACTGCACGGCCGGGTCCATCGCGGCGCGTACCGGGCGCAGCCCGTCAGGCGGCGGTTCATTCCGAAGCCGGACGGGCGGCAGCGCCCGCTGGGCATTGCCGCGCTGGAAGACAAGATCGTCCAGCGTGCAGTCGTCACCGTGCTTAACGCGATCTACGAGGAAGACTTCCTCGGCTTCTCATACGGGTTCCGGCCCGGACGAGGGCAGCACGACGCGTTGGACGCCTTGTGCGTGGCGATCAAGGGCAAGCGGGTGAACTGGATTCTCGATGCCGACATCAAGGGCTTCTTCGACGCGGTGGACCACCAATGGTTGCTGCGCTTCGTGAGGCACCGGGTTGGCGACGAGCGCATCGTCCGGCTGGTGAGCAAGTGGCTCAAGGCCGGCGTTCTGGAAGACGGGAACTGGAGCGCCAGTGACCAGGGGACGCCCCAAGGCGCGGTGATCTCACCGCTGCTGGCCAACGTCTACCTGCACTACGTCTTCGACCTGTGGGCGAGGCAATGGCGACGGCGAGAGGCCTGTGGCGACATGATCGTGGTGAGGTATGCCGACGATCTGGTCATGGGCTTCGAGCACGAGACTGATGCTCGTCGGTTCTGGGACGCGATGCGAGAGCGATTCGAGCAGTTCGCGCTCGAATTGCATGGGGAAAAGACCCGGCTGCTGGAGTTTGGTCGCTATGCGATCGAGCGGCGGCAACGAGCCGGGTGCGTATTTCAGCCCATCGTGGACGGCGTTTCAGACTGATGGTGGACGGGATTTCAGCGTGATCGTGGACGGCGTTTCAGTCTGATCGTGGACGCTGTTTCAGCGTCATCGTGGACGCTGGGGGTG
>NZ_JBIGHW010000042.1:0-2234 GCF_043555875.1 Pelomonas margarita | reverse complement strand
TGGACAGCTTCCTGCGCGGCCATGTCGAGGCCTTCATCGCCTTCAACGGCTGTCCGAGGGTCGCCCTGTACGACAACCTCAAGAGCGCGGTGCTGGAGCGCGTGGATCATGTCCGCGGCAGTTCGATCCGCTTCAACCCCGAACTGCTCGCTCTGGCTGCCCACTACCGCTTCGAGCCGCGCCCGGTGGCGGTGGCCCGTGGCAATGAGAAGGGCCGGGTGGAGCGCGCCATCCGCTACATCCGCGACAGCTTCTTCGCCGGGTGCTCGTTCACCGACCTAGCTGACCTCAACGCGCAGGCGCGGCTGTGGTGTCTGGGCTTGGCCGCCGAGCGGCGTTGGCCCGAGGACGGCGCCTTGAGCGTGCGCCAGGCCTTCGAGGCCGAGGGCCGCAGCTTGATGACGCTGCCCGAGACGGCCTTCGCCCTGGGCGAGCGCGTGGCCGCGAAGGTCGGCAAGAGCCCTTACGTTCGCTTCGACACCAACGACTACTCGGTGCCGCACACCCATGTGCGGCGCACGCTGACGGTGCTGGCCGACGAGAGTTCAGTGCGCGTACTCGACGGCGCCACCGAGCTGGCACGCCACCGGCGCTGCTGGGACAGCCACGAGCAGATCGAGGATGACGCCCATGTGCAGCGCCTGGTCGACGCCAAGCGCGCCGGCAGGGCCCACCGCGCCTGTGACCGCTTGGGCGCCGCCGCCCCGGCCAGTGCCGAGTTGCTCAAGCGAGCCGGCGCGCGCGGCGAGAACCTGGGCTCGATCACCGCAGCGCTGATGCGGCTACTCGAACGCTGGGGCGCCGCCGCGCTGCAGGCGGCCATCACCGAGGCGCTGGCGCGCGACGTGGCCCACCCCAACGCCGTGCGGCTGGCGCTGGAGCGCGCCCGCGCGGCCAGCGGCGAGCCCCCGCCGGTGGCGCTGGTGCTGCCCGAGCACGTCGCCAAGCGTGACGCGCCGGTGCGCACCCACGACTTGCGGTCCTATGACCGCCAGCCGGACCGCCAGCACGACCCGCAACCCGACCCCCCCCAGGATCTACCGGAGCGCCCCGATGAATGACATCGCCACACCGGCTGCGCTGCGCGAGCAGGCCGCCTCACTTCGCCTGCATGGCCTGATTGAGCACTGGAGCGAGGTGATGGCGCAGCCCGAGCAGGCGCACTGGGTGGCGCAGATGCTGGGCTGGGAGGCCGCCGAGCGCAGCCGCCGCAGCCTGGAGCGCCGCCTGCGTGACGCCCACATCGGGCGCTTCAAGCCGCTAGCCGACTTCGACTGGACCTGGCCCAAGCAGATCGACCGCAGTGCCGTCGAAGAGCTGATGACGCTGGCGTTCGTCAAGGACGCCAGCAACGTCGTCTTCGTCGGCCCCAACGGGGTGGGCAAATCCATGTGTGCCTGCAACATCGGCTACCAGGCGGTGCTGGCCGGCCACACCGCGCTGTTCACCACCGCCGGGCAGTTGCTGGGCGAACTCGCCGCACTGGACAGCGACTCGGGCCTGCGCCGCAAGCTGCGCCAGTACGCCGCCCCGGACGTGTTGATCATCGACGAGGTGGGCTACCTGTCGTACTCGAACCGCCACGCCGATCTGCTGTTCGAACTGGTGAGCCGGCGCTACCAGAACAAGAGCACGGTGGTGACGACCAACAGAGCGTTCGCCGACTGGGGCGAGGTCTTCCCCAACGCGGCCTGCGTGGTCTCCCTCATCGACCGGCTCATGCACCGCGCCGAGGTGGTGCGCATCGACGGTGAGTCCTACCGGGCCAAGGAAGCGCAGGAGCGCGAGGCGCAGCGCCTGGCCGCGCGCTCGGCCAAGGCAACGCCAACGCGTTCCCGCAAGGCCGCCGCATGAGCGCGTCGCCGTCACCGCCATCGCCAGCCGCACCGGTCCCACGCACTGGACGCCCGAGCAAGCGCTGGCCGTCGCCGAGTGCCTGCAGGCCATGCGCCAGGCACTGTGGGTCGCCTACGGGCCCCAGATGCAGCAGGCCTGGCGCGCACAGCTCATGCCTGACCCGGCCCCGCCAGAGTTCGATCCCGACGAGCCGTTCTGACCCTCCGCGCACCGGCCACGCCTACCGGCAGAAGCCTCACACCAACCCCCACCCCATCAGGGCCTGCATGCAGGCCCTGATGCCATTGGGCCGTGGCCGCTTCACCGCCAGTCCACGACCGCAACCAAATCCGACACCTCGCCAGCGAATAGACGCGGATTTACATCAGCGGCAACAC
>NZ_JBIGHW010000041.1:0-2339 GCF_043555875.1 Pelomonas margarita | reverse complement strand
CTCATCGTGGACGATTCAGCTACATTCAAACCAGTTCCTGCGCGCCTCCCCGGCGCCGCCACGGCAAGCTCAGTTTTGCCGTCCACGATCAGCCTGAAATGGGCGTCCACGATCGCTGAAATACGCAAGAGTCGATCAGGTGCCCTGCATCCATCTGTACGCGCGGATGCAGGAGTTGGTGTTCTGCCCCTGGCACAGATGCCTGCTCGAAGAGCAGTGCCCCAACTGCAACGCGCATGTCGAGCTGATGCAAGACATGGCCACGGCCGGGCCACGGCGCGTCGGTGTCGGTGAACTGAGCCTGTGTCTGAGGTGCGGCGGTCCCCTGGATGCGATGGCTCCACTGGCAATGGACTTCGAGTTCGTCCGTCGGCTGCCGTACTGGCTCAGGGAATGGGGCCGCAAAGGTCCTGAGGCCGTTCAAGGGCAGGGCATGCCCCTCGATCAGCTTTGGCGCGAGTACGAGCGATTGAGTCGCCCGCCTCCGCCGATGAGCGCTGTCGAGCGACATCTACGCATGACGATGTCTGCGTTCCTTGAATCCGCAGGCAGAGCGAGGGCTATGAAAACTTCGGCGCCAGTGCGGGCACGCGTTGAATCGTTGCCCACGCAGGATGGGTCGCAAAGACATGGGCCCGGTCCTGGCAAGCCGTGATGTCGCGCCTACCTATCCAAGCCCCACCCATGCCCTTTGAGTCCGCCTCTGGGTACCTGCTGCGCGTGTTCGGTCTGAACGGCATCAGCGTCAAGGAATCGGTCAGTCACTGTCGAGTCGCTCGGCGCGCACGTCTCCTGGCGACAGATGCCGACCTACTCGCCGAACTCGTAGGGGTGCAGGCTGACTGGTTTGAGCATCGGATGCCGATACCGCACGCACGCGATCAGTGGCCCGGGGTACGGCTGTTCGGCCACGTGTGGCAGGAGACATGGCTGTTGCGCGGCATCCACCAGCAGATATGCCCCGCCTGTCTGGACGAGCATGGCGTGGCCCGCCTGGAGTGGGATCTGCTGGCCTACCCGGTGTGCCACATACACGCGCGCCCATTGCAAGATGCCTGCGCGGTCTGCGCACGGGCACTCAGCCCTATGCGCCCGGCGCTGGACGTGTGCGACTGCGGTGCGTATCTCGCCACGGCGACGAAGGTCTCGGGCGACATCGAAGCTTCCGTGCTGCGATGGTGCGAATGGCTCTCGACACAAGTTCTGCCGGACGTGCTTGCAGCGCAGGCCACCGAACCTGAAGCCATTGCTCCACAGTTGCTTGGCACCAGCCCTGACGGGGCTTTCCGCTTGATCTTCGTGTTCGGCGGGGCAACGAAGGCGTATCGCGGCGCCAAGATCCAGGACAGGAAGACTTGGTTGAGCAGCGCGCGCGTGCAGCAACTGCTCGCCCATGGGCTGGATGCCCTGCAGGCGTCGGCAGAGGGCCACCGCTCAGGCCTGGACGGAAGCGCGTCCCGTGCACTGGCTGAGCAGGCGATGGTGGGCGTCACGGTCTGGGACCGCGCCGCCGCCGCGCGCGAGATCCGGAACCTGAAGCTCGGTCGGAGATGGCGCGATTCCGTCCCCCGGCATCCGGCTCAGCAGGAGCTGTTTGACGGCTTGCTTTGAAGGCCTGGTGAGGGACACATGGATTCCGGGCGATCAGCTTCGCTACGACAAGGAGATCAGTGAATGAAAGACTTGGACATTCGCCTGCAGGGCAGGCCATGGGCAACTGACGAGATGGCTCGGCACGATGAATTGCCAGGGCGGTTGGAGATGGTGGGTGGAAAGCTGTGTCTCGACGACGAGCAGCGGATGCTGCTTCTGGGAGCCCTTCTGGAACACGTCGGAACCGCTTGTGCCGTCCAGCTCGGACCGCTGCGTGCCTGGAAGGACGCCATCGCTCAACGTCAGGAGGACGAAGACTGGGATGCGATGCCAGCGGTCGGTGTTGAGCAGTTCTGGCGGCCGGCGACGCAGCGACTTTCTTTCAAGAAGCGACTTGAGCTCAAGCCGCTCGTGAAGAAGAGGCGAAAGAAGAGCCGATAGCTCACGCGAGCGCATTTGCGAGGTGCGACCATGACACGTCGGTAGCCCTTCTCTCCGTGAGACGGACTCTCCTGCTCCTCGTGTTCGAGTGGCCGATCGATGTGATCAGCCGTGGGCGTCAATGCCTTGAGCCGCAGCAGGAAGTTGCCCGATTTCAAGAGAGCGCTGCGGCACCTATTCTTACTGTGTCAATAAAATCAAGGCATTATGCGGACTTCTTGATTCTTTGGTTGAGGATCGATGAACGTCGCAGACCGCTTTGAGGAATACCTGGAGCATTTGGCTTCGGGGCTGGGACACGCCGA
>NZ_JBIGHW010000040.1:0-2583 GCF_043555875.1 Pelomonas margarita | reverse complement strand
AACGAGTAAGGATAGATCGCGCTTGCCGCGATCTGATCCGTTTGTTGGACAAGCCCGGGGCCAGGCGGCGCGTCGGGTGGCGGGCCACTGCAAATAGATTCGGGGGAGTCTGTCGCGGGAGCGGCGCTTGAGGCCGGCGGTGGGTGCCCGCATGCTTGCCAGGGCTGCAGCAGGTGCTCTGGCGGGGCGCGTTGACGCTTATTTTGGCCGTTACCTCAGCCGTGCAGGCGAGCTTGCGCGACGGCGCTTGGATGAAGCCCGTTGACGGCGCAGGGGTTGGGTGAGGCGCTCAGTTCATCGTCGCGGCTCGTGCGGCGTCGGGGGCGCCGGGGCAGGGTCTGTCGGCCTTGCCGGGCATGTCGGGCACGCTGGGGCGTGGGGCTCGAGCGCTGGTGCAGGGCTCACGTTGGGGCGCCGGCATGCGTCGACACAGCACGGTCATGGGCTGGCCGCAGGCGCAGCGCCAGAGCGGGCGGGCGCGGGTCTGGGCGGCGGCGTCCGCTGCGTTGGGCGCGGGGCGCAGGTGCAGCACTTGCAGCAGCCGTATCGAGGCGGCGCTGTTGGGGTGCAGGAAGCCGTAGTTGCGCGAGCGGCGCAGGCCCTTGGGCAGAACGTGCTGGAGCACGAGCCACAGGAACTCGTCCCCGGGTAGGGTGCGCCGCGCCATCCGGCCGGTCTTGGCGTCGCGGTACTGGAAGGTGACGTTGCCGTCGCCCTGGCTGTCGCAGCCCAGGATGTCGCAGCCCAGGCTGTCGCGCTCCTGGATGACGCCGCGGTAGAGGTAGCGCCCGAGGTAGACCAGCGCTTGTTGGCCGTCGCCGACGGCCTTGCAGTCGACGACCCAGATGGCAGGCACGACGGCGGGCAGCGTCAAGCCGGCGGCTTCAATCGCGTCGAGCAGCTTGGCGCGGAAGACCTTGGCGAGCGCCTTGTGGTTGAAGAGGTAGCCACCGCCACCGTTGCCGTTGCCACTGGCGCGCCGGGAGCGCCTTGCCTTGGTGCGCCAGAGTCGGCGCCGGGTGTCCAGCGTGGCGGCGGGCATCACCATGTGGACGTGGGGGTGGAAGTCCAGCCGCCGGCTGTGGGTGTGCAGCACGCCCACCGCGCCGGCGTCGGCGCCGAGCTTGGGGTCGTTGCGCGCGAAGCTGCGCAGGGTGTCCCAGGCGCATTGCATGAGCAGGGGGTAGAGCGTGCGCTGGTGGGCCCAGGCCAGGGAACGCAGTTCGGCGGGCAGCGTGAAGGTGAGCATGAAGTAGGTGGCGGGCACGCGGGCGCGCAGTTGCCGCTGGATCCAGACCTGGCTTTCGTGGTGCTGGCAGTGCGGGCAGGCGCGGTGGCCGCAGGAGTGCGGCACGCTGCGCTGATCGCCGCAGCCGGTGCAGGCCGCGAGCATGCGGGGTGCGAACTGGGTGCGGCAGCGCTTGAGCGCCGCGAGGGCCTGGTGGTGGCTGGGCAGCAGATGCGCGCCGTAGCGCTGGCGCAGCGCGGGCTCGAAGCGTTCGATCACCTGGGCCAGGGTGATCGCGGCCGGTGTTGTGCGCGCCGCTGCCGGTGGGGTGGGCGCGCTCATCGCGCGGCTCCCCAGCCGAGGGTGAAGCGGTTCATCAGCGTGTTGAGCGCGAGGCTGCAGGCGTCGGCGGTGTGGCTGGTGAGATGGGTGTAGCGGGCGGTGGTGAGGATGCTGTGGTGGCCGAGGATGCGCTGGACTTGCAGCAGGTCGACGCCGGCCTCGATCAGGTGGGTGGCGTAGCTGTGGCGCAGGCAGTGGGGGGTGATCTTTTTTTTAGGCCGCAGCCGATGGCGACTTCGCGCAGCGCGCGCTGCACGCCGCCGCGGTCCAGCGCGCTGGTGGCGGAGGCCGCACCGGCCAGGCCCGCGCCGCGGTTGGGGAACAGCAGTCGCGGGTGGCGATGCACGCGCCAGTAGTCACGCAGCACGGCCAGGGTGGCCTGCGGCAGGGGCACCAGGCGGTCGCGGTTGCCCTTGGCGTCGCGCACGTGCACGCGCATGCGCTGGGCGTCCAGGTCGGCCACGGTCAGCGCCAGCCCTTCGCCCAGGCGCAGGCCCAGGCTGTACAGGGTGAAGAAGAACACGCGGTAGCTGAGCACGCGGGTGGCGTCCAGCAGGGCTTGCAGCTCGGCGATGCTGACGATGTCGGGCAGCCGGCTGACCTTGGGCGGGCGGATGAAGTTGGGCATCTCCCAGGGTTTGTGGAGCACGTGTTCGGTGAAGAACTTCCAGCTGTACAGGTCGAGCTTGACGCCGCTCCAGGAGTGCTCGGTGAGCAGCTCGGTGAAGTACTCGGTGAGGTCGTCGGCGCTGAGCGCATCGACTTGGAAGGAGAAGTATTCGCCGATGCGGCGCATGCCGCGCGCGTAGGCGTCGATGGTCTTGGGCTGCAAGCCCTTGAGTCGCAGGTGGCGCAGGTGGGCCTGGTACTGGCGCTGGAAGTGCTCAGGGTAGTTCGCCTGCGGCGCGGCGGGCTGCTTGCCGGTGGGGTGGATGGCCATGATGGAAAGTCCTCGCTGAGTTGCTCGGTCTCACGCGTCAGAATGGATCGCGTGAACAGCAACATTACGGGAC
>NZ_JBIGHW010000003.1:0-533238 GCF_043555875.1 Pelomonas margarita | reverse complement strand
ATGTGCGAGTCGATGGCCGAGCGGCCGGCGTTGCTGCCCCGCGCCTTGATTGCCTGCGTCAGGCGGCGCAGGTCCTGACGCTGGACGTAGCCCCACACCAGCCGGGCGCGGTGCTCCTCACCCAGCAGCGACTCCAGGTCCGACGCGCGAAGTTCGATCTGCTGGCGATTGGGGCGCAGCAGCCGGGCGGGCTGGCTGCGCAGCGCGCTGGCTCGCGCCTGCGCCGCCGCAGCGGCTGCTTGTTCGGCTTGTTCATTCAGTGGCGCCAGGTCTTCGAACAGCCCCGCGCTCGCGCTGTATTGGTGCTTGGTCTGACTCATGCCAAGCGCGGCGGCGGAGAAAAACTCTCAGCCTCTCAGTCGAAGCTCAGCACCGCGCGGCCGTCGATACGGCCTGTGCGCAGTTCGTCGAAGATGCGGTTGATGTCCTCTAACCGGCGCGGCGTCGTGGCGGCGCGCACGTGGCCGTCGGCGGCGAACTGCAGGGCCTCGTTAAGGTCTTGCCGCGTGCCGACGATGGAGCCGCGCACGGTCTTCGCGTTGAGCACCACGTCGAAGATGGGCAGCGCGAAGTCGCCCGGCGGCAAGCCCACCATGGACATGGTGCCGCGCTTGTGCAGCATGCCCAGGCCCTGGCTAAAGGACTCGCGCGAGACCGCGGTGACGAGCGCTCCATGCACGCCGCGCAGGTCGCGCTGCAGCACGGCCACCGGGTCGTCCTCGGCGGCGTTGACGCACAGTTCGGCGCCGAGCTGCCGGGCCATGCGCAGCTTGGCGGCGTCGATGTCCACGGCCGCCACGTGCAGGCCCATGGCGCGGGCGTACTGCACGGCCAAGTGGCCCAGACCGCCCACGCCGACGATGGCCACCCACTGACCGGGGCGCACGTCCAGCACCTTCAGGCCCTTGTAGACGGTCACGCCGGCGCACAGGATGGGCGCCAGCGACTCGAACGACAGCCCGGCCGGCAGATGGCCCACATAGCCCGGGTCGGCCAGCACGTACTCGGCAAAGCTGCCGTTGACCGTGTAGCCGGTCATCTGCTGGTGGTCACACAGCGTCTCCCAGCCGGTCAGGCAGTGCTCGCAGCCGCCGCAGGCGGTGTGCAGCCAGGGCACGCCGACGCGGTCGCCCTCGCGGATGCCCTTGACACCGGCGCCCACGGCGGCCACATGGCCCACGCCCTCGTGGCCGGGGATGAAGGGCAGGGGAGGTTGCACGGGCCAGTCACCGTCGGCGGCATGCAGGTCGGTGTGGCAGACGCCGCAGGCCGCCACCTTCACCAGCATCTGGCCGGGCGGCACCTCGGGTACCGGCACCTCGTCGATGGCGAGGGGCTCCCGGTAGGCGTGGACAACGGCGGCTTTCATCGTGCGCATGGGCGGCTCCTGGCGGTCAGGCTTGGAGCCGCCAGCGTAGGCAGGGGCCTGGCCGCCGGCCTTGCGCTGGGTCAACAAAGCGGGCCGCTCAGGTGGTGCGCTCGGTGGCCTGCTGGCCGCGCGTCTTCCACAGCGACACCAGCACGCCACCGGCGATCAGGCCGAAGGTGACGCCCAGCGACAGGGCCGGCGGGAACTTGCCGATCACGTTGACCAGGAAGATCTTGGCGCCGATGAACACCAGCACCAGGGCCAGCGCGTACTTCAGGTAGTGGAAGCGGTGGATCATCGCGGCCAATGCGAAGTACAGCGCACGCAGGCCCAGGATGGCGAAGATGTTGCTGGTGTAGACGATGAACGGGTCGCTCGTGATCGCGAAGATCGCGGGCACGGAGTCCACGGCGAACACCAGGTCGATGATCTCCACCATCGCCAGCGCCAGGAACAGCGGCGTCGCATGTCGCACCAGGCGGCCGCTGGCATCGGGCTGCTGCACGAAGAAGGCCTTGCCGTGCAGCTTGTCGGTCACGCGCAGGTGGCGGCGCAGGAAGCCCAGCACCGGGTTGCTGGCCATGTCAGGCACTTCCTCGGCGGCGCGCCACATCTTGATGCCGGTGATCACCAGGAAGGCGCCGAACAGGTACAGCACCCAGCTGAAGTTCTGCACCAGCGCCGCACCCACGCCGATCAGGCCGGCGCGCATGACGATGACGCCCAGGATGCCCCAGAACAGCACGCGGTGCTGATAGATGCGGGGGATGCCCAGGAAGCCGAAGATCATCGCGATGACGAACACGTTGTCCATCGACAGTGACTTCTCGATCAGGAAGCCGGTGTAGTACTCGATGCCCGACTGCGAGCCCATGTACCACCAGACCCAGGCGCCGAACAGCAGCGCGATGCTGATGTAGCCGGCCGACAGCAGCAGGCTCTCGCGCACACCGATCTCGCGCTCTTCCTTGTGCAGCACGCCCAGGTCCAGCGCCAGCAGAGCGACGACAACGGTCATGAAAGCCAACCAGGCCCAGGCGGGTTTGTCCAGCCAGGGGGTGTGCAGCAGCGCGAGCAGGGTGTCCACGGTGTTCTCGAAGTGAAGGAGTTGGGGGTCGCCGTCCGGCAACCGAGGGCTGCACGATAGGACGGCAGACACATCCAAAAAAGCAGACAATCTCGCAATGAATTTCCCGTAAATCAGGAATATGTCCCAGCACTTCAACTACCGGCACCTGTATTACTTCTGGGTCGTGGCCAAGGAGGGCGGCATGTCGAGAGCGGCCGCGCGTCTGGACATGGCGGTGCAGACCGTCAGCGCGCAGGTGCGCGAGCTGGAGCGCTCGCTGGGCGTGCAGCTGCTGCGCCCGGCGGGCCGTGGCGTGGCGCTGACGGAGGCCGGCCAGCGCGCGCTGCAGCAGGCCGAGGTGATCTTCGAGGCCGGCGAGGCCCTGCCCGGGCTGCTGCGCGCCGGCGCGGCAGCCGCGCCCACGGTGCGGCTGGCACTGGGCATCAGCGACACGCTGCCCAAGCTGGTGGTGCGCCACCTTGTGCAGCCGGTGCTGGACACGCCGGGGCTGCGCCTCGTGTGCCACGAGCAGGGCTTCGACGACCTGCTCGGCAACCTGGCCGTGCACCGGCTGGACCTGCTGTTGGCCGACCGGCCGGCGCCGCCGCATGCCGGGCTGAAGGTGTTCAGCCATGCGATGGGCTCGTCCCAGCTGGCTTGGTACGGCACGCCCGAGCTGGCCGCGCGGGCGAGGAAGCGCTTTCCCCAGGGCCTGGCCGACGTGCCGGTGCTGCTGCCTTCGGCCAATGCCGCGGTGCGCCCGCACATCGATCGCTGGTTCGCGCAGCGTAGTCTCACGCCCCAGGTGTGCGGCGAGTTCGAGGACTCGGCGTTGCTGAAGATCTTCGGCGCCGGCGGCATGGGCGTGTTCCCGGCCGCCGAGCTGGTGAACCAGCAACTGCTGGCCCAGTACGGCGTGCAGCGCATAGACGCGCTGGAGGGCGTTATGGAGCACTTCTACGGCATCAGCACCGAGCGGCGCGTGGTGCATCCGCTGGTGCGGCGCATGGTGGCAGCGGCCGATCAGGCCTGAGAGCTTGAGAGTCTTTCACCCATGCCCGCCTTGCACGCCAAAACACCCCCGCTCTTCGTTGCAAATGCGCGCCATAGCCCGAGCTATGGCTGTGCTTTGCGCCTAGATCAGAGGCGCTTTGACGTGCCTTTCGGGCACGGCCGAAAAACTCCCAAGCTCTGAGTGGCCGGCGGTCCGGCGCCCGGGCGAGGGCACTGATACAATCCAGTGCTCCCCGAACCCGCACACTTGGCTGTGCTTGAGCCGGGCGCGACGAAAGTCGCAAGCCCGGTTCTTTGGGGGGAATGGCCCGGCAGCGGCCCGTTCCCACCCTCCTCTGGAGCTTTGCACATGCGCCTTCTCGGCAAAGCGCTCACCTTCGACGATGTGTTGTTGGTGCCGGCGTTCTCTCAGGTGTTGCCTCGCGACACCAGCCTTGCGACCCGTCTGTCGCGCAACATCCCCCTGAACCTGCCCCTGGTGTCCGCCGCCATGGACACCGTGACCGAGGCCCGTCTGGCGATTGCCATCGCGCAGGAAGGCGGTATCGGCATCGTGCACAAGAACCTGTCGGCCGAGGCCCAGGCGCGCGAGGTGGCCCGCGTGAAGCGCTACGAGAGCGGCGTCGTCCGCGAGCCGCTCACCATCGGCCCGGACGCCTCCGTGCGCGAAGTGGTGGAACTGACCCGCCTGCACGGCTTCTCGGGCTTCCCCGTCGTGCTGGGCAAGAAGGTTGTCGGCATCGTCACCGGTCGCGACCTGCGCTTCGAGACGCGCATGGACGCCAAGGTCCGCGAGATCATGACGCCGGCCGAGAAGCTCATCACCGTCAAGGAAGGCGCGTCGCTGGACGAGGCCAAGGCTTTGATGCATACGCACAAGCTGGAGCGCGTCGTCGTCATCAACGACGATTTCGAGCTGCGCGGCCTGATGACGGTGAAGGACATCACCAAGCAGACCAGCTTCCCGAACGCGGCCCGTGATGCCCACGGCGGCCTGCGCGTCGGCGCGGCGGTTGGCTTCGGCGAGGACACCGAGCAGCGCGTGGAACTGCTGGTCAAGGCCGGCGTGGACGCCATCATCGTCGACACCGCCCACGGCCACAGCGCCGGCGTGCTGGAGCGCGTGCGCTGGGTCAAGCGCAACTTCCCCGGCGTGGACGTCATTGGCGGCAACATCGCCACCGGCGCGGCTGCGCTGGCGCTCGTCGAGGCGGGCGCTGACGGCGTCAAGGTCGGCATCGGCCCCGGCTCCATCTGCACGACGCGCATCGTCGCGGGCGTGGGTGTGCCGCAGATCACGGCGGTCGACAATGTCGCCACCGCGCTGCGCGGCACCGGCGTGCCGGTCATCGCCGACGGCGGCATCCGCTACTCGGGCGACGTGGCCAAGGCCATCGCCGCCGGCGCGGACTGCATCATGATGGGCGGCGCCTTCGCCGGCACCGAGGAAGCCCCGGGCGAGACCATCCTCTACCAGGGCCGCACGTTCAAGAGCTACCGCGGCATGGGCTCCATGGGCGCGATGGCCAAGGGCAGCGCGGACCGCTACTTCCAGGACACGTCGGCCAACAACCCGAACACGTCCAAGCTGGTGCCCGAGGGCATCGAGGGCCAGGTGCCGTACAAGGGCTCGGTCGTGCAGGTCATCTTCCAGATGGCCGGCGGCCTGAAGGCCTCCATGCACTACTGCGGCTGCGCCACCATCGCCGAGATGCAGAGCAAGGCCGAGTTCGTCGAGATCACGACCGCCGGCATGCGCGAAAGCCATGTCCACGACGTGCAGATCACGAAGGAAGCACCCAACTACCGCAGCGAATAAGCTGAGCGCGATGACAACGGGGCGACGCCAGTTCGCCCCGTTTCTCTTTTCTGCCAAGCGATGAGTTCCTCCCCGCAACGCGCCCCGGCCATGGGCTTCATCATGGTGGCCGTGCTGATCGACATGATCTCCATCGGCCTGATGGTGCCGGTGCTGCCGCACATCGTCGGCACGTTCACGAACGGCAATGACGCCCAGACGGCGGCTTACCTGATGGTGACGATGGCGTTCGGCGTGGCCAACTTCCTGGGCTCGCCGGTGCTGGGCGCGCTGTCCGACCGCTTCGGGCGCCGGCCGGTGCTGCTGATCGGCTTTGCTGGGCTGGCGCTGAGCTTCTTCGTCACGGCCATGGCCACGGCGCTGTGGATGCTGGTGGCGGTGCGCCTGTTCTCCGGCGCCATGCAGGCCAACATCGCTGTTGCCAATGCCTATGTGGCCGACATCACCGCGCCCGAGGACCGGGCCCGCCGCTTCGGCCAGCTGGGCGCGATGTTCGGCATCGGCTTCATTCTCGGCCCGGCGCTGGGGGGCTGGCTGGGCGGCCACGACGTGCACTGGCCTTTTCTGCTGGCGGGCAGCCTGGCGTTGGTGAACTGGTGCTACGGCTTCTTCGTGCTGCCGGAGTCCCTGCCGCTGGACCGCCGCCGCCCCTTCGACTGGAAGAAGGCCAATCCCGTGACGGCCCTGCGGGGGCTGGCGGCGCTGCGTGGCGTGGGCTCGTTGGTGTCCGTCATCGCCTTGTCCTCGCTCGCGCAGTTCATGCTGCACATGGTCTGGGTGCTGTACACCAAGTTCCGCTTCGGCTGGGGGCCGGCGGACGTCGGTCGCTCGCTGCTGCTGGTGGGCATCGTGTCGGTGCTCAGCCAGGGCGTGCTGCTGCGGCCGTTGCTGGCGCGGTTCGGCCCGCAGCGCGTCGCGATGATCGGCATGGCGTCGGCCACGCTGGCCTACCTGGGCTTCGGCCTGGCCACCGAGCCGTTGTGGATCTACGCCATCATCGGCATGAACCTGCTGGGCGGCGTGGCGAACTCGGCGCTGCAGAGCATCATCTCCAACGCCGCGCCGGCTGACCGGCAGGGCCAGGCCATGGGAGCCGTGTCCTCACTGAACAGCCTGATGGCCGTCGTCGCGCCCCTGCTGGGCCTCAGCCTGCTGGGCCTGGTCTCGCACCGGGGCCAGGACGATCTGCTGATGGGCCTGCCCTTCTATGCCTGCGCCGCGCTGCAAGCGGCGGCGCTGCTCGTCACCCTCCGTTTCTTCCGCAGCCAACCGGCACCGCAGCCCGCCTGAAAGACGCGCCATGCAACACGACAAGGTCCTCATCCTCGACTTCGGTTCCCAGGTCACCCAGCTCATCGCGCGTCGCGTGCGCGAAGCAGCCGTGTACTGCGAGATCCACCCCAACGACGTGTCCGACGACTTCATCAAGTCGTTCGCGCCCAAGGCCATCATCCTCAGCGGCAGCCACGCGTCCACCTACGAAGACCACGAGCTGCGTGCGCCGCAGGCCGTGTGGGACGCCGGCGTGCCGGTGCTGGGCATCTGCTACGGCATGCAGACCATGGCGGTGCAGCTGGGCGGCGAAGTGAGCTGGAGCGACACGCGCGAGTTCGGCTACGCCGAGGTGCGCGCACATGGCCACACGGCACTGCTGAAGGACATCGCCGACTTCACCACGGCCGAGGGCCACGGCATGCTCAAGGTCTGGATGAGCCATGGAGACAAGGTCACGGCTCTGCCACCGGGCTTCAAGCTCATGGCCTCCACGCCCAGCTGCCCCATCGCAGGCATGGCCGACGAAGCCCGCGGCTTCTACGCAGTGCAGTTCCACCCCGAGGTGACGCACACGGTGCAGGGCGAGGCCATGCTGCGCCGTTTCGTGCGCGACATCGCGGGCTGCAAGGGTGACTGGGTCATGGGCGACTACATCGCCGAAGCCGTGGCCAGGATCCGCGAGCAGGTGGGCGACGAGGAAGTCATCCTGGGTCTGTCCGGCGGCGTCGATTCGTCGGTGGCGGCCGCGTTGATCCACCGCGCCATTGGCGATCAGCTGACCTGCGTCTTCGTCGACCACGGCCTGCTGCGCCTGAACGAGGGCGACATGGTCATGGACATGTTCGCCGGCAAGCTGCACGCCAAGGTCATCCGCGTGGACGCGAGCGACCTGTTCCTCGGCGAACTCGCTGGTGTCACCGACCCCGAGCAGAAGCGCAAGATCATCGGCCGCCTGTTCGTCGACGTCTTCAAGGCCGAAGCCGCCAAGCTCAAGGCGGGCGATGGCGGGCACAAGGGCGGGGATGAAAGTCGCGCCGTCAAAGGCGCGACGTTCCTGGCCCAGGGCACCATCTACCCCGACGTGGTGGAGAGCGGTGGCACCAAGACCAAGAAGGCCACCACCATCAAGAGCCACCACAACGTAGGCGGCCTGCCCGAGCAGTTGGGCCTGAAGCTGCTGGAGCCCTTGCGCGAACTGTTCAAGGACGAAGTGCGCGCGCTGGGCGTGGCCCTGGGCCTGCCTGCCGAGATGGTCTACCGCCACCCGTTCCCGGGCCCGGGCCTGGGGGTGCGCATCCTGGGCGAGGTCAAGCAGTCGTACGCCGACCTGCTGCGTCGTGCCGATGCCATCTTCATCGAAGAGCTGCGCAACACCATCGACCCGGCCACAGGCAAGAGCTGGTACGACCTGACCTCCCAGGCCTTCGCCGTGTTCCTGCCGGTCAAGAGCGTGGGCGTCATGGGCGACGGCCGCACCTACGACTACGTCGTGGCGCTGCGCGCCGTTCAGACCAGCGACTTCATGACCGCCGACTGGGCGGAGCTTCCCTACTCGATGCTCAAGCGCACGTCGGGCCGCATCATCAACGAGGTGCGCGGCATCAACCGCGTGACCTACGACGTCAGCAGCAAGCCGCCGGCCACCATCGAGTGGGAATGACGCCGGTGCGAGGCCGGCATCCCACCCTCAGCCTTCCCGTCGTCGTCATCGTTGCCGCCATCGTGCTGTCGCTGGCCAGGAAGCAGGCCACGGCGCTGAAGCCGGCCACGCCCGGCGCGGCGGCCGAGGCGGCGCCATCGGCCATCCGGTGAGCCGTGCCGGCCCACAAGCTCTTCTTCGCGCTGCGGCCCGATGACGAGGTGGGCGAGCGC
This sequence comes from Pelomonas margarita, assembly GCF_043555875.1. Classification (NCBI taxonomy): domain Bacteria; kingdom Pseudomonadati; phylum Pseudomonadota; class Betaproteobacteria; order Burkholderiales; family Sphaerotilaceae; genus Roseateles; species Pelomonas margarita. The sequence continues at coordinate 524,820 of NZ_JBIGHW010000003.1, read as the reverse complement.
ATCGCGCGCGTCGCCACGGCGGAGCATGAGGCGCGTGGCCTGAAGCCGCGGTTGCGGCCCAGCCGCATCTTCCACGTCACGCTGCACTACTTCGGCGCGTTCAGCGGCGAGCCGGACGAGCGCCTCGTTGCCGGCGCGCGGCGCGCCGCGGCCGAGGTCGTGCGGCCTGCGTTCGACCTGGGCTTTGATCACTTCACGAGCTGGGGCGACGAGCAGGCCACCCGGCACCCGTTCGTGCTGACCGGTGGCCAGGGGCTGGAGGCCGTGCGTGAGCTGCGTGACGCGCTCGTCGAGCGCCTCGTGGCCCATGGCCTGGCGGCACCCGAGCGAGACTACGAGCCGCACCTGACGCTGCGCTACGACAAGCGCCGCGCGCCGGCCTGGCCCGTCGAGCTGCCCGGCTGGGTGGCCAGCGAGTTCGTGCTGGTGAAGAGCCCGCAGGGGCTGACGCGGCACGACGTCATCGGCCGCTGGCCGCTGCAGGGTTCAGCACGGCAAGGGCTCAGAGGGTGAGAGTTTTTCGGCCGTGCTCGAAAGGCGCGTCAAAGCGCCCTCGAACGAGGCGCAAAGCGCAGGCATAGCTCGGGCTATGCCGAGCATTTGCAACGACGGGCGGGGGTGATTTGACGGGCAAGGCGGGCATGGATGAAAGGCTCTCACCCTCTCAGCCGTCGGCCACCGCCTGCGCCAGCGCCCGCACGCTCAGCGGTGCCGAGCCCTCAGCCTTGTTGGAAATGGTGACGAAGCAATCCTGCCCGGCGCCGGCCGTGCCGCGAATGATGCGGGCCAGCTCGTCGCGGGTCTCGGGGTCGGGGTCCAGCATCTCGGCGAACTCGCCGTACTTCTTCTCGGCTTCTTCGTACCCGTAGGCGCCGTGCAGCCGGTTCAGGTTCCAGCGCACCACCAGCGGCCCGGGCCATAGCGCGCGCAGCAGCGGCAACTGCCCGGCCAGCGGCGGCAGCTTGGGGTGCAGGCCCAGGCAGTAGCGCGCGCCGGTGTCGCGCAGCAGCGCGACGAAGTCCGCCGTCAGCCAGGCCGCGTCGCGCACCTCCACGGCCAGCACGCCGACCGGTGGCTTGGGGCAGGTCCGTAGCAGCGCATGCAGCTGGTCGAACTGCTCGTGCATGCGCGCCAGCCGCGCACCGGGCAGCGGGCTGAGCTGGAACACCAGCGCGCCCAGCGTCGCCCCCAGGCCTTCGTAGGCCGGCTCGATGAAGGTCTGCAGCGCGGTGGCTGGGTCCAGGAACAGCGGGTTGGGCTGCTGGCCGCGGCCGTCCTCGTCGCGCAGCAGCGCATCGGTCACGAGGCTGGGCGCTTTGACGGTGAAGCGAAAGCCGCGCGGCACCTGTTCGGCCTGGCGCTGGAACTCTGATGCGGCCAGCGGCCGGTAGAAGCCCCGGTCGATGCCCACGGCGCGCAGCAGCGGGTGGGCGGCGTACGCCGGTAGCCCCGTGCGCGACAGCGTGGACTCGCTGTGCCGGCCCGCCCACACCAGCCCTTGCCAGCCGGGGTAGCTCCAGGTCGATGTGCCGAGGTGGACATGTGGCGACAGCCGACCGGCCAGGGCGACATCCTCGGCCCGCGGCGGCGCGGGCTGCACGCCGCGGGCGGGCTTGCCGGCGGGCGTCTCGGGCAGCGCGCCGAACAGGTCTTCCATCACGGACGCACGTCCACGCCCGCTGCCGTCAGCGCTGCGCGCAGCGCGCGTGCAAAGGCCAGCGCATGCGGCCCGTCGCCATGCAGGCAGATGGTGTCGGCGCGCAGCCGCACGGTCTCGCCCGTCACCGCCTGCACGGTGCCGTCGCGCACCATGCGCAGCGTGCGCGCGACAGCCACGTCCGCATCGCTGACAAAAGCGCCGGGCTCGCTGCGCGGCACCAAGCTGCCATCGGCACGGTAGCCGCGGTCGGCGAACACCTCGGCCACCGGGCGCAGGCCGGCCCGCACTGCGGCGCGCAGCAGCTCGCTGCCGGCCAGGCCGTAGAGCGCCAGCGACGGATCGACGTCCAGCACGGCCGCCGCGATGGCGTCAGCCAGCGCCGGGTCGCGCGCAGCCTGGTTGTAGAGGGCGCCGTGTGGCTTCACGTGGTGCAACGCGCCGCCCTGTGCGCGCACCAGCGCGGCCAGCGCGCCGATCTGGTAAACCAGGTCGGCGCGCACGTCGTCGGGGCTGAGTGCCATCTCGCGGCGGCCGAAGTGCTCGCGATCTGGGTAGCTGGGGTGGGCGCCGATGGCCACGCCACGGTCCAGCGCGGCGGCCACGGTGCGCTGCATCAGCCGCGCATCGCCGGCATGCCAGCCGCAGGCGATGTTGGCGGAGCTGACAAGTGCCAGCAGGTCGGCGTCGTCGGGGGCGCCTTCGCCGAGGTCGGCGTTCAGGTCGACATGAAAGGCGGCGTCGTTCACAGCCCGTTCCTCATCTGGTTCAGAAGCAGTTGTTGGTCTCGCAGTGCCGTCGCAGCGTCGGCTTGGGTGCAGCGCACGAAGCGCACCCGCGCGCCGAGGCGCAGCTGGGCAAGTTTCCACAGGTCGGCATGGATGACGACGGCGATCTTGGGGTAGCCGCCGGTCGTCTGCGCATCGGCCAGCAGCGCGATGGGCTGGCCTGACGGCGGCACCTGCACGACGCCCGGCAGCACGCCGTGCGACGGGAGCTCGACGCCGTGCTCACGCGTGAGCACCGGGCCGGCGAGGCGGTAACCCATGCGGTTGCTCTGCGGTGTGACGGTCCAGTCGTTCGACCAGAATGCGTCTCGGGCGTCCGCCGCGAAGTCGTCGTACTCGGGCCCGGGCAGCGCGCGCACGCTGGGCGTCCACACGGGCGGGCGCAGGCCGACGGCGCGCGAGGGCAGGGCGGCGCCGGCGATCAGCGGCAGGCAGTCGCCGTCGCGCAGCGCGCGGCCGTCCAGCCCGCCGAAGTGGGCCTTCAGGTCGGTGCTGCGCGAGCCCAGCGCCTCAGGCACGTTGATGCCGCCGGTGACGGCCAGATAGCTGCGCATGCGCTCGCGCGGCGCGGCGAGCTTGAGCGTCTGGCCTGCGCGCACGCGCAGGCGCCACCAGGGGTGCACGGCGCGGCCGTCGAGCTGCGCGTCGGCATCGGTGCCGGTGACGGCGATGCAGCTGTCGGCATGGAAGCGCAGCGTGGCGCCGCCCAGCGTGAACTCCAGCCCCGCCGCGCCGGACGTGTTGCCGACGAGCAGGTTGCCGGCCTGCAGTGCGAACTCGTCGAGCGCGCCGCACAGGCTCAGGCCGCGGTCACGCCAGCCGGGGCGGCCGAGGTCTTGCACGGTGGCCAGCGGCCCGGCGCGAACGATTTCGATCATGAGGCGACGAAGCGCACGCGGTCACCCGGTGCCAGCAGCGTCGGCGGCGCGGCCTGTGGGTCGAACAGCGGGAGGGAGGTGCGGCCGATGAGCTGCCAGCCGCCGGGCGTGGCCAGCGGGTAAATGCCGGTCTGCGCGCCGCCGATGCCGACGCTGCCGGCCGGCACCGACATGCGCGGCTCGTGGCGGCGCGGTGTGTGCAGCGACTCGTCCAGCCCGCCTAGGTACGCGAAGCCGGGCTGGAAGCCCAGGAAGTAGACGACGTACTCGCCCGCCGTGTGGCGTTGCACGACCTCGTCGGCGCTCAAGCCGCAGTGCGTGGCGACATCGCCAAGGTCGGGGCCGTCGTAGGTCACCGGGATCTCGATCCGTCGACCCGGCGCACGGCGCCGTGGTGGCTGTTCCCACAGCTGATGGGCGGCGGCTTGCAGTGCGGCGGGGTCGGTGCGCAGCGGGTCGAACACAAGCGTCAGGTTGTTCATGCCGGGGATCAGTTCCTGCACGCCGTCGACGTCGCTCAGCGCCGCGGCGAGCTGCCAGATGCGCTGTTGCTGGTCGAGCGACACAGGCGCCGGCAGCGTGCAGCACAAGGCTGACTCGCCAAGGGAATGGATGGACAACTCGGGCATGAGCGAAAGCATGCCATGGGCGTCGCCTAAACTGCCGGCCCGATGACCGAACCGATCTTCACGCCTGCCGACGAGCATGCCATGCGGCTGGCGCTGGATCAGGCGCACAACGCCTGGCTGGTGGGCGAGGTGCCCGTCGGCGCCGTCATCACGCGCGGCGGCCAGGTCATTGCGACCGGCTACAACCGTCCGATCACGACGCACGACCCGACAGCCCACGCCGAGATCGTTGCGCTGCGCCACGCGGCCACGCTGCTGGAGAACTACCGGCTGCCGGAGTGCGAGATCTTCATCACGCTGGAGCCCTGTGCGATGTGCGCGATGGCGCTGATGCACGCGCGTTTCAAGCGGGTGGTGTTCGCGGCCACCGATCCCAAGACCGGCGTGGCGGGCTCCGTCACGGACCTGTTCGCGCTGCCGCAGCTCAATCACCACACGCGCATCGAGAGGGGTCTGATGGCTGACGCCTCCGCCAAGCTGCTGCGCGAGTTCTTTGCCGAACGCCGCGAGGCCGCCCGCGCGCGCCGCGCCGAACGCCAGGGGCTGATCCCCACCGGCGAAGCCACCCACCTGGACGACACCCCATGACGACGCTCACCCTGTTTTCCCCGGCCGGCGCAGTGCAGAAGGCCGATGCGCTGAAGCGCGCTGCCAGGCGGCTCACGGCGCTGGGCTTCGATGTGAACATCGACGCAGACGCGCTGTCGCGCCAGCAGCGGTTTGCCGGCGACGACGCTGCGCGACTGGCCGCGCTGCACCGCATTGCCGACGCGGCGCCGTCCGTCGCGCTGGCCTCGCGCGGCGGCTACGGCCTGACGCGCCTGCTGGACCAGATCGACTGGGCGCGCATTGCCGGCAGCGTGGAGCGGGGCACCCGCTGGGTGGGCTACAGCGACCTGACGGCGCTGCAGAACGGCTTCATCGCGCGCCACAAGGGCCTGGCGATGTGGAGCGGCCCGCTGGCCTGCGACGACTTCGGCCGCAGCGAGGCCGACGGCGGCGTGGACGAGGTGACGCAGGACTGCTTCACCGAGGCGATGAGCGGCGCGCTGGAGGCCGTGGGCTTTCGCGCGCCGAGCGCCGAGTTCGACGGGCTGGAGGCCCGCGGCCGGCTGTGGGGGGGCAACCTCACCGTGCTGTGCTCGCTGCTGGGCACGCCGCACTGGCCCAAGATCAAGGGCGGGCTGCTGTTCCTGGAAGACATCAACGAGCATCCCTACCGTGTCGAGCGCATGCTGCTGCAGCTGCAGCAGGCCGGTGTCATCGACAACCAGGCGGCCGTGCTGCTGGGCGACTTCAGCGGCGCAGCTAAGACGCCCAACGACCGCGGCTACGGCCTGAAGGACGCGGTCGCCGCGCTGCGCGCCCGCACGAAGACGCCGGTGCTGACCGGCCTGCCGTTCGGCCATGTGCGCACCAAGGTGTGCCTGCCGGTGGGCGGCACCGTGGAGCTGTACGTCCAGGGGCGCGAGGCCATCCTGGGCTGGCAGTCAGATCCACGCCTGGCCCATGTGCACCACCATGGCGACGGCTGTGCTCCCGACTGCGGGCACGACCACCACCACTGACGTTGCGCGAGGGGGCTGGCCGTCTTCACCGGGCCGTCAGCCGCTTCAGGACTCCGCGACCAGGGCCGGGTTCAGGCGCGGGTCGTTGTACATCTTGAACTGGCGGTAGACCTTGAAATAGGCTCGGCCGGCGCGCGCATCGGCCAGCAGTTCGTCGTAGCAGGCGCCCAGGTCGGCGCGCTGTTGCACGAGGCGTTGCAGCCGTTCGCGGCAGGTCTGGCGGTGCACGTCGTCGACGTCGGTGCGCAGCGTCTGCTCGCGCATTGCTGCGATCTTCAGGCCCAAGATGGCGATGCGGTCCAGCATGGAGCCGGCCGTCTCGCTGTTCAGCCGCGCACCGGGCGCGACCGTGGACACGGGCAGCGCGGTGCCGATGGTGGCCGGGTCCACGAGGCCCAGCGCCGACAGCAGGAACTCGTCGATGCGCTCGATGGCGTCGTTGCGGGCCTGGTTGTGGCGGTCGATGGCGCGCTTGTTGGCGACGATCTCGGCGTCCGGCGCCTGCGTGCGGCGGGCCAGGTCTTCCTGGGCCCACAGGCTGCGGTTGTGGACGTGGTTGACGGCGATCCAGCCGTCGAGGTCGTCGGCTTCGGCCGCGCTGGGCGGCGAGGCGAGCGCGGCGTCGTGCCGGGCGATCACGTCTGCAGAGGAGGGCAGTGAGGTCATGAATTGGAGTGGAGAATTCCGCGCCACTTGGAACAGCCGCCGATGATAGAAGCCCGCCCTGACGCCCAGCCCCTGATTGTTCGCCTGCGCAACTTCGTCGGCGATACGGTGCTGAGCCTGCCGGCGCTGCGCCTGCTGGCGCAGCACGGTTACCGGCTGGAACTGGTGGGCAAGGGCTGGGCGCGCGGGCTGCTGGAGGCGGAGGGCTGGCCTGTGCATGTGCGGCCGGCCAAGTTCGGTGATCGCTTGACGCAGCTGCGCGAGCTGCGCCAGCGGTTCAGGGCGGAGGACCCCGGCTTCGACCGGCGTTCCAACACGTTGCTGCTGCCCTATGCCTTCTCGGCCGCGCTGGATGCGCGCCTGGCGGGGCTCAAGGCCGAGGGCCATGCGGGCGATGGCCGCAGTTGGCTGCTGCGCCGTGCCCACCCGCGCCGCGACGGGCGGCACACGCTGGTCGAGTACTGGGAGCTGGCTTGCGACTTCCTGGGCATCCAGGCGGAGCCGCCGGCCGATATCCACGTGAAGGTCACGGCGGCACAGCGGGAGCAGGCGATGGCCTTGCTGGCCGGGCAGGGCCTGGAGGCCGGGCGCTATGTGCTGATCTGCCCGTTCGCGAACGGCCGCGTGGAGTTCCTGGACCGCAGCTGGCCGGCGTTCCCGGCGTTCGTGCAGCGCCTGCAGGCGGCGGGCCGGCGTGTCGTGATCGTGCCGGGGCCGGCCGAGGTGCAGGGGGCGAAGGACTTGTACCCGGACGCCATACGCCTGGACGGCGTGGCGCTGGGCGTCTACAACGCCTTGCTGCAGCTGGCCGGCCTGGTGGTCTCCAACGACACCGGGCCGGCCCACATGGCCGCCGGCGTCGGCGCACGGCTGCTCAGCGTGCTGGGGCCGACCGATCCGACGCGCTGGGCGCCGTGGGGATCGAGCGTGACCGTCATGCGACGCTGGCCCGAGTGGGGCAGCGTCGATGAGGTGCTGTCAGCCGTGGATCAGGCCTTGCCCTGATTCGCGACGGCGGCGGCTGCCTTGGCGGCCGCTTCGGCGTCGCCCAGGTAGTAGCTCTTGATGGGCTTCAGGTTCGCGTCCAGCTCGTAGACGAGCGGGATGCCGTTGGGGATGTTCACGCCCACGATGGCGTCGTCGGCGATGCCGTCCAGGTACTTCACCAGCGCGCGGATGCTGTTGCCGTGCGCGGCGATCAGCACGCGCTGGCCACCCTGGATGGCGGGCGCGACGGTCTCGTTCCAGAACGGCAGCACGCGGGCGACGGTGTCCTTCAGGCATTCCGTCAGCGGGATGTCGCTGGGGTTGAGCTTGGCATAGCGCACATCGCTGCGCTCGCTGCGCGGGTCGGTGGCTTCCAGCGCCGGCGGCGGCGTGTCGTAGCTGCGGCGCCAGACGAGCACCTGCTCATCGCCGTACTGCTTGGCCATGTCGGCCTTGTTCAGGCCCTGCAGGCCGCCGTAGTGGCGCTCGTTCAGGCGCCAGGCGTGCTGCACCGGCAGCCAGGTGCGGTCCATCTGGTCCAGCGCGTGCCACAGCGTCCACACGGCGCGCTTGAGCACCGAGGTGTAGGCGATGTCGAAGTCGTAGCCGGCTTCCTTGAGCAGCCGGCCCGCGCTCTTGGCCTGCTCCACGCCCGTGGGCGTCAGGTCCACATCGGTCCAGCCGGTGAAGCGGTTTTCGAGATTCCAGGTCGATTCGCCGTGGCGGATGAGGACGAGCTTGTACATGGCCTTGAGTGTTGCGAAAACGGTTCGAAATTGTAGGGACGCACGGTGAGCGGACACCCGTAATGGGTTCGACCGTGAATGAGTGCGCGTTCGCGTCTAGGGTAGTTACCTACTTGCGGGCTTGCGCTCCTAAGATTTTTCCACTGCCGCAATTTCTGCGGTTTCTGATGAGTTACCAAGGAGATCTCATGAAGCTGACCCCCCGGCAACGCGTACTGCCCGCGCTGATCGCCTGCCTGCTGTGCGCCGGCGCGGCCCATGCGGCGGACCCGTCCAGCAATTTCACGGTCTCTGGCTTCGCGACGTTGGGCCTGGTGAAGACGGACACCGACCTGGCGCAGTACGCCATCGCCGGCCAGACGCGCGGTGCCGACAAGGACATCAGCGCCGAGGTCGACAGCAAGCTGGGCCTGCAGTTTGGCGCCAAGTTCAACAACATGTTCTCGGGCACCGTGCAGTTGCTGACCAAGAGCGGCGGCGACGGCAATTTCAAGCCGGCCGTGGAATGGGCCTTCGTCAAGGCGCAGTTGGCGCCGTCGGTGGCGGTTCGACTGGGGCGCATGGGCGCGCCGTTCTTCGCGATCTCGGACTTCCGCGCCGTGGGTTTCGCCAACACGACGCTGCGTCCACCGCAGGATGTCTACAGCCAGGTGCCGGTAAGCCACTTTGACGGCGCCGATGCCAGCTACCAGGCCAACCTGGGCGTCGGCACGCTCACGCTGCAGGGCTTTGGCGGCAAGTCGGCCGAGAAATTCGAGCGTGTCGATGTCGAGCTGGATCGTCTGTACGGCATCAACGCGACGCTGGAAACGGACGCGGGGCTGACGCTGCGCTTCGGCCACGCCAGCGGCAAGCTGACCGTGAAGTCGACCTCGCTGGCTGGCCTGGTGAGCACGCTGCGCGCGACGCCGTTCGCCAGCGTGGGCAACCAGCTGGATGCCAACGACAAGAAGGCCAGCTTCACCGGTGTAGGCCTGACCTGGGATGAGGGCCAGTGGCTGGTCAACGCGGAGTACACGCAGCGTCGCGTGGCCACCTACCTGCCAGATACCGATGGCTGGTACGTGACCGTGGGCCGCCGCTTCGGTAGCTGGACGCCCTACGCCAGCGCCTCGCAGATCAAGTCGGTCAGCACCAATGTGAACAACACCGTGGTCGCTGCCACGCCGCAGCTCGCGCAGTTGCGCGGCATCGTTGATGCGACGCTGGCCAGCCAGCAGCTCAACCAGAAGACGCTGGCGGTCGGCACGCGCTGGGACTTCGCACGCAACTTCGCCATGAAGGTTCAACTGGACCATGTCCGCCCGCAGGGGGATGCGTTCTTCGTCCAGATCCAGCCGGGCTTCAACAGCCGCAAGGTCAACGTCTTCAGCATCGCTGTCGACACCGTGTTCTGAGCCCAGGGAGCAGTCGCAAATGAAATTCCGCAATACCGTCATCGTCGCCGCCCTGCTGGCCACGGGCCTTGCCGCCCAGGCTCAGGTGGTCGTCGTCGTGAATCCCAAGAGCGCCCTGGCCAGCATGACCGCCGATCAGGTGTCGAGCATCTTCCTGGGCAAGACCACCACGCTGCCCAGTGGTGCCACGGCAGCTCCGGTAGACCAGGCCGAGTCCGCCGCCGTGCGCGAGCAGTTCTACAGCAAGGTCACGGGCAAGCAGTCCGCCCAGGTCAAGGCAGCCTGGTCGCGTCTGGTGTTTTCGGGCAAAGGCACGCCGCCCAAAGAGTTGGGGAACTCGGCCGAGGTGAAGAAATTCGTGGCGGGCAATGCCGACGCGATTGGCTACATCGAGAAGTCGGCGTTGGACGGCAGCGTCAAGGCTGTGTTGACTGTCGACTGAAGTCTGCCGAACGTCGGATGATGGGCGCGGCCGCTTGCGGCGCGCCCTTGTTGCTTGATGCCCGAGGAGAGTGCGAATGAATGTGAAGACCCGGATCTGGTTGCTGCCCGCGCTGGCGGCCGCCATCTTTGCCATCGGCATCGCCGTTGTGCTGCTGTTCTCGTCGCGCACCTCTGACGCCATCAAGTCGGTGGGTGATGTTGACTACCCCTACCTGGACGCGACCACGCAGTTCGCCGCGCAGCTGGAGGCGCTGGGCGCCACCATCCAGAGCGCCGTCGCCGAGGGCGAGAAGAAGCGCCTGGACGAGGCCCGTGAGCGCGCCGGCACCATGCGCAAGCTGATCGCCGGCATCCAGAAAATCAACGGCAAGGCCGAGGTGGGCGGGCGACTGGGCAAGAGCTTCGAGGCCTATTTCGTCGCGTCGGTGGACACGGCGGAACTCTTCCTGGGCATCAAGCAGGGGGATCAGGCCGGCGCCATTCCCAAGATGCAGGCGGCGTTGAAGGCACTGGAGACGGAGCTGACCGAAGCCCGCAAGCAGGCCAGCGAAGGCTTCAACGCCGGGCTGGACAAGGCGCATGGCGGTGTGTCGGCCAGCCTGTGGGCCACCGTCATCAGCGGTGTGATCGTCGTGCTTTGCCTGGGCGGGGGGTCCTACCTCGTCATCGGCGGTGTGTGGCGCCAGCTGGGCGGCGAGCCCGAGTACGCCCGTGACGTGATGCGCCAGATGGCCGATGGCGACCTGTCACAGGACATCCGCGTGGCGCCGGGTGCCGAGCAGAGCCTGCTCGCGGCCGTGCGCGACATGTCTCGTGGCCTGGCGGCCATCGTCGCCAACGTGCGCCATGGCACCGATTCCATGACCGTCGCGTCGCGTGAGATCGCCGCCGGCAACCAGGACCTGTCCGAGCGCACCGAGCGCCAGGCTGGCTCGCTGGAGCAGACCTCGGGCAGCATGCAGGTGCTGACCGACACCGTGCGCCAGAGCGCCGACGCGGCCGCCCAGGCCAACCAACTGGCCGGCTCGGCAGCCACCGTCGCGCAGCGCGGCGGCGAGGTCGTTGGCCAGGTGGTCGCGACCATGGAGGAGATCAACACCAGTTCCAAGAAAATCGCCGACATCATCGGCGTCATCGACGGTATCGCTTTCCAGACCAACATCCTCGCGCTGAATGCGGCCGTGGAAGCCGCCCGGGCCGGTGAGCAGGGGCGCGGTTTCGCGGTGGTGGCCGGCGAGGTGCGATCGCTGGCTCAGCGATCGGCGGAGGCGGCCCGCGAGATCAAAGGGCTGATCGGCGCCAGTGTCGACAAGGTCGAGTCCGGCTCGCGCCTTGTTCAGGCGGCGGGTTCGACGATGGACGAGATCGTCGCCAGCGTTCAGCGAGTCTCCGACATCATTGGCGAGATCACTGCAGCGGCCTCCGAGCAGAGCCAGGGCATCGGCCAGGTCAACGCGTCGGTGGTGCAACTGGACCAGATGACCCAGCAGAACGCTGCGCTGGTCGAGGAGGCCGCCGCTGCCGCCAGCAGCCTGGAGCAGCAGGCCATCAACCTGCAGCAGGCGGTGGCGACCTTCAAGTTGTCCTGAAGCCCTCCCGGCGTGGGCCCGGGCATCCAGGCTCACCGATAATCCCGGGCTTTTCTCCAAGCCCTAGACGGTGATCGCTTGAACTTCCTGATCGAAAACTGGTTTCTGATCGTTGCTGCCCTGGTGTCCGGCGGCATGCTGCTGTGGCCCCTGATCGTGTCGGGCTCGCAAGGCGCGGCGCTCACCCCGGCGCAGGCCGTGCAGATCGTCAACCGCGAGAAGGGCGTCCTCATCGACGTCAGCGAGCCCGAGGAGTACGCCAAGGGCCACGTGGTCGGCGCGCGCAACATCCCCTTTGGCCAACTCGAAGGCCACAAGCAACTGCCCTCCAACAAGGCCCTGCCGCTGGTGTTGGTGTGCCCCACCGGCGCACGCGCCGGCCGCGCCGCAGGCATGCTGCGCAAGCTGGGCTACGAAAAGGCCCAGGTGCTGGGTGGCGGCCTGAAGGCATGGCGCGACGCCAACCTGCCTGTCGAGAAGAGCGCCTGAGGAGCCCGGCCATGGCCACCGTGAAGATGTACACCACCCAGGTCTGCCCGTTCTGCGTGCGCGCCAAGATGCTGCTCAAGCAGCGCGGTGTGGAGCAGATTGACGAGGTCCGCATCGACCTGAACCCCGAGGAGCGCCAGGTCATGATGGACAAGACGGGACGCCGCACGGTGCCGCAGATCTTCATCGGCGACACCCATGTGGGGGGCTGTGACGACCTGATCGCGCTGGACCAGCGCGGCGGGCTGCTGCCATTGCTCCAGGCGGCCTGATTTCAAGACCCGGGCAAGCCCGGTCAGGCCTGTCACGAGGCCTCGCCCATAATCCAGCTACCGCCCGCAGCGCGCCGCCTGCGGGCTTTTGTTTGACGCTTCGCTAGAGAGAGTTTCATGGCCGACGAGATCCAAGCTGCCGCCGAAGGCACCCCCGTGTTCCAGATCCAGCGCATGTACCTGAAGGATCTGTCGCTGGAGCAGCCCAATGCGCCGCACATCCTGCTGGAGCAGCAGCAGCCCCAGGTCGACATCAACCTGACGCTGTCGGCCGAGAGCGTCACCGACGGCATCTTCGAAGTCTGCGTGACGGCCACCGTCAACACCAAGGTCGGCGACAAGACGCTGTTCCTGGTCGAGGCCAAGCAGGCCGGCATCTTCGAGATCCGCCACGTGCCGCAAGATCAGCTCGAAGGCATCCTGGGCATCGTGTGCCCGCAGATGGTCTACCCCTACCTGCGCGCCATCGTGTCCGACGTCTGCACCCGCGCCGGCTTCCCGCCCGTGCTGCTGACCGAAGTGAACTTCCAGGCCATGTTCGAGGCCCAGCAGGCCCAGCGCGCCGTCCAGGGCGGCCAGGCGGTCAACTGATCATTCAGGCCCTGGCCTGTTGATGACGCCCCGCCCCGTGCGGGGCGTTGTGCTTGAGGGACACTTTCGCGCATGACGACGATGAAGATCAGCGTTCTCGGTGCCGGTGCCTGGGGCACGGCGCTGGCCATCCAGGCCGCACGGGCAGGCCATGATGTGCAGCTGTGGGCGCGCGACGCCGAGGCCGTCGCGCAGATGCGGGCGACGCGCCGCAACGCGGCCTACCTGCCCGACAGCGATCTGCCGGGGCCGCTGGGGCTGACGGCTGACCGTGCCGCCGCCGTGGCCCATGCAGCGGGCGGCCTGACCATCATCGCCACGCCCATGTCCGGCCTGCGCGAGACGCTGGCGGCGCTGCCCGCCACGCAGCGCGTGCTGTGGCTGTGCAAGGGCTTCGAGGCCGGCACCGGCAAGCTGGGCCACGAGATCGCGCGCGAGCTGCAGCCGGCCATGCGCGTCGGCGTGCTGTCCGGCCCCAGCTTCGCGCAGGAGGTGGCCGCCGGCCGGCCGACGGCGCTGGTGGCCGCCAGCGAGGACGCGGGGCTGGCCCAGGCGGCGGTCGACGCCTTCCATGGTGAGCGGCTGCGCGTCTACACGTCCGCCGACCCGGTGGGCGTGGAGGTGGGCGGTGCGGTCAAGAACGTGATGGCCATCGCCGTGGGCATTTGCGACGGCCTGTCCGGCGCCGCGCCGGACGCGCCGGGCCTGAATGCGCGCGCCGCGCTCATCACGCGCGGCCTTGCCGAGATGCTGCGCCTGGGCGTCGCACTGGGCGCCAAGGTCGAGACCTTCATGGGCCTGTCGGGCCTGGGCGACCTCGTGCTGACGGCCACGGGCGACCTGTCCCGCAACCGCCGCGTGGGCCTGCTGCTGGCCCAGGGGCTGGCGCTGCCGCAGATCCTGCAGCAGCTGGGCCATGTCGCCGAGGGCGTCTACAGCGCGCCGACCGTGCTGGCGCGTGCGCGCGCCGTCGGTGTCGAGATGCCCATCACCGAGGGCATGGTGGCGCTGCTGGACGGGCGGCTGCAGGTCGGCGCGGCGGTCGACTCCCTGATGGGCCGCGAGGCGCGGGCCGAGTAGCGATTCGGGCGGCCCGGCCCGATCAGGCCGTGCACGCCGCCTGCCGGGCCACGGCGTTCTTCAGGCGCTGGTGCATGGCGCCGTCCGGGACGGCGGGCAACTGGTTTTTCGCCTGCAGGTAGTGGTGCGTGAAGACGCCCAGGTAGGCGTCCAGCGCGTCAGCTGCCATCGCGTCGCCCGCCAGGTTCAGGCACTGTGCGGCGACCTCGCTCGTGCAGAAGTGATCGTCGCAGCGCGAACGGCGCAACCGGTATTGCGAGGTGCTGGCGGGCTCGAGGCTGAGCACCGGCATGTGGTTCAGATAGGGGCTGCGGCTGAACATCTTGCGCGCCTCGGACCAGGTGCCGTCGAGCAGGATGAACAGCGGGCGCTTCATAGCGCCGCCCGGGCCCGTGGCGGGCGGCTGGACGGCGTGCACCACGCGTTCCGGCGCGGCGTACTGGCCCGGGAATACGACATGGCAGTCCCAGCCGGGATCGCCCAGCAGCGCGATGAGTGCGGGATCGGTGCGGGTTCGCGACCAGCTGAAGGCGAAGGTGTCGGTCACCAGGTCCGCGATCAACCAGCCGGTGTTGGTCGGCTTCAGCGGCTCGATGTCGGCCATCAGCAGGCACACCGCCGCGCGCGTGCGCATCGGCGTGCGCAGGGCGCAGATGCAGTGGGTCGGGGTGAGCCGGCAGCCCTCGCAGCGCTCGCGCTTGAAACCGCCGCGCGCCGTGAAGGGCTCGTCGGTGCTGGCCAGACGCGCGGCGCGCAGAAGGGAAACGGCGTGGGACACGCGCTCAGCCACCGCCGGCGTAGCCGTTCTGCCGCCAGGCCTCGAACACCGCGACCGCCACGCTGTTGCTCAGGTTGAGGCTGCGCTGGCCTTCGCGCATGGGCAGCCTGACGCGCTGTTCGAGCGCAAACCCGTCGCGCAACGCGGGCGGCAGGCCGGCCGTCTCGCTGCCAAATACCAGCCAGTCGCCCGGCCGCCATGTGACCTCGCCAAACGGGCGGCTGCCACGCGTCGTGAAGGCGAACAGGCGCGTCGGGTCAGGCGATTCAGCGACCAGGAAGGCGGCCCAGTCGGCATGGCGCTGCACTCGGGCGTACTCGTGATAGTCCAGCCCGGCGCGCTGCAGCAGCCGGTCCTCCATCGAGAAGCCCAGCGGCTCGATGAGGTGCAGCGTGCAGCCGGTGTTGGCGGCGAGCCGGATCACATTGCCCGTGTTGGGCGGGATCTCCGGGTGAACGAGGACGATATGGAACATGGGCGGATTGTCCCGCCCCTATCCGTCTCCGGGCTCGGGTGTGCGTGCGATGACCCAGGCCTGCACGCTCATGACGCCGGCCTGCAGCAGCACGCGGGCCAGCTCGTACAGCGTGGCGCCGCTGGTCATCACATCGTCCAGCAGCGCGACGTTGGTGCCGCGCAGCTGGCCGGCCTTCTGGGGCTCGATGGCGAAGATGCCGTGCACGTTGGCGGCGCGGGCATCCAGCTTCAGGCTGGCCTGGGCCTCAGTGTGGCGCACGCGCAGCAGCAGGTCCGGCTCGCAGCGCAGGCCGCGCCGTCGTGCCAGCGCCCGGGCCAGCTCGTGCGACTGGTTGTAGCCGCGTTCGCGCAGCCGCTCGGCGGACAGCGGCACGGGCAGCAGCCAGTCGGGGGCGCTGACCTCCGAGGCGTTGAGGGCGCAGTTGAGCCGCTCCAGCAGGCTCTCCCGCAACTCCAGGGCCTGGTGGTACTTGAAGTGCTGCAGCAGGCCGTCCCAGGGAAAGCCGTACTCCAGTGCGGCCACGGTGTGGTCCAGAGGTGGCGCCTGCAGCAGGCAGCGTCCGCACTGCGGCCGCGGGCGTCCTGTCATCGTCGGCGGCAGCCGCGTGGCGCAGGTCCAGCAGCGAGGCTGTGGGCGTGCATACAGCGTGATGCAGGACTCGCAGATGGTCTGGTGGCTCCAGGCACGGCAGACCGTGCACTGGCCCGCACAGCGCAGCAGCACCCGCTCCACGGGTGCGGGCTTCTGGGCGGCCAGGAAGCGCGAGGGCATCGGGTCAATATACTGACCGACCCATGAGTGAGCAGGCTGCGCCCCCTACTTCAAACAAGGGGCTGCGGCCCCAGGACCTCGATCCCGCCGCGCTGCGTCACCAGGCCCGGCGCCTGGCCCGGGCGCAGCAGGCGCCCTGGCTGCATGCCGAGGTGGCGGCGCGGATGGCCGAGCGTCTGCCCCTGATCAAGCTGAGGCCGGCGCGCGTGCTCGACGTCTCGCCCGCGCTCGGGGCGGGTGCGGCAGCGCTGCGCCAGGCCTACCCCGATGCCGAGATGCTCTGGCATGAGGACGACCCGGTGCTGGCTGCACGCGTGCCGCCAGCGAGCTGGTGGCGCCGGCTGCTGGGCACGGGGGGCGGGCGGCTCGACGCGCTGCCGGCGCGCCCGGAGGTGGACATGTTGTGGTCCAACATGGCGCTGCACGCGGCGGTCGACCTGCCCGAGACCTTGCAGCGCTGGCAGGCCAGCCTGGCGGTCGGCGGCTTCGTGATGTTCTCGTGCCTGGGGCCGGACAGCTTTGTCGAGCTGCGCCCGCTCTTCGCCCGTGCTGGCTGGGGCCGGACGGCCCCGGACTGGTGGGACATGCATGACATCGGCGACCTGGTGTTGAAGGCGGGGCTGGCCGATCCGGTCATGGACCAGGAGCGCGTGCGCCTGACCTGGGGCGGCCCGGAGCGCTTGTTGGCGGACCTGCGGGCGCTTGGCGGGAACGTGGCCCCCGCACGCTTTGCGGGCCTGCGCGGGCGCGGCTGGCGCCGGCAGGTGCTGGCCGAGCTCGAGAGCTTGCGCGACGACCAGGGGCGCCTGGCGTTGACGCTGGAGCTGGTGTTTGGCCACGCATTCAAAGCTGCGCCCCGGCTCGCGGTGGCTGCCGAAACCCATGTGCCCGTCGATGCCTTGCGTGCCAGCCTTCGCCAACACCGCAGCGGCAGCTGACTTGCTAGGTAGTTGCGAGGGGTCTGGCCCCCCGGGGTGACGGGGGTGCCTGGGCTAAAATTCCGCGCCGCCAAGAGGGTTTAGGGCAAAACCCGGCCCGTTCGTCTGCGGGTCTTGCGGCACCAGGTCCGGCTCGCCGGGCGGATGGCCAAGTCCCGCTCTTCAAAGAACCAAGTGACAACCATGACGATGATGAACGCACGAGTGCAGAGCGCCTCACGCGGATGGGCCCTGCGGGCTGCCGCTGCGGCGATGACGGCCCTGGCGACGGGTTCCGCCCTCGCGGTGAACGATCTCAAGGGCGGCCCCGGCGTCAATCAGATCAACCTGCACGAGCCGGTCACGCGCATTGCGGCCGACCAGATGTGGTTGCACAACTTCATGCTGGTCATCTGCCTCGCCATCTTTGTGGCGGTGTTCGGCGTGATGTTCTATTCCATCTTCAAGCACCGCAAGTCGAAGGGGGCCGTGTCGGCCAACTTCCACGAGAGCGTGGCGGTCGAGATCGCCTGGACCGTGGTGCCGCTGCTGATCGTCATCGGCATGGCGCTGCCGGCTACCAAGGTCGTCGTCGCGATGAAGGACACGACCAACGCCGACGTGACCATCAAGGCCACCGGCTACCAGTGGAAGTGGGGCTATGACTACCTGAAGGGCGAAGGCGAGGGCATCGGCTTCCTGGCCACGCTGGACACCGAGCAGCGCGAGCAGTCCAACTCCGGCAAGCCCACCCCGGTCGACAACTACCTGCTGAAGGTCGACAACCCGCTGGTGGTGCCGGTGGACAAGAAGATCCGCATCATCACGACGGCCAACGACGTCATCCACGCCTGGATGGTGCCCGCCTTCGGCGTGAAGCAGGACGCCATCCCCGGCTTCGTGCGCGACACGTGGTTCAAGGCCGAGAAGATCGGTGACTACTACGGTCAGTGCGCCGAGCTGTGCGGCAAGGAACACGCCTACATGCCCATCCACGTGAAGGTGGTGTCCGCCGAGGACTACACCAAGTGGGTGGACGGCGAGAAGAAGAAGCTGGCCGCCAAGGCTGACGACCCGAGCAAGGTCTGGGAGCTGGCGGCGCTGGTGGCACGCGGCGAGAAGGTCTATGCCGCCAACTGCGCGGCCTGCCACAAGGCTGACGGCACGGGCGCCGGCCCCATCAAGGCGCTGGACAAGTCGGCCATCGTGCTGGACGCTGACAAGGGCAAGCAGATCAACATCCTGCTCAACGGCGTCATGGACAAGGGCATGCCGGCCTGGAAGCAGCTGAGCGACACCGACATCGCCGCCGTCATCTCGTACACCAAGAACGCCTGGTCCAACAAGACCGAGCAGATCGTGCAGCCGGCCGAGATCGTGGCCGCACGCAAGTAACCGTCAGAACGCCGAATCAGAGGTAATCCCATGAGTGCAGTGCTCCCCCCCCACGGCGCGGTCGGTGGTCATGCCGGCCATGACGGTCACGCCCACGACGACCATCACGATCACCACGCGCCCACCGGCTGGCGCCGCTGGGTGTTCGCCACCAACCACAAAGACATCGGCACGCTGTATCTGCTGTTCAGCTTCACGATGCTGATGATCGGCGGCATCCTGGCGCTTTGCATCCGCGCCGAGCTGTTCCAGCCGGGTCTGCAGTTCTTCAACCCCGAGCTGTTCAACCAGTTCACGACCATGCACGGTCTGATCATGGTGTTCGGGGCGATCATGCCGGCCTTCGTCGGCTTCGCGAACTGGATGCTGCCGCTGCAGATCGGCGCCAGCGACATGGCGTTCGCGCGCATGAACAACTTCAGCTTCTGGCTGATGATCCCGGCCGCCATCATGCTGGTCGCGAGCTTCTTCATGCCGGGCGGCGCACCCGCCGCCGGCTGGACGCTCTACGCGCCGCTGACGCTGCAGATGGGCCCGTCCATGGATGCCGGCATCTTCGCGATGCACATCCTGGGCGCCTCGTCCATCATGGGGTCGATCAACATCATCGTGACCATCCTCAACATGCGCGCCCCGGGCATGACGCTGATGAAGATGCCGATGTTCGCGTGGACCTGGCTGATCACGGCCTACCTGCTGATCGCCGTCATGCCTGTGCTGGCCGGCGCCATCACGATGACGCTGACCGACCGCCACTTCGGCACTGCCTTCTTCAACCCGGCAGGCGGCGGCGACCCGGTGATGTACCAGCACATCTTCTGGTTCTTCGGTCACCCCGAGGTCTACATCATGATCTTGCCGGCCTTCGGCATCGTCAGCCAGATCGTGCCGGCCTTCGCCCGCAAGCGCCTGTTCGGCTACGCCTCCATGGTGTACGCCACGGCGTCGATTGCCATCCTGTCCTTCATCGTGTGGGCCCACCACATGTTCGCCACCGGCATGCCGGTGACGGGACAGCTGTTCTTCATGTACGCGACCATGCTGATTGCGGTGCCCACGGGCGTGAAGATCTTCAACTGGCTGGCCACGATGTGGCGCGGCTCGATGACGTTTGAAGTGCCCATGCTGTGGGCCGTCGGCTTCATCTTCGTGTTCACGATGGGCGGCTTCACCGGCCTGATCTGCGCGATGGCGCCGATCGACATCCAGATCCAGGACACCTACTACGTCGTTGCCCACTTCCACTACGTGCTGGTGGCCGGCTCGCTGTACGCGCTGTTCGCCGGCGTCTACTACTGGGGCCCGAAGTGGTCGGGCGTGATGTATTCGGAGTTCCGCGGCAAGGTCCACTTCTGGGGCTCGCTGATCTTCTTCAACATCACCTTCTTCCCGATGCACTTCCTGGGTCTGGCCGGCATGCCCCGTCGCTACGCCGACTACCCGATGCAGTTCACCGACTTCAACCAGATCGCGTCCATCGGCGCCTTCGGTTTCGGGCTGATGCAGGTCTACTTCTTCCTGTTCGTTGTCGTGCCCATGATGCGCGGCAAGGGCGAGAAGGCCCCGCAGAAGCCGTGGGAAGCCGCTGAAGGCCTGGAGTGGGAAGTGCCGTCGCCGGCGCCGTTCCACACCTTCGAGACGCCGCCCAAGCTGGACGCGTCGGCCACCAAGATCATCGGCTGACCGTGATGACGCCCGAACAGCGCAAGAGCAACCGCCGGCTGGGTTTGATCCTGCTGAGCGTGGCGCTCGCCTTCGGGGTGGGCTTCATGGCCAAGATGGCCCTGCTGTAAATCGCCATGCGTCTGCTCGATACCCTGCATCGCGACAACCGCCAACTGCTTCTGAAGCTGGTGGTGGTGGTCGCGTTGATGCTCGGCTTCGGCTACGCGTTGGTGCCGCTGTACAAGCACATCTGCGAGGCGCTGGGCATCAACGTGCTGTCGCTGTCCGAGCGCCAGGGCCTGACCGCCAAGAGCGATGCCACCGGCAACGGGCAGATCGACTACAGCCGCACCATCACGGTGGAGTTCGACACCAATGCGCGCGGCCCCTGGGACTTCAAGCCCGAGGTGCGCCACATGACGGTGCACCCGGGTGAACTGAAGCAGGTCATGTACGAGTTCCGCAACAAGCAGGACCGCACCATGGCTGCCCAGGCCATCCCGAGCTATGCGCCCATGCAGGCCAGCGCGCATTTCAACAAGCTGGAATGCTTCTGCTTCAACGAGTACACGTTGCAGCCGGGCGAGACCAAGCAGTGGCCGGTCGTGTTCGTCATCGACCCCAAGCTGCCCAAGGATGTGAAGACCGTCACCCTGTCCTACACCTTCTTTGAGGTGGCGGGCAAGGGCGGCGTCAGGGTGGGCCAGGCCTCCAAGGGGCAGGCGCTGTGAGCGCGCCCGGCCAGGATCTGAAGGAAGCGGTGGGCCGCAAGGCGTCCATCATCCAGACGATCTCTGCCGTGGCCTGGAGTTTTTTCGGCGTCCGCCGGGGGCGTGACCATGAGAACGACATGGCCAAGCTCAACCCGGTGCACGTGATCATTGCGGGCCTGCTTGGCGCAGCCCTGTTTGTGTTGGTGCTGGTGCTGGTGGTCCGCTGGGTCATCAGCAGTGGCGTGGCGGCGGCCTGAGGCCTGGCCCGCCAGGTTCAGAACAAGCGAGAACTAGGAGAACGACATGTCGGCAGCGACAACTTCGGGCAGCGCCCCGTACTACTTCGTTCCGGGCCCGTCGCGGCATCCGGTGATGGCCGCGATCGGTCTGTTCTTCGTCATCCTCGGCGCAGGCCAGTGGATCAACGGGCATCAGTGGGGCGCTTACTCGCTGGCCTTCGGTCTGCTGTGGTGGGCCTTCGTGCTGAAGCAGTGGTTCGGCGACGCCATCCGCGAGAGCGAGGGCGGCCTCTACAGCGACCGCATCGATGTGTCCTTCCGCTGGAGCATGGGCTGGTTCATCTTCTCGGAGGTGATGTTCTTCGCGGCCTTCTTCGGCGCGCTGTACTGGGCCCGCGTGTTCTCGGTGCCGGCGCTCGGCAGCCTGGAGAACAGCCTGCTGTGGCCTGACTTCAAGGCTGTCTGGCCCAGCATCGTGGCGGGCGCCACGGCGTCGCCGGCCGGCACGGTCGAGCCCTTCACCACCATCGGCCCCTGGCCGCTGCCCACCATCAACACGGCGCTGCTGCTGACCTCTGGCGTCACGCTGACCATCGCTCACCACGCGCTGATCGCCGGCAACCGCGCCAAGACCATCGCCTTCATGTGGGCCACGGTGCTGCTGGGTGTGGTGTTCCTGTTCGTGCAGGGTTTCGAGTACGCCCATGCCTACAAGGACCTGAACCTCAAGCTCAGCTCCGGCATCTTCGGCTCGACCTTCTTCATGCTGACCGGCTTCCACGGCTTCCACGTCTTCGTGGGCATGCTGATGCTGCTGTTCATCACCATCCGCCTGCACAAGGGCCATTTCACGTCCGAGCGTCACTTCGGCTTTGAAGGCGCGGCCTGGTACTGGCACTTCGTCGACGTCGTCTGGCTGGGCCTGTACGTCGTCGTCTACTGGATGTAAGACGGGCTCAGCCCCAAAAGACAAAGCGCCGCGGAAGCGGCGCTTTTTTTACGGGGCTTGCCGGGGTCAGCGACCCATGGGCACGCCCTTGGGTTCTATCCATCCCATGGCCCAGCACAGCAGGATGAGGGCGAACAAGGCCACCGACACGGCGATGCGCACGGTCAGCGCGCGAGCCATGTTGGCGCCGCGCTTGTCACCCTTCTGGCCGCTGCGCAGCATGAAGAAGCCGGCGGCGGCCAGCGCGCCGAGGATGCCGATGAAGGCGATCAGGAACACGAATTTCATGGCCGATGATTATCCGCCCCGGGGGCCGGCATGACGACGCGTCGCTGGCTGGTGTTGATCGCCACCCTACTGGCCGTGGCGTTGACGGCACGGCTGGGCGCCTGGCAACTCGACCGCGCTTCACACAAGCTGGCACTGCAGGCGGCCGTTGACGCCGAGGCTGCGCGGCCGCCGCTGCGCAACGCCGACCTCGGTGATGCTGCCGTCCACCGCGGCGTCGTGTTGCGCGGTACCTGGGTGACGGAGCGCACCGTGTGGCTGGACAACCGGCCCATGGACAGCCGTGCGGGCTTCTACGTCGTCACGCCGCTGCGGCTGGCCGGCCGTGCCGACGCCGTGCTTGTGCAGCGAGGCTGGGCGCCGCGCGACCCGACCGACCGCAGCCGCGTGCCGCCGCTGGCGACGCCGCCGGGCGAGGTCGAGATCACCGGCCGGCTGGCCGCTGCGCCGTCGCGGCTTTATGAGCTGGGCCAGGGCGCGGCCGGCGTGATCCGGCAGAATCTCGATCCGGCAGCGTTTGCCGCCGAGTCGGGCTTGGTGTTGCTGCCGCTCACCGTCGTGCAGACCGCGCCCGCCGGCGCCGACGATGGCCTGCTGCGCCACTGGCCGGCGCCTGACCTCGGTCTGCACAAACACTATGGCTACGCCTTTCAATGGTTCGCGCTCTGCGCGCTGATCGTCGGTCTCTATGTCTGGTTCCAACTCCTCCGTCCCCGGCTCCGCAGGCAGCCCTCCTGAGCCAGTGAGCTTTGCGGTTCACAGCCTGCCCGAGCCCGGCGCCACGGCGCAGCGGGCCGGGCGCTTGAAGATGCTGTTCTTGCTGGCGCTGTGCGCTGCGCCGGTGGTGGCGTCCTACTTCACGTTCTACGTGATCAAGCCCAGCGGCTCGGCCTACAGCGAACTCATCACGCCCACGGTCGACCTGCCTGCCGATCTGCCGCTGACCGACCTGCAGGGCCGCGCCGTGCCTGCAGAGTCGCTGAAGAACCAGTGGCTGCTGACGGTCGTGCAGCCCGCAGCCTGCCCCGAGGCCTGCGAGCGCCAGCTCTACGTGCAGCGGCAGTTGCGCGAGATGCTGGGCAAGAACCGGGATCGCGTCGACAAGCTCTGGCTGATTCCCGAGGACGGTGCCGTACCGCGCCCCGAGCTGCTGGCCGCGCTGAGCCAGAAGGGCGTCGAGGTCACGGTGCTGCGCGTGCCGGGCGAGCGCCTGCAGGCCTGGCTCAAGCCGGCGGCGGGCAAGGCGCTGACCGACCACTTCTTTCTCGTCGACCCGATGGGCCGCTGGATGATGCGCTCCCCAGCCGACCCCGAGCCCAAGAAGCTCAAGGGCGACCTCGACAAGCTGCTCAAGGCGGCCGCCGGCTGGGACAACGCAGGGCGATGAACGAGCTGCTGCTTCCTCTGGGCCAGGTCGCCGCCATCGGCGGCGCGGTCGCGCTCGGCCCGCTGCTGTGGTGGCGCCAGCGCTCGCGTTCGCAGACGCCGGTGGGCCGGCTGCGCGCACTGACGCTGCTGACGCTGTTCCTCACCTTCGACCTCATCCTCTTCGGGGCCTTCACGCGGCTGACCGACTCGGGCCTGGGCTGCCCGGACTGGCCGGGCTGCTATGCCTCGGCCAGCCCGCTGGGCGCGCGCCATCACATCGAGGCGGCACAGACGGCCATGCCCACTGGCCCGGTCACGCACACCAAGGCCTGGATCGAGATGTTGCACCGCTACCTGGCCAGCGGCGTGGGCCTGCTCATCCTGGTGCTGTGCGTGCTCAGCTGGCACCTGCGCCGGCAGGCCGGGCCGGAACCGGCACCCTCGCCGTGGTGGCCCACGCTGTCGCTGGTGTGGGTCTGCGTCGTTGGTGCCTTTGGCGCGCTGACGGTCACCATGAAGCTGTTCCCGGCCATCGTCACGGGCCATCTGCTGCTGGCCATGGGCCTGCTGATGCTGCTGGCCTGGCAGCGCGAGGCCTACGAGCCCCGCCCTCTGGCGGCACCGCGAGTGCTGCGGCCGGCGGTCGCGGCAGTGCTGCTGTTGACGCTGTGCCAGGTTGCCCTGGGTGGCTGGGTCAGCACCAACTACGCCGTGCTGGCCTGTGACCAGTTCCCGACCTGCCACAACGGCGAGTGGTGGCCCCGCATGGACTTCGCTCAAGGCTTCCAGCTGTGGCGCGAGCTGGGCGAGCGCGCCGATGGCAGCCTGCTGGGCTTCGATGCGTTGACGGCCATCCACATGGTCCACCGGCTCGGCGCAGCGGTCGTGTTCAGCGCCATCCTGGCGCTGGCCTGGGCCTTGCGCCGGGTCGCGCCGGGCTGGTCGCGCGCGCTGCTGGCCGGGGCCGGCTGGCAGCTGGCCTCCGGCCTGTCCAACGTCGTGCTCGACTGGCCCATCGTCGCGGCCCTGGCCCACACCGGCGGCGCCGCCGTGCTGCTGGGCCTGCTCACCACCTTGTTCGCGCGCCTGCGGGCGCGTCCGCTCTGATCATGGCTACCTCGTCCACCGCCGGCCTGTCCGTGCGCAACCCGCGCTGGCGGCAGTTCTACCAACTGACCAAGCCACGCGTCGTCCAGCTCATCGTTTTCTGCGCCGCCATCGGCATGGCGCTGGCCGTGCCAGGGCTGCCCGACCTGACCCAGGCCGTCACCATGCTCGCGGCGATTGCCGGCATCTGGCTGGTGGCCGGCGCGGCTGCCGCGTTCAACTGCCTCATCGAGGACGGCATCGACGCGCGCATGAAGCGCACCGCCTGGCGTGCCACCGCCAAGGGCGAGCTGAGCCGCCCGCAGACGCTGGCGTTCTCGGCACTGCTGTGCGGGGCTGGCATGGCGCTGCTCGGCCTGTACGTGAACGTGCTGACGATGTGGCTGACCTTTGCCACCTTCGTGGGCTATGCGGTGGTCTACACCGTCATCCTGAAACCCATGACGCCGCAGAACATCGTCATCGGCGGCGCCTCGGGGGCCATGCCGCCGGTGCTGGGCTGGGCGGCCATGCGCGGCGAGGTGGGCTTCGAAGCCTGGCTGTTGTGCCTCATCATCTTCCTGTGGACGCCGCCGCACTTCTGGGCGCTGGCGCTGTACCGCGCCGAGGACTACGCCCGCGCCGGCCTGCCCATGCTGCCCGTCACGCATGGCAACGACTACACGCGGCTGCAGATCCTGCTCTACACCTGGGTGCTGTTCGCGGCCACGCTGCTGCCCTTCCTGGCGGGCATGAGCGGCTGGTTCTACCTGCTCAGCGCCATCGCGCTGGGCCTGGGCTTTTGCGCCTATGGCTTCCGGCTGTGGCGCGGGTATTCGGAGGTGCTGGCACGGCGGACCTTCTGGTTCTCCATCTGGCACCTGTCGCTGCTGTTCGCGGCCTTGTTGATCGACCACTACCTGCCATGAGCACTCGCCGTTTTGCCCTTGCCGCGCTGAGCGCACTTGCCCTTGCGGGCTGCCAGAAGTCCGAGTCGGCCAAGCTTGGCTTCAAGGGCATCGACCTGACGGGCGTCGAGTACGCCCGCCAGCTCAACCTGACCGACCAGGACGGCCGCGCCCGCTCGCTGGCAGACTTCAAGGGCAAGGTCGTCGTCGTGTTCTTCGGCTACACGCAATGCCCCGATGTCTGCCCGACGACGATGGCCGAGGTGGCCGAGGTCAAACGCTCGCTGGGCGCCGACGCTGACAAGGTGCAGGGTGTCTTCGTCACCGTCGATCCGGAGCGTGACACGGCGCAGTTGCTGAAGGCTTACATCACGGCCTTCGACCCCAGCTTTGTCGCGCTGCGCGGCAGCGAAGAGCAGACCAAGGCCGCCGTGAAGGAGTTCAAGGCTTTCGCCGCCAAGGTGCCCGGCAAGACGCCGGAGACCTACATGGTCGACCACACCGCCGCCAGCTACGTGTTCGACACCGAAGGCCGCGTGCGCGTCTACGTCCGCTACGGCGCCGGCGCCGAGCCGTTGGCGCACGACATCAAGCTGCTGCTAGCCGACGCCGGACAGAAATGACACGACAATGAGAAAAGGCCCCGCGTTAAGGGGCCTTTTGCTTGGAGGGCGCGGGCTCAAGCCGCTTCGGTCAGCGCCTTCTTCATCTTCTTCATCGCCGCCACCTCGATCTGGCGGATGCGCTCGGCCGACACGCCGTACTCGGCGGCCAGTTCGTGCAGCGTCATGCCGCCGGAAGTGTCGTCGTTCACCTTCAGCCAGCGCTCCTCGACGATGCGGCGGCTGCGCGGGTCCAGCACGTCCAGCGCGCGCTGGATGCCGTCGCCGGCCAGGCTGTCGCGCGAGCGGGCCTCGATGACGCGCGTGGGCTCCTGGCTGTCGTCGGCCAGGTAGGCGATGGGGGCGAAGCTCTCGCCGTCGTCGTCGGTCTGCGGCTCCAGCGCCACGTCGCCGCCCGACAGTCGGGTCTCCATCTCCAGCACTTCCTCGCGCTTGACGTTCAGCTCGCGGGCCACATGGGCGACCTCGGCTTCCGTCAGCGTGGCGCGGTGCGTGGCGTCATCCGCCTGGCCTGCCTTGAGCTGGTGCTTCATCGAGCGCAGGTTGAAGAACAGCTTGCGCTGGGCCTTGGTCGTCGCGACCTTGACCATGCGCCAGTTCTTCAGGATGTACTCATGGATCTCCGCCTTGATCCAGTGCATTGCGTAGCTCACCAGGCGCACACCCTGATCGGGGTCGAAGCGCTTGACGGCCTTCATCAGGCCCACGTTGCCTTCCTGGATCAGGTCGCCCTGGGGCAGGCCGTAGCCGACGTACTGGCGGGAGATGGACACCACCAGGCGCAGGTGCGACAGCACCATGCGGCCGGCGGCCTCCAGGTCACTCTTGTCGCGCAGGCTGCGCGCGGCGGAGGACTCTTCCTCAGCCGTCAGCAGCGGCAGGCGGTTGACGGCAGAGATGTAGGCGTCGAGATTGCCCAGCGAGGGCACCAGGGCCCAGGGGTCGCGGACGGCAATGGCGGAAGAAGCAGACATCGTCTTGATTCCTGGCTAACCGCCGCGTGAAATGCAGCGGTGAAGGAATATTAGCACTCCCTCGCGGCGAGTGCTAAGGCCGATGCTGCCTGGCCTGGAATGCTGTGTTGGCACCGCTGAAACAGTGGGCGGGCACTGACTTGGGTCAATCGACCAGGCCGAAGTCCGGGCTTTTGATCATGGCCTCGATGTCCAGCAGGATGAGCATGCGCTCGCCGAGCTTGCCCAGGCCGGTGATGAAGCGCGCGTCCATGGCGGCGGGCACTTCGGGCCGGGGCTTGATCTCATCGGTGCTGAGTTCCAGCACGTCGGACACCGAGTCCACCACGATGCCCACCACGCGGCCGGCCACGTTCAGCACGACGACGACGGTGAAGGCGTTGTATTCGCCGGGCTGGCCCAGCCGGATGCGCAGATCCAGGATGGGCACGATGACGCCGCGCAGGTTGACGACGCCCTTGACGAAGGACGGCGCATTGGCCACGCGTGTGGGCGCCTCATAGGAACGGATTTCCTGCACTCGCAGGATGTCCAGGCCGTATTCCTCGCCGCCGATGCGGAAGGTCAGGAACTGGGCCGCGTCGGTGCGGGTCACGGTCTGCACGGCCTGGGCGCCGGCGTTGGCGGGAACGAGGTCGGTGGAGCTCATCGGAACAGGGCGGAGTGTGAATATTGACGCCTCATTCTGCCCGCTCCTTGGCGCCGGCCTGCATCAACAAATCGTCAACCAGGGCCAGCAGTTCACGCACATCCAGCGGCTTGGTGACGTAGTGATGCGCGCCGGCCTGCCGGGCCAGCGCGATCTGCTCGGGCTGTGCGTTGGCTGACACGACGACGGCCGGTGGTGCCGCGACGCCCTGTTGTTGCAGCCGCTGCAGCAGAGCCAGTCCGTCGCCGTCGGGCAATTGCCAATCCAGCAAGAGCAGTTCGGGCGAGCGTTCGCGCAGGGCCCGCCAGCCGGCTTCCAGCGTCGGTGCGATCTCCAGCTCCAGCCCGGGGCGCTGCGCCAGGATGCCGCGCATGACCTCGACATTCAGCGGGTTGTCCTCGACGTAGAGCACGCGCCGGTGCGCTGCGGCCGTGGGCCGGCTGGGCTCCTGCAGGCCGGCCTCGGCCGTGCCGGTCGGTGCGGTGCTGGCCGCTGGCAGGCGCAGCACGAAGCACGCGCCCGGGCCATCGACGGCCTCGGCCCGCAGGCTGCCGCCCATCATCTCGGCGAGCCGCTGGCTGATGACCAGTCCGATGCCGGTGCCGGGCAGGCCGCTGCCCTCGCGGCCCAGGCGGTTGAAGGGCTGGAAGAGTGCGTCCCGTTGCTCCTGCGTCAGCCCCAGCCCGGTGTCGCGCACGGCGGTCTCCACCCAGCCGGGCTGCGGGCAGCTGACCTCGATGGTGATGCTGCCACCCGGGCGGTTGTACTTGACGGCATTGCTGAGCAGGTTGGTCAGCACCTGTGTCACGCGGGTGGGGTCGCCAATGGCGCGCAACGCCGCAGGCGCCAGGCGCTGGCTGATGGACAGCCCCAGCTCGGCGGCGTTCTGCTGGACCATCGCCAGCGCGCGGGCCAGCAGCGGCGGCAGCTCCAGCGGCACGAGGGCCAGCCGCAGGGAGCCGGTCTCGATGCGCGAGAGGTCCAGCGTGTCGTTGATCATCTCCAGCAGGTGCCAGCCCGCCTGCGCGATCTGTTGGGCGCGGGCGCGCTGCCCTGGGGGCAGGGGCTCGCCTGCATCCATCTGCATCAGCTGCGTGAAGCCCAGGATGGCGTTCATGGGGGTGCGCAGCTCGTGGCTCATGCGCGAGAGGAACTCGTTCTTGGCCAGGTTGGCGGCCTCGGCGGCCTCTCGGGCGCGACCGAGCTCCTCGATGCGCAGCTGGTCCGTGATGTCCTCGACCACGCCCACCAGCCGGTGCGGCCGGCCGTCGTCGCCGCGCAGCAGGCTGACGAGCACACGGGCATGGGCCACGCTGCCGTCTGGCCGCAGGTAGCGCTTCAGGCGGCGGTAGAAGGGCAGTTCGCCGCGCATCAGGCGGCGCGCCAGGCGGACGTCCTCGCGGCGGTCGTCGGGGTGGGTCACGTCGATGCTGCGCCGCCCCATCAGCGCGTCTGCCGGGTGCCCCACCAGGTGGCAGAAATACGTGTTGACCTCCTGGAAGCCGCCGTTCAGGTCGGTGAAGACGATGCCCACGGGTGCCGTCTCGAAGATGCTGCGAAAGCGCTGCTCGCTCAGCCGCAGGGCCTGCTCGCCTCCGGCTCGGCTGGCGATCTCGCGCTGCAGCTCGGCAGTGCGCTCGGCGATCTGCGACTCCACATGGCGAGTGCGGCCGGACATCAGCAACAGCAAGGCGCCCACCATGGCCGTCGTCAGCAGGCCAGCCAGCGCGAACGCCCAACTGCGCCCAGGTGGTGGCGCCTGGCCGGGCAGGTCGTAGAAGCGTGCCTCCCAGCGCTGCCCGCCGAATTCCAGTGGCACGGTCACTGGCGGCAGCAGCGCGGTCGGACTGCCCTGAATCGCCTCGCAACCCAGTCGTCCTCCCAGGCGTGGAGATGCTGTGCCCGGCGTCATGTCTACCAGGCAGGCACCCAGTCGGGACGGCCAGTCGGCGGCCAGCCGGGACAGCAGCAGGTCGGGCCGCAGCGTGGCGAACACGTAGCCGCCCGTGGCTGCAGTGCCTGACTGGGCCGACCGGTCCAGCGCCTGGTAGACGACGACGCCCACGCCGCCGTCCCGGTCCTGAGACAAGTGGAAGCCCATGGACGCCACCGGGCGTCCCAGCCGCGCCGCCTGCTCGGTGGCGCGTCGCACCACGGGGATGCTGCGGATGTTGATGCCCAACGCGCCAGCGTTGCGCGACAGCGGTTCTATGAGCCGGATGGCGGTGACGTCCTCGTCGGGCGATGTGCGGATGTCGCCAGCACGGGCGCGGTCACGCACCCCGTAGCCGCCGGGAAAACGATCAGGCGCGGCTGCAGCGGTGAACCCCGCCAGCTGCGCCCGGGGTACCGTCAGCGCCAGCCCCAGCGCGATCAGCGAGCTGTCCTCGCGGAGGAATCCGCTCGTTGCGTGGGCGAAGGCCTCCCGGGTGAGGCGGGGCTGGGCTTTCACCAGCGCATGCACGCCCTCCAGGGCCAGCAACGGCTCGCGCAGCCGGCTGGCCAGTGTTTGCGCCGCGTTGCCAGCCTCGCGCGCGAACTCGGCGCGATGGCTCTGCCGGTCCCAGGCCATCGTCGTGGCCACCCCGAGGCCGACGATCAGCGTCGTCAGCAGCAGCGGCAGACCCACACTGAAGCGTCGCACGGCCCAGGCGGCGTCGGGTTGACCCAGCAGCGCCAGCGTGATGGGCGTCGCGATCAGCACACCCATCAGGTCCCCGGTCCACCAGGTCATCCAGACCAGTGCCATCTGCGCGTTGGTGATGACATCGGTCCCACGCAGCAGCAAGGTGGCGCAGCTCGGGCTGATGCAGCCGGCCAGGGCCGCAGCGGCCAGGTAGGCGGCAATCTCACGTGGCGAAGCCAGCACCATCTGCCGCCCGCACCACCGCTGCATCAGCCGTGCGCCGAATGCAGCCTGGGCTGCCGCGCCGCAGCCTATGCCTGCGGCCAGCGGCAGCATCTGCTCGCCCTGGTTGCTCATCGTCGTGGCCTGCACGATGAACGAGCCCAGCGCCACGGCCGGCAGGTAGCGCGGCCCCAGCACCAGCAGCATCGCCAGGCCCCAGCCGGCGGCCGGGTACAGCGGCGCCACCTGGTAGGGCGGCAGCACCATCAGCAGACCCAGCCGCCCGAGCAGGTAATAGATGAGCGTGATGCCCGCAGACAGGGCCAGGTAGCGGCCGACGCTGCGGGCCGGCGCGCTCATTCGGCCTCGGCCTCGCGAAGCGTCTGCACCACGGGGCGCTGCAGCACGCCGCGCAGGCTCCACCACCCGGCGCTCCAGGCCAGCAGGGCGCCACCCGCGGCGCTGGCTGCGGGCACCCAGAGGTTGATCTTCCAGGGGAACTCGAACACGAAGTGCACCATCAGCCCGGCCAGCAGCAATGCCACCGCCCCGGCCAGGAAGCCGGCCAGCGCGCCCACCCCCAGCAGCTCTGCCCGCTGCACCTTGGCGAGCAGCGACGAGGCGGCGCCCAGCGCCCGCATCAGCCCGAACTCTCTGGCGCGCGCCTCTCGCGTGCTGCTGACGGCGGCGATCAGCACCACCAGCCCCGAGGCCAGCGTGAACGCGAACAGGAACTGGACGGCCTGGATGACCTGATCGAGCACGCGCTGTACCTGCTGGATCTGCGCCGACACGTCGATGACCGTCAGGTTGGGGAACTGCCGTGCCAGCTCGCGGTCCAGCTTGCCGGCGGCCGGCGTGCGGTAGGCGGCGATCAGCGTGGTGGGCAGGTCCGGCAGCGCGGCCTGCTCGAACAGCACGAAGAAGTTCGCGCGCATGGACGACCAGTCCACCTTGCGCAGGCTGGTGATGCGGCCCTGCACCACCTGCCCGGCGATGTCAAAGCTCATCGTGTCGCCCAGCTTCACGCCCAGCGTCTCGGCCAGGCCGGCTTCCACGCTCAGACCCATCTCGCCGGGCGGGGCGCTGCCCCAGCGGCCCTGCAACAGCGTGTTGTGCTCGGGCATGGCGGCAGCGTGGCTGAGGTTGAACTCGCGCTCGGCCAGGCGCTGTGCCCGGTCATCGCTGAAGCGCTTGGCCTGCACCGGCTCGCCCCTGAGCGCCGTGAGCCGGCCGCGGAACATCGGATACCAGTCGTAGCCGGTGACGCCGGCGTTGGCCAGCGTGCGCTGGAAGGCCTCGCCCTGGTCGGGCTGGATATTGATGACGAAACGGTCCGGCACCGAGGCCGGCGTGGCGGCCCGCCAGCTGTCGATCAGCTCGGTGCGCAGCAGCACCAGCAGCGCGAGTGCCAGCAAGCCTACGGCCAGCGACGACACCTGCATCACCGCGAAGCCGGGCCGTGCGGCCACCTGGCGCGTGGCCAGCAGCAGCCAGCGCGGCACGCCGGCATGGCTGATGTTGGACGGCACGATGCGCCGCAGCAGCTTGACCGCCAGCCAGGCCAGCGCCGCGAACACCAGCACCGCGCCGGCGAAGCCGCCCGCCGCGATGGCGCCCAGCTTCAGGTCGCCCGCCAGCACGAGCAGGATGCCTGCCAGGCCTGCCACGCCCGCGCCCAGCACGAGCAGCGAGCCGGCCTTGGGGGCGCCCAGGTCGCGCCGGATCACGCGCAGCGGCGGCACGGCCGCCAGCTGCAGCACGGGCGGCAGCCCGAAGCCCATCAGCAGCGACAGCCCCAGCCCCAGCCCCAGCAGCGCCGGCCACAGGCTGGGCGCGGGCAGTGCCACGTCGATCAGGCCGGACAGCAGCGACACGAACACCTGGTGCAGGGCCAGCCCCAGCAGCACGCCCACCGCGCTGGCGGCCAGGCCGGCCAGCAAGAACTCCAGCCCGTAGGCCCAGGCAATGCGGCGCTGCGGCTGGCCCAGCACGCGCAGCATCGCGCAGGCATCCAGATGCCGCGCCGCGAAGTCCCGGGCGGCCAGCGCGACCGCCACGGCGGCCAGCAGCGCCGACAGCATGGCCACCAGCCGCAGGAAGCGCCCGGCGCGGTCCAGCGTCTGGCGCATCTCGGGGCGGCCGGCCTCCATGGACTCCAGTCGCACGCCGCGCAGCTTCTGCTGCTCCAGCAATTGCGCGGCGTCGCGCGTGAAGCGCTTCATGGCATCCGCGGGTGCGCCGGGGCCGGGCACGACCGCCAGGCGGTAGGTCAGGCGGCTGGCCGGCTGCACCAGCTGCGTGGCCGCCAGGTCCACCTCGTTGAGCATCACGCGTGGCGCGAAATTGATGAAGCCGCCGCCGCGATCGGGTTCGGTCTCGATCAGCGCGGCCAGCCGGAGCCTGCTCTCGCCCAGCAGCAGCATGTCGCCGAGCTTGAGGTTGAGTGCATCGGCCAGCGCAGGGTCGATCCAGACTTCGCCCGCTGCCGGCGCGCCGCTGCGGCCCGGCAGAGCCTCGCGCAGCTGGACCCGGCCGCGCAGCGGGTAGCCGTCGCTGACCGACTTGACCGACGCCAGCCGGCTCTCGCCGCCCTGGGCGTCTTCGGCGCGCGCCATGCTCGGGAAGACGGCGCTGCGCACGGTGGCGAGCTTCAAGGTCTGCGCCAGGTCGACGATGGCGGGCGGCGTGGGCTGGTCGCTGGCGACGACCGCGTCGCCGCCGATCAGCTGGGCCGCATCGCGACGCAGACCCTGGTCCAGCCGGTCCGACAGGAAGGCCACGGCGCACAGGGCTGCCACGGCCAGCGTCACTGCCAGCATCAGCAGCCGCAGTTCGCCGGCCCGCCAGTCCCTCAGCAACTGCCGCCAGGCAAGCAGGGCAACGGCGGGCGGGCGCGGGTCAGAGGCGGCGGCAGACATCATGCGGCTGACTGTAGCGTTGCGACAGGCCTGTGCGTTTCGTCAGCGCGGGAGCCCCGAAGACGCGCCATAATCCGCGTCGCTGCGGGTGTAGTTCAATGGTAGAACGCTAGCTTCCCAAGCTCGATACGTGGGTTCGATTCCCATCACCCGCTCCAGATCCAGACGCCCCCCGACCGCAAGGTCTGGGGGCGTCGCCGTTTGGGGGGCGAGGGCCAACCGCCAGCCTCAGCTGACCAGCCAGCTGACCCGCCCGCGGCCGGCGGCCTTGGCGAGGTAGAGGGCCTTGTCGGCGTTGTCCAGCAGGTCGGCCGTCTTGGTGCCGGCCGCCACGCCGACGCTGACGGTCACGCCGTCCGCCTGCCCGGGGTGCGGCAGCGCCAGCCCGCGCACGGTGGCTTCCAGCAGCTGCGCCACACCGATGGCGCCGGCCAGGTCGGTGTCGGGCAGCAGGCAGACGAACTCCTCGCCGCCGTAGCGGGCCAGCAGGTCGGTGGGACGGCGCAGGCAGGCGCGCAGCGCAGTGGCGATGCGGCGCAGGCAGTCGTCGCCGGCCAGGTGGCCCAGCGCGTCGTTGTAGCGCTTGAAGTGATCCACATCCACCAGCGCCACCGCCAGTGGCGCCCGCGTCCGCTGGGCACGGCCGGCCTCGGCGGCGAAGCGCTCGTCGAAGTGGCGCCGGTTGTGCATGCCGGTCAGGCCGTCGATGAAGGCCAGTTCGCGCAGCAGGTCGGCCTGGGCCTTGAGCGTGAGCTGCGTGCGCACCCGGGCGCGCACGACGGCGGGGTTGAAGGGCTTGGTGATGAAGTCGGCCGCACCGGCGTCCAGGCCGCGGGTTTCGTCATCCGGGTGGTCCTGCGCCGTGACGAAGACGACCGGGATGGTGCGCAGCAGCGGATCGGCCTTGAGCTCGGCGCACAGCTGGTGGCCGTCCATGCCAGGCATCTGTACGTCCAGCAGCACGAGGTCGGGCTGGCGCTCGCGGCACAGCTTCAGCGCCTGGGCGCCGTCGGTGGCCATGAGCACCTGGCAGTCGGCCGCGAAGACGCGGTGCAAGGCCTGGATGTTGACAGGCTGGTCGTCGACGATGAGCAGGCGTGGGCGCCGCCCGGGCACGCCCGGAGCCGCCGGCAGCGGGCTGAACTGGGGCAGCGAGAGCTGCATCATGGGCGGGCCTCCGGCAGGGTCATGAGGTCGTGGCACAGCGCCAGTGCCGTGTGGAAGTCCAGGGCGGCCATTGCGGCGTCCAGTGCCGGGCGTGCCGAGGGCGGCAGGTCGGTGCGCAGGGCCTGGTGGGCGTCGTGCGCGGCCAGGTCAGAGCCGGCCAGCAGTTCGGCGAGCATGACCAGCCGCTGCGTCAGTGCGCTGGCTTCGCCCGGCGGTGCGATGGGCGGCGACGTTGTCGCAGGCGGCTGCAGCCGAGCGGCCAGGCCGTCAAGCGCGGCGATGTCGGTCTGGCGGCAGGCCTTGAAGCGGGCGTGCCAGTCGTCGTCCAGTTGCTGCGCATGCTCGCCCTCGGCGGCGAGCGCGGCCAGTCGTTGGGCGCCGAGCATGGCGGCCAGGCCGCGGTAACCGTGCAGGCTGCGCGCTGCCACGGCGCCGCCGGTGGCCAGCGCCGGTGTCAGCTGGCGGTCCTGCTCGTGCAGGGCGGCCAGCGTGCGCTCGAAGAGCTCCACGCGGCCCGACATGCGCGCCAGCGCGTCTGGCAACGCGATGCCGGCCTGGTCAGCGTCGTCGATCAGGTCCTGGGGCAGGGCGGGTGTTGCCGTCGCCGAGGCCGGGGCGGGCGTCAGGTCACCGCAGCGTCGGCGCAGAACGGCGACGACGGTGTCGGGGTCGAAGGGCTTGACGATGTGCTCATCCATGCCGGCCTCCAGGCACGCCAGGCGCTCGCTCTCCAGTGCGCTGGCGGTCATGGCGATGACGGGCAGCGCCAGGCCAAGCTGGCGGCGGATGAGTCGCGTGGCCGTGGTGCCGTCCATCACGGGCATCTGCACATCCATCAGCACGGCGTCGAAGTCCGGCCGACCACGGCTGCGTGCGAGCAGCGTCAGCGCCTGCTGGCCGTCGCCGGCCAGCGTGACGCGGGCGCCTTCCAGGGTCAGCAGCTCTCGCGAGACCTGCTGGCCGGCGGGGTTGTCCTCCACCACCAGCAGTCGCAGGCCCGCCAGGCGCTGTGGCGCGGGCTCGGGGGCGGCGCCCGGCGAGCTGCGGGCCAGGCGGGCGGCGTCGACGGCCTGGCTCAACATGGCAGCGGTGATGGGCTTGACGAGGAAGCCGTCCAGCAGCGCCTGCTCGGCCGCGCTGCGCCGGGCCAGGCGCTCGCGGTCATGACTGGTGACCATCAGGATCAACGGCCCGCGCCCGAGCTGGTGGCGCAGCTGCATGGTGGCCTGCCAGCCGTCCATGCCCGGCATGACCCAGTCCAGCAGCACCACGTCGGGCGCGGCCTGCGCGGCCAGTGCCAGCGCCTGGGCGCCGCTGTCGGCCAGTCTGACCTGCCAGCCCAGCGAGCGGGCCAGCGCGCCGATGGTGCGGCGGGCCTCGGCGTGGTCGTCGATGACGAGCACCTGCAGCGGCGTGCCGGCCGGGGCGGCGGGCAGCTCGTCGGGCAGCGGGAAGCGCAGCGAGAAGCTGAACCGGCTGCCGACGCCCGGCTGGCTGTCCAGGTGGATGTCGCCGCCCATGAGCTGCACGAGGCGGCGGCTGATGGCCAGGCCCAGCCCCGTGCCGCCGAAGCGGCGCGCCGTGGAAGCCTCGGCCTGGGTGTAGCCGTCAAAGACGCGCTGCTGCTGCTCGGGGGCAATGC
This sequence comes from Pelomonas margarita, assembly GCF_043555875.1. Taxonomy (NCBI): domain Bacteria; kingdom Pseudomonadati; phylum Pseudomonadota; class Betaproteobacteria; order Burkholderiales; family Sphaerotilaceae; genus Roseateles; species Pelomonas margarita. The sequence continues at coordinate 488,660 of NZ_JBIGHW010000003.1, read as the reverse complement.
CGATGCCGGTGTCGCGCACGCTGAAGCGCAGCGTGGCGTGGCCGGCCTGCCGCTGCTCGCAATGCACCGAGAGCACGACTTCGCCGGCCGCCGTGAACTTGATCGCGTTGCCCGCGAGGTTGACCAGCACCTGCTGCAGGCGCAGGGCGTCGGCATGGATGACCGGCGGCAGCGCCGGGTCGAGGTCGAACAGCACCTCGATGTCACGCCGTTCCACATGCGCGGCCAGGATGACGGAGAGATCGTGCAGCAGTTCGTCGATCCGCATGGGGTGCGGATCCAGCGTCAGGTGGCCGGCCTCGATCTTGGAGAAGTCCAGCACGTCGTTGAGCAGGCCCAGCAGGCCGCGCGCGGCCCCTTCGCTCTTGACGGCGTAGTCACGCTGGCGGGCGTCCAGCGGCGTCTTCTGCAACAGCCGCAGCATGCCCAGCACGGCGTTCATGGGCGTGCGGATCTCGTGGCTCATGTGGGCCAGCACACGGGTCTTGGCCTGCGATGCTTGTTCTGCGGCGGTGCGGGCCTGGGCGTGGGGGGTCAGGTCGATACAGGTCATCACCAGGCCGCCGTCGGGCAGCGGCGCGGTGCGGGCCTCGACGCGGCGGCCGGCTGCGCAGGAGATCTCCAGCCGGCCGGGCGCGGCCTCGCGGCCCAGTGCGCGCAGGGCGGCAGCGCAGGCGCGCGCGGGTTCGCCGTGGCCGAAGTCGCCCCGCGCCTGCAGCGTGTCGACGAGTTCGTCCAGGTGGGGCGGCGGGGCGCCGGGCGGCAGCGGCGGCAGGTCGAGCAGACGCTGGAACTCAGGGTTGTGCGTCAGCAGCCGGTGCCGGGCGTCGAACACCGCCAGTGCGCAGGGGAGATGGGCCAGGACTGCGTCCGCCGACGGCCCCGCAGCGTGCGCAGACGCAGGCGCGCGAGCGGCGCCTGTGCGTCCTTGCATGTCCCATGCCGCCATCGCTCCCCCGAACCGCTGGCCCCGGCCAACGATGCCGGTCGCTTGAGTCTAGGGGTGGCGGCTGCCCGTGTGTTGCCGGGCGTCGCTGCAAGTGGCGACGTGTTTCCCCTAGGCTACGCTGCGGGTCAGTGCAGCTGGGTCACTCGCGCACGATGCGCCCGGCCTCGATGCGCTCCACCGCCTGCGGCTGGCTGGACAGCAGGGCGACGAGTGCATCGATGTCGGTGCCCAGCACGGCCCGATCGCGGCCATGACGGAAACCGGCTTGCGCGTCGCCGCCTTCGGCCAGGAAGTTGTTGACGACGATGCGGTAGTCCCGGGTGCGCTCCAGCGGCTGGCCGTCGATGAGGATGTCGCCCAGCTGGGCCACGCCGTCGGGGCCGGTGCGCCAGCGGTAGCGCAGCGTCCATGAGGGCTGCAGCAGGCGCGGGGCGGCATCGCCCTTGGGAAGCTGGCGCTGCAGCACGTCCCACAGCTGCTGGCCGGTCATGGTCAGCACGACGATCTCGTTGCCAAAGGGCTGGATGGCCAGCAGGTCGCTCATGGTCGTGGGCTTGCCGGGCTCGACCACCAGGTCGGCGCGGATGCCGCCCGGGTTCATGAAGGCGATGTCGGCCGGGCCGTGCTTGCGGGCGAAGGCCAGCTGGCTGTCGGCGATGAGGTTGCCCAGCGGCGTATCGCCATGCGGCGGCTTGCTGCTGCGCACGGCGCCGCGCGACAGCGTCGCCACGGGCTTCATGCGTGCGGCCTCGGTCAGTGCGGCGGCGCGGGCCACCAGGTCGGCCAGGGCCGGGTTGGGCGCGTAGACGGACTGCAGCACCGGATGGTTCACGGCGCTGGCGGCCAGCACGCGGCCGCTGGCGTCGAGCGTGAGCTTGCTCTCCGTGATCCAGCCGCCGTAGCTGCCGGCCTGAACAACGAGGCGGCCGTTGATCTTGCAGGTGTAGGCCTGGTGGGTGTGGCCGCCGATGATGATGGCGTAGGCCGGGTCCAGGCGCTTGGCGATGTCGTGCACGCGGCCGGTCAGCGTGGGACAGGCGTAGCTGGGATCGTTGGCCGCACCGTCGCGGCCCTGCACGCCGCCCTCATGCATCACGGCGACCAGCACCTGCGCCCCTTCGGCCTTGAGCTGGGGCACCAGCGCGTTCAGCGTGTCCGCCTCGTCGGCGAAGCGCAGGCCCTGGATGGCTTTGGCGACGATGACCTGCGGCGTGTCCTTGGTGGCGACGCCGGCGATGGCGACCTTGAGCGTGCCGGCCTGCCGCATGACATGGGTGGGCAGCAGCGGCTTGCCCGTGGCGGCGTCCAGCACGTTGGCGCCCAGGAAGGGGAAGCCCGGGCCCTTGTAGCCCGGCCACAGGCAGCCGGCGGGCGCGCAGTCGCCGCGCGCCTGGCGCAGCAGCTCGGGCAGGCCGGCGTCCAGCTCGTGGTTGCCCAGGGCGCTGGCACTGATGCCCAGCTGTCCCAGCGCGGCGAGCGTGGGCTCGTCGCGCAGCAGGTTGGAAATCTGCGGCGAGGCGCCGATCAGGTCGCCGCCAGCGACGATGACCGCGTCGGGATTCTTGGCCTTGAGCTGCGCCATGGCGGTAGCAAGGTGCGCCACGCCGCCAGCCGGCTGGGCCTTGACCTCGCCGGTGGCGGGGTCGGGCAGCCGGGGCATCAGCGGCGTGGGTTTGGCGGGCTGGATGTTGCCGTGGAAGTCGTTGATGGACAGCAGCGTCAGCTCGGTCGTGCGAGCGGGCGGTTGGGCGGCGCAGCCGGCGAGCAGGAGGCCGGCGATGACGACGGCGCTGAGGCGGAGTTGCATGGGTGGGAGCCAGGTTCTGAGGAGGGCGCCGATCTTAGGAGCGCGACTGTTGCGGGTGTTTGTCGCGGTTTCACGACAGTGCCCACCCCTTCCTTTGCACGCTGCCTTTGGGGGCTAGCGCGCCCAATCTGGTGCCCCGAAGCCGTCGGAAGGCAGCCGCTTCCCTGGGGAATCCCGGCGGAAGAAGCGTCGACGCCGTGGCCTGTTCAGGCTGTCCGGTGCACTGCCCTGGTGCTCGTCTGCGGGGAGGCGGCTCTAAAAACGGCCACTTCTGACTTACCCGTAAAGTTCTGTCACAGAAAGTCATGACAATTCCGCGTCTGGAGCAAGACGACGCGCATGCGCCGGATCGCCCACCGAATCTGCAAAGCCCCGCGCGGCCTGCCGCGCACATCAGGAGTGATAGGAATGAAGAGCGGACTTTTCTGCAAGACGGCCACGGCCCTGGCCGTTTCCTTGCTGGCCACCGGCACCGTGTATGCGCAGGAAGCAGCTAAGGAAGAAGCTGCCCCGCGCGTCAAGGACGACACGGTTCGTCTGGGCACGATCTCGGTCGTCGGTTCGAGCGCCAAGCTCGGCACCGGCATGATGCTGAATGACGACTCCGTCAAGGGTCGCAGCACGATCACCCAGGCCGCCATGGAAAAGGAACTGGGCACCGGCAATGTGCTGCAGAGCATTGCCCAGCTGCCTGGCGTCAACACCTACAACTACGACGCGACCGGCCTGTTCGGCGGTGACGTGAGCATCCGCGGCTTCGGCTCCGACCAGATCGGCTTCACGGTGAACGGCGTGCCGGTCAACGACTCGGGCGGCTATGCCTTCTACGCCCAGGAAATGATCGACAAGGAGAACGTCTGCACCGCCTCGGTGGCCCAGGGTTCCCCGGAGCTGGAGTCGCCCAACAGCGGCGCCACCGGCGGCGCGGTCAGCATGATCACCTGCGACCCGACCGACAAGCGTCGCGCCCGCTTCACGCAGACCCTCGGCGGCCTGAACCTGAAGCGCACCTTCGTCCGTCTGGACTCGGGCCGTTTCCTGGACAACAAGGCCAAGGTGTTCCTGAGCTACTCGCACGCCGAGGTCGACAAGTGGAAGGGCGTGGGCAAGGCCAAGAAGGACCACATCGACGCCGGCTTCTCGCTGGACCTGAACGAGGACAACCGCATCCTGGGTTCCATCCTCTACAACCGCATGGTCAACCAGAACATCTGGAGCGTCAGCAAGGCGCAGCTGGCCGCCAACGGTTATGGCTTTGACTACGCCGCCACCTTCACGCCGCTGAAGACGCCGGCCGGCGGCACGGCGCAGACGGACGTGGCCCAGTCGCCGCTGTACTACGGCATGGCGCTGAACCCGTTCAAGAACGTGATCGCGTCGGTGTCGGGTTCCTTCAAGGTGGCCAAGGACACCTACCTGAAGGTGCAGCCTTACATGTGGTACGGCTTCGGCAATGGCGGCTGGTCCCAGATGATCCTGGACGAGACGGGCGTGGCCGCAGTCAGCGGCAGCAGCGGCAGCAGCCTGCTCGGCGGTGCTGTCGACATCAACGGCGACGGCGACAAGCTGGACAAGGTGGCCGTGGGCCGCGCCAGCGTGACCAAGACCAACCGTCCCGGCGTGACTGCTGAACTCAGCACCACCATGGGCAACCACTATCTGAAGGCAGGCCTGTGGTTCGAGCGCGCCTCGCACATCCAGACCCAGCCGGCCGTGCGCATCGGCAGCGATGGCGTGCCGCTGGACATCTGGCTGCAGGACGGTTGCATCAAGCGCGTCGACGGCAGCTGCTATGAAGGCCGCAACACGAAGACGATCAGCACGGTGACGCAGGTCTACCTGAACGACCAGGTCACGCTGCTGAACGACCGCGCTTTCATCAACTTCGGCCTGAAGCTGCCGAGCGTGACGCGTGATGTGACCAACATCCGCAACGAGAGCGGCAACCTGTCGTACACGGTGAACCCGACCACGGGCGCCCTGGTGTCCGGCGCGCGTCAGTACCGCGACTACAACATCAAGCGCACCTTCCGCGAAGTGCTGCCGCAGCTCGGCGCCCGCTTCAACCTGGACACGAAGCAGCACGTCTTCATGAACGTGTCCAAGAACTTCCGTGCGCCGCCGAACTTCGCCTACTTCGGCAACTACGTCGGTTTCGTGGCCAATGCGAACACGACCGTCGCCAACGCGGCCGCCACGCCCATCGTGGACATCAAGTCGGAAACCTCGATCATGGTTGACGCCGGCTGGCGCTTCCAGTCGCGTGACGTGACGATCTCGGCCACGGTGTTCAGCTCCGACTTCAAGGACCGCCAGGTTCAGGCCACGGACCCGAACACGCAGATCAGCACCTACGTGAACGCGGGCGGCACGAAGAACCGTGGTCTCGAGCTCGAGATCGGCAGCGGCGTCTTCAACGGCTTCTCGGCCTATGGCTCGGTGACGGTCCAGAAGAGCCGCATCAAGGAAGACCTGAAGGTCACGACCACCGGCTTCCTGCCGATCGCTGGCAAGCAGTTCGGCCGTACGCCTGAAGAGATGGCCGCCCTGTCGCTGCAGTACGAGCAAGGCCCGGTCTACGCCCGCCTGAAGGGCAAGTTCACCGGCGGCCAGTACGTCGACCTGATGAACCAGGAAAAGGCGCCCGCCTACACGACGCTGGACCTGGACGCTGGCTACAAGTTCGGCAGCTGGGGCATGCTGAAGAACCCGCAGCTGCGCCTGAACGTGTCCAACCTGGGCAACAAGAAGTACCTCAGCCCGTCGTCCATCTTGACCAATGCGGCCGCCACGACGCTGAAGGGTTCGAACGCGAACTACAACCCGTCCACCCAGTTCTACTACCTGGGCTCCCCGCGTCTGACCTCGCTGACCTTCAGCGTCGACCTCGAGTAAGCCGTAAGCACCAAGGCTGCCGGGCGCACCCTGCCCGGTCAGCCGTTTCGGCAACCGCGCGTGCAGCCACAAGCTGCCGCGCGGTTTTTTTTGCCTGCGCGTCAGCGGTGCAGGTCGCCCAGGCAGATGTACTTCACCTCGACATAGTCCTCCAGCCCCTGGCGCGCGCCCTCGCGGCCCAGGCCCGATTGCTTCACGCCGCCGAAGGGAACCTCGGCCGTCGAGATCAGCCCGGTGTTGACGCCCACCATGCCGTACTCCAGCGCCTCGCTGACGCGGAAGATGCGGCCGATGTCGCGGCTGTAGAAGTAGCTGGCGAGGCCGAACTCGGTGGCGTTGGCCAGCGCGATGGCGTCCGCCTCGGTCTGGAACTTGAACACTGGCGCGACCGGGCCGAAGGTCTCCTCGCGCGAGCACAGCATCTGCGGCGTGGCGTCGGCCAGCAGCGTGGGCTCGAAGAAGCTGCCGGCCGCCGCTTCTATCCGTTTGCCGCCGGCCAGCACCTTGGCGCCCAGCGCGATGGCGTCGGCGACATGCGTCTCGACCTTCTGCAGCGCGGCCTCGTCGATGAGCGGCCCGACATGGACGCCGGCTTCAAAGCCGTTGCCGGTCTTGAGCTGCGCCACACGCGCGGCGAACTTCTCCAGGAAGGCGTCGTAGACGCTGGCCTGCACGTACAGGCGGTTGACACAGACGCAGGTCTGGCCGGCGTTGCGGTACTTGCTGGCGATGGCGCCTTCCACGGCCGAGTCCAGGTCAGCGTCGTCGAAGACGATGAAGGGTGCGTTGCCGCCCAGCTCCAGGCTGAGTTTCTTGATGGTCGGGGCGCACTGCGCCATCAGGAGGCGGCCCACCTCGGTGCTGCCCGTAAAGGACAGGTGGCGCACCACGTCGCTCGCGCACAGCAGCTTGCCGATCTCGATGGACTGCTGCGCGTCCGCCGTCAGCACGTTCAGCACGCCGGCCGGCATGCCGGCGCGCTGCGCCAGCTCGGCGGCGGCCAGCGCCGTCAGCGGCGTGGCCTCGGCAGGCTTGATGATGACCGTGCAGCCCGCCGCCAGCGCCGGCGCGACCTTGCGCGTGATCATCGCCAGCGGGAAGTTCCACGGGGTGATGGCCGCGCAGACGCCCACGGCCTGCTTGATGACGAGGTAGCGCTTGGTGGGGTCGGTGGTGGGGATGGTCTCGCCGTAGACGCGCTTGGCTTCTTCCGCGAACCAGTCCAGGAAGCTGGCGCCGTAGACCACCTCGCCACGCGCCTCGGCCAGCGGCTTGCCTTGCTCGGCCGTCATCAGCCGGGCCAGGTCGTCGGCGTGCTTGACCAGCAGCTGCTGCCAGCGCACAAGCACCGCGGCGCGCTCGCGGGCGGGCTTGGCGCGCCAGGCGGCCAGCGCATTGGCGGCGGCGGCGATGGCCGTCTCCACCTCGGTGCGGCCCAGGTTGGGCACCTGGGCGAGCTCGCGGCCGGTGGCCGGGTCGGTCACGGCGAAGGTGGCGGCAGCACCCACCCATTCGCCATTGATCAAGGCTTGCGTGCGCAGCAGGCCGGGGTTCTCCAGCGCGTCCAGCGGGGAATTCGCGTCCATCGGGGCTTCTCCAGTCGATTTGGCAACCACTCTAACCGTGGCGGGCGAGGCCCCCTCTCTACAATCAGTCCTCTTTGTCACCGCCCATTTCCACAGGAAGCCGCTGAATGAAAGCCGCCGAGATCCGCCAGACCTTTCTGAAGTTCTTCGAGTCGAAAGGCCACCAGATCGTCGCCTCCAGCCCCGTGGTGCCTGGTGACGACCCGACGCTGCTGTTCACCAACGCGGGCATGAATCAGTTCAAGGACGTGTTCCTGGGCTTTGACAAGCGCGCCTACACCCGTGCCACCACCAGCCAGAAGTGCATCCGTGCCGGCGGCAAGCACAACGACCTGGACAACGTCGGCTACACGGCGCGCCATCACACCTTCTTCGAGATGCTGGGCAACTTCAGCTTTGGCGACTACTTCAAGAAGGACGCCATCTCCTACGCGTGGGAGCTGCTGACCGTCCACTTCAAGCTGCCAGCCGAGAAGCTGTGGGTCACCGTCTACGAGGAAGACGACGAGGCCTACGAGATCTGGAACAAGACGGTGGGTGTGCCCGCGGAGCGCATCGTGCGCATCGGCGACAACAAGGGCGCGCGCTACATGTCCGACAACTTCTGGATGATGGGCGACACGGGCCCCTGCGGCCCATGCACCGAGATCTTCTACGACCACGGCCCCGACGTGGCCGGCGGCCCCCCGGGCTCGGCTGAGCAGGACGGCGACCGCTACATCGAGATCTGGAACAACGTCTTCATGCAGTTCAACCGAACGGAAGACGGTGTCATGCACCGCCTTCCGAAGCCGTCGGTGGACACCGGCATGGGCCTGGAGCGCCTGGCTGCCGTGCTGCAGCACGTGCACAGCAACTACGAGATCGACACCTTCGCCCATCTGCTGGCGGCCGCCAAGTCGGCGGTGGACGCCGCCGGCGGCGGTGACTGCGATGCCGCCAGCCCGTCGCTGAAGGTCATTGCCGACCACATCCGTGCCTGCTCGTTCACGGTGGTGGACGGCGTCATCCCCGGCAATGCCGGCCGCGGCTACGTGCTGCGCCGCATCGCTCGCCGCGCCATCCGCCACGGCTACAAGTTGGGCGCGCGCACGCCCTTCTTCCACAAGCTGGTGGCCGCGCTGGCCGCCGAGATGGGTGATGCCTATCCCGAGCTGCGCCAGTCCGAGAAGCGCGTCACCGACGTGCTGAAGCAGGAAGAGGAGCGCTTCTTCCAGACCATCGCCACCGGCATGGAGATCCTGGAAGGCGCGCTGGCCCAGGGCGGCAACGTGGACGGCGATACCGCCTTCAAGCTGCACGACACCTACGGCTTCCCGGTCGACCTGACCGCCGACGTCTGCCGCGAGCGCGGCGTGACGGTGGACGAGGGGCGCTTCCATGAGCTGCTGGAAGAGCAGAAGAACCGCGCCCGCGCGGCGGGCAAGTTCAAGATGGCGCAAGGCCTGGCCTACAGCGGTGCGGCTACCCAGTTCCATGGCTACGAGCACTTGGTCTGCGAGACGAGCAAGGTCACGGCCATCTACATCGATGGCGCCCCTGTCGACGCGGCCCACGCCGGTGACGATGCCGTCATCGTGCTCGACCACACCCCCTTCTACGCCGAGAGCGGCGGCCAGGCAGGTGACGCCGGCGACCTGCGCAACGGCACGACGCGCGTCGTCGTGGCCGATACGCTGAAGATCCAGGCCGACGTGTTCGGCCACCACGGCCAGGTCGTCGAAGGCTCGGTCAAGGTCGGTGATGTCTTCACCGCCCGCGTCGACGCCGAGCGCCGCATCAAGACCGTGCGCAACCACAGCGCCACCCACCTGATGCACAAGGCGCTGCGCGAGGTGCTGGGCGCCCACGTGCAGCAAAAGGGCTCGCTGGTGACGGCGGAGCGCACTCGCTTCGACTTTGCGCACAACGCACCCATGACGGCCGAGGAGATCCGCGAAGTCGAGGCCCTCGTCAACGCCGAGATCCTCGCCAACGCGGGCGCGTCCGCCCAGGTCATGGCCCTGGAGGATGCGCAGAAGTCCGGCGCGATGATGCTGTTCGGCGAGAAGTACGGCGAGACCGTGCGCGTGCTGAGCATCGGCAGCTCCAAGGAACTCTGCGGCGGCACGCACGTGAAGGCGACAGGCGACATCGGCCTGTTCAAGATCGTGGCCGAGTCGGGCGTCGCGGCCGGCATCCGCCGCGTCGAGGCCGTCACCGGCGACAACGCGCTGACCTATCTGCAGATGCTCGAGACCACGGTGCAGGGCGCCGCGATGACGCTCAAGACCACGCCGCACGAGCTGGGCCAGCGTCTGCACGCCGTGCTGGAGCAGGTGCGCCAGCTGGAGAAGGAACTGACGGCCGCCAAGAGCAAGCTGGCCTCCGCCCAGGGCGACGAGCTGCTGGCTCAGGCCGTGGACGTGAAGGGTCTCAAGGTGCTGGCCGCCAGGCTCGAAGGCGCCGACGCCAAGACGCTGCGCGAGACCATGGACAAGCTCAAGGACAAGCTCAAGACGGCCGCCATCGTGCTGGCCGCCGTGGACGGCGACAAGGTGCAGATCGCGGCCGGCGTGACGGCCGACAGCACGGGCAAGGTCAAGGCCGGCGAGCTGGTGAACTTCGTTGCTCAGCAGGTGGGCGGCAAGGGCGGTGGCAAGCCCGACCTGGCCATGGCCGGCGGCACGTTGCCGGCCGGTGTGCCGGCGGCGCTGCAAAGCGTGGTGGCCTGGGTGTCTGAGCGCGTCTGACGCGCAGCCCGCCTCCCGGCGGGCACTGCTGCCAAGAACAAGGCCCGCTCATGGCGGGCCTTGTCGTTGGTGGGATCAGAAGGTTTCCCAGTCGCCGCTGTCGGCCGCGGGCGCTGCGGCGGGAGGTGGCGGTCGCACGGGCGTCGTCGCAGCCGGTTTGGCCGGCGCAGGCCGGGAGGCTGGCGCCTTCGCGGCGCGGCTTGCTGCGGGCGCTGGGGCAGGGGGCTTCACCGCCGGTGGTGCGGGCCGCACGGTGGCCGGCCGGGCCTGTGCCTGGGTCTGGTGGCCGCTCACGCGGAATACTGACACGGCCTCGATCAGGCGCTGGGCCTGCTCCTTCAGGCTCTCGGCAGCGGCGGCCGACTCTTCCACCAGGGCCGCGTTCTGCTGCGTCATCTGGTCCAGCTGAACGACGGAGGTGTTGACGGTGGCGATGCCGTCGCTCTGTTCGGTGGCGGCGGAGCTGATCTCGCCGATGATGTCCTGCACCCGCTGCACGCTGGCGACGATCTCTTCCATGGTCGTGCCGGCTGCCTCGACCAGCCGACTGCCGTTCTCGACGCGCTCGACGCTGTTGCCGATCAGTGTCTTGATCTCCTTGGCCGCCTCGGCGCTGCGGCCGGCCAGCGAGCGAACTTCGCCGGCGACCACGGCGAACCCGCGGCCCTGTTCACCCGCGCGGGCAGCCTCGACGGCCGCGTTCAGCGCAAGGATGTTGGTCTGGAAGGCGATGCCGTCGATGGTGCCGATGATGTCGGCGATGCGCTTGCTGGCCGTGTTGATCTCGTCCATGGTCGTGACGACCTGGCCCACCACCTCGCCGCCCCGGGTGGCGGCGGACACGGCGGACTGCACCAGCTGGTTGGCCGTCTGGGCCGACTCGGCCGTCTGGCGCACCGTACCGGTGAGCTGGCTCATCGATGACGCAGCGTTCTGCAGGTTGCTGGCCGTTTGCTCTGTGCGCTGGCTCAGGTCCAGGTTGCCGCTGGCGATCTCGGTGCTGGCCGTGCCTATGCTGTCGACCGAGTGGCGCACGGTGCCGATGGTGTCGGCCAGCCGCTGGCGCATGCGCTCGGCGTCCTGGATCAGCACGCCGATCTCGTCGTTGCGGGTGCTGGAGACCGGCTGGCTCAGGTCGCCATCGGCGATGGCGCCCACGGCCCGCTGCAGCACGGCCAGCGGCTGCGCCACCCAGCGGCGCATCAGCCACAGCAGGCCCAGGCCCAGGCCGAACGCGGTGAAGGCCAGCGCGCCCCAGAAGAACCAGAGCATGGCGCGGCCCGCCGCCTGGGCTTCGCTGCGCGCCACCTGGGAGACCACCCAGTAGCCCGTCCTGTCGCTCCTGCGCGCCACCGCGAAGTTGTCGCTTTTCCCGTTGCCGAGCGCGTCGGGCGCATCCTTGAGGATGACGGCGCTTTCCTTCTGCTCGGCGAGCGTCTGCGCCAGACCCGGGGCAAGGTCCGACAGCAGCTTGCCCTTGGCCGTGGGATGGCTTGCCAGCGTCGCCTTGGCGGGGTCCTTGGGCATGCTGACGATGTAGGTGCCGCCGTGCTCGAAGAAGCGGGCATCGAGGGCCATGCGGTCCATTGCCGCTTCGAATGCACCGAGGTCATAGCCGATGAACAGGATGCCCACCAGCTTGCCGGCGTCGTCCTTTACGGGCTCGTAGTGCGTCATGTAGGCGCGACCGAAGAGCATCGCGCGGCCCGTGTAGGGCTTGCCGGCCGTGACGGCCGCGTAGGCCTTGCTCTGCTGGTCGAGCAGCGTGCCCATCGCGCGCTCGCCCTTCTCGTTCTTCAGTGACGTCGTGATCCGCACGAAATCGGCACCCTTGGCGGCGAACACCGTCGCCACCCCGCCGCTGGCCGCCGCGAACTTGTCGACCTGAGTGAAGTTGCCGTTGAGTTTCGGCCCCCAGTCGCGCAGGTCACCGGTGGACTCGTCGAGCGTGAAACTGGGGCCGAATTCCTGGCGGAAAGACCCGAAGTTGCGCTGCGTCTGCTTGGCGGCCACCTCGTCCATGGCCCCCATTGCATCGACCAGTGAGGCGGCCTTGTCGCCGACCCAGGCGTGGACCTGCTCGTCCAAGGCTCGCCGCAACATGGCGCCCACGATCAGGCTGACGATGAGCAGCACTATCGCCACCGCAGCGGCGCCGGAGATGGACACCTGTCGGGCAATGGAGCGGGCAGGTTGGCTCATGAGACTCTCCCGATGGCCATGACCATGGCCATGGACAGGAACTGCCGCTGCCGTTCATGCGAGCATGAGCGGCCTGAGGGGGCGTGACCGCCCCTCTCCGAGGTATCAGGCGGCGATGGCCGCTTCCATCAGGCCCATGTCGGCACTGCTCATCAGGCCCTCGATGTCCATCAGGATCAGCATGCGCTCGCCCACCGCGCCGATGCCCGTGATGAAGCTGGTGTCGACTGAGGCGGCATTCAGCTCCGGGGCCGGCCTGATGGCGTCGCGGTTCAGTTCGAGCACATCGGACACGGAGTCCACCACGGCACCGACGACGCGGTTTTTCACGTTGAGCACGATGACAACGGTGAAGCTGTTGTACTCAGCGGTTGCGCAGTTCAGCTTCAGGCGCAGGTCGACGATGGGGACGATGACACCGCGCAGGTTGACGACGCCCTTGATGAAGTCGGGCGCATTGGCGATGCGGGTCGGCTGCTCGTAGGAGCGGATTTCCTGCACTTTCAGGATGTCTATTCCGTACTCCTCCGAACCGAGCCGGAAGGTCAGATATTCGCCGCTCTTGGGGCCGTGGGCTTTGGCTGCCACTGCGCCGGGCTGGCGAAGGGCGGGGACGTTGCTGGCTTCCATGCGAACCTCTCTGTCTGTATTGGTTGGGTTGTTAATGGCGCGAGCGGCGCACGAGGCTGCCGACGTCCAGGATCAGCGCCACGCGGCCGTCACCCATGATGGTGGCGCCGGACACATCATTGACCTTGCGGTAGTTGGCTTCCAGGTTTTTCACGACGACCTGTTGCTGGCCGAGCAGCTCGTCCACCAGCAGCGCGACGCGGCCGCCTTCGGCCTCCACGACGACCATGATGGAGCTGACATGTTCGAAGTCGAAGCGCGGCACGTCGAAGACCTTCTCGAGCTCGATGACGGGCATGTACTCGTCACGCACCTCGACGACGCGACCAGAGCCGGCGACGGTCTTGATGGTGTCGGCCTGCACCTGGAAAGACTCAACGACGGAGGACAGCGGCAGGATGTAGCACTCGTCGCCCACGCCCACGCTCATGCCGTCCATGATGGCGAGTGTGAGCGGCAGGCGCACAGAGACCTTCATGCCGTAGCCCTCGGCGGAGTCGATCTCCACCGTGCCACCCAGCGAGGTGATGTTTTTCTTGACCACGTCCATGCCGACGCCGCGGCCGGAGACGTCCGTCACCTGCTCGGCGGTGGAGAAACCCGGGGCGAAGATCAGGCCCCAGCATTCCGCGTCGGTCATGGAGTCCGGCGCGTCGATGCCCTTCTCGCGGGCCTTCTTGATCAGCTTCTCGCGGTTCAGGCCGCGGCCGTCGTCGCGAACCTCGATGACGATGCTGCCGCCCTGGTGGGACGCGACCAGCGTGATCGTGCCCTGCTCGGACTTGCCCTTGGCGAGGCGGTCGGCCGGCATCTCGATGCCATGGTCGCAGCTGTTTCGCACCAGGTGGGTCAGCGGGTCGGTGATCTTCTCGACCAGGCTCTTGTCCAGCTCGGTGGCTTCACCTTGCGTGACCAGTTCGACCTTCTTGCCCAGCTTGGCAGCCAGGTCGCGCAGCATGCGTGGGAAGCGATTGAACACCGTTGACATCGGAATCATGCGGATCGACATGACCGATTCCTGCAGGTCGCGCGTGTTGCGCTCCAGGTCGGCAAGACCGGATGTCAGCTGCTGGTACAGCGCAGGGTCGAGTTCGCGGCTGTTCTGGGCCAGCATGGCCTGCGTGATGACGAGCTCGCCAACCAGGTTGATGAGCTGGTCGACCTTCTCGATGGAGACGCGCAGCGTGGTCTGGTCCATGCCGCCACCGGCCGGCTTGGCATCCGACTTGGCGGGGGCGGCTGCAGGCCTCGCTGCAACGATTGCGGCCGTCGTCACTGGTGCCGCAGCAGGCGCCTCCGCTGTGGCGCCGGAGGGGACGCCGGGGGCATCGCTGAAGAAGCCGTAGCCGGGGTCTGCGGAAGGCGCTTCTGCCGGCGGTGCACCGGGTGCGCCGTCATAGAAGCCGAAGCCCGGGCCCAGCGGCGTCAGCTTGACCTGTTCGCGGGCGACATGGAAGGTGAAGAGGTCCAGCAGGTCGTTGTCGCTGGAACCGGTCAGGACCTTGAAGCGGCGCATGCCGTCCGAGCTCTGACCGGCGTCCAGCGGCTCGATGGTGCCGAGGTCGGTGATTTCCTTGAACAGGTCAACGAGGTTGTCTGCGACGCTGGGATCGGACAGCGGCCCGACCTGCAGCTCCAGCAGTCGTGTGCCAGCCGGCACAGCGTCTGCCGGGGCCGGTGCGTTGACTGGTGTTGGCGTGGGGGCCGGCGCGGCGGCCTTGGGGGCCGCCGCCGCAGGTGCAGCGCCGCCCTCGACGAAGGCCTTGATGTTGGCGAGCAGGTCGGCGGTGTCGACCGGGTCGGCGCCGGAACCCTGATGACGGCCCAACTGCGCGCGCAAGGCGTCGCCTGACTGCAGCAGTACGTCCACCATGGCGGCGTTGGGTTGCAGTTCATGGCGGCGCAGCTTGTCCAGCAGCGTCTCCATTTGGTGGGTCAGCTCGGCAACGTCGCTGAAGCCAAACGTCGCCGCGCCACCCTTGATGGAGTGGGCGCAGCGGAAGATGGCGTTCAGTTCCTCGTCGTCTGCCGCCTCGACGTTCACGTTGAGCAGCAACTGCTCCATGTTGTCGAGGTTCTCACCGGCTTCTTCGAAGAAGACCTGGTAGAACTGGCTGAGGTCGATGCCAGCGCTGATGCTGGCGCCTTCGGTGGTCATGTCACCCATGGCTGGTGCTCCCCTGAAACCGGCTTCAGCGAATGACCTTGCCGATCACTTCGATCAGCTTGGCCGGATCGAACGGCTTGACCAGCCAGCCGGTGGCGCCAGCGGCGCGGCCGGCCTGCTTCATCGTGTCGCTGGACTCGGTGGTCAGGATCAGGATGGGCGTGGTCTTGAACTTCGGGTTCTCGCGCAGCTTCTTGGTGAGGCTGATGCCATCCATGCGCGGCATGTTCTGGTCGGTCAGCACGAGGTCGAAATCACGCTGGCCGGACTTTTCCCAGGCATCCTGCCCGTCCACTGCTTCCACCACATTGAAGCCGGCGTTCTTGAGCGTGAAGGCCACCATCTGGCGCATCGAGGCCGAATCGTCGACAGCGAGGATTGAGTGCATTTGAGTTTTCTCCGAGAGAGAGTTTGCCTGGGAGGCTTGTGAAGCGGGGGTTCAGAAAAGTTCGATGGAGCCGGCGTCCATCTCGTCCTGCGTGACCGGGTTGGGGCGCAGCGGCGCGATCTCGACGACGGCGGCGCCGTCCTCGTCGTCCGTGCCGAAGGTGTCGCGCGCCAACTGGTCGGCGCAGTTGCGCAGGCGCTGGCTGGTGTGGGCGATCAACTGCGTGGCCATGTCCTGGAACTGCAGGGCGGTGATGGCGCTGGCGATGTCTTGCATGATGTGCTTGAGCCCGTCGGCAGCGGGGCCGCCGTCGGTGCCGCTGAGCAGCGACATGGCTTGGTTTGACGCGCTGTAGAAATGCGTGGACAGAGCCTCGCCCGCGTCATCTAGCAGGCGCTGCAGCCGCTCAAGGTCGTTCGTCACCGTCATCAGGTGATCCTGCAGCTCTGCAGCTGCAAGCAGCGGCATGGCCGTCAGGGCATCGTCTAATTTGACTTCGGTGAGGTTGTCTGTCTGCATCGTGTCTCCGCGAGGGGATGCTGCTTCTTGTCACATGACCCTGCGGATCCATCAGGGCGAATCAATCATTGCATGTTCACGCCATTTTCGGCAGCTGTCGACCGGCAGATGTCATGAGAACGCGCGGTATTACCGGTCTGGCGTGCGTTGAGCGGGCTTGCGTGCTGCCCATCAACGTCACGGCATACTGCGGCCCCATGACGACTTCTGGTGTGGGGCAGACGGGCCGGATCCTGCGGGTGTTGCATGTCGAGGACGCCGACCTTGACCACCAGCTCATCCTGACCCAGTTGATCCGTGCGGGTGTGGCTGTCGAGATGCAGCGCCTGGATGCGCTACCGGCCGTGCTGGTGGCGCTGGACCAGCCCTGGGACGCCATCGTGTCCGACTACAACCTGCCGGGCTTCACGGGCCTGCAGGTGCTGGAGGCGGTGAAGGATCGTCAATTGCTGACGCCGTTTCTGCTGGTGTCCGGCGAGATCGGTGAGGACGCCGCCGTGGCCGCCATGCGCAACGGCGCCGCCGACTACCTGTTGAAGAGCAACCTGGCGCGGCTGGCGCCGGCCCTGCTGCATGCCGTGGATGCTGCGGACAGCGAACTGGCGCGGCGTGCGTCCGAAGAGGAACTGGTGCGCTCCAAGCAGCGCCTGCGTCAGTTGGCCGGCCACCTGCAGACCAGCGTGGAACTGGAGCGCGCGGCGATCGCACGTGAGATCCACGACGACGTCGGCGGCTCGCTGACTGCCATCAAGTTCGACCTGGCCTGGATAGACCGTCACGCGCAGGCGCCCGAAGTGCGCGCCCGTGTGGCAGCGGCGCTGGAGACGGTCAGTGCGGCCATCGATGCCAGCCAGCGCATCATGCACAACCTGCGGCCCGCCATCCTGGAGCAGGGCCTGGTGGCTGCACTGCAGTGGATGACGGCGCGTTTCGAGCGCCGTACCGGCATCGAGGCCGGCCTGCGCATCGGCGAGGAGCGCCTGGCGTTGCCGCCGGGCGTGCCGCTGGTGGCCTACCGCACGGCGCAGGAGGCGCTGACCAACGTGTCCAAGCATTCCGGCGCCACGCGCGTGGATCTGGAGCTGAGCTTGGACTCCGGTGTGCTGACGCTGGAGATCCGTGACAACGGCCGCGGCGTGGCCGAGGCCGATCTGGCCAAGGAACGATCCTTCGGCATCCGCGGCCTGCACGAGCGCGCCGCGACGGTCGGCGGCTGGGTGGATCTGTCCAGCACGCCAGGGCAGGGCACCAGCCTCATCCTGACCGTGCCGCTGGACCCCGAGGCCATCGACGCGCTGGATGACTCGACCGACTTCGGCGTCGAGCCGGCCCACTCCATCTGGAGCCGGGCATGATCCGCGTCATCCTTTGCGACGACCACGGCCTCATCCGCCGGGGCATCCGTGACACGCTGGCCGATGCGGACGACATCCAGGTCGTCGGCGAGGCCGGTGACTACACCGAATTGCGCGGTCTGCTGCACAAGCTGGGCAGCGAGGACAGCTGCGACGTGCTGGTGCTGGACATCAACATGCCCGGCCGCTCTGGCCTGGACGTGCTGCACGTGCTGAAGGACGAGGGCTCGCCGCTGCGCGCGCTGATCGTGTCGATGTACCCGGAGGACCAGTACGCCATCCGCGCGCTGAAGGCGGGCGCCTATGGCTACGTCAACAAGGGCGGTGACCCGGCCACGCTGGTGCAGGCGGTGCGCACCGTGGCCCAGGGGCGCAAGTACGTGACGCCCGAGATCGCGCAGATGCTGGTGGAGAGCCTGACGGCGCCCGTCACCGAGCAGGCGCACCAGAAGCTGTCCGACCGCGAGCTGCAGACGCTGGTGATGATCGCGTCGGGCAAGCGCCTGTCCGACATCGCCGAGGAGCTGATGCTCAGCCCCAAGACCGTCAGCGTCTACCGCGCCCGTGTGCTGGAGAAGCTGGGCCTGGGCAACAACTCCGAGCTGACGGTCTACGCCATCCGCAACGGCCTGGTGGCCAGCTGACGCCATTCACCCCGGCTGGCAGCTGTTCAGCCGCGCCAGCCGCCGTTCGTCGAAAGCCCTGAGGCGCTGACAGCCTTGTCTGTGCAGAATCCGCCTCGTTCCAAACCGGGGCGGAAACTTTCGGGAGCGCGTCATCGACACCGGACTGCTGAAGGACCTGCGCATCGACGGTGCGCAGCGCGAGGACCACGGCGGCGGCATGTCGCGCTGGGTGTGGGGCGTGGCGGCGGGCGCGGCCGTGCTGGCGCTGGCGGGCGGCGGGGCCTGGTGGCTGCTGGCGGCCAACCGGCCCGTGGCGGTGGAGACCGTCGCCGTGCGGGCCAACGGCCAGGGTGCGCGCAGCGACGCGGTGCTGCAGGCCACCGGCTATGTGACGGCGCGGCGCATGGCCACCGTGTCTGCGCAGATGACCGGCACGCTGGTGGAGGTGCTCATCGACGAGGGCTTCAAGGTGCGCAAGGGCCAGGTGCTGGCGCGGCTGGACGATACCGGCCTGAAGGCGGCCATGGCCGCCGCGCAGGCGCAGGTGCGCACCGCCGAGGCCAACCTGGGGCAATTGCAGGCGCAGCTGGAGCAGGCGCAGGCCAATGAGCGCCGTCAGGTCGAGCTGGCGGCCAGTGGCATGACGACGCACCAGTCCCGCGAGCAGGCAGCGACCGCCGTGAAGTCGTATGCCGCGCAGCTGGAGGCCGCCCGTCGTCAGGTCGAGGCCGCCCAGGCGCAGGCCCGCCAGACGAAGGTCAACTTCGATTACGCGACCGTGCGAGCGCCGTTTGACGGTGTCGTTACGGCGCGTGCGGCGCAGGTGGGCGAGATCATCTCGCCGCTGTCCGCTGGCGGCGGCTTCACGCGCACTGGCGTGGGCACCATCGTCGACATGGACTCGCTGGAGGTGAACGTCGACGTCAACGAGTCCTACATCGCGCAGGTCAAGCCCGACATGCCTTGCGAGGCGGTGCTGGACGCCTACCCGGACTGGCGCATCCCGGCCCATGTGGTGGCCGTCATCCCGAGTGCGGACCGCGGCAAGGCGACCGTCAAGGTGCGCGTGGCGCTGGAGCAGAAGGACGAGCGCGTGGTGCCCGACATGGGCGTGCGCGTGAGTTTCCTGGCGGCCAAGGCGGCAGTGGACGCGAAGCCGGTGCCGGGCGTGCTAGTGCCGCCGGCTGCCGTCCGCGTCGAGGACGGGCTGGAGCCAGCCAAGGGCAACGCCGTGGTCTACGTGGTGGCCGGCGGCAAGGCCGAGCGGCGCGTCGTGACGCTCGGTGACGATGTCGGCAAGTTCAGGCTCGCCACCCGTGGATTGAAGGCCGGTGAGACGGTCGTCGTGTCGCCGCCTGCCGACCTCAAGCCAGGTTCAAACGTCGCCAACAAGGAATGAGCATGAGCGCTTTGATCGAAGTCCGGGACCTGTCCAAGGCCTATGTTCGCGGCAAGCAGACCGTGGAGGTGCTGCACGGCATCAACCTCGATGTGGCGCAGGGCGACTTCCTCGCGCTGATGGGTCCGTCGGGCTCCGGCAAGACGACGCTGCTCAACCTGATGGGCGGGCTGGATGCGCCCAGCGGCGGCGCCATCAGCGTGGGCGGCGAGCGCATCGATCAGCTGGGCGGCAGCGCGCTGGCCAGGTGGCGGGCGTCCAAGGTGGGCTTCGTGTTCCAGTTCTACAACCTGATGCCGACGCTGTCGGCGCAGAAGAACGTGGAGCTGCCGCTGCTGCTGACCAAGCTGTCGGCGGCCGAGCGCAGGAAGCGCGCCACCATCGCGCTGCAGCTCGTCGGGCTGGCCGACCGGGCCTCGCACAAGCCCACCGAGCTGTCGGGGGGCCAGCAGCAGCGCGTGTCCATCGCGCGGGCCATCGTGTCCGACCCCACGTTGCTGGTCTGCGACGAGCCCACCGGCGACCTGGACCGGCAGAGCGCCGAAGACGTGCTGACGCTGCTGCAGGCGCTCAACCGCGAGCATGGCAAGACCATCGTCATGGTCACGCACGACCCGCGTGCCGCCGCCCGCGCCAGCCGCACGCTGCACCTGGACAAGGGCACGCTGGTGTCGGCCGCCGAGGCCGTGGCCTGAGCGCCGGAGGTCGCCATGAAATACCTCCACCTCATCTGGGCCGCGCTGTTCAGGCGCAAGGGCCGCACCTTCCTGACGCTGGTGTCCATCGTCACGGCCTTCTTGCTGTTCGGGCTGCTGGACGCGGTGCGCGTGGGTTTTGACCAGGCGGGCCAGAGCGCCAACGGCGCCCAGCGCCTGCAGACGGGCGCCAAGATCAGCTTCATCCAGCTGCTGCCCATGTCGCTGGGCGCGCGCATCGCGCAGATCGACGGCGTCAAGGACGTGGCCTACGCCAACTGGTTTGGCGGGGCTTACCAGAAGCCCGAGAACCAGGTCTTCAGCTTCGCCGTGTCGCCAAACTACATCGACATCTACCCGGAGATGAAGGTGTCGGCCGAGCATCGCAAGGCGTTCGCCGACACCAAGGACGGCGCCATCGTCGGCGAGGGGCTGGCCAAGAAGTTCGGCTGGAAGGTGGGTGACCAGATCCCCATGCAGTCCACCATCTTCCCGGACCGCAATGGCAGTCAGAACTGGCCGTTCAAGATCGTCGGCATCATCCAGGTGCCCGACAAGAAATCAGGCGCGTTCTACGACCAGATGTTCCTGTTGAACTGGAAGTACTTCGACGACACGACGCCGTGGAATCAGGGCCAGGTGGGCTGGTACGTGACGCGTGTCAAAGACGTGAACCAGGCCGACCGCGTGCTCAAGGCCATCGACGAACTGTCCGCCAACTCCGACCACGAGACCCGCACGTTGACCGAGCAGGCCGCGATGTCGGCGTGGATGCGGCAGCTCGCCGACATCAACCTCATCGTCACGTCCATCATGGGCGCCGTGTTCTTCACATTGCTGCTGCTGGCGGGCAACACCATGATGCAGGCCGTGCGCGAGCGCACCGGCGAGATCGCGGTGCTGAAGACGCTGGGCTTCTCGGGCGGCAGCGTGCTGAGCATGGTGCTGGCCGAGTCGGTGCTGCTGCTGCTGATCGGTGGTGTCGTGGGCTTGGCGCTGGCCAGCGTCATCGGCCCGGCCGTCAGCGCAGGCAGCGGCGGCGCGCTGAACCTGCCGGCCGCCGGCCTGACGAGCTGGTTGATCGGCACGGGGCTGGCGCTGCTGTTCGGCCTGCTGGTGGGCGCGCTGCCTGCCTTGCGCGCGATGCGCGTCAACATCACCGATGCACTGGCGGGGAGGGCCTGACTATGAAGTTCCTGAAGAACCTGGGGCTGGTGTTGCTGACCG
Organism: Pelomonas margarita; assembly: GCF_043555875.1. NCBI lineage: Bacteria > Pseudomonadati > Pseudomonadota > Betaproteobacteria > Burkholderiales > Sphaerotilaceae > Roseateles > Pelomonas margarita. Next base: position 467,483 of record NZ_JBIGHW010000003.1, on the reverse strand, counting down.
TCCTCATACTGGTCGGCTGGGTGCTGATGCCCTGGTGGGGCGCCGTGGCATTGGCCGGGCTGCTGGCGGCGTGGATGCTGCTTTTCCGCACCGGCGCGCAGGCGCGCTCGGTGGCTTCGGTGGGCATCAGCACGCTGACCCAGCGGCTGGGCTCGTCAGCGGTCATCGTCGTGGGCATTGCCGGCGTCGTCGGTGTGCTGGTGGCGCTGCTGGCCATGGCCGAGGGCTACTCGCGCACGCAGCGCAACGCCGGCAGCCTGGATACCGCGATCGTGCTTCGCGGCGCGTCGGCCAACGAGGTGTCGTCGTCGCTGAGCCGCGAGGACCTCGTGCAGATCGAGCAGGCACCCGGCATCGCGAAGAACGCCAAGGGCGAGCCCATTGTGTCGGCCGAGACGGTGGTGGCCGCCAACCTGCCGGTTCGCGGCAGCAAGACGCGCGACGAGGGCAGCGCCCAGGTGCGCGGCATCAGCGAGGCCGCGTTTGCCGTGCGGCCCAACGCCAGGATCGTCGAGGGCCGAACCTTCCAGCCGGGCCTGCGCGAACTCATCGTCGGCAAGGGTGCCGTGCGGCAGTTCGAGGGCCTGCAGGTCGGCGCGACGCTGAAGCTGGGCAACCAGCCGTGGACCGTCGTCGGCATCTTCGCGTCGGGCGATGCGATGGAGTCCGAACTGTGGGCCGACGCCAAGGTCGTCAACGACGCTTACAAGCGCGGCAGCGGTCGCAACTCGGCCACCGTGAAGCTGGAGAAGCCCGAGGCGATCGAAGCCTTCAGTGCCGCGCTGGAGGCCAACCCGCAACTCAAGGTCAAGGCGTCGACGACGCTGGCGTTCTTCTCCAAGCAGGGCGAGCAGATGGCCAAGGTGCTGCGCATCATCGGCATCACCGTCGGCGCCATCATGGCCGTGGGCGCAGTGTTCGGCGCGCTCAATACGATGTTCGCCGCCGTGGCCAGCCGTGCGCGCGAGATCGCGACGCTGCGCGCCATCGGCTTCCGCGGCCTGCCGGTCGTCGTCGCCGTGATGCTGGAGACCACGCTGCTGGCGCTGCTCGGCGGCCTCATCGGTGGCGCCGTGGCCTGGCTGCTGTTCAACGGCTTCGAGGCGTCGACGATGTCGGCCGGCTCGGTGGGCAAGCTGAGCTTCAACCTGGCCGTGTCGCCCGGCCTGCTGTGGGAAGGCATCAAGTGGGCCCTGGCCATCGGCTTTGTCGGCGGGCTGTTCCCGGCGGTGCGGGCCGCGTCGCTGCCGGTGACAACGGCGCTGCGGGAGGCGTGAGGTGATGGCGCCAAGGCCGACGGGGGCGCAGCAGACCAACGCCGACGAGGGCACGTCGGCTTTCTACGACGGCTATGCGGTGTGGCTGGCCGCAGGAGGTGAATCGCCGCGTAGCGCCATGCTGCAGTTTGTGGTGTCTGACTTGCCGACGGGCGCGTCAGTGCTGGATGTGGGTTGCGGGAGTGGACGCGATGTGGCGGCGCTTCTGAGCCACGGCTTCGATGCATTCGGTGTCGAACCCAACGATGCCATGCGTGCCCGCGCGCAGGCCACGCACTCGACGCTTGCGGGCCGCATTCGCAAGGGCGCGCTGCCGAGCCTGAGTTGGCCGTTTCGTGACCTGCATGAGGATGGTTTTGATGCGGTCGTTTGCAGCGCTGTGCTTATGCATCTCAGCCCTGCTTTGTTGAGCGGCGCGTTGCTGGAGCTCGCTGCGCAACTGCGCACCGGAGCGAGCTTGTCCGGCGAACAGCGGCTGTACCTGTCGGTGCCGCAGATGGACGGCGAGCTGTTGTCCTCCGACTGCGATACCGATGGGCGTCAGTTCTTTAACCATGCGCCGTCGCTCATCGAGCAACTTTTGCTGCCGACGGGACTGGTGCTTCATCTTGGGCATACCAGCGACGCTGTCCTGCAAAGCACAGGAACTCAGTGGCATACGTTGGCTTTCCGGCGCGGGGGGGCTTGAGAGCTACGTCAGCTGAACACCGCCAGCAACCGCTCCAGTGCCACGGTGAAAGGCGTCTGCATCAGCGGCAGCGTGGCCACCATGCCGATCAGGCCCACGCTGACGGTCAGCGGGAAGCCCACTGAGAACACACCGATCTGCGGTGCGACGCGCGAGATCACGCCCAGCACCAGGTTGACGAACATCAGCATCGTGATCAGCGGCAGCGCGATCCACAGGCCGATGGCGAAGATATCCGCCCCCCAGCGCTGGGGCTGGGCCGCGCGCAGGAAGGCGAAGGGCTCATCGCCCACGGGAAAGGCTTGGAAGCTTTGTACCAGCGCGTTGATGAGCAGCAGGTGGCCGTTGATGGCGATGAACAGGAAGGCCACCATGCTGCCGAAGAAGCGTGCGCTGGCCGTGCCCTGGGCGCCGGTGGACGGGTCGAAGAAGCCCGCGAAGTTCAGCCCCATCTGCAGGCCGATCAGCTCACCGGCGAACTCCAGCGCCGCGAACACGATGCGCACCGCAAAGCCCATGGCCAGGCCGATCAGCAGTTGCTGTGCGATCAGCAACGTGAGGCCGGGCAGGGAGTCCAGCGGCGTGACCGGCATGGCGGGCAGCGAGGGCTGTGCCGCCACCGCGATGAACAGCGCCAACCCGATGCGCAGGCGCAGCGGCACGTTGCGCTGGCTGAAGGTGGGCATGCCGGCAAATAGCGCCAGCGTGCGGATGAACGGCCACAACAGCGGGTTCAGCCACGCCAGCAACTGAGCTTCGGTGACGGTGAACATGGCTCCGTGCGCTTATCCCACGACGTTCGGAATCGTCATCAGTGTGCGCTGGATGTACTCCACCAACGTCGTCATCATCCACGGCCCGGCGGCGGCCAGCGTCAGCACGGCGGCCACGACCTTGGGCACGAAAGACAGCGTGGACTCGTTGATCTGCGTGGCGGCCTGGATGACGCTGATCACCACGCCCACGAGCAGCACGACGATCAGCACCGGCGCGGCCACCAGCATCAGCATGTACAGGCCTTGCTGGCCGAAGGTGAAGACTTGTTGTGCGTCCATGGCGTGGGGTCTCCTGGCGGGAGTCAGGTGTTCAGGTGGCGAAGCTGGCGGCGAGGGACCCGAGCAACAGGTTCCAGCCGTCGGCCAGCACGAACAGCATCAGCTTGAAGGGCAGGGCGACGAGCACGGGCGACAGCATCATCATGCCCAGGCTCATCAGCACGCTCGCCACGATCATGTCGATGACGAGGAAGGGGATGAAAACGAGGAAGGCGATCTGGAAGGCGCTCTTGAGCTCGCTGGTCACGAAGGCGGGCACCAGCACCTTGAAGGGCACGTCCTCGGGTTTGATGCTGCTGTCCAGCTTGGCCAGGCGCGAGAACAGCGCCACGTCGGCCTGGCGCGTTTGCTTCAGCATGAAGCCGCGCATGGGCACCTCGGCCCGCTTGAGCGCCTCGTCGAACTGGATCTGCCCGGCGCTGTAGGGCTGCCAGGCGTCGGCGTAGACCTTGTCCAGCGTCGGGCTCATGACGAAGAAGGTCAGGAACAGGCTCAGGCCCACGATGACCTGGTTGGGCGGCGCGGCCTGCGTGCCCAGCGCCTGGCGCATCAGGCTCAGCACGATGGCGATGCGCGTGAAGGCCGTCATCATCAGCAGCACGGCGGGCAGGAAGCCCAGCGCCGTGAAGAACAGCAGCGTCTGGATGGGCACCGAGTAGCTGCTGCCGCCACCGCCCTGGCCAACCAGCAGGGGCAGCGTGGCCGGTGGGGTCTGGCCTTGCTGGGCGAAGACCGTGCCGGCAGCCGCCAGCAGTGCGAGGCCGATCAGGGATTTACGCTGCATCGCCGCGTTCCTTCTTCAGCAGCTTGGCGAAGCTGGCGGGCTGGACCGGCTCCGCCTGCGGCGGCATGACATGCAGTGTTGTGATGCTCTGGGCCGTGGCGCCCAGCACCAGCCAGCAGCGGTCATCGCCCTGGCCGACTTCCACCACCATCAGCCGCTGGCTGGGTGACATCGGCAGCTGCGCGACCAGGCGCAGTACGCCGACCGCCGCCGCGCCGCCCATGGGCGTGCGCTTGAGCAGCCACAGCGCCACGGGGATCAGGGCAACGATCCCGAGGAACCACAGAAACGGAAGCAGGCCGGAAGCATTCATGCCTCGGCATTCTGCGGAGCGACTTGAGGGGGCGAAGCCGTCAAATAGACGGGCAATTGCCCCGTAGTCCAACGACCGCCGCCGCCGTCAGGCTCGGCGCCATCCAGCGGCGCCTCTTGAGAGGGCCGGCGAAGCCGGTAGGGCTGGTCTGTCTACGCCGCCTTGCTGAGGCGGCGCATGCGCTCGGACGGCGTGACGATGTCCGTCAGCCGGATGCCGAACTTGTCGTTCACGACCACCACCTCGCCCTGGGCGATCAGGTAGCCGTTGACCAGCACGTCCATGGGCTCGCCGGCCAGCGCGTCCAGCTCGACGACGGAGCCCTGGGCCAGTTGCAGGATGTTCTTGATCGGGATGCGCGTGCGGCCCAGTTCCACGGTCAGCTGGACGGGAATGTCCAGGATCATGTTGATGTCGCCCGCAGGCCCGCCCGCCGTCGTGGGGGCGAAGTTGGCGAAGCTGGGGGTGGACACCTGCTCCGGCGCTTCGGCGACTTCAGACGCAACGGACGGGGCCGGGGCGGCCTCGGCCAGCGCGGCGGCCCATTCGGCCGCCATCGCGTCCTGTTCTTCTTGGCTGGGTGAGTCAGGTGTCATGTTTGGTTCCCAGCCAGCCCTCCTGAGGGCCGGTCAGCATCTTGTCGATCTTGAGGGCGTAGCGACCGTTGGAGGTGCCGTAGTGGCACTGGAAGACGGGCACGCCGTCCACCTTGGTCTGGATCACGGGGTCCAGGTCCAATTCGATGAAGTCACCGGGCTTGAAGGCCAGCAGCTGCTCGACCGTGGCCGGCGCCGTGCCCAGCTCGGCCACCAGCTCCACCTCGGCCGCCTGGATCTGGTTCTTCATCAAGTTGATCCAGCGGCGGTCGGGCTCGGCGGAGTCGCCCACCGTCGTGGAGTACAGCACGTCGCGGATGGGTTCCAGCGTGGAGTACGGGATGCAAAAGTAGATGGTTCCGCTGGTCTCGCCGATCTCCAGCGTGAATGACGTCGACACGACGATCTCGCTGGGCGTGGCAATGTTGGCGAACTGGGGCTGCATCTCCGAGCGTTGGTACTCCAGCTCCAGCGGATAGATGCCCTTCCAGGCCTTGTGGTACTCGGCGAGGATGACCTCGACGATGCGCGTGATGACGCGTTGCTCGGTGGCCGAGAAGTCGCGGCCCTCGATGCGGGCGTGGAACTTGCCGATGCCGCCGAACAGGCTGTCGATGACGGCGAACACCAGCGTCGGGTCGCAGACGATGAGGCCGCTGCCGCGCAGCGGCTTCACCGACACGACGTTGAAGTTGGTCGGGACGACGATCTCGCGCAGGAAGGCGCTGTACTTCTGCACCTTGATGCCGCCGATGGCGACCTCGGGGCTCTTGCGGATGAAGTTGAACAGGCCCACGCGGATGTTGCGCGCGAACCGCTCGTTGATGATCTCCATCGTGGGCATGCGCCCACGGACGATGCGTTCCTGGCTGGCGAGGTTGTACTCGCGTATGCCGCCAACCTGCTCCTCCTCCTGCTCGAGCTTCTGGCTCTCGCCGGTGATGCCCTGCAGCAGGGCATCGACTTCGTCCTGGGAAAGGATCTGCTGGTTCATGACGGATCTCCCGCTACACCGTCACGCCGCGACGCGCGGGCGCGCTCCCGGTCAGGGCGTGGTGGACGGAGGAGGCGGTGGCAGGCATCACTGCACGATGAAGTTGGAGAACAACACCTGGTTGATCGGGCTGACGACGGCGGCGCGGCGCTTCTTCTTTTTCTTCTTGGGCGCGTCGGCCTCTTCTTCCTCGTCCTCGTCGTCCAGCTCGATGCCCATCGGGCGCACGGACTCGCGCATGATGTCGCGGGCCAGCTTTTCCTTGCCCTCGCGCGTCAGCAGCTCGGTGGCCGTCTTGTGCGACAGCACCATCAGGATGTTGCTGCGGATGGCCGGCATGTAGGCCTTGAGCTGCTCGGCGAACTTGGGGTCATCCACCTCCAGCGTCACGCCGATCTGCGCGAAGCGGTCAACGTCCTTGTCGGCCAGGTTGACGGTGAACGGGTCCAGCGGCACGAAGGTCGGCGGCTTGTCGCTCTTGGGCTTGGCCGCCACGGCCTTGGGCGCAGCGGGCTCGGCGTGCTCGGCGCCTTCCTCGCCCTCGGCGGCGGGCTTCTTCTTCAGCAGCAGGAAGGCCGCGACGCCGCCACCCAGCACCAGGACCAGGACCGCAGCCAGGATGATGATCAGCTTCTTGCTGCCGCCCCCTTTGGGCGCAGCCTCTTCGGCAGCCGGCGCATTCGCCATGAGAACTCCTTGGAACAGATGCCTGCCGCGAAGTTGCGGCCACTCTGCGTCGGATTATTGACTTCGCCCCCTGGGGTCAAGCATGGATTAGCTCAAGCGATGCGTCGTTATTCCGGGTTCCGAGGCGCCGTTGTTCAGGCGAAGGTGTCGAGCAGGCCGGTCGTGCGTCGTGCCGGTGCCGCTGTTGGAGCCGGCTCGCCGGCCGAGCCGCCGCTGCCCGTGCCACGCGTCCTGCCCGCCTCACCGGATTCGCCGCGCGCCTGGCCCGCAGGTCCATCGCCCGAGGATCGCTGGAACACGCCGCCGCCGGACAGCGTCAAACCCTGACCCTGTAGCGCGGCGGCCAGCTCGGGCAGGCTCTGCTCCAGGGCTGCCCGCGTTTGCGCCTGGGCCGCGTGGAAGGACACCTGCGCCTGGCTGCCGTCCACCGTGATCTGCACGGACACCGGGCCCATCTCGGCCGGGTTGAGCTGCAGCTCGGCGCGCTGCACGCCGTCCACCGCCAGCATGCTGACCCGCGCGCCCAGCTCCGGCGCGAAGGCCGCGCCCTGCAGGTGCGCCTGCACACCGGACTGCACCGGCGCCGCCGCCACCTCGGCCGCCAGCGCGGGCCAGGGCAGGGCCTGGGCCAGCATCGCGGCGAAGCCGGTGGTGGGAGCGCCCGCCGTTGGCGGTGTGGCTGCAGCCGCCTCGGCGCCCAGCGGGGCCGCAGTCGTGCTGGTTGCGGGCAGCGGTGTGTCGGTCGTGGTGTCGGGCCGAGCCAGAGCGGCACGCGGGTTGCTGCGGGCATCGGCCGGCTCGGCGCCCGGCGGGGTGCGGGTGTCGCTGCCGATCGCGGCGCCTCGCGCCGTGCTGCGGCTGGCCGTGTCATCGTCGGCGCCTGCGGCGACGCGGCCGCGCGGCGTGGCGGTCCGGGGCAGGGCTTCGGCGGGCTGGGCAGCCAGGCCCAGCAGCTGGGTGAACTCGTTGAGCTCGGGCGTGTCCGGCAGCGGCTCGTCTTCCGTGGCCACGGTGTCCGTCGTTGCGGGGTCGGTGCTGGCCTCGGCGCGGGCTTCGGCCTTGGCGGGTTCTGCGGCGCGGCCTGGCGTGGCCGGCCGGGCGTGCTGGGTCGTGCGGCGCGTCGCGGCGGCCGGGGCGGTGCGGTCGGTCTCGGGCGCTGACTCGGCGGACGACTCGGACGCCGTGGCGGCGTCCGGCGCGGCCTCGGGCAGGGCGCTCTGCACGGTGAGGAACTGCGCGAAGCTGGGCATGCCGGCCGCTGCGGGCTGGGTGGCTGGGGCTGGTGCGGCCGCAGGCGGCGCGGCGGGCTTGGGCGGCAGGGTTTGGGCGGTGGTGATCATGGCGTCACGCGTGGGCGTTGCGGCGCAGATGGGCGCGGGCGGCGAACTCGTCGCTGGCGCGCTGCTCGCGGCGCTGGGCCAGCTTGGCAGCCTCCGCCTGGCGGCGGGCGATGAGCTGGCGCAGCGCGGCGACGCGCAGTTCGGCCTGGCGCAGCGCTTCGCGGGCGCGGACCTGGCGCTGGTCGGCATGGGCGGCCACATGGCCCTGTGTGTCCACTGCCTGGTTCAGGCGCTGGCCGAAGTTCTGGTAGCAACCCACCAGGCTCATGGTGGTGCCCTCGGCGAAAGTCTGCGTCCAGCGCTGGCGGTATTCCTCGCGGTAGCCGGCCAGCTGGCCATGCTGGTCGCGCGCGGCCTGGGCCTGCTGCCCAGCGGCATGCAGGGCGCGGGCGGCGGCGTCGCGCTCGCCTTCGGCCTGCTCCAGCAGCAGGCTCAGCGTGTCGGTCGCGGTTGCACTCATCTAGGACTCCAGCCCGGCGTCCGACCCGGACGGTCAGACGCTCAATCTTTATCGGCAGGCGCCGCCCCGAGGTTTAGGCGCCCTGGACCACGGCCTGCAACTGGCTGACGCTGGCGTGAAGAAGTGCCGGGCTGTGCATGTCCTGCTGCAGCAGCCGCGTCATGTCGGCATGCAGGCGCACGGCCAGGTCCAGCTCGGGGTCGGCGCCCGGGGCGTAGGCACCGAGCTGGATCAGGTCGCGGGCCTTGTTGTATTTCGCCAGAAGCTGGCGGAATCGACGGGCGGAATCGACCTGGTTTTGGGGTGCAACACTGGTCATCACCCGTGAGATGGAGCGCTCGATGTCGATGGCCGGGTAGTGGCCGGCCTCGGCCAGGTCGCGTGAGAGGACGATGTGGCCGTCCAGGATGCCGCGCGCCGCGTCGGCAATCGGGTCCTGCGGGTCGTCGCCTTCGGTCAGCACCGTGTAGAAGGCCGTGATGGAGCCCTCGCCGGCCAGGCCGTTGCCGCTGCGCTCCACCAGCTGTGGCAGCTTGGCGAAGCAGCTCGGCGGGTAGCCCTTGGTGGCCGGCGGCTCGCCGATGGCGAGCGCAATCTCGCGCTGGGCCATCGCGTAGCGGGTCAGGCTGTCCATCAGCAGCAGCACATGCTGGCCCTGGTCGCGGAAGTACTCGGCGATGGCCGTGGCGTAGTGCGCGCCCTGCATGCGCATCAGCGGCGGCGCGTCGGCCGGCGCGGCGACGACGACGCTGCGCCTGAGGCCCTGCTCGCCGAGGATGTCCTCGATGAACTCCTTCACCTCGCGGCCGCGCTCGCCGATCAGGCCGACGACGATGACGTCGGCCTGCGTGTAGCGGGCCATCATGCCCAGCAGCACCGACTTGCCCACGCCCGTGCCGGCGAACAGGCCCAGCCGCTGGCCACGCCCGACGGTGAGCATCGCGTTGATGGCGCGCACGCCGGTGTCCAGCGGGCGGCGCACGGGATCGCGGTCCATCGCGTTGATGGGGCGCCGGATCATGGGCTCGTTGTGGATGTCGTTCAGCTCGCCGCGGCGGTCCAGCGGGTGGCCGTGGGGGTCCACCACGCGGCCCAGCAGGCCGGGGCCCATGGGCAGGTGCAGGCCGCGGTCCTCGCCGCGGCGCCAGGGGTGCAAGGGCTGGCCCAGGGTCGGGGCCAGCGGCGGCAGGTGGCGCGGCACGACCGTGGCGCCGCTGGACAGGCCCTGCACCTCGTCGGTGGGCATCAGGTAGGCGCGGTCACCCGAGAAGCCCACGACTTCGGCGTTGACCGGCGCCAGGCCGCGGCGCGGCGAGTTGCCGCTGCTGGGCATCTGGATGCGGCACACCGAGCCCAGCGGCACCTTGATGCCCGTGGCCTCCAGCACCAGCCCGGCCACGCGCACCAGCTTGCCTTGCGACTCCAGCGGCGCGGCGTTGTCGGCCAGCGTCTCCAGGTCGGCCAGGTAGCGCTGCCAGCGCTCGGTGCGCGCGGACGTCATTCGTCCTCCGCGCGGCGGTCTTCCCAGATGGACTGCTGGCCGATGGCCGACACGGCCTGCTGCCAGCGGGCGGCGATGGTCGCGTCGACGCTGGCGATGTCGGCATCCACCTTGACGCCGCCGCGCGCCACGTCGGCGTCGGGGACGAGCTGGGCCTCGCGGGCCTGGAGTTCCTGGCCGGCGCCGTCCTGCACCAGCGGGAAGTCGTCGGGATGCACGCGCACGCGCACATGCCGGGCCGTCAGCTGCAGCGCCTCGACGGCGTCGTGCGCGACGCGGGCGACGAGCTCGGGCCGCTGCGCCAGCTCGCTGCGCACGACCTGGCGGGCCAGCTCGACGGCGATGCGGGCGATGGACTGGGCCATGTCGCCCTCCAGCGCCTGCATCTCGTCATCGAAGTTCTTCACGACCGCGCCGACCTGCGCGCTGATCTGCTGCGCGAAGCTGTGCTTGAAGGCGTCCAGCGCGGCCATGCCGTCGCGGTAGCCGTCCTGATAGCCGCTCTGGCGGGCGGCGTGCAGCTGTTCCTGCACGCTGGGCTCGGGTGGAGGCGGGGGCGGCACCGGCGCGGCCGCAGCCGGCGGGGGAGACGACGCACCCGGGCGCATCGGTGCGAACGGGGAGGGCGCCGTGTCGCCCAGGCTGTCCAGGCTCCAGGCCTTGGCGCCCTGGACTTCCTCGCCGGGGATGAAGCGCGCGTAGCTGCCGCGCCGGTCGCCTTCGCGACGATCGGGCGGGGGAACTTGCCGGGGTGGTGGTCGGGTGGCCATGCGTCACACCATAAAAGAAACAAAGCCACAGAGGCACAGAGGCACAGAGAGAGCGCCCCGTTCGCTGTGCCTCTGTGCCTCTGTGGCTGTGTTCTTGGACATGGGCAACCGGAACCGTCCGTCAGACAAATTGGTCGTCGCCGCCGCCGGCCAGCACGATCTGGCCTTCGTCCACCAGCCGGCGCACGACCTTGAGCATTTCCTTCTGCTCGGCCTCCACCTCCGACAACCGCACCGGGCCGCGGCTTTCGAGGTCTTCGCGCAGCGTCTCGGCGGCGCGGCTGGACATGTTGCGGAAGATCTTCTCGCGCAGGTCGGCGCTGGCGCCCTTGAGCGCAATGACCAGGCTCTCGCTTTGCACTTCCTTGAGCATGGCCTGGATGCCCTTGTCGTCGATCTTGTTCACGTCGTCGAACGTGAACATGTTGTCCATGATCTTCTGCGCCAGGTCGGCGTCGGCCTCGCGGATGTAGTCCAGCACCGAGGCCTCGACACTGGAGCCCATCATGTTGATGATCTCGGCCGCCGTCTTGGCGCCGCCCAGCGAGCTCTTCTTCATGCGCTCGCCACCGGCCAGCAACTGGCTCATGACCTCGTTCAGGTCCTTCAGCGCGGTGGGCTGAATGCCGTCCAGCGTCGCGATGCGGATCAGCACTTCGTTGCGGCCGCGCTCGGGGAAGAACTTCAGCACTGAGCTGGTCTGGTCGAAGTCCAGGTGGGCCAGCACGGCCGCAATGATCTGCGGGTGCTCGTTGCGCAGCAATTCGGCCACGGAGGCCGCATCCATCCATTTCAGGCTCTCGATGGAGGACACGTCGCTGCCTTGCAGGATGCGGTCCAGCAGCAGGTTGGCCTTGTCCTCGCCCAGCGCCTTGCGCAGCACGGAGCGCACGTATTCGTCGGTGTCGGTGACCAGCGTGCTGTGCTGATCGGCCACCGAGTCGAACTTCTCCAGCACTTCCTCGACCTGGGCGCGCTTGATGACCTTGAGCTTGGCGATGGTCTCGCCCAGCGCCTGCACCTCCTTGGGCGACAGGTGCTTGAAGACCTCGCTGGCTTCTTCTTCGCCCAGCGACATCAACAGGATTGCAGCGTTCTCTAAGCCTTTGTCGTCCATGGCTGAACCTTACCCGACGCGCGGGATGTTGGCTCGCAGGCCGAGCGCCGGGCCGCCCCAAGCCGGCCCGCCATGGCGATGTGCGAGCGGGGTACGCCCCGCGAGAATCGCCGTCCCCTCGGGGGGGCGGCCAGGCTTGCCCGCGTTCAGCAGGGCAAGAGTGGACGAGGGGCTCACATTCACGCCGCCTGCCCGTCCATCCAGTCACGCATGATGTTCGCGACCGCCAGCGGATTGTCTCGCGCCAGCGCGCGGGCGCGGTCGAGCTTCTCGTTGTGCAACGGGGCTTCCAGCTGCGGCATGCCGTTGGCGCCCGGCAACAGGGCCGGTTCGTCCACGACCTCGTCCACGGTCTCCGGCTTCTCCTCGGGCACCGGGATGGGCGCGGCCGCCTTGATGGCCGGGCGGATCATGCCGAACACCGCGATCAGCGCGACCGCCACCACGGCCAGCGGCACGATGGCGCTGCGGGCGATGTCCAGGAGCCAGGGCTGCTGCCACAGCGGCACCTCGATGGGCTCGGTCTTGTCGACGATGAAGGGCGCGCTGATGACCTTGACCGAGTCGCCCCGCTCGGCGTTGAAGCCCATGGCCTCCTTGACGAGGTCGGTCAGCCGCGTGATTTCCTCGGCCGGCACCGGCTGGGTGGTCGTCTTGCCCTTGGCGTCGGTCACCGAGCGGTGGTTGACGACGATCGCTGCGTTCAGCCGCCTGACGTTGCCCACCGCGCCGCGCGTGACGCGCACGGTCTTGTCCAGCTCGTAGTTGGTGACCTGTTCCTTGCGGCTGCTGTTCAGTCCCGCGCCGCCCTGGGCCGCTTGCAGCGGCGCGCTGGCGCCGTTGACGGGCGCCGTGGCTGGCACCGGCGGCTGATTGGTTGCCGCGCCCGGCACGCCGGTGGGCGGCGCGGCATTGGCGTTGGTGCTCTCGCTGTTCTGGTTGGAGCGCACGGCGGCCTGCGCGTTGGCCCCCTGGTTGGGCCGGTACTCCTCGGCGGTGGCCTCGGTCTGCGAGAAGTCCACGTCGGCGGTCACCGTGGCGCGCAGGTTGTCGCGGCCCACCACGGGCTCCAGCAGCTCGGAGATGCGCTTGTTGAAGCCGGCCTCGACCTGCTGCTTGTAGAGCAGCTGCTGCGTGTCAAGGCCCGAGGCGGGGTCGGCACCGGTCTGGGATATCAGCGCGCCAGTCTGGTCCAGCACGCTGACGGCCTTGGGGCTGAGCTCGGGCACGGCGCTGGACACCAGGTGCACGATGCCAGCCACCTGGCTGCGGTCCAGCGTGCGGCCGCCGCGCAGCGTCAGCACGACCGAGGCGCTGGGCTTTTGCTGCTCGCGGAAGAAGCCGTTCTGCTGCGGCATGGCCAGGTGCACGCGGGCATCGGCCACGTCGTTGGTGGTCTTGATGGAGTGGGCCAGCTCGCCCTCCAGGCCGCGCTGGAAATTCAGCCGCTCGGCGAACTGGGTCTGGCCAATGGAGGACTTGTCCATCAGCTCGAAGCCCGGCGCACCGCCGCTCGCGCCGCCGGCGCCGCCCTTGGGCAGGCCTTGCGCGGCCAGCTTCATGCGCAGTTCGTACACCTGGCCGGCGGGCACGAGGATGGTGCCGCCGGCCTCGTGCTTGTAGGGCACGTTCATGGCCGACAGCTGCGTGATGACGGCGCCGCCGTCCTTGTCGGCCAGGCCGGTGAACAGCGGGCGATAGTCCCCCTGGGCCGACCACAGCGTGATGGCCAGCACCGCACCCGCCAGGGCCACGAGCCCGGCGCCCATCGTCAGCTTGCTGCGCAGCGGCAGCCCGCCCAGCCGCTGCACGAAGCTGGGCGGCGCGATCAGGGCCGGGGCGGTGGCTGCGGGGGCGCTCAGGGCGTTGTCCATCGGAGGCAGGGTGGAAGAAGAAGGCGGGCCGGGATGCCCGGCGATGGCGCAAATTATTCGAGGCCGGCCCCCTCAAGAAAGCGTCGAAGTAGCCGACCCCGCCCGCGCATCTCTGCGCTTCGTGGCCCTGGCTTGCTGCCACAGTGCCGCTCCATGGACATGAAGCTGCGCCCCTTCGACTTCGCCCAGGCTGCCGCCCGCGCGGGCCTGGCGGTCAACGGCACGCCGCTGGCGCCCAAGCCGGCCGCCACGCCGGGCGCCAGCTTTGGCGACGCCATGACGCAGGCGCTGAAGAACGTCAGCACCCAGCAGCGCGAGGCCACCCGGCTGCAGCGCGAGGTGCAGCTGGACAACCCCACCGTCAGCCTCGAAGAGACCATGGTCGCCATGCAGAAGGCGCAGATCGGCTTCCAGGCCACGCTGCAGGTGCGCAACCGGCTGGTCTCGGCCTACTCAGAGATCATGAACATGCAGGTGTGATGGGCCCCTCGTCCGGTCTCGCCTGCTGAACGCAGCGAGCCCGGCCGGCCCCCCGAGGGGGCGGCGATGCTCGCGGGGCGTGCCCCGCTCGCACATCGCCAGACGGGCCGGCTTGGGGCGGCCCGGCGCTCGGCCCCGGGGGTCAACAGCTTCCTTTGCGGGCGTCGGTGCCGCAGATGGCGGGTCGGCCCAGCGGGTTCAGGTCGATGTAGAGCTGCTGGTTGCGGTCGTTGGAGATGCCGATGCGCGTCCAGTCCAGCGCACGGCCCATGCCGGCCTGGAAGATGACGCCCTTGCCCGACTGCAGCAGGGTGCCCTTGTGGTCGCGCCAGGACACCCCGCCCAGCTCGCAGCGCGGCGCGTCGGTGGCGCAGTCGCAGGGCCGCTCGCGGCTGACGCCCCAGCACCATTGCGGGCCGCTGTGGAAACTGACCTGCAGGTTGCGGTTCTCGGTGACGCTGAGCTCGCGGGCGCGGCGCAGGTCCATCTCCAGCAGCTCGGCCACGTGGCGCAGCTTCTGGCGCGCGAGGTGGGCGGTGTAGCTGGGCACGGCGGCCGCCAGCAGGATGGCGAGCACCACCATCGTGGCCACCACCTCGACGAGCGTGAACCCGTGCTGCGTGGCGCGGCGGTTGCGGCGGGCGGGGCTCATGCGTCGAGCTTCAGCAGCCGGCGGCGCTTCTGCGTCTGGTCCACGTACATCTGCAGCGCGCGCGTCACGGCGGCGTCCGGGTCGACGAAGGCGCAGCCCATCTGCTGGGTGCCGGTGGTGTCGCCCGGGATGACGCTGGCATGGTGGGGCAGCAGGGCTACGCGCAGCGCGGTGAGGCGGTCCAGCTCCAGCACCAGGCCACTGGCGGCCTGGCCCAGCGGCAGCGGCGGCTCGCTCGATGGCACGGCCAGGGCCAGGCCGCCGATGCTGATGTCCAGCACCCGCAGCGCGCGGCCGGGTGAGCCGCCGCCGGGCAGCACGACGCGTGGGTAGACGCTGCCTGCGGGCTGCACGCGGAAGGCCTGGCGGCGCTGGAAACGGTAGAGGCGGGTGGGCAGGCTGGCGCGCAGCACGGCGCCCTGGTCGCCGCTGACGAGGACGGCCTCGTCCAGCTCGAACTGCAGCTTGACCGCCCCGAGGTAGGCCACGGCGGTGATCTCGCCGCCTGCCACCAGCGCCTGGCTGATGCCCTCGGGGTCGGCGCCGATCTCCAGGCCCAGCACGCCGGCGGCGGTGTCCAGCGTCGTGAAGCGGCTGGCCAGGCTCTGGCTGGGCGGGCCGCTCAGCAGCACCGTTGCGTTCTCGCGCTGCAGTTGGTGCAGATAGGCCGTGATCTCGGCCAGCGCGGTGATGCGGAACTCTTCGGGGGCAGCTTCAGGGGCGCTCATGCGCGAGATGGTAGTGCGGCTGCCGCGCTTGCGGCCTGAGTGCCGTGCCGTTCACAACCGACCCGCTGCGCGTTCAGCGCAGCGTGGCCGGGCGAGGGTGTTCAGTGGACCATGCGGCTGTTGCCCTTGAGCACGTGGTCCAGGTCTTCGAGCCAGGGCTCGGCGAGGTGGCGGATCTCGGCGTCGTTGAGCAGGATGCGCTGCATGATGCGCGTCTTGAGCTGGGATTCGCCGGCGTTGAGCTGGTTCTGGTGGGCGGCTGCCTTGAGCTGGGAGATCAGCAGCACGCAGGCGCCCTCCAGCTTGACGACCTCGTCCCAGTTGCCGGTGCGGGCCGCAGAGAGCATGTCGGCGCTGGCCTGCTCGATGGCCTCGTAGTAGTTCAGCAGTTCGGAGTTCATTGCAGGTACCGGAGGTTCTGTGGACGAGACGCTCAGGCGGCGCGGGCCGTCGGGGCACCGGTGGCGGCAGGGCTCTGGCCGATGGCGGTCCAGGCTTCGCGCACCGGGCTCAGCAGGCGCTGGCACTCCTCGATGGCGCTGATATCGCTGCGCAGGTTGGCCTGGGTCAGCCGCGTGCAGACGTAGCCGTACAGGTCGCGCAGGTCGGTGGCGAGCTGGCCGGCCGACAGATCCAGCCCGGCGCGCAGGCCTTCGTCGAGGATGCGCACGGCGCGCGACAGGGCGCGGCCCTTGAGCTCGACGTTGCCCATCTGGATGGCCTGCGTGGCCTGGGCCATCGCGTCGAACACACCGTCGAACAGCATGGCGACCAGGCGGTGCGGGCTCGCGGCCTGCACGTCGGTCTCCAGGCCCACCTTGGCATAGAGGGTGGCGCGTTGGTTGCGGGCCGAGAAGGGGGAGGACATGTTGCCGTACATGGTGTCGGGGGGAAGAGTCGTCGCGTTGACTGTTTTTCGGCCTCAGCGCGGGCGAACTTGAGCCGGCTTTTGCACGAACTCGCCCGTGCGGGGCGGTCAATTCCGGCGACACCAACAAAAACGGCGACCTGCGGTCGCCGTTGTCGTGTGAGCGAGCCGCTCAGCTGCTGCTACTGCTGTTGAGGTTGGCCATCTGCTGCGAGACGTAGTCGGACAGGCTGTTGAGCTTGCTCATCTGCGTGTCCAGCAGCGAGTAGCGCGCACGCAGCCGGGCCTCGGTGGAGGCGACGCGGTCCTCGAGCTTGTCGATGCTCTTGTTGTTGTTGTCGATGAGCTTTTGCAGGCCGGCCTGGCGCGAGGTGACCCGCCCGTCGGCGCTCAGGGCGCCATCGACATAGCTGCGGATGCGCTGTGCGAAGCCGTCATTGCTGCCGTTGGTGCCGTCCAGCCCCATGAACAGCTTCTTGAGGCTGTCCAGGTCGCTCATGGCGGTGTTGAGCTTGGCGTCGGTGGTCTTGAGGTTGCCGTCGCTGCCGGCCTCAAGGCCGATCTGGGCCAGGCGCCCGATGCTGCCGGCCAGCGAGGTGGTGCCGCCGATGATGTTGCGCAGCTGGTTCTGCAGGCCCACGGCGGTGGCGTCGCCCTGCAGTGGGCCGGAGGTCTTGCTGCTCGAGTCGTACTTGGTCTGCTCGCGCAACAGCGCATTCACTGCGTTGTAGGCGGCGGTGAAGTCGGTGATGAGTTTCTTGATCGAGTCCTTGTCCTGGCTTACCGCGATGCTGGCGGGGATGGTGGACGTCTTGAGCAGCGTGATGTTGAGGCCGTCGATGGCCTCCTTCAGCGAGTTGGTCTCGGAACTGACCTCGATGCCGTTGATCAGCGCGCGGGCGTTCTGGGCCGGCAGCGTCTGGATCAGGGAGGTGATGCCGACGCGTGGGTCGTAGCCCAGGTCGGTCAGGCCCCCCGTGGCGTCGATGCGAAAGGCGTTGGTCTCGCCACTCGTGGTGGAGCGCAGCGTCAGCCGGGCGCCGCTGGCATCGTTGACGATGGCGGCCGTCACGCCGGCGCCGGCGCCATTGATGGCGTCACGGATGCCGGCGAGCGTGTCCTGGCCGGCGCCGATGTTGATCGTGATGGGCGTGGCACCGACCTTGTCGGTGAAGCCGGTGTAGGTCGGGGGATCGCCGCCGTCCGTTGCCCACTTGCCCAGCGTGATGGTCAGGCTGCCCTGGCCCACGGTGGTGGTGGCACTGGCCACGGCGGCGCTGCTGACCAGCGTCTGCGACTGAGCAAGCGCCTCGACCTTCACCGACACATTGCCGATGGCCGCGCCGGAGCCGGCGGAGACGGACACCAGCGTCGGGTCGCTCGACGTGGCCAGCGTGCCGGCCCAGCTGGCCGGCGTCGTGAGCCGCGAGGCGGCGTCGCGCAGCGTCGACAGCGCACTCTGCACCTTGCCGTACGACGACAGTTCGGTCTTGAGACCGTCGACCCGCGTGTTGAGCTGGGTGATGGGGGTGCGCTCGGCAGCGACGAGCTTGCTCACCAGCGACTCTATGTCGAGGCCGCTGCCGATGCCGGCGGAGCTGATGGTTGCCATGCTGCTGGATGTGAAAAGGCCGATATGCCAGAGGGATATCGGCCGGATTCTCCGGAACTTTAGGCCCCGGGTGAAAGTTTTTCGGTGGCTCAGCGCTGCAGCAGCGAGAGCACCTGCTGGGGTAGCTGGTTGGCCTGGGCCACCATCGCATTGCCGGCCTGTTGCAGGATTTGCGCGCGGCTCATGTTGGAGGTTTCCTGCGCGAAGTCGGCGTCCATGATGCGGGATCGGGCCGAGGTCTGGTTCTCGACGGCGACCTGCAGGTTGGAGATGACGGCATCGAAGCGATTCTGCGTCGCACCGAACGTGGAGCGGGCCAGGTTGACCTGCGCCAGCGCGAAGTCGATGAACTGCACGGCCACGAGCGGGTCACCTTCGTCGCCCGCAGCTCCGGTCAGGGCCGGGGGGCCGCCCGCCGCAGCGAAGTCGACCGCTGCCGTCGGTGGCACGCCGGCGGTGCCGCTGCCGGCGGCGCCGAGGATGTTGATCTTGGCGGTGTTGACGGCGGATTCAAGCGCGCCGTTGTTGCCGGTGGGCGTGCCGGTGGTGCCGGCGGTCGTGTCCAGGATGTCGCTCTGCGTGATGACGATCTGGTCATCGGCCGTCGCGTTCGCGCCGACCTGGAAGCTGAACGAGGCGCTGGTGCCGCCCGCGAAGCCGCTCAGGATGGACGAGCCGTTGAAGTTGGTGTTGCGCACCAGCCGGCCGATCTCCGTCTGCAGCTGCGTGAACTCGTTGTTCAGTGCGGCGCGGTCTTGGGTGTTGTTGGTGCCGTTGGCGGCTTGTACGGCCAGCTCACGCATGCGCTGCAGCATGTCGCCGACCTTGCCGAGCGAGCCTTCTGCCGTCTGCGCCAGCGAGATGCCGTCGTTGGCGTTGCGCACCGCGACGTTCATGCCCCGCACCTGGGTGTTCATGCGCTCGGCGATGGCCAGGCCGGCCGCATCGTCCTTGGCCGAGTTGACGCGCAGGCCGGAAGACAGCCGCTGCATGGACGTCGACAGCGACGACTGCGAGGCGTTCAGGTTCCGCTGGGCGTTCAGCGAGACGATGTTGGTGTTGATGGTCTGGGGCATTGAAGCACTCCTCGGAATTCAATCCGGACCGAATGGAACGTCGATCCGATGGGCTGAATTCTGAAAGTGCATGCCGGTGGCAAAAGCCCGATCAACGGGTCAAACCACGGCCAATCAAGACCTCTGCCTGTCCGCGCCGGGGCGGGGTGCCGGGGTGGGGGATGGGGTGTCTGCCACCGTGCTGGGCGGCCCGGCGGCGGTGGCAGTCGCCTCGTCGAAAGGGCGTTGCCGCCCGGGATGCCTGCTTAGCCTCGCAGCAGGGCCAGCACCTGCTGGGGCAGTTGGTTGGCCTGGGCCACCATGGTGTTGCCGGCCTGCTGCAGGATCTGTGCGCGGCTCAGGTTGGCGGTTTCCTGCGCGAAGTCGGCATCCATGATGCGGCTGCGCGAGGCGCTCTGGTTCTCCACCGCGACCTGCAGGTTGGAGATCACCGCATCGAACCGGTTCTGTGACGCACCCAGCGTGGCGCGCTCGCCGTTGACCTTGTCCAGCGCCAGGTCGATGTTGGTGATGACGGTGTCGATCGACGCTTCCGAGCCGGCAGCGGCCGTGATGACGGCCCGGCCTGTGCCGGTGTTGTCGGTGCCGGCCACGACGGTGATCACCGCGTCCGTCGTCATGTCGGTCGTGACGATGTCGATGCGGTCATTGGCCGTCACGTTGGCGCCGACCTGGAATGTCTGCGTGCCCGCGTCGGCCGTGGCCAGCACGGCCTTGCCGTTGAAGGTGGTGCCGGCCAGCACGCGCTGGATTTCCTTGGCGAGTTCGCCGAATTCCTTGTCCAGCGATTCGCGGTCGGCGCTGGTGTTGGTGGCGTTGCGGGACTGCACGGCGAGTTCACGCATGCGCTGCAGCGAGTCGCCCACCTTGGACAGCGCGCCTTCGGCCGTCTGTGCCAGCGAGATGCCGTCGTTGGCATTGCGGATGGCGACCTGCGAGCCGCGGACCTGCGCATTCATGCGCTCGGCGATGGCCAGGCCGGCCGCATCGTCCTTGGCCGAATTCACACGCAGACCCGAAGACAGGCGCTGCATGGAGACGGCCAGGGACGACTGCGACATGGCCGTGTTGCGCTGGGCATTCAGCGAGGCCAGGTTGGTGTTGATGACTTGGGGCATGTTCAATCCTTTCGTTGACGAGGCGTCTGCTACGTAGTCCTCGACTGAATCGCGAACCCGTTGAGATGCTTATCGTCTTGACGGCGGATTGACTTGAATCCTTTTTGCACACGGCCCTAAAAGCGCCGCCCGCTGTGGGGCGGAGCGGCGTTCAAGGAGCTTGTGCTGGTGGCGTGAGGACTTCCGTCTTCAGCGTGGACGTTTCACTCAGGGCCAGCGGAGCTGGCCCGGCGTCATCGAAGCAATGAGAGCACTTGCGACGGAATCTGATTCGCCTGGGCGATCATGGCGTTGCCGGCTTGTTGCAGGATGTTGGCTCGGGAGAGGTTGGCCGTTTCCTGCGCGAAGTCGGCATCGGTGATGCGGCTCTTGGCCGCACTCTGGTTCTCCACCGAGATCTGCAAGTTGGAGATGACCTGGTCCAGCCGGTTCTGCGAGGCGCCCAGCGTGGCGCGCTCGCCGTTGACCTTGTCGATGGCCGTGTCGATGTTGGTGATCACGGTGTCGATGGACGCTTCCGCCCCTGCGGCGGCGGTGATGACCGCGCGGCCAGCGCCGACGTTGTCGGTGCCCGCGACGGCCGTGAGCGTCGACTCGGTCGTCATGTTGGTCGTGGCGACGTCGATGCGGTCGTTGCTGGTCACGTTGGCGCCGACCTGGAAGGTCTGCGTGCCCGAATCAGCCGCCAGCACGGCGCGGCCGTTGAAGGTGGTGCCGCCCAGCACGCGCTGGATTTCCTTGGCGAGCTCGCCGAATTCCTTGTCCAGGGATTCGCGGTCGGCGCTGGTGTTGGTGGCGTTGCGGGACTGCACCGCCAGTTCACGCATGCGCTGCAGCGAGTCGCCCACCTTGGCCAGTGCGCCTTCGGCCGTCTGCGCCAGCGAGATGCCGTCGTTGGCGTTGCGGATGGCGACGTTGGAGCCGCGCACCTGGGCGTTCAGGCGCTCGGAGATGGCCAGACCGGCAGCGTCGTCCTTGGCGGAGTTGACGCGCAGGCCGGAGGACAGGCGTTGCAGCGACGTCGACAGCGATGACTGCGACGTGGACACGTTGCGCTGCGCATTGAGCGACAGCAGATTGGTATTGATGACCGAGGCCATGATGCGCTTCCTTTTCGGTGACAGAGAACCCGGCAACAGCGCCGGACGAAGACCCAGGTGCCCGGGTGCGGCACCCGTGCTGTCCGCCTGAGACGGCCTGGCGGCCAGCCCTGGCGGCGACGCCCGACGCTGTTGGCCGGGAGGACGCGTCGCCCCCCGAGAGAGACCCCGCTTCCTCCGGCGTTCCAGCCGGACCACGGAACTGTTTTCAGCGCCGTTGCATTGGCTATCGGTGCGGGATGGATGTTTCTTTAGGTTGATTTGTCAAGAGCGTGATCTTTTGAATAAAAGGGCGCGCAACGGCTTGTTCTTTGGATGGGCCGTTGGCGCGGGAAGCGCGCCCCAAAAGCACGGCTTTTCATGAGATCGGCGCGCCGCTCGGTTCCTAAAGTGCGGCTCAACCCGGCCGAACCCCTGCGCCGGCCTGGAGTCCCGCCATGCGAGCCCCGACTGCTTCCACCCGCAAGAGCAAGAACGCCCACCGCCCGGTCGCTGCCCCCAGCAACGACCCCAAGCTGCTGCTGGCCCGCGCCCGCAATGCCGCCTTCGCTGAGGCGGCCAAGGGCAATCTGGGTGGTGGCCTGGGTCTGCTCTACAACGCGCTGCAGGACGAGCCGATGAGCCACGACCTGCTGGCCGATATGGCAGCGCTGCTGCTGGCAGCCGGCAAGCTGGAGCACGCGGCGGCCTACGCCGAGCGCGCGCTGCAGGCTTGCCCGCTGCATGGCCCCAGCCTCTACACGTTGGCGTTCTCGTTGTCGGGTCGTGGCGAGGTGGACCGGGCGATCGGCGTGCTGACCGAACTCCAGCACGGCGCTGGCCGGGACAGCCTGCAGGCCGAGGCACCGGAGCTGGTGCTGGTGGCCATGATCGAGCTGGAGCGCCTGCGCCGGGCGCGCTGACGTTCCCTTTTCACGTGCGCGTGTCATCCGACATCGCGCCACACACCGCCGAGGCCCCGCAGCGAAAGCTGCGGGGCCTCGGTGTTTTCAGGCCCGACGCGCATGTAGGAATTTGCCTGACAAGCACTTCCTGCCAGGGTGACGCCGGGCACCGACGCCGCCTGATATCGGCGGAAAAGAGGCTTCAACACAATCCGTTTCACTGATCCGCAACGCCCACCCAACTCTGAAACGGAGCCCCGCCATGAACGCTGACCAAATGCTCGCCGAGATCCGTGAAGCCAACCTGTCCTACCTGATGCTGGCCCAGAGCCTCATCCGTGCGGACCGTGAGCAGGCGCTCTACCGCCTGGGCATCAGCGAGGAGACGGCAACCCTCATCGGCACGCTCAGCCCCGCACAGATCATGAAGATTGCCGCCGGCAACACACTGCTGTGCGCCTTCCGCATGAGCGATGACCTGGTGTGGGGTCTGCTGACCAACCACAGCAAGCCGGGTGCCAACGAAAGCGTCAGCCGCCTGCATGCGTCCATCCTGATGGCTGGTCGCCACGAGCATGCATGAAGCCCCCGGCGGCGCGGGACCGCGCCGCTGACCCCCCGAGGGGGTGGCGATCGCTCAGGGGGGCTGGCCCCTTCGCGACATCGCCCCAGGCGGGCGGCTTGGGGCGGCCCGGCGCTCGCCCGCAACACCGAATACTGAACACATACACACCGATTCCAGGAGCCCACCATGCGCGTCAAGAGCATCCTCACCGAAGCCAAGCAGATCGAACGTGCCGTTCAGCTGATCCACCTCGGTGCGCGCCTGCAGGTGCTGGAGTCCGAGACCGACCTGTCCTACGAGCGCCTGCTGCGCCTCTATAAAGAAGTGAGCGGCAAGTCGCCGTCCAAGGGCCAGTTGCCGTTCTCGACCGATTGGTTCATGACCTGGCAGCCCAACATCCACGCCAGCCTGTTCCTCAACATCCACGAGTACCTGAACAAGGCGGCCGAGATGGATGAGATCGACACCGTCATCAAGGCCTACCAGCTCTACCAGGAGCAGACGCAGGCGCAGGGGCTGGAGGCGATGTTGTCCGTCACCCGTGCATGGCGCCTGGTGAAGTTCGTCGACAACGGCATGTTGACGCTGACCAAGTGCTCCAAGTGCAATGGCCAGTTCGTCACCCACCCGCACGAGGTGGCGCGCCACTTCATCTGCGGTCTGTGCAACCCGCCGGCCCGCGCCGGCAAGGGCCGCGCGCAAGGCTCCATCCAGATGCACTGATCAGGCGGGCAGTGCCTGCGGCGGCAGCCCCGCCAGCGTGCGCGCCCACATGCGCTCGTAGAGCGCCTCCAGGTCGCGCGCGAAGCGCGTCGTGTCGTATAGCCCTGAGGGCCGCGACCGGATCCGTTCTTGCAAGGCTTGGCGCGCTGCGGCATCCCGCCCCAGCGCGTCGATGCGCTGGACATAGTCGGCGGCGTTTTGCGTGATGCAGTCCTCCAGCCCGGCTGCAGCCAGGATGCTTGCCGCCACGCGGCCGGGGAAGCTGTCGTTCATCAGCGTCACCACCGGCACACCGGCCGCCAGTGCATCGCTGGTCGTCGTGTGGCCGTTGCAGGGCCAGCTGTCCAGCGCCAGGTCGGCAACCTGCAGCCGCGCCAGGTGCTCGTCCATGCCCACCGGTGGCGCAAACACCAGGCGGCTGGCCAGGTCGCCCGCCGCCGCGCGCAAGCATGCATCGGCCTGCTCGCCGCCGCTGAGCTGCCAGAGCTGGGCCTCGGGCAAGCCGCGCAGTACGTCCATCCACGCTGCCCACAGCGGCGGCGTGATCTTGTAGGGTGCATTCGCTGCCAGCAGCACCAGCGCGTCGTCCCGCAAACCCAGGGCGGCGCGCGTCGGTGCCGGGCCGGGCGTGCGCCGGCGGTCTTGCGGCTGGTAACAGTGCGGCAACTGGGCGATGCACTCGCGGTAGTCGGCGGCGTGGGCCAGTGGCGTGACGACCGGGTCGCCGATCACGTAGTCGATGAAGCCGGCGCCGCTGGTGCCGGGGAAGCCCAGCCAGCTCACCTGCACGGGCGCCGGCCGGCAGGCGAGGGCGGCCATGCGGCTGCCGGCAGTGTGGCCCTTCAGGTCCACGAGGATGTCGATCTCATCGGCACGGATGCGCCGGGCCAGCGCCGCCAGATCCAGTCCGCCCACCTCGACCAGCGCGCCGCTGGCTGCGATGCGCTGCCGCAGCGCCGAGCCGTCGTCGGGGCCGTGCGAGTACAGCCGGATGTCGAAGCGCTGGCGGTCGTGGCTTTCCAGCAGGTCCACGATCAGCGCGGTCGTGGCGTGGGCGTGGAAGTCGGCCGACAGGTAGCCCACGCGCAAGCGCTCACGCCGCGTGGGCATGCGGGCGGGTAGCGGCTGCAAGTCGCGCGCCAGGTGGCGGCTGGCCAGCGCGGCGGACTTCAGCAGCTCGGTGCGCGTGTGTGGCAAGCCCACCAGCGCGAACGGCATGCCGAACTCGTCGTCGGCGGTGTCGGGCTTGGCAGCGAGTGCGGCGCGCAGCGCGGCGAGGTCGGCGTCCAGTTGGGACCAGTCGGCCGCCTTCTGTGTGGCGTGCACCAGATAGCCTTGGGCCATCACGCTGCCGGGCTCCAGCAGCGCGGGGGTGCGAAATGCTTCGGCCGCCTGGGCATGCAGGCCCAGTGCCTGCAACGCAAAGCCCAGTTGCAGGTAGGTCGCCGTGTCGGTGGGCGCCAATGCCAGGGCCTGCATCAGCAGGTCGATGGCTTCGACGGCGCGGCCGGCATGGCGCAGCGCCTCGGCCTCGGCGCGCAGGGTGGCGGGCGTCACTCGGCAGCCGAGGGCGCCGCCGTCCGGCTGGCCACGGCCAGCAGCGACATGCCGTTGAAGAAGAACATGCCGTCCAGCTGCCAGGGCGTGTACTTGCGGATCACGTTGGCCAGTGTGTATGGCGTGTACCAGCAGTTGTGGTCCGGGTGCACGACCTCGACAAAGGTCTGCGCGCCACTGTTGTAGTCGAAGTGCCGGCGAAAGCAGGAGTACGCATCGGGCACGGTGATGATGTATTGCTCGGCGCCCACGGCATCCAGCTGCTTCAGGAAGCCGCCCACGTCGGGCACATGCTCCAGCACCTCGGGCACCAGCACGGTGTCGTAGCGGTCGGTCACGTCGGCCCAGTCGCTGAAGAGACGGCCCTTCAGGTGGGGCTGCATCAACGGGAAGACCTCGCCGTGGATGTCGAAGCCGTCGAGCTGGCAGTGCGCGTCGAGCTGCAGGTGCAGCGATCGTTTCAGGTCGGTGATGGGCCAGTCCACGCAGCCCACGTGCAGCACGCGCTTGTCCGCGCACAACGCGACGAAGGCGTCCAGCCGCGGCACGCCGACGAAGTCCTCGCCGACCTTGACCTTCTGCACGAAGTACTTCTGATGCGCGTATTCCAGCGGGGAGACGGGCAGCTCATCCATGGTCTTGCGCTCGGTGGCGAGGACGGCGCTCATGCGACTTTCCTCTTGTGCAATTCGTCGTACTTGCCCAGGGTACTGCCCCATTCTTGCGCGGCGAACACAGGGCCGCCGCCGGTGTATTCCAGGCCGGTGAAGTGGCGCGGGATGAAGAAGTGGCTGGGCCAGATGGTCAGGTTGGCATAGCGCTGCATGCGCACCTGCTCGGTCAGGTACAGCGGGCCCACGCTCTGCCAGGCCATGCGGTCGACAACAGTGGTTTCCTTCTGCAGGTCCAGGATGATCTGGCCGAAGAAGGGGTTCTCGGGCACGGAGGCCACATAGCCGGCGGCGATCAGGCCGGGGCGGATCAGCTCGTTTTCCCAGCAGGCGCAGGCCTCGCCCTCGAACAGCCAGGGCTCCAGCGGGCGCTTGCAGATGCTGTCGGCGTCCACGACGAAGCCACCCTCGTGATACAGGATCTCCCAGCGCATCAGGTCGGCCACACCGTTGAGCTCGCGCTTGGCCATGTCGCGCATGTGGCTGGCGTTCACCCAGCCATAGCTGGCGAGCTCCTCGTTGCCCCAGACGCGCACGGTCCAGTCGGGGTTGTGCTGGCGCCAGGTGTCTATGCAGTTGTCGGGGCGCTTGGATTCGTCGCCCACCCAGATCACGTGCAGGGTGCGGGGGATCATGAGAGAGCCTCGCGGACGGTGGAAGTGGCGTGACTCTAGGCCGCCTGCCGCCGGCGCGAAACGCGGTGAAGAGGGGGAAATCCGCCCTTGAAATCGCCGAGCGGGGCCTCGCGCATGACCACAATGCCGGCATGACCGCTGCTGTGCCCTGCCGCCTGGCCCTTGTCGTGATCGCCCGCGACGAGGCCGCGCGCATCGGTCGGCTGCTGGACAGCGTGCGGCCGTGGGTGGACGAGATGCTGGTGCTGGACACCGGCTCGCGCGACGACACGGTACGGGTCGCCCGCTTGCACGGCGCGCGCGTTGCCCGCTTTGCGTGGTGCGACGACTTCTCGGCCGCCCGCAACGAGGCGCTGGCGCTGGCCGGCGCGGACTGGCATCTGGTGCTGGATGCCGACGAGTGGCTGATCGATGGTGGCGAGGCGCTGCAGGCGCTTCGCGACACGCCGCCGTCGTTCGTCGGCGCGTTGCAGCTGCGTGACCGCTTCGACCTCGCGCCCGAGCGCCAGGCTGAGGCTGTCGCCTGGCTAAGCCGTGTGCTGCCCGGCCCGTTGCGCTATGCCGGCCGGGTGCACGAGCAGCCTCAGCACGCCTTGCCGGTGCGCCGACTGCCGCTGGTGGTTGGGCATGACGGCTACGTGGCCGAGCGGCTGGCCCACAAGCGAGGCCGCAATCGCCAGCTGCTGCAGCAGGCGCTGGCCGAGGCGCCGGACGACGCCTACCTCTGGTACCAGCTGGGCAAGGACTGCGCGGTTTACGACGAGCACGACGGCGCCGAAGCGGCCTTCGCCCGAGCCTGCGCGCTGCCGGCCGTGGGCGCCGCCCCCTGGTGGCCCGATCTGCTGCCGCGCCGCCTGTTTGCGCTGAAATGCCTGGGGCGCCATGCCGATGCGATGGACTTCGCGAACACGCAGCTGGACGCCGCGGCCGACTCGCCCGATTTCTTCTTCGCCATTGGCGATGTGCTGCTGGACCTGGCGGCCGAGCAGCCGGCGCAGGCGGGCGAGCTGCTGCCCATGATCGAGGCGGCCTGGCAGCGCTGCCTGGCGCTGGGCGAGCGCCCGGAGCAGCCCGGTGCGGTGGCCGGCCGCGGCAGCTTCCTCGCCGCGCACAACCTGGCCCTGGTGCTGGAAGGTACGGGCCGCGCGGCCGAGGCTGCGGAACTGCGCGCGGCGCACCCGTGGCCGTGAGCGCCGGCCTGCGTCGGCTGGTCACGGTCTGGCCCTTGTCGGCCCTGCTGGTGTGGCTGGCCGCCTGGCTCGCCCAAGCGCTGCTGCTGCGGCTGGGCCTGGGGCGGGAGATCGCGCTCATCGCGGGCGCCGGGCTCGGCGGTGCGCTGGCGCTGCTCTACGCGGCACGCTGGCGGCGCCTGATCGCGGCCTTGGGTTTCCCGCTGTCGACGCTGATGCTGGGCTGGCAGGGTGGGGCGCCCGCGCTGCTGTGGCTGCTGCCGCTGGCGCTGCTGTGGTGGCTGTACCCGCGGCGCAGCTGGAGCGAGGCGCCGCTGTTTCCGACGCCGCGTGGCGCGCTGGCCGGCCTGGCCGAGGCGGCGCCGCTGGCGCCCGGCGCGCGGGTGCTGGACGCCGGCTGCGGCACGGGTGACGGCCTGCGCGAGCTGCGGGCGGCCTATCCGCAGGCGGATGTCGAAGGAGTGGAGTGGAGTCGGCCGCTGGCTTGGCTGGCCCGCTGGCGGGCGCGCGGCGCGCGTGTGCGGCGGGGCGACCTGTGGGCCGACGACTGGGCGCCGTTCGCGCTGGTCTATGTGTTCCAGCGGCCCGAGTCCATGCCGCGGGTCTGGGCCAAGGCCTGCGCCGAGATGGCGCCCGGCGCCTGGCTGGTCAGCCTGGACTTCGCGGTGCCCGAGGTGGCGCCAGCCGCGCAGTGGCAGCTGCCCCACGGCCAGTACGTCCGGGTCTACCGGGTGGCGCGTAATGTTGCGTCAAAGCCCGCTAAATGATGCGTTCAGGGCCGCGCCCGGCGCGGCATACTTTATGAACCTCCCGGCAGCGGGCCGTTGAGGGTTGACCACCTCCACCTCGACCAAGCATGTTCGTCATCATCGGCTGGCTCCTCGCCTTGGCCTGCATCTTCGGCGTCTACATCGTGCACGGCGGGAACATGGGCGTGATCCTGAAGGCGTTGCCTTTCGAGATGACGACCATCTTCGGCGCGGCCATCGGCGCCTTTCTGGCCAACAACCAGATGAAGGTCGTCAAGGCCACCATCGCGGGCCTGGGCCTGTGTTTCAAGGGCAGCAAGTACAGCAAAGCGCGGTACATGGAGCTGCTGGCGCTGATGTACGACATCCTGCAGAAGGCGCGCAAGGAAGGCCTGATGTCCATCGAGAAGGACGTCGAGGATCCGCACAGCTCGCCGCTGTTCCAGAAATACCCGGTGGTGGGCAATGACCACCACGTCACGGAGTTCATCACCGACTACCTGCGCATGATGGTGTCGGGCAACCTGAACGCGCACGAGATCGAGTCGCTGATGGACAGCGAGATCGAGACCCACCACCAGGAAGAGCACGCAGCCGTGGCCGCGCTGGGTCGCCTGGCCGGCGGCCTGCCGGCCTTCGGCATCGTGGCGGCAGTGCTGGGCGTGGTGAACACCATGGGCTCGGTGGGCCAGCCGCCCGCGGTGCTGGGCGGCATGATCGGCTCGGCACTGGTCGGTACCTTCCTGGGCATTCTGCTGGCCTACGGCTTCGTCGAGCCGCTGGGCGGCCTGCTGGAGCAGAAGGTGGAAGACGCCGGCAAGGAATTCCAGTGCATCAAGACCACGCTGCTGGCCAGCATGCAGGGCTACGCGCCGCAGGTGGCCATCGAGTTCGGCCGCAAGGTGCTGTTCTCTGGCGACCGTCCGAGCTTCTCCGAGCTCGAAGGTCACGTGAAGAAGAAGTGATGACAAGCGCAGCCATGGCCGGCCGCCGGGCCGCCCCAAGGCCGGCCGCGCCCCCTCGGGCGGCGGCAGCCGTACTCGGTGACATGGGGGCTGCGTAGTGGCCGGCGACGCAAAGAAGCTCCAGCCCATCATCATCAAGAAGGTGAAGAAGGGCGGCCACGCGGCGCACGGCGGCGCGTGGAAGATTGCCTACGCCGACTTCGTGACGGCCATGATGGCCTTCTTCCTGCTGATGTGGCTGCTGGGCTCCACCACCGAGGGCGACAAGAAGGGCATCGCCGAGTACTTCCAGTCGCCATTGCGCGTGGCCATGCTGGGCGGCTCGGGCTCGGGCGACTCCTCCAGCGTCGTGCGCGGCGGCGGCAAGGACCTCACACGCGAGACCGGCCAGGTCAAGGAAGGCCAGAGCGACGCCAAGAAGTCCAGCTACACGCTGCGCGCGCTCAAGGAAGAGCAGCGCAAAGCCGAGCGGGCGCGGTTGGAGCAGCTCAAGACCAAGGTCGAGGACGTGCTGGCCGAGAACCCCAAGCTGGCTGCTTTGGGCGGCCAGATCCGGCTGGACATGACCAAGGAAGGTCTGCGCATCCAGATCGTCGACGAGGGCAACCGGCCCATGTTCGACAGTGGCAGCGCCGTCGTGAAGCCCTACATGCGCGAGCTGCTGCAGGAGTTGGGCAGCGTGCTGACCGAAGTGCCCAACCGCCTGACGGTGGAAGGTCATACCGACGCCCAGCCCTTCTCCGCAGGTGACAAGGGCTACAGCAACTGGGAGCTGTCGGCCGACCGGGCCAATGCGTCCCGCCGCGAACTGGTGGCAGGCGGGCTGCAGGAGGCGCGCATGCTGCGCGTGCAAGGGCTGGCGGCCAGCAAGCTGCTGGATGCCAAGGACCCGAATGGCGCTCTGAACCGCCGCATCAGCATCATCGTCATGAACCGTGACGCGGAGGATGCGGTGCTGAAGAACGTGCCGGACGAGCCCGAGGTCGATGCGGCTTCCGCGCCGCAGGAGGCCACGCAAGTGCCCGCTATCGGCAAAATGCCGCAAACTCAGCCGCCGGGGGCCGGCCGCTAGAAACTAGACTGCGGCCTGACCCTGAAATCCCGCCTGCCCCAGATAGAGGATCGCCATGAGCGCTGACATGAAATTCCTGGTCGTTGACGACTTCTCCACCATGCGCCGCATCGTCCGCGGTCTGCTGAAAGAGATCGGCTACAACAACTGTGAAGAGGCCGAAGACGGCGTCGAGGCGCTGAGCATGCTCAAGGGCGCCAAGTTCGAT
The DNA here is from genome assembly GCF_043555875.1 of Pelomonas margarita. Lineage (NCBI taxonomy): Bacteria > Pseudomonadati > Pseudomonadota > Betaproteobacteria > Burkholderiales > Sphaerotilaceae > Roseateles > Pelomonas margarita. The sequence continues at coordinate 437,174 of NZ_JBIGHW010000003.1, read as the reverse complement.
TTCGTCGTCAGCGACATCAACATGCCCAACATGACGGGCTTCGAGTTGCTGAAGGCCATCAAGGAGGACCCCAACCTCAAGCACCTGCCGGTGCTGATGGTGACGGCCGAGGCCCGCAAGGAAGACATCGTGCTGGCGGCGCAGTCCGGCGCCGCCGGCTACATCGTCAAGCCTTTCACCAAGGCGACGCTGGAAGAGAAAGTTCTCAAGATCATGCAGAAGCTGGCAGCGGCTGCTTGACGACAACAATTCAAAAGGGGACTGTCATGTCGATGGATCAGTTGGATCAGTTGGGCAACGCGCAGGAGCCGCTGCTTGTCTCGCCCGAAGTCTTCCAGCAGCTCGGTACCATCACCCGCACGCTGCATGACACCATGCAGCGCCTGGGCGTCATGCCCAAGCTGCAGGTGGCCACCGACGGCCTGCCCGATGCGCGCAGCCGCCTGAGCTACATCGCCAGCAAGACGGCCGCTGCGGCCGAGAAGGTGCTGAATTCTGTAGACCAGGCCAAGGCCGAGCACGCGGGCATCAGCAAGGCGACGCAGGAGCTGGCTGCCGCCATCGTGGCCGACCCCGTCCGGGCCGTCGCCAGCGGTGCGGTGATGAACTTCGTCAAGGATGTCGAGAGCCGCACCACGAGCATCGACAACCACCTGACCGACATCATGCTGGCGCAGGACTTCCACGACCTCACCGGCCAGGTCGTCGCCAAGGTCGTGAACCTGGCCAACGACCTGGAAGACAGCCTTGTGAAGTTGCTGGTGCAGGTGGTGCCGCCGGAGCAGCGAGAGAAGGTTGACCCGAACATCCTGCAGGGGCCGGTCGTCAACGCCGAAGGCCGCACCGACGTCGTCACCAACCAGGGCGAGGTCGACGACCTGCTGGCCAGCCTGGGTTTCTGAACCCCTCGCTGCGCAGCGGGCGCACCAGACAGGGCCGGCAATTGCCGGCCTTTTGCATTTCTGGCGGTGCTGCTGTGGCGGTGTTGGCCGTGGTGGACGCGGAACAGGGCGGTGTGTGCCACGCTATTCCCGCTCAAGTGGGCGGGGCAGGCTCGGAACAATCTGGCCAGCGCTGACAAACCGCCATGGCCGACCAAGACGCACAAGACCGCAACCTACCCGCCTCGCCCAAGAAGATCCAGAAATCTCGGGCCGAGGGGCAGTTGCCGCGGTCGCGCGACCTGCCGCACTTCGCGATGATGGCTGCGGGCGGTGCCGCGCTGATGGCGGGTGGGCCGCTCATCGTCGATGAGCTGCGCAGCATGCTGCGCACGGGCCTGCACTTCGACGCCAGCCTGCTGGCGCGGCCCGGTTTCATGGCTGAGCGCCTGGTGGAGATGTCACTGGCCTTCGCACTCGTCGCGCTGCCGCTGGGGCTGCTGCTGATGCTGGCGGCCATCGCCAGCAACCTGGCCAGCGGAGGCTGGAACTGGACGATGAAGCCGCTGGCGCCGAAGTTCAGCCACCTGGACCCGATCTCCGGCCTCAAGCGGCTGTTCACCGGCCAGGGTCTGGGCACGGCACTGAAGGCCGTGCTGCTGGCGCTGGTGCTGGGTACCGTGGGCGCGCTGGTGCTGAAGGACAGGCTGGCGGCCTACGTGAGCATCATGTCCGTGCCGCTGCCGTCGGCGCTGGCCTATGCGGGCCAGCAGCTGATGGGCGGGTTGGCGCTGCTGGCCGTGGCGCTGGCGGTGTTCGCGGCCATCGATGTGCCGCTGCAGCGCCAGCTGTGGCTGCGCCGCCTGCGCATGAGCCGTGAGGAGGCGAAGCAGGAACTCAAGGAGATGGAAGGCAACATGGAGGTCAAGGCCAGAATCCGCGCCAAGATGCGCGAGATGGCCAAGCGCCGCATGCTGGCAGCCGTGCCGCAGGCCGACCTCGTGGTCATGAACCCGACCCACTATGCCGTGGCCCTCAAGTACGAGGAAGGCAAGATGGCCGCGCCCAAGGTGATTGCCAAGGGTGCGGACCTGCTGGCGCTGAAGATCCGCGACCTGGCCAAGGAGAGCAAGGTACCCGTGTTGCAGCAGCCGGTGCTGGCGCGTGCGCTGTACGCCCACGCCAAGCTGGACCACGAGATCCCCGCTGCGCTGTTCGGTGCTGTGGCGCAGGTGCTGGCCTACGTCTACCAGCTGCGCGCCGCACTGGCCTCGCGTCATGTGGCCCGGCCCGACATGCCCAAGCCGCATGTGCCGCCCGAGCTGGACCCGCACAACCAGCCGGGCTGGGTGCCCGACGAGGACCTCGCCGAATAGGCGCCGTTGCGGGCCGCGAAACAGCGCGGTTTTCCCGCCGCTTCTCCGGCTCAAGTTTGGCGGGCTGCCGCGAAAAATGCGGGTGAGATCCCTGTCGCCCCATGAACCAGCTCACCGCCAAACTCCAAGCCCTGCTCGGCCCGCGTGCCGGCGTCATCGCCGCGCTTGGCGCACCGGTGGCCGTGCTGCTGGTGCTGGCCATGATGGTGCTGCCGCTGCCGCCCTTCGTGCTGGACCTGCTGTTCACCTTCAACATCGCGATGGCGGTGATGGTGACCATGGTGGCGGCCAACATGATCCGGCCGCTGGACTTCGCGGCTTTCCCGACCGTGTTGCTGCTGACCACGCTGATGCGCCTGTCGCTCAACGTCGCGTCCACGCGCGTGGTGCTGCTGGAGGGCCACACGGGCACGGGCGCGGCCGGCAAGGTCATCGAGGCCTTCGGGCACTTCCTGATCGGTGGCAACTTCGCAGTCGGCCTGATCGTGTTCGCCATCCTTGTGGTCATCAACTTCATCGTCGTGACCAAGGGTGCGGAGCGCATCGCCGAGGTCGGCGCGCGCTTCACGCTGGATGCCATGCCCGGCAAGCAGATGGCCGTGGACGCCGACCTCAACGCCGGCCTCATCAACGAGGCCGAGGCCAAGCGCCGCCGCGCCGAGCTGTCGGACGAAGCGGACTTCTTCGGCTCCATGGATGGTGCCAGCAAGTTCGTGCGAGGCGACGCTATCGCGGGCATGCTGATCCTGGCGATCAACATCGTCGGCGGCTTCATCATCGGCGTGGCGCAGCACGGCCTGTCTGCCGGTCAGGCTGCCAACAGCTACATCCTGCTGGCCGTGGGTGACGCGCTCGTCGCGCAGATCCCGGCGCTGCTGATCTCGGTGGCGGCTGCGATGGTGGTGTCGCGCGTGGGCACGGACAAGGCCATCGGCAGCCAGATCGGCAAGCAGGTGTTCGGCTCGGCCAAGAGCATCGCCATCACGGCTGGCGTCATTGGCGCGCTGGGGCTGATCCCGGGCATGCCGCATGTCGTGTTCCTGCTGATCGCCTCCGGGTTGGGTTACCTGGCCTGGTGGCTGCGCACCAAGGAGCAGGCCGCCGAGGTGGCCAAGGCCGTCAAGCCGGTGATGCCGCCCAGCGAGGGCAGCGGCGAGGCCAGCTGGGAAGACCTGGTGCCTGTGGACACGCTGGGCCTGGAGGTGGGTTATCGCCTCATCACGCTGGTCGACAAGACCCGCGAGGGCGACCTGCTGAGCCGCATCAAGGGCGTGCGCCGCAAGTTCGCGCAGGAGGTCGGCTTCCTGCCGCCGCCGGTGCACATCCGCGACAACCTGGAGCTGCGCCCCAGCCAGTACCGTATCTCGCTGCGTGGCGCTGTCGTCGGCGAGGCCGAGGCCTTCCCCGGCATGTGGCTGGCCATCAACCCAGGCCATGCGACGCAGAAGCTCATCGGCACTCAGACCACCGACCCCGCCTTCGGCCTGCCGGCCGTGTGGATTGAAGAGCGGCAAAAAGAGATGGCCCAAATGAGCGGGTTTACGGTGGTTGATTGCTCGACTGTCGTGGCCACCCACCTTTCACACTTGATGCAAGTGCATGCAGCCAAGCTGCTGGGCCGCGTGGAGACACAGGCCCTGGTGGAACACCTCACCAAGCAGGCGCCGCAATTGATCGAAGACGTGATTCCCAAGATGGTCAGCATCGCCACACTGCAACGAGTTCTCCAGCTGCTGCTGGAAGAGGGCGTGCACGTGCGCGACATGCGCTCCATCGTTGAATGCCTGGCCGAGACATCGGCTACCGTGACGGACCCGCAGGAGCTGGCCCGCCGCATCCGCACCCACATTGCGCCGGCCATCGTGCAGCAGATCTACGGCTCCACCAAAGAGCTGGACGTCATCGCGCTGGAGCCCGAGCTGGAGCGCCTCGTCACGCAGGCCCTCAATTCGCCGCACGGCGCGGCGCTGGACCCCGGTGTGGCCGACACGCTGGCTCGCAGTGCCGCCGAGACGGCCCAGAAGCAGGAAGACCGCGGCGTGCCCGCCACGCTGCTGGTGCCCGACCTGATTCGCGCGCCCATGGCTCGCCTGCTCAAGCGCGCTGCGCCGCGCCTCAAGGTGCTGGGCCACAGCGAGATCCCTGAGACCCACACCATCCGCATCGGCTCCATCATCGGAGGCACAGCATGAATGTCCGAAAGTTCACCGCGAGGACGTCCCGCGAGGCCCTCGCTCTCGTCAAGCAGGCCTTCGGCCCCGACGCGGTCGTGCTGTCCAACAAAACCGTGCCGAACGGCGTGGAAGTGCTGGCCATGGCGCCCGAGGGCATGGGGCAGATCGAGCAGATCGCCCAGACCGCACCTCGCACCGTGGCCCGCCCGGCTGCGCAGCCCTCACCGGCCCAGCCGCAGCCGCGTGCCAGCTTTGCCGAGCGTTCGCGCCAGGAGCCCAGCTTCGGTGCGCCCGAGGTGCGCCAGGACGTCGAGCAACTGGCCATGAGCACGCTGAGCTTCCAGGACTATGTCCGCGAGCGCGTGCTGCGTCGCCGCCAGGCCGAGATGGCCGGCCAGCCTGACCCGGTCATGGCGTCCGCGGCGCCTGCACCGCAGCAGCCGCCGGCGGTGTCGCTGGACGCTGTGCGCGCCCAACGCGAACGCCGCGCCGCAGAGGCCATGGCTGCGCTGGCACCGCGCCGCGCCGCCGCGCCCGCGCCGCGCAACATGCCGCCGGTGCTGCGCGACGAGATCCGCATCCCGCCGGCTGCGCCCGCACGCCCGGTGCCGCTGCTCAGCGACATCGCGACGGTCGAGCCCCAGCCGCTGCCCGGTCAGCCCACGGCCACACAGCGCAGCCAGATGGACATGGCCTCCGAGCTGCGCCAGATGCGCGGCTTGATCGAGGAGCGGTTCTCGTCGCTGGCCTTCATGGAAAAGCTGCAGCGCCAGCCCGTGCAGGCGCGCCTGACGCAAAAGCTGCTTGAGCTGGGTTTTTCACCCGCCCTGGTGCGCAAGCTGGCCGAGAGCTGCCCATCCGAGTTCAAGGCCGGTGCCACGCACGACCCCGCCGACGAGACCGCCTGGGCCGCCCATGTGCTGTCGCGCAATCTGCAGACCGACGAGGCCGCGCCGGCCATCGAGGACCGCGGCGGCGTGTTCGCGCTGATCGGCTCCACCGGTGTCGGCAAGACCACGACGACCGCCAAGCTGGCCGCCCACTTCGCCACAAAGTACGGCGCGGGCCAACTGGGCCTGATCACGTTGGACGCCTACCGCGTCGGCGCCCACGAACAGCTGCGCGCCTACGGCCGCATCCTCGGCGTGCCGGTGCACACCGCCCACGACCGAGCGTCGCTGGACGACCTGCTGGACCTGCTGTCCAGCAAGAAGCTGGTGCTCATCGACACCGCCGGCATGGCCCAGCGCGACAGCCGCACGCAGGAGCTGCTGGAGATGCTGGCCCACCCCAGCATCAAGAAGCTGCTGGTCATCAATGCCGCGCAGCAGGGCGAGACGATCGAGGACGTCGTCAACGCCTGGAAGGCGGCGGCCTGCGAAGGCGTCGTGCTCAGCAAGATCGACGAGGCTGTCAAGCTGGCTCCGGCGCTGGACACGCTGATCCGTCACAAGCTCAAGGTGCTTGGCGTGGCCAACGGCCAGCGCGTGCCGGAGGACTGGCACCGCCTGCCTAGCGTGGCCCTGGTGCAGAAGGCGCTCAAGAGCCCTGCCGCCGGCGCCTGGCGCATGGACAACACCGATGTGAACCTCATCTTCGCCGGCGCGCCGCTGAGCGATCTCGGCCCGCAGGCCCTGCATTGATGTCCCAAGGCCCGAGCATGCTCCAGGATCAAGCCCACGGTCTGCGCCGGCTGTTCGCCGCCAGCAAGACGCGCTTCGTGCCCGTCGTCAGCAACCCCGCCGTCATGGGCGCTGGTGTGCTGCTGGAAGGCTTGTGCGCCGCTTTCGCCGAACTGAACCTGCAGACGCTGGTGGTGGATGCGGGCGAGTCGTCGCCGGCGCCTTCCGAGCTCGCGCAGGTCGAGTTGTCCAACTGCATCGAGCGCCTGTCGCCCCGCGTCTCCTACCTGGCCGCGCGCGGCCTGCCGATGCGCTACATCAACGCCCAGGGGTCGGCGGCGTCCTTCCTGGAGGCGCTGGCCGCGGCGGCGCCCGAGGCAGACATCATCCTGCTGCACGCACCGGCGGCCGAGCTGGCTCGTGTCGTCGCGCTGCGCGAAGTGCGCCCGCTGCTGCTGGCCGATACCGACCCGCGCAGCATCACCGAAGCCTACGCGGGCATGAAATGGCTCACACAGCGCGCCGGGCTGATGGTCTACAGTCTGCTGATGGCCTGCCACCCCCAACTGCGCGTGGCCACCCGCATCGCGCAACAGCTGCACTCCTGCGCCGACGGCTTCCTCGGCGCGGTGCTGCGGGACTGGGCCTGCCTGGACCCGCGCGCCTCCCAGCACGCACCGTTGTCGCCCGAGCTGCGCCACCTTGCCCGCGAGCTGCTGCTGGCGGCGCCGCCCGGCGCGGCCATCGGTGCTTCGTCCGACGCCACCCCGCTGCGCCCGGTGCGCAGCCCCGTCCACGCCCCGCTCGCCGCGCACTGACCTCACGTCGGAGCTGACATGTACACGCCCAAAGGCCGTCTCGACAACAGCACGCTGATCAAGCAGTACAGCCCGCTGGTGCGACGCCTGGCGCATCAGATGATCGCCAAGCTGCCGGCCAACGTGGAGGTGGACGACCTGATCCAGGTGGGCCTCATCGGTCTGACCGACGCGCTGTCGCGTTTCGACGCCGAGCAGGGCGTGCAGTTCGAGACCTTTGCGACCCAGCGCATCCGTGGCGCCATGCTCGACGAGCTGCGCGGCGGCGACTGGATGAGCCGAGGCACGCGCCGTCAGCAGCGCGAGATCGAGGCTGCCGTCCACAGGGTCGAACAGCGCCTGGGCCGCGCGCCCAGTGAGGCCGAGATCGCTGCCGAAATGGGGCTGGGGCTGCAGGAGTACCAGGAGCTGCTGTCCAAGGTGCGCGGCACGCAGCTGATCTACCTGGAAGACATGTCCGGCGACGACGGCGACGAGGACTACCTCGACCGCCATGTCGCCGACGAGGCCGGCAACCCCATGCTGCAGTTGCAGGACCACCGCATGCGCGAGGCGCTGGTGGCGGCCATCAAGAACCTGCCCGAGCGCGAGCAGTTCGTGATGAGCATGTACTACGAGCACGACATGAATCTCAAGGAGATCGCGGCCGTCCTCAAGGTCACCGAGTCCCGCGTGTGCCAGCTGCACAGCCAGTCCATCGCCAGGTTGCGCGTCAAGCTGCGCGACTGGTAGCACGAGGTGCCCGGAAAACCAGGTCCGGGACCAACGCAGGGCCCACGTGGCCCCGCCTCATGGTCCGCAAATGGCACGGGGCTGGCCGGCGCGATTGTTCAGCGTTGAACAGCCGCATCACCCGGGCTGGGCGCCCGACACGCGGTCAGGTGCGAAGGGCGCTGATCCTCATTCGGCGATGCACGCGCGGTTCTTGCCCGTGTGCTTGGCCTCGTAGAGTGCGACGTCGGCGCGGTCCAGGGCGGCTTCCAGCGTCTCGCCGGCCCGGTACAGCGTGACGCCGGCCGAGAAGGTGACGAACACGTCCTTGCCCTCATGGTTGAACAGTGCCGAGGACAGCGAGCGCTGCAGCCGCACCAGCACGGCTTGTGCCTCGTCCAGCGGCGTGTCGGGCAGCATCAACACAAACTCCTCGCCGCCGTAGCGCGCCACCATGTCGCCCGGCCTCAGCGAGGCCTGGGTGCGTTCGGCCAGTGACTTCAGCGCGATGTCGCCCGCATGGTGACCCAGCGTGTCGTTGAGCTTCTTGAAGTTGTCGATGTCCAGCAGTGCCAGCGCCACGCGCGTCTGCTCGCGCTCGGCGCGCGCCTGTTCGATGCCGAAGGCCTGAATCAGGCCGCGGCGGTTGGCTACCTGTGTCAGCTGATCGGTGTGGACTTCATTGGAGAGCCGGCGCAGCTCGCCCTCCAGCGTCTCGACGCGCTGCGTCAGCGCGCTGGCGCGGTCGTGCTCCAGCGTCAGCCGTTCCTGCGTCTGGGCCACCAGGCCCTGCACGCTGCGGCTTTCCTCCACCATCTCGCGCACCGTGCCCGCCAGGCTTTCCAGCGAATCGGCCTGCTCGATGGCGTCGGCGTAGCGGCCCACGCTGTTCTGGAAACGGTCGGTGTGCTGGCCCAGCTCGCCCAGCTCGGTCAGCATGCGCTGGATCAAGCCCTTCAGCGCATCGCGGGCCTTGGAGCGCTCGTCGCGCAGCGCGCGCTGACGCTCGCGTGTGCCGCTCAGCAGTTCGGACACCACGCGAACGCCGCGGCCGGACAGGCCCTGCGCCAGCGTGTTGTTCATGGCCTCGGCTTGGCCGCGTGCCCAGGAGTCGTCCTCGGCCAGATCCACCAGGCTGCCGCTGAGTTCGCGGCACAGGCCGCCGAGCTCGTCGAACAGGTGGCGGCGGTGGTCCAGCAGGTGACGGGCGCGCAGGCACAACGCAGCCATCTGGGCGGCCCGCTGCGGTGTCGCGCCGTCGGCCTGCAGCTCGGCCTGCGCCGCGTCCAGCTCCAGCATCAGCGCCTCGGCCGTCGTGGCCTCGGTTTGCGGTGAGCGCAGCGCATGGGTGACCGTGCCGCTGAGCTCGCGGCTCACATCGCGCCAGGGCGCGAGGTCCACGGCGGGCGTCGACAGGTCCAGGCGCATTGGCTCTTCCAGGCCGCCGCTGTCGCGGAAGTCGGAGGCGGCAAAGTCGCTGTCGGCAAACAGCTGGCTGGGCGTGCCGCCGTCCTCGTCGGTCTCGATCTCGCTGCCGTCGCCGTCTTTGTCCCAACTGGCCACCAGCTGCAGCAGTCGCTTGACCAGCTTGCCGCTGTCGGCGCGACCCAGCTCCAGCGCGCGCTGGATGCCTTCCTTCTTGCGCGCCAGCGTCCATTGCCGGCCGCCGCGCTCCAGCCCGCGCACCAGGCGCTCGATGGCCTGGGCGAGCGCCTCGGCCTGCGCGGCGGGGCCGGCCACATCCAGCAGCTTGTCCACCTGGCGCTGCAATTCGTCCAGCCGCTGCTCGCGCAGCGAGGTCTGCAACTCCTGACGCGTGGTGCCGGAGGGCAGGGCCAGGCTGATCAGGCGCGACAGCAGCTGCTGCACACGCTCAGGAACGGCCGCGCCGCTGCCGGCAGCGGCCTCGCCCCCGGCCTCGATCGCATAGGCGCGCGCGTAGTTCTCGGGCGTGGGTTCCAGTCTTGCCTGGGCCAGGCGCTGCAGAGCAGCCTTGGCGAGTTGGGCCGGTGGAAGGGTCGATCGCATCTCAGTGGTCCGTGCCGTTTTGTCGGCATTCTGCAGGCCGCACCCGAGCGAGCGGCGGCCTCATCGCTGTCCGCGAGACAGGTCGCTGCTGCCGTCGGCCTGCGTGATCCAGGGAGCCTTGCGCGGCAGCACGGTCTGGGCAATCCAGCGCTCCAGCTCGTCAGGCGGCAGTGGCTTGCTGAACAGGAAACCCTGCATCAGCGAGCAGCCCAGGCGGTGCAGCACCTCCATCTGACGCAGCGTCTCCACGCCCTCGGCGATGACGCGCAGGCCCAGGGCGCGTGCCAGCGCGATGATGGCTGTGACGACGGCCGAGCTCTGCGGCGTGATGCCCAGGTCGCGCACGAAGGTGCGGTCGATCTTGACCTCTGAGATGGGCAGCGTGGTCAGGTAGGCGAGCGACGAGTAGCCGGTGCCGAAGTCGTCGATGGAGATCTCGACGCCCACCTCGTTCAGCCGGTGCAGAGACGGGATGACGTTCTGCAGGTCCTTCATCAGGTTGTTCTCGGTGATCTCGAGCTGGATGGACCTGTGCGGCACGCCGTAGGCGCTGACGCATTGGTGGATGTGCTCCACGAGATCAGTGCGCTCGAACAGCCGGCTGGGCAGGTTGACGGCGATGGAGTCGGAGAAGCCGAACTGCAGTTGCCACAGCTTGGCCTGGCGGGCGGCTTCCTTCAACGCCCACTCGGACAGCGGCACGATGAGGCCGGTTTCCTCGGCCAGCGGGATGAAGTCGGCCGGCGGCACGAGCACATTGCCGCGCTGCCAGCGCATCAGCGCCTCGGCGCCCACCATGCGGGCGGCGCGCACGTCGATCTTGGGCTGGTAGTGCAGCACGATCTCGTTGCGCTCCAGCGCCTTGTGCAGCGCGGACTCCAGCTCCAGCTTCTGCTTGCCGTGGCCGGCGAGCTGCGGCGAATACACGGCCGAGGCGTTGCGGCCCTGGCTCTTCACCGCGTACATGGCGACGTCGGAATTGCGCAGCAGGTCGGCCATGGTCTGGCCGTCGCGCGGGTAGATGGCGATGCCGACGCTGGCCGTGACGAAACACTCCTGGCCACCGACGAAGATCGGCTCGCGCAGCGCGTCCAGCACGCGCTGGGCGACGCGCTCGGCGTCGCGTTCGTCCGTCACCTCGGGCAGCAGCGCAACGAACTCGTCACCGCCCAGCCGCCCGACGGCCTCCAGGCCGCGGTGGCTGCGGCCGCCCAGGCCTTCGAGCACGCCTTCCATGATCTGGTCGGAGTGGCGCACGCAGCCGCGCAGGCGCCGACCGACCTCGATCAGCAACTCGTCGCCGGCCGCGTGGCCCAGCGTGTCGTTGATGACCTTGAAGCGGTCCAGGTCGATCAGCAGCAGGCCCACCTCGTGGCCGCCGCGGCGCGCGCTCTCGATGGCGCGCTCCACGCGCCAAATCAGCTGGCGACGGTTGGGCAGGCCGGTGAGGGCGTCGAAGTGCGCCAGCTGGCGGATGCGGTCCTCGGCCTGGCGGCGGTCGGTCACATCCTGCAGGATGCCGGTGTAGCCGCTGGCAGCGCCCTGGTCGCTGAACTCGGGCTCGGCTTCGATGTGCACGACGCGCTGGCGGCCGTCGGGCAGCGTCAGCGGCAGGTCGGTGATGAGGACGGACGTGTGGGCGATGACGTCGCGCAGCAGCCTCAGGAACATGTGGCGGTCATCCGCCGGCACCATGCGCAGCACGCTGAGGAAGTCCAGCCGGTCCTGCGGGCCACGGCCGAAGACGCGCAGGCCTTCGGCTGAGATCGTGAAGCTGCCGGGCACGTCGCGGCGCCACTCGAAGCTGCCCATGCGGGCCAGATCCTGGGCGCGCGCCAGCTTGGCCTTGCTGCGCTCCAGCTCCAGCCGCGTGCGCGAGCTGCGAAGCAGGTAGCGCAGCCGCCCATCCAGCAGGCTCCACTGCGGCGACTTGACGAAGAAGTCCGTCGCACCGGCCTGGTAGGCCCGGTTGATGGAGGCCTCGTCGTCCAGGCCGGTCAGCATCAGCACGGGCAGGGATTCGAAGCCCGGCGTGGCCCGCAGCAGCGAGCAGGTCTCGAAGCCGTCCAGTTCGGGCATCAGCGCGTCCAGGACGACAACGTCCGGCGGGCGGATGGACAACTGGGCCAGCGCCTCGCTGCCGCTGGGGGCCTCGGTCACCTCGAAGCCGCGCTCACGCAGCGCCGCCGCCGTCAGGATCAGATTGACCTCATCGTCGTCGACCAGCAGCACCCGAGGGCGCGGCGGCAGATCGTCGAGGTCTTGACCGATGGGCTGCATGGAGGGGCTCACAGCAGCGCGGCCAGGGCCACGCGCACCTGTTGGATGTCCTGCAGCATAGCGTCCAGTTGTTCAGGCAGTCCGTCGGCGCGCTCCTCGCGCGCCATCGATTCGATGTCGGCGCAACGCGCCGACAGTGCCATCGCGCCCAGGCTGGCCGATGACGACTTCAGCGTGTGGCTGACGTGGCGGATAGCGGTGAAGTCCAGCTTTCCGTCCAGGCGGGCACGCTCCAGCTCGGGCAGCAGGCGCTCAAGCGAGGTGGAGAAGGCGCCCACGACGCGTTCCAGCAGCTTGTTGCCGCCACTGGGGTCGAGCTCGCGCAGGCGTTGGACGGCCTGGGGGTCGAGCAGTGCTGCGTTGAGGGGGGCGGACATGTCGTGCAGGAGGGGCGGGTACTGCAGAAATGTAGCCTGGGCCACAGGGGGGGGCGCCGCGAAGGAATGCACAGTTTCCGCAGAGCCGGCTCGGTCGTGCATCTGCACCTGGGCGGTGCCGGGTGCTGCCTACAATCTCCCGCATGAACAGTCTCAGCGACGACAGCGCGCCATCGCGCCGCCCGCAGCGGCGCCTGCCGATGCGGCTGGTGATGGCGGCCCTGGCGGGGGCTGGGCTGCTGATGCTGGTGCTGGGAACCCTGGTAGTGCTGGCACTGGTGCGGGTGTGGGGTGGTGATGTCGGGCTGGTGCATGTGGCGCTGGTGCTGACGGCATTCTTCACCGGTGTTTTGGTGCTGGTGGCCGCGGCGCTGGGCTGGCATGCCGGCGTGCGCCTGACTCGCCAGCGCTTGGCTGAGCCGCTGCGCGAGGCGCGCCAGCAGCTGTTGATGCAAGCCCAGTTGCAACGCGACTGGCAGTGGGCGACAGACGCTACCCATCACCTGGTGCGCTGGCAGGCGCCGCAGGGCGGGCTGGCGTCCAGCTGGGTCGGTGCCAGCCTCAGCACTCAGCTGTTGTGGGAGCGCTTTGCGGCGTCGGACGCCGGCAACGAGCTGCGCGAGCGGGTGCAGGCCCACCAAGCGTTCGGAGATCTTGTGATGGCGGCCCCAGAAGGTGTGGCGCGCTGGCGCCTGCGCGGGTTGCCCTGCATGGATGCCCAGGGGCAGTTCGCCGGTTACGTGGGCACGGCGTGCCCGGAGGAGGCCTCGGCTGCCGTTGCGGTGCCTGTGCCCTTGCCCGCGCCGCCGCCCGACCCGGCGGCCGAGCAGGAGTCCTTCAGCTACACGGTGTCGCACGACCTGCGTGCGCCCTTGCGCGTGGTGGAAGGGTTTGCACGCATCCTGAAGGAGGACTACGGCAGCCGGCTGGACCGCGTGGGCAACGACCACCTGGACCGCGTCATGAGCGCTGCGGCACGCATGAACAGCATGATTGACGCGCTGCTGTCGCTGAGCCAGCTGTCGACGCGGCCGCTGGCCTGTCAGCCGGTCAACCTGTCGCAGCTCGCCGGCTATGTGGTGGAGGAACTGCGCCGCGCTGCGCCGCAGCGCGAGCTGGTGCTGGACATCGAGCCCGGCCTGAGCGTGCAGGGCGACCCGACGCTGCTGCGCATGGTGCTGGAGAACCTGCTGGGCAATGCCTGGAAGTACAGCGCCAAGGTCGAGCGGGCCGAGATCGGTTTCGGCAGCGCGGTGCAGAACGGGCGGCGTGTCTTTGTCGTGTCCGACAACGGCGCGGGCTTCGACATGCGCTTCGCTGAGCGGCTGTTCGGGGTGTTCCAGCGCCTGCACAGCGCCAGCGATTTCCAGGGCACCGGCGTGGGTCTGGCGCTGGTGCGCCGCATCGTGCGCCGCCACGGCGGCGACATCTGGGCGGAATCTTCGGTGGGCGAGGGCGCCCGGTTCTACTTCACGTTGGCGCCGTAGGGCGGGTCGCGACCCGCCGCTTTGCCGCGCGATCCCGGCCTGATCTGGCCCTCAGCTCGACGGCGGGTCGCGACCCGCCCTACGCCGGCCTCTGACCCGGCCGGGCCAGCAACTCCACCGCGTCGACGATGCGCCGCGCCTGCTCGGGCAGGCTGTGGTCGTCGGCCGCGGCCAGGCTCATCAGGCGGGCCAGCGCCTCATCGCGTGGCAGCGAGTAGCGGTGCATCAGCACGCCCACGGCCAGCGCCGTGGGGTCCAGCGTCAGCGGCAGCTCGGACGGCGGCTGCCGCAGCGGCGCGGCCGGCAGCGTGGGTGCCGGCGCGGCCGGGGCTGTGCCGGTGCGGGCGAAGGCGGCCTCCACGGCCGGCACGATCTGCGAGATGTCCAGCGGCTTGATGAGGTAGGCCACCGCGCCCAGTTCCTTGACCTTGGCGACGGTGGCGTCGTCGGCGAAGGCGGACAGGAACATGAACGGCGTCTGCAAGTATTCGCGCAGATAGGCCGCCACGTCGAAGCCCGTGAGCCCCTCCATGCGGATGTCCAGCAGCGCCAGCTCGGGCCGGTGTTCGCGTGCGAGCAGGATGGCGTCGTCGCCGTTGTCGGCGTCGATGACCTCGAAGCCCGCCTGCGTCAGCCCGTAGCTCAACGTCGCCAACACCAGTCGGTCGTCATCGACGACCAGGATCTTGCCCTTGCTCACCGCGCCCCTCTACCCAGAACTTGGTTTTGTGGCCGGATTGTGAACCACGCTGGGCGGGATCAGTTCCAGCCGGCAGACGACGTCGCTGCCTTGCTGCTCCAGGCTCAGGATGGCGCTGCGCCGTGGCAGCAGCGCGCGCACCAGGCCCAGGCCCGAGACGCCGCTCTTCACGTTCTGCAGCAGGAAGCCGTCCGGCAGCCGGCCCGGGTTGACGATCTCGACGGTCACGCCGCAAGGGTCGCAGATGAGCTGGCAGCGCACTTGGGCGCCGTCGCTGTGGCGCAGCGCATTGCCCAGCAACTCGTTGAGGCTGAGCGCGATGGGAATGGCCTCGGCCTCCGGCAGGCACCAGTTGTCCAGCAACGCGCCGCCTTCGGCCGCGGTGGTGATGACGCGGCCCTGCGTGCGCTGCACCGAGCCGACGATGGCGTCGAATACGCGCTTGAGCAGCAGCGGGCCGCTGGCGCCCACCTGCAGCCCGTAGACCTGCGCGATGGCCTGCACCTGGCCCACGGCCTCCTTGAGCACCGGCGCGACTTCCGGTCGGCGCTGGGCGATCTGCTGCAGCAGGCCGGCGACGCCCTGCAGGTTGTTCTTGATGCGGTGGTGGACCTCGCGCACCAGCAGCTCGCGCTGCGAGATGGCGGCCTGCAGCCGCGCCTGCTCGGCGGCGCGCTGCTCTGTCACGTCGCTGGCGACGAGCAGCAGCAGCTCGGGCGTGTCGTCGCTGCCGGCCAGGTGCAGCAGACGGGTGTCCCAGACGCGGCTGAGGGCGCCCTTTGTGACGGCGTACTCGCGCTGCACCACGGCCTGCGAGGCCAGCGCCTCTCGCATGTCGGCCGCGACGCGTGTGCCCAGCTCGTCGCCGAACAGCTGGGCTGGCGTGCCGCCGAGCAGCGCGGCTTCCGGGCGGCCGGCCAGTGCGGCTGCGGCTTGGTTGAGCTTGACGATGCGCAGGCTCTGCGCCTCGTGCAGCGTGATGGCCAGCGGCGCGCCCTCGATGATGCGGGCCAGCGAGGCCTGGGCCAGCCGGCTCTGTGCCTCGGCCTGGCGGCGGCGGTCGATGTCCAGCAGCGCGTAGGTCAGGCGCAGTCCCCCGTCCTCGCGCGGCGTCTGCACGGCGTTGCCGATGACCCAGAACTCGCGCCCGTCGCGGCCGCGCAGCCGGCACTCGAAGACCTCGCTGCCGGGCTCGCCATGGAACACGTGGCCCTCGTCATCGGGCGCGAGCACGCCCATGGGCTGACCCAGCACGTCGTCCAGCTCGCAGCTGAACATGCGCCGCGCGGAGCGGTTCATCCATTCGATGCCGTCGGACCCGACGGTGACGATGCCCACCAGCACGGAGTCCAGCACCGTGCGTTCGTTCTCGGCGCGCAGCAGCAGTGCATTCTCGGCTTGGGCCTGGGCAGTGACGTCCAGTGTGACGACGGACGTGGAGCGCCGCCCGCCGGCCAGCAGGCCTGGCGCCACGCGCGTCAGCAGCCAGCGCCGGCCCAGCTCGGGGTGGCGCACGGCGTAGCGCACCTCGACGGCGTCGCCCTTCTTCAGCGCGCGTTGCAGGCGTTCGAACTCGGGCAGCGAGGCGGGTTCGACCAGCTCGCGGCTGATGCCCTGCAGCGAGGCGGCCGGCTGCTTGGCTCCGGCCTTGAACGGCGAGCCCTTGCGGTGGGCCTTGAGCCAGCCGGCCTCGGGCTGGAAGGTTGCCAGGCCCACGGCGGCGGTGTCCATCAGCGCGTCCAGCTGCTGGTGGGCAAGGTCGCGTTCGTGCTGGACGCTGTGGTCCTCCAGCAGCGCCAGCAGCAGCGTGCGGCCGGGCTGGCGCCACAGGCGCAGCCGCGCCTGCAGCCAGCGGTGGCGGCCCTGGGCGTCGACGAACTCGGCCTCGGTCAGCAGTGGCGGGTCCTGCGGGCGTTGCGCGGCCAGCGCGGGGAGCACCGTGTCCTGGCTCCAGCCGAGCAGGGCCTGCAGCAGATCGGGCAACTCGTTGAGGTGGCGGGGCGCGCCGGGGCACAGCACATCGAAGGCGCCGCTGCGGCGCAGCAGCGCGCCGCTGCCGGCGTCAGCCAGCGCGGCGGGCTGGGGCGACAGCGCGAGCCATTCGGCCAGCGGCGGCTCGTCGCTGTCAGCGGCGCTGAGGCGGGCGTGCAGCAGCCAGTTGGGCCGGTCGCGCAGCAGGTGCAGCGTGGCGCGCTGGCCGCCGGCCAGCTTGAGGGGCGGCGCGAGCGGCGGCGTACGGCCAGCGTCGATGGCGCGGGTGGCGTCGCGCAGCCAGATTTCCAGGCGGCTGCCCGCGGCCTGGCGCAGCAACCGCCAGCCTTCGATGGCGTCGCCGCCCAGCCAGTCGCGCGCAGCCGGGTTGGCACGCAGCGTAGACAGGTCTGCGCGCAGCGTCAGCACCGGGTCGCTGAGGAGTTCCAGCAGCGCAGCGGAGGGGGCTTGGCCGAACATGAGTCAGTTGCGGTGGCGGGCCGTGCGCCGCGCAGGCGAGCCGGTCATTCGAGCTGGGCGGCCTTGTGCAGCGCCCGCAGCACGCAGGCGTTGACTTCGCCCGCGCCAATCATCAGCGCGGCGGTGCGCTCGCGGTAGTCGAACACGCTCTCGGCCTCGATGGCCCGCACCAGCTCCAGGTAGGGCAGGAAGGGGCCGGTCTCGTCCACCAGCGCCTGGCGCACACGCTCGGGCACGGGGATGCTCTGCAGCAGCTTGTCGAACGGCGCCTTGAGCATGTGGTCCAGCAGCGAGAACAGGCCGCAGATGAACATCTCGTCGCGCTGTTCGCGGTCATCCATGCCGGCGGCCAGCTCTTCCATGATGAGGCCGCGGCGCACGGCGCCGTACATGATGGGCCGCATGCTGTGGTCCTTGCTGGCCGTCGTCAGCAGCAGTGCCAGCCAGCGCTTCAGGCGCGCATAGCCCAGCAGCATGATGGCGTGGCGGAAGCTGGATACCTCCACCGGCAGGCCGAAGGCGGCCGAGTTCATGTAGCGCAGCAGCTTGAAGGCCAGGCTGGGGTCGCGCTTCAGGGTCTGTTCCAGGCGCTCGACGTCCTCGCCCTCGTCCACGCGCGACATCAGCTCGACGATGACCTGCAGGTCGGCCGCGACTTCGGTCTTGGCGCCGGGCTCGGCCTCGTAGCTGCCGTCCATGGGCCAGCCGATGACGTGCTGAGCACCGGCCTCGAAGGCGGCGTCCAGGGCCTGGCCACCGCGCAGGCCGGCGCACACCAGCCGGGTACCGGCCGGCGGCGTCTGGCCGGGCTCCAGCACGATGTCCTTGAACACCGCGGCCACCGGCGCGGGCAGGGCGATGCTGGGCAGGCCCTTGAGCAGGCCGCTGTGGCCGGCGCCCTTGAGCGCCGCGATGGCCGGGCCGTGAACCTCGTCGGCGGCGATGAAGGCGGGCACCTCGATCTGCACGGGCTGGGCCGGGGGCTGTTGCAGCAGCGCGCCCAACAGCGCCTCGCCCTGCGGGCTGAGCACGATGCCGCCGGCCGGGAAGGCGGCTGCGAGGGCGGCCAGCAGTTCGGCGTGGTCCACCTTCGCGTCGGGCCGCAGCGGCACCAGCGTCAGCCGTGTGCCGGCGATGGCGCGCTGGCGGTCGATGACCGGCGAGTAGCCCAGTGCGACGCCCGGCAGGATGGCGTGGTCGAGGGCGGCGGGGGTGTTGTCGGACATGGTGGGCGCGGGGACGGCGGGAATGCGGCAGTCTGCCACGCCATGCCGGCTCCCATCGCAGCCGGGCGTGACGGCTTCACGATCCGCGCTGCCGGCCGTCAGGCCGCCGCGCGCGGGCTCAGGTCAGGTACTGGAACAGCGACATGCGCTGCACCATCGCGTAGGTCTTGAGCGCGGTGTCGTAGCCGGTCTGCTGGTTCTGGAAGTCGGAGATGCCCTGCACCATGTCCAGATCCTCGGCGGCGCTGCGTTCCTCGCTGCTGTACTGCTTCAGCGCCGCGAGCCGGCTTTCGGTGCCGTCCAGGTTGTTCAGCCGTTCGCCGACCTGGCTGCGCATGCTCTGCAGGTTGCCCATCACGGCATCGATGTCGCGGATAGCAGCCGCGTTGCCCTGCGTGACCTGCACCGGCGTGCGCAGCGTGGTCTTGAGGTCGATGATGGCCTTGTCGATGGCGTCGAACAGCTTCAGCCCGTTGCGCGAGCCGGCAACCGCGAAGGCGTCGCCGTCGACCGGCGTGCCGGTGATGGTGAGGGCCATGCCGTCGCCCACGATGGCCTGGCCAGGCTTGAAGGCGCCGCTGGAGACGACGCTGCCCAGGTCCTGGTCGATCAGCGTGTAGGTCTGGCTGGGCGAGCTGCCGGCGATGTCGACGCGGTAGTTGTGGCCGGTCAGCAGCGACGGGTCGACGACGCGGCCGCTGTCGATCCAGCCGGACGCGACCGCGCCGGTGATGCCGTTGACCAGCGGCACGGGCACGCCGCCGTTGGCGGCGGTGGCACCGGGGTCGATGAGTTGCACGCGCGGGGCGCCGGTGGCGGGGTCGGCGACGATGGCGCGCGGTGCGGTCTCGAAGCTGCCGTTGCCGCTGGCGGCCTGCTCCCAGGCGCCACGGCCGTCGACGCTGAGCTGGAAGTTGTCGATGTTGCCGGTCTGCACGGTGCCGGCCACGCCCACGTAGGACACGCCGCCGGGCTGGTCCAGGAAGGGCGGGCTGGCCGAGCCCTGGCCCGAGAAGATGTAGCCGCCGCTGCCGTCGCTGCGGTTGGCGATGGTGAGCAACTGGTCGCGCAGGCCCTGCAGCTTGTTGGCCAGGCCTTCGCGCTCGGCGTCGGAGTAGCTGGCGTTGCCGGCGGCCACCATGGTCTCGCGCGCCTGTTGCAGCAGTTCGTTGGCGTCGCCCAGGGCGGATTCGGCCAGCGTCATGCCGTTGCGGCTGGCTTCCAGCGCGCGCTGGTTGGCCTCGACGCGGCCGATGGAGGCCAACGCCCGTTCGGCCCGTGCGGCGCCGGTGGGGTCGTCGCTGGCCAGCGCGATGCGCTTGCCGGAGGTGAGCTGCTGCTGCTGGTCCTGCAGTGCGTTCTGGCGCCGCTGCAGGTTGGCGATGGAGCCATCGAAGAAGTTGGCGGTGGCGATTCTCATGACGGGCTCCTAGTCATCGTTGGGCGACGCGCATCAGCTCGTCGAACAGCGCCTGGGCCGTCTGCAGCACCTTGGCGGCGGCCTGGTAGCCCTGCTGGAACTGCATCAGCCGTGCGGCCTCCTCGTCGAGGTTGACGCCGGCCTGGCCGGCGCGCGTGGTCTCGGCGTCCGTGGCCACGCTGGTGGACACGCTCGACAGGTAGGTGGCGCTCTGCACGCGCGCGCCGATCTCGCTCATCGCGGCGGCGTAGGTGTCGTTGATGGTGCTGCCGGCGGTGATGCTGCCGTCGGGCAGCAGCTGGCGGCCGATGTAGGCCTCGGACTGGATGTTCAGGAAGGCCTTGGCGTTGCCATTGTTCGTGGACGTGTAGACGGTGGGCGCGATGCTGAGGGTGTCGAACTCCCGGGGCACGCCGTTGGTGCGCAGCTCGAAGCCGAGGTTGATGCCCAAGTCGGGCTGGTTGCCGATGGGCTGGCCGGACTTCCAGCTGCCATTGAGTACGCTGCCGTCGGCCAGCGTCAGCGTGTAGGTGACGGCATTCGCATCGGCCGGGTCGGCGCCGCCGAAGACCAGCGTCATGGGCGCGCGGCTGGCGTCGAAGCTGTCGTTGACGGCGTAGATGCTGTCTACGGTCAGTGTGCCCTTGTTGGCGACAGCGGCCGAGGCGGTCAGCGGCGAGGCGGCCGCAATGCCGTTGGGGCTGTCCAGCAGGCGGCGCATCTCGACGGCGGCTTCACCGACCGGCTCGATCAGGAAGCTCTCGCCCGGCGAGGGTGCGCCGGGCGTGAAGGTCAGCTGGAAGCCGTCGATTGTGTCGCCATCGTTGACGGTCCGCTTCAGGCCGTCGGACATCCGTGTCAGCTCATACACGCCTGGCGCACTGGACGTGAGCTTGTAGCTGCTGGCCTGCAGTTGCCCGGCATTGACGATGCTGGCCTGCACGCCGCTGAAGAAGGCGCCGTTGGCGTCGCGCGGATTGGTGGAGGCGGGCAGCACGCGAGGCACGGCGACGTTGAAGATGTTGGCGCCGGCGCCGGGCGGGTTGGAGAGGTCCAGCCCCAGCGAGTTCTGGTCATTGATGCGCGTGCCTATGGTGGCCGCCAGCTGCCCCAGCAGGTTGCGGCCGTCCTGCAGGTCGCGGTTCTGGAAGGCCAGCAGCGCCGTCATGGAGCCGCCGGTCAGCACGCTCTCGTCCAGCGGGCGGGTGCTGTTGCCCTCTTTCAGCGAGATCTGGGCGCGGGCCGAGTCGTAGCTGTCGGCGGTGATCTGCAGCGCCGCGGCCTGGTTGCCCAGCACCAGCCGCTGGCCGCCACCGATGAACACACCCAGCGAGCCGTCGTCGGCCGGCAGCGTGCTGACGGCCATGTACTCGCTGATCTGCGACACCAGTTGCTCACGCTTGTCGAGCAGGTCGTTGGGCTCGTGGCCCACGCCCTTCATCTTGGAGATCTGGTCGTTGACGAAGGCGATCTGCTGCGCGAGCTGGTTGACCACCGTGACCGAGGCCCGCAAGTCGCTGACGACGCCGGCCTGCAGGTCGGTCAGTTGCTGGCCGGCGTTGGAGAAGCGCGTGGCCATCTCGCTGGCGCGGCCCAGCGCGACCTGGCGGGCCGAGGGGTCGCTGGGGCGGCTGGCCACATCCACCATCGCGTTGAGGAACTGGCTGGCCGCGTAGCCCAGGCCCTCGGTGCCGGGCGGGAACACCTTCTCCATTCGCGATAGCTGCTCGGCGCGCGTGGCGTCGGCGGACGCGGTGGCCTTGGCGCTGGCGGCCTCGCGGGTCAGGAACTGGTTGTGGGCGCGCTCCACCGTCTGGATGTCCACGCCGCGGCCGAAGAAGCCGGCGCCGGTGTACTGGCCTTCCGAAGGAGCCAGCACCACCGACTGGCGCGAGTAGCCCGCCGTGTTGGCGTTGGCAATGTTCTGGCCGACCGTCTGCAATGCCGCCTGGTTGGCGAACATTGCGCGGGCGCCGAGAGTGAGCAGGCCGGCCATGTCGTGCTAGTCCTTAGGCGAGGGTGCTCTGCACGCGTTGCGTGGTCTGGATGGTGCGGGCGATCTTCTCGGCATAGGCCGGGTCGGTCGCGTAGCCGGCCTGCTGCAGGCCACGAGCGAAGCCGGCAGCATTCCCGTTCTGCGCCTGGGCCACCACCTTGGCATAGCGGTCGTTGTTGCTGAGCAGGCGGGCGTAGTCCTTGAAGGCCTCGTCGTAGCTGCCGTAGGCTCGGAACTTGGCCGTCACCTTGACCGCCTGGCCGTTGATGACTTCGGTGGTCTTCACGTCCACGGTCTTGCCCGTCCAGCCGGGCGTCGCCTTGATGCCGAAGATGTTGTGGCTCTTGCTGCCATCGGCACCGGTGATCTCGCGCTTGCCCCAGCCGCTTTCGTGGGCGGCCTGCGCCACCATGAAGCTGGCCGGGATGCCCGTGGCCGCTGACGCTGCGCGGGCCGAGGCGTCGTGCTGCTGGATGAAGCTCTGCACGTGGTTGGGAATGCCCTTGGTGGCCAGTGCTGGCAATGCCTGGGCCAGCGTTGTTTGGCTGGCCCGGCGCACGGCCTCGGGGCTGAGGTCCTGCACGCCCATCTGGCGCTGCAGCTGGCGGGTGATGGCGTCGGACAGCCCTCCCGGCAGCCCGCTCATCTTGCCGGCGAACTGCGTGTCCAGCATCTCCGTGCCCAGCTGCGTGGCGCTGTTGTCCAGCATGCCGCTAGCCAGCGTGGAGGCGCGCATGCTCTTCATGACTTCTTGCATGAACAGCGACTCGAACTGCTTGGCGGTCTCGCGGATGCTGGCCTTGGGGTCGCGCGAGGCCTGGGCCTTGAGGCTGTTCAGCGTGTCGAGGCCGCCCAGGTTCTGGCCAGCGATGGACTGGAACGACGGAGAAGCCATCAGATCACCTCGAGCTCCGCATTGAGGGCACCCGCGCTTTTCATGGCCTGCAGGATGGCGAGCAAGTCCTGGGGGGTGGCACCCAGTGAATTGAGGGCGCGCACGACGTCGGCCAGCCGCGCGCCGGCGGGCAGCTGAATCAGGCTGCCGGGCTCCTGGCGGATGGCGATGTCGGCCTTCTCGGCCACCACCGTCTGCCCGCCCGACAGAGCGTTGGGCTGGCTGATGATGGGCGTGGAGCTGATGGTGACGGACAGACTGCCGTGCGCCACTGCGCAGGCTGACAGCGTGACTGCCTGGTTCATGACGATGGAGCCGGTGCGCGCGTTGATGACCACGCGGGCGGCGGCGGGCGCCATGTCCACCGGCAGGTTTTCCACGTCGGCCAGGAAGGCGACGCGTTCGTCCGGCGCCGTGGGCGCCTTCACGCGCACGACGCGGCCGTCCATGGCTTGAGCGACGCCGTTGCCCTTGAGCTTGTTGATGGCCTGGGCCACGGCGCGGGCGGTGGCGAAGTCGCTGCTGTTGAGGTCGAACTGGATGAAGTCGCCCTGGGCCAGTGGCGTGGGCACCGAGCGTTCGACGAGGGCGCCACCCGGGATGCGGCCGGCGCTGAGGTGGTTGATCTGCACCTTGGAGCCGCCCGCCGACGCGCCGGCCCCGCCCACCACCAGGTTGCCTTGGGCGATGGCATAGACCTGGCCGTCCGCGCCGCGCAGCGGCGTCGCGATCAGCGTGCCGCCGCGCAGGCTCTTGGCATTGCCGATGGAGGAGACGTTGATGTCCAGCGGCTGGCCTGGCTGGGCGAACGCCGGCAGCGACGTGGTCACCAGCACCGCGGCGATGTTGCGAGGCTGCATGGTCACGCCCTGGGGCAGCAGCACGCCGAACTGCTGCAGCATGGCGGTCAGGCTCTGGCCGGTGAAGGGGGCCTGTGTAGTCTGGTCACCCGTGCCGTCCAGCCCCACGACCAGCCCGTAGCCCGTCAACGGGTTGGAGCGCACGCCGGCCACCGACGCTACTTCCTTGATGCGCGCGGCATGCGAGAAGGGCGCCAGCACGAGGCTGAGGCAAAGGAGGAGGGCGTTCAGGGTCTTCACTCGGCGAATTCTGAGCAGGCTTGAGCCCGCGAAGCCGTGGAATAGGGCTGCTGACGCCCGCCAATTTCGCGCCTGCTGGCGCGGCCCGGGTGTCTTGTGTTGTGTATTGTGAAAGTAATACACTAATACGCATGCCGGACGCCCCGTTCAGTTTCGACATCCAGCCCCAACTGGCCACGCCCATCTACCGCCAGGTGGTGGAACAGGTGCAGCGGCTGGTGGCGGGCGGCCAGTTGAGGCCGGGCGACGAATTGCCCAGCGTGCGCACCGTCGCGGAGCGGCATGCCATCAATCCCATGACGGTCAGCAAGGCCTACAGCCTGCTGGAGGCCGAGGGCCTGCTGGCGCGCCGCCGCGGTGTGGGCATGGTGGTGGCGGCCGGTGTGCAGCCGGCGGGCGACGACCGCCTGGCGCTGCTGGCCCCGGCGCTGCAGGCGCTGGCGCGGCAGGCCCGCCAGCTCGGCATCACGCCCGACGACACCTTGGCAGGCCTCGCCCAGGTCTTTGACTCCCTCGAACAGGACGCCCCATGACCCCCGCCATCCAAACCCGGCAGCTCGGCCTGCGCGTGCAAGACAGCCAGTGGAGCTCGGCCCGCCCGCAGTTGCTGGATGGCATTGATCTGGACATTCCCGAGGGCGCCGTTGTGGGCCTGGTGGGGCGCAACGGCGCCGGCAAGAGCACGCTGATGCGCTGCCTGCTGGGCCTGCAGACGCCCGATGCGGGCGAGGCCTGGTTGCTGGGCGAACCCAGCCTGGCGTTGACCGACACAGTGCGCGAGCGCCTGGGCTATGCAGCGCAGACGCCCGACTTGTTCCCGCGCTTGACCGGGCAGGAGCATCTGTCCGAGATGGCGGCCGTCTATCCGGGCGTGCACCTGCCCGACGCGCTGGCGCTGGCGGTGCGACTGGACCTGCCGCTGGGCCGGCGTGCCGACGCGTTGTCGTTGGGCGACCAGCAGAAGCTGGCCGTCGTGCTGGCGCTGGCCCACGACCCCGACCTGCTGCTGCTGGACGAGCCCGTGGCCAGCCTGGACCCGATCTCACGTCGCGACTTCATGCGTGCGCTGTTCGCGTTGCGCCGCAAGCCCGCGCCGCGCACGGTCCTGGTGTCCAGCCATCTGCTCAGCGACCTGGAGCGTGTGGTCAGCCATGTGTTGTTCCTGCGCGAGGGCCGGGTGCAGCTGTTCATCGAATGGGACGATGCCGTGGAGCATCTGCGCTGCGTGCCGGCGCGCGATCCCGACTCGACGGGCCTGCACTGGAGCGCGGCGCAGGGCGGGCAGCTGTTGGTGGATGCGCGCCAGCGGCCTGACGCTGCGGGCCAGCCGGGCCTGGGCATGGAAGACCTGCTGGAGGTGCTGAACACATGATCGCCCTGGCCAACACCACGCCGGGCGGCGAGCCCGTCGCCTTCGACCTGCCGCTGCTGACGCGTCTGCTGCCCGGCCTGGTCAGCGCCGTGGCGCTGCTGCCGGCCTCGCTGGCGCTGGAGTTCCGTGGCGCCGCGATCGCGCTGCTGCCGCTGCTGATCATTCAGGGCACGCTGCTGGCGCTTGGCGCGGGCACGCTGGCTCTGGCGGCGCACGATCGCCTGCGTCACTGGGAGGGCCGGGTCGCGCCGCAGGGCGCGCGGGATCGCGTGCGTGCTGGTTTGCTGGGCGATGTTTGGCGCATGGGCGCCATCGCTGCAGCCGGGCCGCTGGCCCTGGCCCTGGTGCTGGCTTGGCGGGGCGACGGCTGGGCGGCGGTCTTCAGCGCGTTGACGGTTCCCGTCACTTGTTTGTTCGCGGGCCTGGCCGCCGCGCTGAGCTGGCATGGCCGCGCGCCGCGTGTGCTGCTAGTGCCCGCAGGGATGTTGCTGGTCGGGCTGTTGGGGGCGTTGCCGCATGAAGGTGCGCTCGGCAGCGGCTGGCCGCTGGTCCCTGTGGCTGCTAGCGCTGCGCTGCTGTGGCGCTGGTTGGGTTTGCCCCGCGCGCTTGCCGTGTTGGCGCCGCCGCTGCCCTGGCCCCGGCCCCGGCCCATTGCCTGGCTGCGCCGCACCACGAGCTACCAGAGCTGGCGCGTGACCAGCGGCCTGGAGCCGACCGCGCCGGTGCGGCAGAGCAGCCATCGCTACCGGTTCGTGGGCATGCTGCTGCCACTGACCTGGCTGCCACAGCTCGTCGGCCAGGCCGAGCGCATGCGCTGGCTCAGTTGGGGCCAGGCCTATGAGGGCTTCTATGACTGCGCGCTGTATGGCGGCCTCCTGCTGTTCGCCTGCATGACCTCGGCGGGCTGCCGTGTGGCGCCGCCTCTGCACTGGCGCCTGCGGCTGGCCCCGCGCGGCATGAGCCCGCAGCGCTGGGCCGTGCGCATGGTGCTGGGCTCCATGGCGGCGGCTGGCGCCTTGATCACCGTGGCGCTGGCCCTGGTCGTGCTGTTTCGTGTCAGTGGCAGCCCCTATGTCACGGCCGGCAACTGGCTGCTGTTGATGGGCGATGTGCTGCTGGCCAGCAGCTTCATGCTTTGGCTGGGCAGCCTGTTCAGCCTTCGTTTGACTGCCTGGCGGGCTGGGCTGCTGGGCCTGATGTTGGTACTGGCCGTCCCCGGGCTGCCGGCGCTGGTCCTCTACGGCCTGATGGGCCTGGGCCTGACTCCACAGCGGGGCGCCTTGTGGCTGGCGCTGCAACTGGCACTGACTGTGCCGATGACGCTGGCGGCGATACGCGCGTGGAGCCGCCGCGACCTCAACAAGGAGGCCTGAACCGATGGCGGCCTCCTTCACCATGCCACGCGGCCCGTTCTTCGATGACGGGCCGACCATCATGGGCCTGCTAGCGCCGGGGCTGACCAGCTTGCTGGCGCTGGGTACGGCCTTGATGGCTTCTAGCGTGTCCCAGACGGTGTTGAGCGCCTTCATCGGGCTGCAGGCCGCGATGCTGGCGCTGGCTGCCTCCATGTCGGCGTCCGCGGCGGCGCTGTGGACTGCGAACTGGCAGGGCCGCGTGGCGCCATCGCGCGCTGTGGCACAGGTGCGGCAACGGCTGTGGTGGCAGTTGCTCGTCAGCGCTGGCTTCGGCGTGTGCGGTCCGCTGGCGCTGGCATTCCATGCCGAGGTGTCCACGTCGTACTCGCTCGCCCGCATGCCGCAGGCTTTGCTGGCGGTGCTGGCCTTGCTGCTGGCAGCGCAGGCGCTGGGCGGCTGGTGCGGGCTGGCCTGGCGCGGCAGGGCGGGCCGCTGGGTGCTGCTGAGCTGGATCGTGTTGGTGCTGGCCTTGA
This sequence comes from Pelomonas margarita, assembly GCF_043555875.1. Lineage (NCBI taxonomy): Bacteria > Pseudomonadati > Pseudomonadota > Betaproteobacteria > Burkholderiales > Sphaerotilaceae > Roseateles > Pelomonas margarita. The sequence continues at coordinate 410,372 of NZ_JBIGHW010000003.1, read as the reverse complement.
GCTGGCAGCGAGCCTTGCGGGAGTGGCTGCTGGCCTGGCCGGCGTTGTCAATGCTGACCTTGCTGCTGCTCTCGCTGGGCTGGCGGGTGCTGAGGCAGCGGCTGGTGCAGCACCGCCAGCGCTGGGCCGGTGTGCCGGCGACCGGTGCGGCCACGGCCGCGTTCCAGCCGGCGCAGGTCTGGCAGTCCTTGCCTTTCGATGGCGAGGAGGCGGAGGGCCAGGGCGGGCGCTTTTCCGAGATGCCTGCTTGGCGCCGGTCGGTGCTGGCCCCTCTTTTGGCCTTGGCTTGTACGGCGTGGCGGCACCAGGTGTGGGAGACCCCGGTGCAGGGTGTCGGCCTGGCGACCTACGCCGGCTGGATGGCTTTGCTGACGGGGCTGGCAGCTTGCGCGCTGGTCCATCCGGCCGCGCACTGGCGGCGCCAACTCGCGCCCGGTGGCATCACGCCGCCACAGTGGGCCCGGCGCATGGTGCTGCGCAGCGTGGCTGGCGGCGTGTTGGCGTTGACGGTGTTGGTGGCCGTGGCGGCTTTTAGCACGCCCGTCCAGGGGCGCTGGGCCGTGCTGGGCACCGGGGCCACGGTGTTGGGCGACCTGTGCGTGGCCTTCACGCTGGCAGCCTGGGTGCGCGCGCGGCGCAACGATCTTGTCGGCTTGTTGCTCGCCGTTGCTCTGATGTTCGGCGCCGTGTTCTTGCTCACGGCGGCTGCGGCCGCCATCGGCCTGCCACTGGTGCGCGGGGCCGGCTGGCTCGCCGTGGAACTGGCGCTCGCCGCCGTGCTGGGGGTGGCGTCAGTGCGGCGGTGGGCCGCTCGCAAAGGCATCTGAGGCCATACTGGCCGCGTTTGCCCCGGAGGCTCGTACATGTCCCTGACCACCGCCATCGACGCCGCCGCCGCAGCCTTGCAAGACCAGGTAATCGCCTGGCGCCGCGACCTGCACCAGCATCCCGAGCTAGGCAACCGCGAGTTCCGTACCGCCGCCCTCGTCGCCGAGCACCTGCGTGTTCTGGGTTTTGACGAGGTGCGCACGGGCGTGGCCCACACCGGCGTCGTCGGGCTGCTCAAGGGCGGCCAGCCTGGCGGTGTGGTGGCGCTGCGTGCGGACATGGATGCGCTGCCCGTCACCGAGGCCGTGGACCTGCCGTTTGCGTCCAAGGCGCGGGCGTTGTGGAACGGCGAAGAGGTGGGTGTCATGCATGCCTGCGGGCACGACTGCCATGTCGCCATCCTGATGGGCGTGGCCAGCATCCTGGCCGGGCTGCGCGAGCGGATCCACGGCAGCATCAAGTTCATCTTCCAGCCCGCCGAGGAGATGCCGCCCGAGGGCGAGCAGGGCGGCGCGGCGCTGATGATCCAGGAAGGCGCGCTGGAGAAGCCCACGCCCAGCGCCATCTTCGGCCTGCACGTCACCTCGCGGCAGCCGGCCGGCGTGATCGGCTACCGGCCAGGGCCGACGATGGCCAGCTCCGACAAGCTCAAGATCACCGTGCAGGGCCGACAGACGCATGGCGCGGCGCCGTGGCTGGGGGTGGACCCCATCGTCACGTCAGCCCAGATCGTGCTGGGCCTGCAGACAGTGGTCAGCCGCACGCTGGACCTCAACCGCGAGCCGGCGGTGGTGACCATCGGCGCCATCAAGGGCGGCGTGCGCGAGAACATCATCCCGGAGACGGTGGAGATGCGCGGCACCATCCGCAGCTTCGACGAGGGCATGCGCGACGACATCCATGCGCGCGTTACGGAGCTGGCCGAGGGCATCGCGGCAGCGTCGCGCGCGAGCTGCCAGGTGTGCATCACGAAGAACTACCCGGTCACGCGCAACGACCCCGCGCTGACCGCACAGATGCTGCCCACGCTGACACGCGTGGCCAGCACCGGCCCGCGGCCCATGGGCATCGAGCTGGTGCCCAAGGTCACCGGCGCGGAGGACTTCTCGTTCTTCCAGCGGCTGATTCCGGGGCTGTTTTTCTTCGTCGGCGTGACGCCGCCCGAGATCGCCCCCAGCCAGGCCCACGCCAATCACTCGCCACGCTTCTTCGTCGACGAGCGCGGGCTGGAGGTGGGCGTGCGCGCACTGGCGCACCTGGCGGTGGACTACCTGGGGTCGATCAAGGGCTGAGGGGCTGCTGCTGCAGCGGGTCGCAACGTCCGATCAGCTCGGTGCAATGTTCAAGAAGAAGCGCGACAGCCAGCCCACGGCATGGGCGTCGGCCGTGGCGCCGCGGCCGCGCTGCTCGATGCGCACGTTGGCCACGGCCGTGGACGACACGGCGTTGCCCTGTCCGATGGAGCGCGGGTCCACCTGGCCGGAGAAGCGCAGCACGTCCACGTTGCGGTTGACGCCGATCTGCTTCTCGCCGCTGATCATCAGGTGGCCGTTGGGCAGCACGCCGGTCACGATGGCCGTGATGGCACCGGTGAATTCGTTGGTGTTCTGGTTGCTGCCCTTGCCCTTGTTGTCGTTGGCCGAGGTGGCCTCGGCCGAGGCGCGGCCGAAGGAGTTGCCGGCCACCAGCGGCAGCGCGGTGACGCCGGCGGCCAGCGTGCCGCTCTTGCTGAGCTCGCTGGTGCTGGTCTGCGAGGCCGACACGCGCTCGGTGATGTTGATGGTCAGCGTGTCGCCCACCAGCCGCGCGCGGTGGTCCTCGAAAAGCGGCCGGTACGCGGCGGCCTGGTAGATGGCGCCGTTGGCGGCGGCCGGCTGTGGCAGGTGCGGCAGGTTGACGACCGGCGTGTGACTGAGCTCCACCTGCGGCGTGGGGTAGGGCGTGGCGCAGCCGGTGAGCAGGGCGGCGGCGAGGAGCAGCGGGGTGACGGCGTGCTTCATGGCGATGGCCTCAAATCTGCGCAAGCTTCTGCAGCATCTGGTCGGAGGTCTGCACGGCCTTGGAGTTCAGTTCGTAGGCGCGTTGCGTCTGGATCATCTGCACCAGCTCCTCAACGACGTTGACGTTGGACGTCTCGACGAAGCCTTGCTGCAGCGCGCCCATGCCGTTGTTGTTGGGCGCGCCGGTGTTGGGCGTGCCGCTGGCGGCCGTCTCGGTGAACAGGTTCTGGCCCTTCGGGTCCAGACCGGCCGGGTTCACGAAGTTGGCCAGCTGCAGTTGTCCCACCGTTTGCGGCGCGGCCTGGCCGGGCAGCGTGACGCTGACGGTACCGTCGTTGCCGATGGTCAGCGTTTGTGCGTTCTGCGGGATCGTGATGCCGGGTAGCACGGTGTAGCCGTTGCTGGTGACCATCTGGCCGTTGGCATTGAGCTGGAAGGCGCCATCGCGGGTGTAGGCGGTGGTGCCGTCGGGCATCTGGATCTGAAAGAAGCCGTCGCCCTTGATGGCCAGGTCCAGGTTGTTGCTGGTCTGCTGCAGGTTGCCCTGCGTGTAGATACGGGCGGTGGCCACCGGGCGCACGCCCAGACCCACCTGCAGGCCGGTGGGCAGCGTGGTCTGCTCGGTGCTGTTGGCGCCGGCCTGGCGCATGTTCTGGTAAATCAGGTCCTCGAACACCGCGTGCGAGCGCTTGTAGCCGTTGGTGGCGACGTTGGCGAGGTTGTGGGAGATGTTGTCCAGCTGGGTCTGCTGGGCTTCCATGCCGGTCTTGGCAATCCAGAGCGAGCGCATCATGGTCAGGTACTCCCCAAAAGTTTGGCCGACTGCTGGCCCTGGGTCTGGGCGATCTGCATCAGCTTCATCTGCTGCTCGAACTGGCGGCCGGCAGCGATCATGGCCACCATGGTTTCGACGGCGCTGACGTTGGAGCCTTCCAGCGCACCGTCCTGCAGCCGTGCGGCGGGGTCGGCGGGCAGGTCGCCATCGGCGGCGCGGAACAGGCCGTCGTCGCCGCGCGTGAGCTGGGCCGTCGTCTCGGGCGTGACGAGCTTGAGCCGGCCCACGGTGGTGGGCCGCTGGCCGGCCTGCTTGGCGCTGATGGTGCCGTCGCTGCCGATGGACACCTGGCTGTTCTGCGGCACGTTGATGGGGCCGCCGTCGCCCAGCACCTGCAGGCCGTTGCGCATCACCAGCAGGCCTTCGGCGTTGACGTCCAGCGAGCCGGCGCGGGTGTAGGCCTCGGTGCCGTCCAGCCCCTGCACGGCCAGCCAGGCGCGGCCTTGCATCGCCACGTCGAGATTGCGACCGGTGGGCGTCAGCGCGCCGGGGGCGTCGTTGTAGCCAATGGTGGTTTCCAGCGCGAAGGCGCGCGTGGACGCGCCATCGCCGCGCACCGGCACGGCGCGAAAGGCCTGCAGCTCGGCGCGAAAGCCATTGGTCGTGACGTTGGCGAGGTTGTGCGAAAGCACGTCCTGCCGCTGCATGGCGGCTTTCGCGCCGGCCATCGACAGGTAAATCATCCGATCCATGCTTCAGCCTCGCCCGCGTTCAGCGGAGATTGACGATGGTTTGCAGGACCTGGTCCTGCGTCTTGATGGTCTGCGCGTTGGCTTGGTAGGCCCGCTGGGCGGTCACCATGTTCACCAGCTCCGCGGTGAGGTCGACATTGCTCTCTTCCAAGGCGCCAGATTGCAGCGCGCCCATGTTGCCGTCGCCAGGGACGCCCACGACCGCGTCGCCGGAGTCCACGGTGCGGATCCACACGTTGCCGCCCATGGTCTGCAGGCCCTGCGGGTTGCGGAAGGACGCCAGCTCCACCTGGCCGGCCGGCTTGCTCTGGCCGTTGGAGTAGCGCGCCAGCACCACACCGTTGTTGGCCACGGTGATGCCGGTCAGCTGACCTGGCGCGTAGCCGTCCTGCGTCAGGTTGGTCACGGCGAAGCTGCTGCCGTTCTCGGTGGCGCCGGTCAGGTCGAGCTGGATGCCGTCGATGGCGAGCGTCGCGTTGCCGCGGGCGCTGAAGCCAGCCGGCACGTTCATCGTGATGGGTGCAGCCGGGCTGGTGGGCGAGCCACCGGTGGGCGGGAAGGTGATGGTGGTGAAAGGCGCCGTCAGCAGATTGGGATTGGCCGCGTCTGGGGCAGTCTCGGCGAAGGGCGTGCCGTTGGCCGTCGCGTAGACGTTCCAGGTGTCGCTGCCATCGGCGGCGGTGGCGGCCTTCTGGAAGTAGAAGGTGATGGCAACATCCTGGCCCTTGGCGTCGTACACCGTCATCGAGGTGGCGTTGTTGTAGGTGGTGCTGTCGGTCAGGTCCATGCCCGCGCCGCTGGCCGGGGCGGTGATGGCCAGGCGAGAGTCGAGGTTGAATTCCATCTCCACCTCCGAGGTCACGGCGGGCGGGATGCCGCCGGTGGGCAGCTGCAGCGGCGTGGCCGTGCCGGGCTGGATGACGCCCGCGCCGTTGGCGGGGTAGCCCATCAGCTTGAGCTGGTCGTTGTTGACGATGAAGCCGTCCTTGCTGACCTTGAACTGGCCGTTGCGCGTGTAGCGCGTCGGGTTCACCCCGTCGGTCACCTGGAAGAAGCCCCCGCCGTTGATGGCGAGGTCCATGGGGTTCTCGGTGGTCGAGATGTTGCCCTGCGTGAACTGCTGGGCGACCGTGGACAGCGTGGTGCCGATGCCGATCTGGTTCTGGCCCGCGCCGTTCAGCGCGGCGGCGTAGACATCGGCGAACTCCGCCCGCGAGCCCTTGGCGCCATAGGTGCCGGAGTTGGCAATGTTGTTGCCAATGACGTCCAGGTTCTTGGAGGAGGCGTTGAGCCCGGAGAGGCCTTGCTGGAAGCTCATGGGGGAGTCCTTGCTGTCGTGCGGTAGGCGGGAGAGGGCGGTCAGTTCACGGCCGAGACGGACGCGTAGTCCACCGGGCCGAGGCGATCGAGGTTGAGCTTGAGGCTGCCGCCCTCGCTGTAGACGGCATTGACCTTGTCGTAGGCGTAGGTGGTGGCGGTCACGGCGGCCGTGCCGTTGGTGGCGGTGATGCGGTACTTCACTTCGCTGCCTTCGGCGACCTTGGTGCCGGCGGCCCAAGAGAAGGTCTGGCGGCCCGAGCCCTGCGCGCCCAGCTGCACCGTGTCGATGACGGCGCCAGCCCCGTTGAGGATCTCCAGCTTCACGTTCTTGGCGGGACCGTCCAGCTCGTAGCTGCCCTCGGCCGCGCCGCTGACGACCTGGATCTTGTCGCTGGGCACGCTGACCTCGCGGCCCACCAGCGAGATGGACTGCAGCGCCTGCATCTGGCCCAGCTGCGACCCCAGGCTCTTGATGCTGGTGTCCAGCGTGGACAGGCTGGTGACCTGCTGGATCTGCGCCATCTGGCTCGTCACCTGCGCGTTGTCCATCGGGTTCAGCGGGTCCTGGTTGTTCATCTGCGCGACGAGCAGCTTCAGGAAACGGTCCTGCGTGTCGGCAGCGTTCTTGGTCGAGGTCGACGTGGTCTGCGAGCTGCTGCCGTTGAGGGCGGTGATGTCCATGGCGGTTCCTCAGCGCTCAGGACTGGCCGAGCTGCAGCGTCTTGAGCAGCAGGCTCTTGGCCGTGCTCATGACTTCGATGTTGTTCTGGTACGAGCGCGACGCCGAGATCATGTTGACCATCTCTTCCACCGGGTTCACGTTGGAGTAGGTCACGTAGCCTTCGGCGTCGGCCTGCGGGTGCTTGGGGTCCAGCACGCGGCGGCCCGGCGTCTGGTCCTCGGTGATGTTGGTCACGCGCACACCGGCGCTGCCGCTGTCGGTGCCAGCGCCCATCAGCGCTGTCTGGAACACCACCTGGCGCGCCTTGTAGGCCTGGCCGTCCGGGCCCGCCACGGTGTCGGCGTTGGCCAGGTTGCTGGCCACGACGTTGAGCCGCTGGCTTTGCGCACTGACCGCGCTGCCGGAGACGTTGAAGATCTGGAACATCGACATGGCGGCCTACTCCTCGGTCAACCTTGGGTGTGGGACTTCATCGAGTCCAGCGTCGTGCGCACCGAGCCGTTGATGAAGCGCAGCGTCGCCTCGTACTTCACGGCGTTGTCGGCAAAGCTGGCGCGCTCACGGTCCATGTCCACGCCGTTGCTGTCCAGGCTGGTTTGCGACTGCAGCGCGTACTCCTTGCCGCTCTCGCCCCGGGCGCCGGCCAGCGGCGCGATGTGGCCGCGCTGCGTGGCGGCCATCGCGCCCGGCGTGCCTATCTCGCCGGTGGCCTCGCGCAAAGCCTTGGCGAAGTCGATCTCGCGGGCCTGGTAGCCCGGCGTGTCGGCGTTGGCGATGTTGCTGGCGAGCAGGCGCTGCCGCTCCGCCCGCAGCGTGAGCGCCTGGGTCTGGAAATTCAGCGTGTCGGTCAGTCGGTTCAACATCGGGAGCCTCGTCCGAGGAGCGGGCCGGCATGGCCCTTGGCGCAAATTGTCTGAACCGGCCCCGAAAACATGAGCGGGATTAACGGGGGCAAAGCCGCTCAATTCCGGCCTCGTGGCGGCGGCTGCGCTGCCTAGAGTGACGGCCATGCTGCGTCTCATGGCGTCCCTGTCGTGCCTCTTGCTGGTCGGGCTGAATGCCCAGGCCCAGGCCGTGCTCGACCCGGCCCTGGTCGAGCGCGTGCGCCAGCTGGCCGAGACGGCCGCCCGTGCCACGGCGCCACCCGGCACCCGCGTGGTGGTGGAAACCGGCCAGCTTGATGCCCGGCTGCGCCTGGCGCCCTGCCGGCAGGTGCAGCCCTACCTGCCGGCCGGCGTGGCCGCCTGGGGGCGCAGCCGCATCGGCCTGCGCTGCACCGACGGCACGGCCCGCTGGAACGTGACGCTGCCGGTGCGCGTGGCCGTCTATGGCCGCGCCGTCGTGGCCGGCGCCGCGCTACCGGCTGGCGTCGCGCTGACTCAAGAATACCTGGCGCTGGCCGATATCGACATCGCAGCCGAGCCTGGCGCCGTGTTCAGCGACCCGGCGCAGCTGCTTGGGCGCACGCTGGCCCGTCCGCTGGCTGCGGCCGAGGCGGTGCGCGCGCCGGCGCTGAAGGCGCGCCAGTGGTTTGCGGCGGGCGAGACCGTCAAGGTGTTGGCACTGGGGCCGGGATTTGCCGTGGCCAGCGAGGCGCAGGCGCTGTCGGCCGGCATCGAAGGGCAAGACGTGCGCGTGCGTTTTGAGAGCGGTCGGGTGGCCAGCGGGCGTGCGGTCGGTGAACGTCAGGTGGAGCTGCCGCTGTGAGCATTGCGCCACGAACGGCCCGAAAAGGCCCTAAAAACCCGACTGTTCTCGCTCAAGTCGAAGCGCGAAGTGCCGATACAAGGGGAAACTCACCTGTATTGCCCCTCGGCGAGGCCCGCCTCGCGACCTGGAGAAGCCCATGAAGATCGGTAACAGCCCCGAAGGCAGCGTTGCTCCGGCCAAGGCCGAGCAGCGGCCTGCTGCGCGCAAGCCGGAGGCCACCGGGACGACGGAAGGCGCTCGCCCGGCCGCCAGCGCACCGGCGCCCAGCACGCAGGTCGCCATCTCCAGCGCGGCCAAGCTGGCCGCCAGTGCCAGCACCAGCACGGAGGACGGCAGCTTTGACACCGCCAAGGTGCAACGCATCGCCCAGGCCATTACCGAGGGCAAGTTCACGATCAACGCCCAGGCCATCGCGGACAAACTGGTCTCGAATGCGCAAGAATTGCTGGACAGCCGCGCCAACAAGCACTGAACCCATGACCGCCATCGCCTCGCCCACCCCCCTCAGCGCCGAGCTGGAAGCGCCGCTGCTGGCCGTCGAGTCCACGCTGAACCAGCTGGGCGACGCGCTGGCCCGCCGCGACGCGGCCGCCATCGAGCAGCATGCGGCCGAGTTGCACCAGCACCTGGCCCGTGCCGTGCAGAGCTTCGGCGAAGCCGCACGCAGCGGCGGTGTTCCTGCGGCGCTGCGCAACCGGCTGGTGCGCGCCGGCGGCCTGCTGGCCGCGCAGCGCGAGAGTCTGGCACGCGGCAACGCGTCGCTGGATCGTGCGCTGGATGTGCTGATCCCCAGCGAGCCCACGGGCTTGTATGGCGCGGGCGGCAAGGCCGAGCGTCGCAGCCTGGGCGGCGGCAGCTACACCGCCTGACGGGTTCCGCGTCCCCTGCAAAGCCACCCTCGGGTGGCTTTGTCATTTCTAGCGCGTCGCAGCCTGCCGCACCTTGTCCAGGTAGGCATGGCCGTCGGGCGGCAGGCCACTGCGCTGCGAGGCCCAGATCATCTCGCCCAGTGCATCCATGGCCACGTGGTGCGCCTCATGGCGCGAGTTGCGCCGCGCGCTCAGCAGGTCGATGGCCTGGCGGATGCCGGAGGGCTGGTCGATGGCGTGCTGCTCCGTGATGGTCAGGTGCATGGACAGGTGCAGAAAGGGGTTGGTACGGCCTTCCTCCACCGTGTAGACCTTCTCCAGCGCGGCGGCTTCGTCCGCGAGCTCGTCGTGGTACTCGGGATGCTCGGCGATCCAGTCGGCCGCCAGCGCCTCCATCGGGATCAGCGGCAGGCCATCGCGCCACTTTCGGTAGGTGGCGCAGAAGAATCGGCGGACTTCGAGCTGGGACGGGGCGAACATGCGGCGATTGTCGCTGCCCGCCTCAAGCCGGCTGCGGCATGGGCGGGGTTCATGGGGGTGCGCCTGCGTCCCAGCCGCCGCGCTGCGCCTGGCGGTGGGCCTCGTCGGCCTCGCGTTCGGCGGCCATCTGCTGCTCGAACTGCTGGCGGCCCAGCTTGGCGGCAGCGATCAGCGCGTTCTCGTCTCCCTGCAGCGGCAGCATGCGGTGCAGCACCTCGATGTTGTGGCGGCGAAAGCGCATCGCCTGGCGCCGCGCGGCGTGCGGCTCCATGCCCGTCAGCTCCAGCACGCTGCGGGCGCTCATCAGCGCGGCATCGAAGGTCTCGCGCTCGATGTGGCCCACGCCGGCGGCCTGCAGCTGGTGGTAGTGCTGCACATTGCGCGCGCGGGCCACCACGGTCAGTTGCGGGAAATGCTCGCGCGCCAGCTCGGCGATGCCGACGCTTTGGGCGATGTCGTCGATGGCGATGACGAGGATGCGCGCGCTCGCCGCACCCGCCGTGCGCAGCATGTCCAGGCGCGTCGCGTCACCGTAGTACACCGTCCAGCCGAAGCGGCGCAGGCTCTCGATGGCCTCGGAGTCGTGGTCCAGTACCGTGGCCTCCAGGCCGCTGGCGCGCAGCATGCGGGCCACGACCTGACCGTAGCGGCCACTGCCGGCAATGATGATGGGCGAGGGCGGTGGTGGCGCTTCGGCGCGGGCGCCCTTCAGGCCGCGGCGCGCGAGCTTCTGGGACATCAGCCGGTCGCCGCCTGTCAGCAGCAGCGGCGTCAACGCCAGCGACAGCGCCACGGCCGCCACCAGTGCGGAGTTCTGGGCCGCGTCGATCATGCCTTCGCCGCGCGCGAGCTGGAACACGACGAAGCCGAACTCCCCGCCCTGGGCCAGCAGGATGACGAAGGCCGGGCGCTCCACCAGCGGGATCTTCATGGCCTTGGCTATCAGCGCGAGCACGACGATCTTGCAGGCCAGCAGCGCGGCCACCAGCGCCGCGACGACGCCGGGCTGGGCCGCGACGGCCTTCAGGTCCAGCCCCATGCCGACGGCGATGAAGAACAGGCCCAGCAGCAGGCCCTTGAAGGGCTCCAGGTCGGTCTCCAGCTCGCGGCGGTACTCGCTTTCTGCCAGCAGCACGCCGGCCAGGAAGGCGCCCAGCGCCATCGACAGCCCGACCGTCAGCATCAGCGCGGCCGTGCCCATGACCAGCAGCAGCGCGGCGGCCGTGAAGATCTCGGGCGTCTTGCTGTGCGCGATCCAGCGCAGTGCCGGGCGCAGCAACAGCCGGCCGCCGAAGATGATGACGACGATGGCGCCCACGGCCCTGGCGGCGGCGAGCCAGGTCTGACCGTCGCCATCGTCCGCAGCGCCGCCCACGGCCAGGATGGGCACCAGCGCCAGCACGGGAATCGCGGCAATGTCCTGCAGCAGCGCGACGGACAGGATGCTCTCGCCCGCCGTCGTGCGGCCCAGGTTGCGCTCGGCCAGCACCGCCAGCGCCACGGCCGTGGACGACATGGCCAGCCCCAGGCTGACCACCACGGTCAGCCGCCACGGGTAGCCCAGCGCCAGGCCCACGGCGGTCAGCGCCGCCGCGCAGCCCAGCAGCTGCACGCTGCCCCAGCCAAAGATGGGCCGCCGCATGGCCCACAGCCGCTTGGGCTCCAGCTCCAGACCGACGAGGAACAGCATCAGCACCACGCCCAGTTCAGCCACTTCGGGGATGGCGCTGGCGTTGGGAACCAGGCCCAGTACCTGCGGGCCTATCAGCAGACCCGCGACCAGGTAGCCCAGGATGGATCCGAGCCGCAGCCAGCGCGCCAGCGGCACGGCCAGCACGGCGGCAGCCAGAAAGACCAGCGGCAGTTGCAGCCAGGCGCCGTGGTGGTTCATGCCGTGCCTCCGTCCAGGGATGAGAACAGCGGCGGGCGTTCGTCCAGTGCAACGGCATCCTCGTCGCCCGCGCCCGGGTCGGCCGCGCGCTCGCACCAGTCCGGGAATTGCTGCAGCCGCTTCACGAACAGGTCGGCATGGGCCTGGACCTGCGCCGGCGTCGCGCGGTGCGCGGCATGCAGGACCTGCGGGGGCAGCCAGGTCATGCCGCAGGTGTGGACCGACTGGCGATAGGGCAGCAGGAAGTCTTCGATGGGGTGATGGTTGTGGCCGCCGGGCGCGTAGGCTTCGGCGCCGCCGCCGGTGGAGGCCACCAGCCAGAAGTTCTTGCCGTGCAGCGCGGTGCCGCCGGGGCCATAGGCCCAGCCCAGGCGCGGCACCTCGTCCAGCCACAGCTTCTGCAGCGCCGGCATGCTGTACCAGTAGATGGGGTGCAGCATCACCACCAGCCGCGCGGCCTGCAGGGCCTGCTGCTCGGCGGGGACGTCGATGTGGAAGTCCGGGTAGAGGCGGTAGAGGTCGCGCAGCTCGACGCGGTCAGCCGCGGGCGACGCGCGCAGCGCCTCCAGCAGCGTGCGCGTGACGTGGGAGCGCGCCAGGTCGGGGTGGGCTGCGAGGACGAGGATGTCGCGTAAGGGTCGGTCGGCCATGGCCGGCTAGGGTAACTTCTCCGGCACGACAGCCTCTTCATTCCCATGCGCATCTTCGACACCCTGGCCGACATGCAGGCCCTCATCGGTCAGCCCCTGGGCCACAGCGACTGGATCAGCGTCGACCAGCCGCGCGTCAACGCCTTCGCCGAGGCCACCGAGGACCGGCAGTGGATCCACGTCGACCCCGAGCGCGCCAAGGCCGGCCCGTTCGGCGGGCCGATCGCGCATGGCTTTCTGACGCTGTCGCTGATCCCGTACTTCTTCGAGACCGGCTTCGCCGTGCGCGAGACGCGCATGGTCGTCAACTACGGGCTGAACAAGGTGCGCTTCACGGCGCCTGTGCCCGTGGGCAGCCGGCTGCGCGCGGCCTTCCGGCTGTTGGCCATGGACGAGGTGGCGGGCGGCGCGATGCAGCTGACGGTGGAAGTGGCCGTCGAGGCCGAGGGCATTGCCAAGCCGGTCTGCATCGCAGAAAGCCTGGCAAGACACTACCGCTGAGTTCGTGCTGAGCGGATAGCATCGCGGCCGTTTCCACGACCGCATTGCTTCCGCCATGGCCTCCAGCCTGTTCGTACTGCTCGACGACATCGCCACCATCCTCGACGATGTGGCGGTCATGACCAAGGTGGCCGCCAAGAAGACGGCCGGTGTGCTGGGCGACGATCTTGCGCTGAACGCGCAGCAGGTCACCGGCGTCAACGCCGACCGCGAGCTGCCGGTGGTGTGGGCCGTCGCGCTGGGCTCGCTGCTGAACAAGGCCATCCTGGTGCCGGCAGCGCTGGCCATCGCCACGTTTGCGCCCTGGGCCATCACGCCGCTGCTGATGCTGGGCGGTGCCTTCCTGTGCTTCGAGGGCTTTGAGAAGCTGGCGCACAAGTTCCTGCACAGCGCGGCCGAGGATGACGCGCATCACGCGGAACTCCAGCAGGCCGTGGCCAACCCGCAGGTGGACATGGTCCAGTTCGAGAAGGACAAGATCAAGGGCGCGGTGCGCACCGACTTCATCCTGTCGGCCGAGATCATCGTCATTTCGCTGGGCACGGTGGCCGACAAGCCCTTCATGTCGCAGTTGGCCGTGCTCGTGGCCATCTCGCTGGCGATGACGGTGGGTGTCTACGGCCTGGTGGCCGGCATCGTGAAGCTGGACGACGCCGGGCTGTGGCTGTCGCGCCAAGCCGGCGCTGCGGCGCGTGCACTCGGCCGGGGCCTGCTGATGGCGGCGCCGTGGCTGATGAAGACCTTGTCGGTGGTGGGCACGGCAGCAATGTTCCTCGTCGGCGGCGGCATCCTGGTGCATGGCATCCCGGCGCTGCACCACGTCGTGGAGCACTGGGTGGCCGGCCAGTCCTGGGGCGTCGCGGCGCTGATCGAGAACGGCAGCAACGGCCTGACCGGCATCGTCGCCGGCGCGGTGGTGCTGGGCGTCGTGATGGCCGTGCAGAAGCTGCGCGGCAAGTGAGGCGGGCCCGTCAGGCGGGCGTGTAGGCCAGCCTGACGTAGATCGGCGCGAACGCCTCGGCTTGCGTGATCTCCAGCAGGCGCTCGCGCGCCAGCTCCAGCATCGCGATGAAAGTGACGACGAGCACGGCCTGGCCGCGTGAGACGTCGAACAGGTGCTCGAACTCGACGAAACGCTGGCCCTGCAGCCGGCGCAGCACGATGCTCATGTGTTCACGCACCGACAGCTGCTCGCGGCTGATCTTGTGGTGCTGGTTGAGCTTGGCGCGCTTGAGGATGTCCAGCCACGCCTCGCGCAGGTCGTCGGCATTCACGTCCGGGAACACCGGCGTCAGCGATTGCTCGATATGAACCTGCGCGCGCAGGAAATCGCGCCCCAGTTGAGGCAGGCGATCCAGCCGGGCGGCGGCCAGCTTCATCTGCTCGTACTCCAGCAGTCGGCGCACCAGCTCGGCGCGCGGGTCTTCCACTTCCTTGCCGTCTTCGCTCTTCTTGGGCGGCAGCAGCATGCGCGACTTGATCTCGATGAGCATCGCGGCCATCAGCAGGTATTCGCTGGCCAGCTCGAGGTTGTGCACGCGGATCTGCTCGACATAGCTCAGGTATTGGCGCGTCACGTCGGCCAGCGGGATGTCGAGGATGTTGAAGTTCTGCTTGCGGATCAGATAGAGCAGCAGGTCCAGCGGGCCCTGGAAGGCCTCCAGGAAGACCTCCAGCGCATCCGGCGGGATGTAGAGGTCCAGTGGCATCTGGAACAGCGGCTCGCCGTACAGGCGAGCGACGGCCACCGTATCGACCGCTTCCGGTAGATCCGACGAAATCTCGGGGGTGTCGTCCGTGGTGACCGTGGTCATCGACAGGCCGTGTCAGCACCCCATGGGTGGGCCGAGATGGACCTTATGCCTTGGTTTGATAGACGTAGGGCTGCTGGGGTACGCGGGCTTCGTTGAAGCCGGCCTGGGCGGTGCGATCCTGCGCCTTGTCCCACAGCAGGGCGCGGCCGGCGCGCTGTTCGGCTTCCAGCGTGGGGCGCTGGGCCTTCAGCTGCTCGATGAAGGACGTGACTTCGGACTTGTAGGGTTTCCAGAACAGCGGCATGACAGGGCTTTCAAACGAATCCCGGCATTTTATCGGCCGCGCGCACGGGTCAGGTCGTCCAGTGCCGGCACGACGCCCAGGAAGGCCAGCGCGCCCGCCAGCGGCAGTGTGGCCGCGTAGCCGATGGCCTTGAAGGCCCATGCACCGACCACGCCGCCCACCGCGAAAGCCAGCAGCAGGCCGCCCAGCAGCCGCAGCCGCGTGGTGTTGGCGGGCATGGGCGTGCCGCCCATGCCGTAGAGCGTACGGCCCAGCTCAATGCCCAGGTCGGTGACGATGCCGGTGACATGCGTGGTGCGGATCTCGGCGCGCGACACCTTGGTGATCAGCGCGTTCTGCAGCCCCATCGTGAAGCACAGCATGGACACGGTGGCCGGCACCAGCAGACCTTGCAGGCTGGCCAGCCAGGCGCCCATGAGGCCGAAGGCCAGCAGGCAGGCGGCCTCCAGCAGCAGCGGCAGCGCATAAATGCTGTGTGCCAGCCGCTGGCGGCCGAAGTTGACGAGCACGGCCGTCGTCGCGGCGCCGGCCAGGAAGAACAGCAGCGCGCCGACCGCCGTGACCCACACCTGGTGCCGCCCCAGCACCAGGGCATCGGCCGCGGCCGACACCAAACCGGTCATGTGTGACGTGTAGTGGTGCACGGCCAGGAACCCGCCCGCATTGGTGGCGCCGGCCACGAAGGCCAGCAGCCAGCCCAGGTGGGCGTTGCCCTCGGCCGTGCGCTCCACGGCGAGCAGGCGGCGGGCGTAGGCAGCGTGCATGGCGAGCGGGTTGCCAGGGCCCCGCTGGCGTTCAGCGGACCCGCATGCCGGGCTGGGCGCCGTCGTGGGGTTCGAGGACGAAGATGCCGGGTGTGGATTTCTCATCGGCATGGCTGGCAGCAAGGACCATGCCTTCACTGACGCCGAATTTCATCTTGCGCGGCGCCAGGTTGGCCACCAGCACGGTCAGCTTGCCTTCCAGGTCCTCGGGCTTGTAGGCGCTGCGGATGCCGCTGAAGACGTTGCGTGTGCGACCCTCCCCAGCGTCCAGCGTCAGGCGCAGCAGCTTGTCGGAGCCTTCCACCAATTCGGCCTTCACGATCTTGGCGATGCGCAGGTCGACCTTGGCGAAGTCGTCGATCTTGATCTCGGGGGCGATGTCCTCGCCGCCGGGCACGACCTTGGGAGCCGGGGGCGCTTCGAACAGCTGTTCGACCTTGGCCACGTCCACGCGCTGCATCAGGTGCTGGTAGGCGCCGATCTGGTGGGCGCCGAGCGCGCGGGCGCTGTCGCTCCACTGCAGCGGCTCGACCTTCAGGAAGGCTTCCACCTGGCCGCTCAGCGCCGGCAGCACGGGCTTGAGGTAGATGGTGAGCAGGCGGAAGGCCTCGATGCAGACGCTGCAGACGTCATGGAGCGCGGCGTCCATGCCTTGCTGCTTGGCCAACTCCCAGGGCTTGTGGGCGTCGACGAACTCGTTGACCTTGTCGGCCAGCGCCATGGTCTCGCGCAGCGCCTTGCCGAACTCGCGGGTTTCGTAGAGCTCGGCAATCACGCCGCTCTGTGCGCGCAGCGCGTCCAGCAGCGCGCGGCCTTCCACGCCGAGGTCGGCGCTCAGCCGGCCGTCAAAGCGCTTGGTCAGGAAGCCGGCGGCGCGCGACGCGATGTTGATGTACTTGCCGACCAGGTCGCTGTTGATGCGGGCGGCAAAGTCCTCGGGGTTGAAGTCGATGTCCTCGACGCGTGCGTTGAGCTTGGCCGCGATGTAGTAGCGCAGCCATTCGGCGTTCAGGCCCAGGCTCAGGTACTTCAGCGGGTCCAGCCCCGTGCCGCGGCTCTTGCTCATCTTCTCGCCGCCGTTGACGGTCATGAAGCCGTGCACGAAGACGTGGTTGGGCGTCTTGCGGCCGCTGAAGTGCAGCATCGCCGGCCAGAACAGCGTGTGGAAGTACGTGATGTCCTTGCCGATGAAGTGGATCTGCTCGGTGGCGGGATCGTTCACGAAGGCGTCGAAGTCGCGGCCGGTCTTGGCGAAGTAGTTCTTCAGCGAGGCCAGGTAGCCGATGGGCGCATCCAGCCAGACGTAGAAGTACTTGCCCGGCGCGTCCGGGATCTCGATGCCGAAGTAGGGCGCGTCGCGGCTGATGTCCCAGTCCGACAGCTTGTTATTGCCGTCCTCGTCGGTCTCGAACCACTCGCGGATCTTGTTCAGCACCTCGGGCTGCAGCCGGCCGGGCGTCTGCGTCCACTCGGTCAGGAAGTCCACGCAGCGCGGGTCGCTGAGCTTGAAGAAGTAGTGCTCGCTGCTCTTGAGCACCGGCGTGGCACCCGACAGCACCGAGTAGGGGTTCTTCAACTCGGTCGGTGCATAGACGGCGCCGCAGACCTCGCAGGAGTCGCCGTACTGGTCCTTCGCGCCACACTTGGGGCACTCGCCCTTGATGAAGCGGTCCGGCAGGAACATGGACTTCGCCGGGTCGAAGAACTGCTCGATGGTCTTGGTCGAGATCAGCTCGTTGTGGCGCAGCGAGAGGTAGACGGCCTTGGAGAGCTCGTGGTTCTCCGGCCCGTCGGTCGAGTGCCAGTTGTCGAAGCTGATGTGAAAGCCGTCCAGGTATTGCTTGCGGCCGGCGGCGATGCCGGCGACGAACTCCTGCGGCGTCTTCCCGGCCTTTTCGGCCGAGATCATGATGGGTGCGCCGTGGGCGTCGTCCGCGCAGACGAAGTGCACCTCGTGGCCTGCCATGCGCTGAAAGCGCACCCAGGTGTCGGCCTGGGTGTACTCCATGATGTGGCCGATGTGGAAACCGGCGTTGGCGTAGGGCAGGGCGGTGGTGACGAAGAGCTGGCGGGGCATGGGCGCGGCTGGACGGGAAAACGGCAGATTCTAGTTTTGTGGCTCGGTCGGGGCCGGCGAGTCGGCGTCAGCCGTGCCCTCGGGGGGCGCGTCATCGGACGCCGCTGCGTCATCGGGCTTGCCGCTGAGCTTGCGCTGGCGCTTCTCCTCGGCCTTGCGCTTCTTGGCCAGTTCGCGCTGGCGTTTCTCGTAGCTGTAGTTCGGTGTGGCCAACGGGCTCTCCTTCGGGGTGTGGCCGCCCCAATGTAGCTTGCGCGGCCGCTGAGCGCGGCTCCAAGTTGCAGCCGAAACCTCCAAGCGGCCTCAAGGATCGCCGTTAAGTCACTGATTTGTAATGTTTCTTCAGGCTATCCACCGAGTCTGTGGAAAACTTTGTGGAAAACCGCCCCCCATCGCCGGAAATCCCTTGTGTGATGCGGGTCCGCTTAGGTTGCCCCATTTTTGAGCAGTTTGTAGCCGTCTATATGAATCAATGACTTAGCGTTGATATTGGGGTGCCGCATCCAGACGGCATGGTGCTGTGCCAAAAAGCTTGACGATTGCCGGAAGTGGGGATAAGTCGGCGTCCGGTGGATGAAGTTCACAGCTTGGAAGTGCGTTTTGACGGGTTTTGTCCCCGCCTTCTGTGGACAAGTCTGTGGGCGGGCTGACGACAGCGGCGCTAAGTGCTTGATCGGCCACGGGCCGGGCTGGCCTGCCCGTTTTTGAGGCGCTGTCGTCCGCAGGCCTGGGGTGAGTCCCCAAACGGCCGGCCTGGTGGTGGCGGCTAAACTCGCGGCCTTTTGAACGGGCGGCAGCGGGGCATGGCGGAGATCACGAGGGAGAGCGGCGGGCGCAGCAAGAGCGCCGCACGCGCCGGCAGTTTCGAGCTGAAGTCGCGCCGCCTGAGCCTGCTGGGCCTGGTGCTGCACAGCGCCGACATGGCCGAGATCGCTGCCGACTGGGCCGAGCGTGCCGGCCAGGGGGGCTTCGAGCATGAGCCTGTGGTCATCGACCTCAGCACGCTGGAACGGCCGGCGGCGGCAAGCGAGGGCCAGGCTGCGCTGGCGCTGGACGGGCCTGCGCCGGTGGACCTGCGGGCCATCGTCGACCTGCTGCGTGCCAGCCAGCTGCAACCCGTGGCCGTGGCCGGTGCAACGCCGCAGGAGCTGGCCTTGGCCCACGAGCTGGGCCTGGCCGATGCGTCCGATGAGCCCGTTGCCGCGGCTGCGCCGGCCGAGGTGCGCGAGGTCGTGCGTGAAGTGGTGCGCGAGATCACCGTCGAGAAGATCATCGAGAAGCCTGCCGCCCCCGCGCCCACGATGGTGGTCGACAAGCCGCTGCGCTCTGGCCAGCGCGTGTATGCCAAGGGCGGCGACCTGGTCGTGCTGGCGCTCGTGAACCATGGCGCCGAAGTGATCGCCGACGGCAGTGTGCATGTGTACGCGCCGCTGCGCGGCAAGGCCATCGCGGGTGCGCGCGGCGACACGTCGGCACGCATCTATGCACACAGCCTGGAGGCCGAGCTGCTGTCCATCGCCGGCATCTATCGCACTGCGGAGAACCCCTTGCCGGCCGACGTGGCGGGCAAGCCGGCGCAGGTCTTGCTCGACGGCGAGAAGCTGCTGATGCAGCCGCTGACCTTCTGAACCGAATCAAACTGAACCAACAGGAAAGCCCCAGATGACCACCAAGATCGTCGTCGTCACCTCCGGCAAGGGCGGGGTCGGCAAGACCACCACCAGCGCGAGCTTCGCCACCGGCCTCGCCATGCGCGGCTTCAAGACCTGCGTCATCGACTTCGACGTGGGTCTGCGCAACCTCGACCTCATCATGGGTGTCGAGCGACGCGTCGTGTACGACCTCATCAATGTGGTCAATGACGAGATCAAGCTCACGCAGGCGCTGATCAAGGACAAGCAGCTGGACAAGCTCTACATCCTGGCGGCCTCGCAGACGCGCGACAAGGATGCGCTGAAGCAAGAAGGCGTGGAACGCGTGCTGGAAGAGCTGAAGGCCATGGAGTTCGACTACATCGTCTGCGACTCGCCGGCTGGCATCGAGACCGGCGCGTTGATGGCCATGCACTACGCCGACGAAGCGCTGGTGGTGACCAACCCCGAGGTCTCCTCGGTGCGCGACAGTGATCGCATCCTGGGCATGCTGAGCAGCAAGACCAAGCGCGCCATCGAGGGCGGCGACCCGGTCAAGGAGCACCTGCTGATCACGCGCTACAACCCGAACCGCGTCGAAGGCGGCCAGATGCTGAGCCTGGACGACATCCACGAGATCCTGCGCACGCCGCTGATCGGTGTGATCCCGGAGAGCGAGAGCGTGTTGCAGGCGTCCAACCAGGGCACGCCGGCCATCCACCTGCAAGGCACGGACGTGGCCGAGGCCTACAAGGATGTCGTGTCGCGCTTCCTGGGCGAAGAAAAGCCGATGCGCTTCACCGAAGCCGTGAAGCAAAGCTGGTTCAAGCGCGTCTTCGGCGCCAAGTAAGGAGGCCTGCGATGGGATTCCTGAACTTCTTCCTCGGCGAGAAAAAGAGCTCGGCCAGCGTTGCCAAGGAGCGTCTGCAGCTCATCCTCGCGCACGAGCGCAACGGCCGCAGCGCCAGCCCCGACTACCTGCCGCAGCTGCAGCGCGAGCTGGTCGCTGTCATCAGCAAGTACGTGTCCATCAACCCCGATGACATCAAGGTCCACATGGAGCGCCAGGGCGACCTGGAGGTGCTCGAGGTGAAGATCGAGCTGCCTGAGGCGAAATAGGCCCCTCGTCCGGTCTTGCGCCGGCTGAACGCCGGCAAGCCCAGCCGGTCTTGCAGACCGCGCCGCGGCAGTGCCGCAGCCCTTCGGCAGGCACATGCCGCCCACCGGGCGCCATGTGTCCGGCCTCAGCCCCCGGGGGGACGGCGATGCTCGCGGCATTGGGCCGCTCGCACATCGCCCAATGGGCCGGCTTGGGGCAGCCGGGCGCTCGGCCCGAAATACGGGTCGCTAATGCGCAGGCTTCGCGTTGCGAGCCTGCTCGCGCCGCATGAAGAGGTACAAGCTCTCCACCTTTGCGCGCGCCCAGGGCGTCTTGCGCAGGAACTTCAGGCTGGAGGACACGCTGGGGTCGATGCGGAAGCACTTGATCTCGATGCGCTGGCCCAGCTCGGCCCAGCCGAAATACTCGACCAGCGCGGTCACGATGGCCTCCAGCGTCATGCCGTGCAGCGGATCTTTGGCGTTGGCCGGTGTGTTCATTCGTGCGTGAATTGACTCGCGTTCTTGCCCTTGAACTGGGCGTAGTAACGCTTGATCTCGATCATGTCGGCGTCCACATCCCCGGTCGGGTGGAACAGCGGCCCCAGGCCCACCAGCTTGCGCGAGTAGTCCATGTGCGCCATGACGATGGGCAGCTTCGCCGTGACGGCGATCCAGTAGAACCCCGTCTTCCAGTACACCGTCTTGCTGCGCGTGCCCTCGGGCGGCACGATGAGCTGCACCGGGCCGTCGGCGGCCACGAGCGCCTCGGCCGACGCGGCCACGAGGTTGCTGGACTTGCTGCGGTCCACCGGGATGCCGCCCAGCCAGCGCATCAGCCCGCCGAACGGGAACCTGAAGATGGACGCCTTGCCCATCCAGTAGGGCGTCAGGCGCAGCGCGAACGAAGCGAACAAGGTGTAGGGCAGGTCCCAGTTGCTGGTGTGCGGGGCGGCGATGAAGACGCTCTTGCGCGCCTCGGGAGGCAGTTGGCCCTGGACGGTCCAGCCGGCCAGCCGGAGCCAGGCGACAGAGAGCCCGCGCAGCAAGGTGCTCACGACGGGCGTTGTGAAGATGGTGCGATGCATGGCGCGATTGTCCTGTGTCACACCACTGCCTCAAACTGAGGCAGCGCAAGAAAATCCCTGTTGCGCCAAGCACTTGGCGCCTCCACCCGCAGGGTGTGCACGGGGTTGTCCACAGGCGCTGTGGATGAAGCGCGCGTCGGGATCGGCTCAGGTACACAACGCCTGTCACGAGACTGCCTCAATCTGAGGCAACCCAGAAAACTCCCTGACGTGACAGGTACTTGCGGCGTCCGCCCGCAGGCTGTTCACGGGTTTGTCCACAGGCGCTGTGGATGGCGGCTGCGGCTCATGCCGCGCTTTGTGCCGTTGGTCGCAAGCAGGCTTGCCGCCTCTGCGGGGCGCCGCGATGCTGCGCGCCGTTCCCTCCACCCGTGAGTTGCCATGCCCCCCACTCGATGCCCGTTCTCCCCGTTGTTGCCCTGCTGTCGCTGCTGATGGGAGGCGCCCGTGCGGGCACCCCGGCCTCACCCGCGGCGATGACCGCCTATGCCAACCAGTTGCTCGATGCGCAGAAGATCGCGGCTGATGGCCCCGGCGTCACCGTGCTGGTCGCGCGGAGTGATCAACTGCTCTACAAGGGTGCGCGCGGCGCGGCCAGCATCGAGCTGGGCGTGCCCATGCAGCCCGATCAACTGCTGCGCATCGGCTCGGTCGCCAAGCAGTTCGCCGCGGCCGCACTGCTGAAGCAGATCGACGACGGCAAGGCCCGGCTCGACGACCCGGTTGCCAAGTTCCTGCCCGGCTATCCCAACGGCGCCCGTATCACGTTGCTGCAACTGCTCAACCACACATCCGGTGTCAAGAGCTACACCAGCATCCCCGGCTACATGGGCAACCCGGTGCGGCGCGACCTGAGCACGGCCGAGCTGATCCAGGAGTTCAAGGATTTGCCCGTGGACTTCGCACCCGGCGAGAAGTGGGCTTACAACAACTCGGGCTACGTGCTGCTGGGCGCCGTCGTCGAGGCCATCTCGGGGCAGCGTTGGCACGAATCCGTCGACAGCCTGTTGCTGAAGCCAGCCGGGATCACCAGCGTGCATTGCCAGGCGGGCGACAAGCTCTTCAAGGGCATGGCTCAGGGCTACACACAGAATCCGCAGGGTCAGGTGGTGCCGGCGGGCTTGCTCAGCATGACGCAGCCGCACGCGGCCGGCGCACTCATCGCCAACACCGAGGGCTTGTGGCGCTGGAACCGGGCGTTGCACGGCGGCAAGCTCATCGGCAAGGCCAGCTACGAACGCATGATCACGCCCGAAGGCCCAGCCAAGCCGCACCACTATGGCTTCGGCCTTGCCGCCGGCAGGCTGCGCGATGAGGCGATGCTGTCGCACGGCGGCGGCATCCACGGCTTCGTGTCGACGTTGAACTACCTGCCGACCAGCCAGACGACCGTCGTCATCCTGCACAACAGCGACGCGCCGGGCTTCAACCTGGACCTGGTGGCACGCAAGCTGGCGGCGTTCGCCATCGGCGAGCCGTTTGTCGAACCCCAGCCTGTGGCCGTGCCGGCCGAACAGCTCCAGAGTGCCGAGGGACTCTATGCCCGTGACGACAAGCTGACTGGCACGTTGCGCGTGAAGGATGGGGTGTTGCAAAGCCAGCGCAGCGGCGGCGGTATCTCGCCGCTGATGCCGCTGGGCAAGGACCGCTTTGCCGTTCCGGATTCGCTGAGCGAGCTGCAGCTGGAGCGCGGGGCCGACGGCAAGGTTGCGGCGCTGCGCTTCTTCAACAACGGCGACAGCGCCGGCGAGCGCTGGGTGCGCACCGGCGAGCTGCCGGCCGAGCGCGTCTTCTTGACGCTGAGCGCGTCGCAGAAGCAGGCGCTGGCGGGCGAGTACGTCGCGCCGCAGTTGTCCATCAAGGTCTTCATCGACGACAAGGGACGGCTGCTGGGCCAGGCGCCGGGGCAGCCGTCCTTCGAGCTGCTGGCCAGCACACCGCGCCAGGTTCACGTGCCGCAGGTGGGGACGCAGCTGGACTTTGGTGGCGAGGAAGGTCAGCCGGCCACGTCCGCCACGCTCACGCAGGGCGGTCAGACGCTGGCCATGCTCCGAAAGTGATCGTCGCGTCGCTGCGGGCCTCGGCCACGCACGGCAGGATGAATCCCTCGGCCTTCTCCTCGTAAGACAAGCCCGGCCAGGGGATGCGGTGCTCCACCTGGCCCTGGACGACGCGGGCGATGCAGGTGCGGCAGGTCCCCGTGCGGCAGGACCAGGGCAGCCCGAGGCCCGCGGCCAGGCCGGCCAGCAACAGCGTCTGATCGGCCGGCGCGGCGAACACCGTGCCGGCGGGCTGCATGGTGATGCGGAACACGGGTTGTGGGGCTGTCTCGGACATGACCCACATCATGCCGCCGCTGCCGCTAGGATGCGGCTCGCCGGCTCGCGAGGGTCGGCAGCGTTCTCAGGGCGGGGCGAAATTCCCCACCGGCGGTATCCGGACGAAAGCCCGGGAGCCCGCGAGCGCCTTCGCTGCGAAATCGGCGAAGGGTCAGCAGACCTGGTGCGATGCCAGGGCCGACGGTCACAGTCCGGATGAAAGAGATCGCGTGGCGGCAACGCTGGGACGGTACCCCGTGGGCCGCGCGTCGCCATGCGCAGCCCCCGAGGAGGTCGCCCGGCGGTGCCGACGGCGTTCCCGTCGCAAGCGGGAGCGCCGCTGCTGCGTGCGCTTGCCCTGATTCTGGCCACCCTGTCTTTCAAGAGGACACCATGAATCAGCCCCGTCATCCCACCTTCAACCTGACCCGCCTGCCGCGCGTGGCCATCCTGGCCGCCAGCTGGCACAAGGACATCGTCGGCGTGGCCGTGTCGGCCATCCGCAGCGAGTTCAGCCGATGTCGCATCCCGGCGGAGCAGGTCGCCGTCATCGACGTGCCCGGCGCTTTCGAGATCCCGCTGCACGCCAAGCGCCTCGCACGTTCGGGCCGCTTCGACGCCATCATTGCCTGCGGCCTCGTCGTCGACGGCGGCATTTACCGGCACGACTTCGTTGGCCAGGCCGTCATCAGCGCGCTGATGCAGGTGCAGCTGGAAACCGACGTGCCGGTGTTCTCCGCCGTGCTGACGCCGCATCACTTCCACGAGCATGGCGAGCACAAGCGCTTCTTCGCCGAGCATTTTTCGACCAAGGGCCAGGAGGTGGCGCGGGCCTGCCTCGCGACAATAGCGAGCCTGGACAGCCTGGACGCCGTGACCACGACGACGGCGCTGGCTGCCTGACCTCGTCCCCTCCGGAGCGGTGCCTTTGTGGCGCCGCGCCTTATGACCCGACCGCATGCTTGCTGCCCGCTACCTTGCCGGCTATCCCCCCGAACTGATCGCCCAGGCTGAGCAACTGCGGCTGGACGGTCGCCTCGCCGACCACCTGGACCGCCGCCTGCCCGAGCGCCACGAGGTGCGCAGCGACAGCGCGCTGTTCAGCTACGTCAACGAGCTGAAGACTCGCCACCTTCGCAACGCCGAGCCGCTGAACTCGGTCAACTACGACGCCAAGCTGCGCGTGCTGCAGCATGCGCTGGGCACGCACACGCGCCGCACGCAGGTGCAGGGCGCTAAGCTGAAGATGCGCCGCGAGATCCGCGTGGCCACACTGTTCAAGGACGCGCCGGCCGCGCTGCTGCGCATGATCGTCGTGCATGAGCTGGCGCATCTGCGCGAGCTGGACCACAACAAGCCCTTCTACAAGCTCTGCCAGCACATGGAGCCGGACTACTTTCAGCTGGAGTTCGACCTGCGGCTGTACCTGATGAACCAGGAGAACCCGGCGTGATTCTTCTGGCGCCGATGGAAGGCCTGCTCGACCACATCCTGCGCGACGTGCTGACGCGCGTGGGCGGCGTGGACCGCTGCGTGTCCGAGTTCATCCGCGTGACCGACCAGTTGCTGCCTGCCCGCGTGTTCACGCGCATCGTGCCGGAGCTGAAGAACGGCGGGCGCACGGCGGCCGGGGTGCCGGTGCATCCGCAGCTGCTGGGCTCCGACGTGCACTGCCTGGCCGAGAACGCTGCGCGCCTGGCCGAGCTGAAGCCCGAGGGCATTGACCTCAACTTCGGCTGCCCGGCCAAGTGCGTGAACCGCCACCGGGGCGGCGCCGTGCTACTGGACGAGCCCGAGCTCATCCACGACATCGTCGCAGCCGTGCGCCGCGCGGTGCCGGCCGACATCATGGTGTCGGCCAAGATGCGCCTGGGCTACATGGACGACAGCCGCACGCTGGACGTGGCCCGTGCCATCCATGCCGCCGGCGGCAGCGAGATCGTCGTGCATGCCCGCACCAAGGCTGATGGCTACAAGCCGCCGGCCTACTGGGAGCGCATCGCTGCCGTGCGCGAGGCCGTCCCGCTCACCGTCATCGCCAACGGCGAGATCTGGACCGTGGCGCACGCCGAACTGGCGCGCGAGCGCAGCGGCTGCGAGCACCTGATGCTGGGCCGCGGCATGGTGGCCGACCCAGGGCTGGCGCTGCGCGTCAGCGGTGCGCGGCCTGCCCCCGTACCCTGGGCCGAGCTGCTGCCGCTGATGCAGGCCTTCTTCGCGCAGGTGCGTGCCACTGTCGCCCCGCGCCACCAGGGCGGGCGCCTCAAGCAGTGGCTGCAC
Source organism: Pelomonas margarita (assembly GCF_043555875.1). Taxonomy (NCBI): domain Bacteria; kingdom Pseudomonadati; phylum Pseudomonadota; class Betaproteobacteria; order Burkholderiales; family Sphaerotilaceae; genus Roseateles; species Pelomonas margarita. Next base: position 384,600 of record NZ_JBIGHW010000003.1, on the reverse strand, counting down.
TACCTGCGGCGCGCCTACCCGGAGGCCGAGGCGGCCTATGCCGAATTGCGCACCGTCAACGCGGCCGACGAACTGGCGCTGCGGCTGTTCGGCGCGGCCGCCCAGCCCATCCAGCCCGCTTAGCATGCGGGCCATGAAGATCCTCATGTCCTTGCTGGCCGCGGCCTGCGCCACGAGCGCCGCCCTGGCCCAGACCCCCGCACTCACCCTCGAACGCCTCACCGCCGACCCGCCGCTGGCTGGCCGCCTGCCGCGTCAGGCGGAGATCTCGCCCGGCGGCCAGTGGGTTAGCTTTCTGCGCCCGTCGCAGACCGACAGCGAGGTGCTGGAACTGTGGGCCCAGCCCGCCGCTGGCGGTGAGCCCCGCAAGCTGGTGGCCGCTGCAGACCTGCTGGGCGGCGCCGAGCAAAAGCTCTCCGAGGCCGAGAAGATGGCGCTGGAGCGCAAGCGCATCACGCAGCGCGGCATCACCGGCTACCAGTGGTGCGGTGGTGACGACAGCGCGCTGCTGTTCCCGCTGTCGGGTGACCTGTACCTGGTGCGTCTCAATGCAGCTGGCCCGCAGGCCCACAAGCTCGCTCTGCCGGCCGGCGCGCCAAAGCAGGATGCCCGCTGTGCGGCCGATGGCCAGCGCCTGGCCTATGTGCAGGGCGGCAACCTGTTCACCGTGTCGCTGGCTGCCGGCAGCGCGCCGCGCCAGCTGACGCGCGACGGCAGCGCCACGCTCTCGTGGGGCTTGGCTGACTTCATCGCGGCCGAGGAGCTGTCGCGCCAGCGCGGCTACTGGTGGAGCAAGGACGGCAAGTCGCTGCTGGCGCTGCGCGTGGACGAGGCCGGCGTGGCGCTCAAGACGCGGGCGCAGATCTTTGCTGACCGCACAGCCATGACCGAGCAGCGCTACCCGGCGGCCGGTGCGGCCAATGCCCAGGTCCGCGCCTTCGTCATCGACGCGGCCACCGGCCGGCAGCGTGCGCTGCCGCTGCCTGCGCAGGCCGAGTACATCGCGCGCGCCGGCTGGTTTGCCGACGGCACGCCCTGGCTGCAATGGTTCACGCGCGACCAGACCCGCCTCACCCTGACCGAGTTCAAGCCGGCGGCCGGTGGCGCAATGGCACCACGCGACATCACCACCGAGACCGACGCCGCCTGGGTCGAGGTGCATGACGACCTCGTCGAGACGCCGCACGGGCTGTTGTGGTCCAGCGAGGCTTCGGGCCGGCGCCAGCTGCTGCTGCTCGACCGCGCCAGCGGCGCGCGCACGCCGCTCACGCAGATGGCCGAGCCGGTGGACCATGCCGTGTGCGCCAGCACCGAGGCGGTGGTGTTTGCGGCCGCCGGCGACCGCGGCCGCGCCCAGGAGCTCTACAGCCTGCCGCTGGTCGGCGGACGCCCGCAGCCGCTGCCCGGCGCCGGCAACCGCCAATGGCGCGATGCCAAGGCCGATGCCGCCTGCAGGCAACTGCTGGTGACGCGCTCGGCCTGGGGCGAGCCGCCCCGGCTGGAGCTGCGCACGCTGGGCAGCGCCGACGCCATCGCGCTGCGGGGCGACGCGCCGTCGCCCCAGCTGCGCGACTACGCCAACCTGCCGCTGGCGCTGGATCTCACGGCCGCCGACGGCCGCACGCCGCTGAACGCCTTCTTCTTCCCGGCGCAGGACGGTCGGCCCGGCAAGCACCCCGTCATCGTGCTGGCCTATGGCGGCCCCGGCGCCGCTACGGTGAACTGGGGCTGGGGCCGCGACATGCCGCTGATTGCCTATTGGCAGCAGCGCGGCTACGGCGTCATGACGCTGGACACCCGCGGCATGCAGCACCGTGACCGCGACTTCACTCGCGCTCATCACCGCGCCTTCGGCAAGACCGAGCTGGCCGACCTGTTCACCGCTGTGCGCCAGCTTCCTGGCCGCGTGCCGGGCGTGGATGCCGAGCGCATCGGCTTCTTTGGCTGGAGTTACGGCGGCTTCCTGGGGGCACGGGCCATGCTGGATGCGGACACGCCGTTCGCCGCCGCCGTGGCCGTGGCGCCGGTGACCGACTGGACGCTCTACGATACCGCCTACACCGAGCGTTATCTCGGCATGCCGGACGGTGGCAAGGCCGAGCCGTATGCCAGCGCCCACCTGCCGTCGCGCGCCGCGTTGCTGGCTAAGCCCTTGCTGCTGGTGCATGGCACGGCCGACGACAACGTGCTGTTCGACCACACGCTGCAACTCGTCGAGGCGCTGCAGAACGCCGGCAAGACCTTCGACCTGCAGATCTACCCCGGCAAGGCGCACGGCATCGCCGGGCGTGCTGCCCGCCTGCACCTCTATCGCACGATGGACGGCTTCTTCCAGCGCCACCTGGCGCCTGCGCGGTGAGCCTGGTCTATTCGACCGACTTTGGCCGGGCCTGCCCCGGCTGCGGCCAGCCTGTGGCGCGGTGCGCCTGCAAAGCCAAGGCGCGGCCGGCGGGCGACGGCATCGTGCGGGTGCGCCGCGAGACGGCCGGCCGCAAGGGCAAGGGGGTGACCGCCGTGCTGGGGCTGCCGCTGGACGACGCGTCGCTGACGGGGCTGGCCAAGCAGCTCAAGGCGCTGTGCGGCAGCGGCGGCACGGCCAAGGATGGCGTCATCGAGATCCAGGGCGATCACCTGGAGAAGGTCGTCGCCTGGCTGCAGGCCCGACCGGAATGCTGGATCGTCAAGCGCGCGGGCGGCTGAGATCGCTGCTCAGCGCGGCTGCTGCCTGGCGCGCTCGCGGGCGAGGAAGTTGGCCTGGTCGCGGTCGCGCTCGCGCTGCACGCGGGCGTCGCGCGTCTCCCACTCGCCACAGGCGAAGTAGGAGCCGCCGAAGAGCCAGCTCAGCAGGCTGCTGTCGTCCAGTGCCCGGCCGTCGCCGGCCGTGCACAGCAAGGCGGCCTTGGAGTTGCTTTGTGCCGCCAGCGCGTCCTGCACCAGCATGGAGCGTGACAGCAGCACCGTGGCCGGCATCGCCATGGCCAGCAACAGCCCGCCGATGACCACCCCCTTGGCCCAGCCGGGCAGGCCGTCCTGGGCGGTCGGCGCTCCTTGGGCGCGCGGCCCCGAGGCTGGCCGGGCGCGCGCCGCCGCGATCGGCACGCCCGCCTGGGGAGCAGGCCGCGCCGCGGTGGGCGTCAGCGTGCCGCCCTCCAGCACGCGGGCGCGGGCCGAGGTGGGGGGATCGATGGCTTGGGTGGGCGGGAAGGACTGGGTGACGGTGGGCATGCTCGGAGCCATATGGTGCGCCGCATCAAATGCTAGGCAGACGGTTTTTCGGCAGCAGTGACCAATTGCAAGCGTCCTGAACGCGCTGGCCTCCTGTGCGGAAGAAGTCACAGCCTCGACAATCCGACGATGAACGACATTGCCTTCTCCACATTGCCGCTGAGCCCCGCCATGCTGGCCAACCTCGACCAGCTGGGCTACGCGCAGATGACGCCCATCCAGGCCGCCAGCCTGCCGCTGGCCCTCGCGGGGCGCGACGTCATTGGCGAGGCGCAGACCGGCTCCGGCAAGACGGCGGCCTTCGCACTCGCGCTGCTGCACCGCCTGAAGGCTGACCTGCCGCAGGTGCAAGCGCTGGTGCTGGCACCCACGCGCGAGCTGGCCGATCAGGTCACACAGGAGATCCGCCGCCTGGCGCGCGCGGCCGACAACATCAAGGTGCTGAGCCTGTGCGGCGGCAGCCCCATGAAGCCGCAGATCGAGAGCCTGTCCTTCGGCGCCCATATCGCCGTGGGCACGCCGGGCCGCCTCATCGACCACCTGGAGCGCGGCACGTTGGACCTGTCGGCGCTGAACACACTGGTGCTGGACGAGGCCGATCGCATGCTGGACATGGGCTTCCTGGACGACATCAAGAGCATTGCCAAGCGTGCGCCTGCCCAACGGCAGACGCTGCTGTTCTCGGCCACCTTCCCCGACGGGGTGAAGGACATCGCGCAGAAGTTCATGCGCGATCCGCAGACGGTGCAGGTGGCAGGCGCCACCAGTGCCGCCGCGTCGACCATCCGCCAGATCGCCTACGAAGTGACCGAGGCCCAGCGCCTGGACGCCGTACCGCGCCTGCTGCGCGCCTTCCGTCCCGAGTCGACGATTGCCTTCTGCAACACCAAGCAGCAGTGCCGCGACCTGGAGCAGGTGCTGGCCGCGCAGGGCTTCATCGCGCTGGCACTGCATGGCGACCTGGAGCAGCGCGACCGCGACCAGGTGCTGATCCAGTTCGCCAACCGCAGCGCCTCGGTGCTCGTGGCCACCGACGTGGCCGCCCGGGGCCTGGACATCGCCAACCTGGCCTGCGTCATCAACGTGGACATCAGCGCCGACGTGGAGCAGCACGTGCACCGCATCGGCCGCACCGGCCGCGCTGGCGCCGAGGGGCTGGCGCTGAGCCTGGCCAGCCTGGACGAGATGGGCCGTGTGGGCCGCATCGAGCAGCTGCAGGGGGGCGAGTTCAAATGGCTGCCTCTGGACGGGGTGCAGGACGCACCCGGCGGCCCGCTGCTGCCGGCCATGGACACGCTGCAGATCCTCGGCGGCCGCAAGGAGAAGATCCGCCCCGGCGACATCCTGGGGGCGCTGACCGGCGAGGCCGGCTTCACGGCGGCACAGATCGGCAAGATCAACGTCACGGACTTCCACAGTTACGTGGCTGTGCAGCGCAGCATCGCCGCCGATGCGGTGCGCCGCCTGTCGGCCGGCAAGCTCAAGGGGCGCAAGGTCAAGGTGCGGCGCCTGGCCGATCTGCAGGACTGACGGCCTGTTCGAGCGGCCCACTCGGAAGACAGCGCCCCGGCTGCGGGCTACAGTGGCCGCCAAGCGAGGCTGGACCATGCCGCATCGACGCAGTTGGCTGCTGGGAATGGGTGTGCTGCTGCTCGGAGCAGCGATGCCTGCGCGCGCGCATGAATTGACCATCACGCTGCGCGCACCCGACAGCCCCACCGACCTGCGCAATGCCTACGTCCGCGACGCGGTGCAGCTGGCGCTGGACAAGACTCGCGCCTCTGACGGGCCGTACCGGTTGCAGCTGTCCCGGCAGATGAACAAGCGGCGCGCACTGCTGGAGGCGGCGCAGCAGGCGGCGCCCAATTTCCTCATCGCCACGGGCCCGGAGGCGGGCCGGGCGGCCGGGCTGGTGCCGGTGCTGTTCCCCATCCACCTGGGCGTGAACCGCTACCGCGTCTGCTTTGTGCACGGCCCTCAGCAGGCCCGGGTGCGCGAGGTCGGTACGCTGGCCGAGGTGGCGCGGCTGCGCCATGTGCAGGGCCGGGGCTGGGCGGACGTGGACATCCTGCGCGCCAACGGCTTCACGGTCGAAGAGGTCAACACCTATGAGGGCCTGTTCCAGATGGTGGCCCTGGGCCGTGCGGACCTGTTCTGCCGCAGCGTGCTGGAGGTGGGCCAGGAATGGCAGGCCCATGCAGGGCTGCGCGGGCTGGCGCTGGATGACGGGCTGATGCTGGTCTACGACCTGCCGCAGTACCTCTACACCCACCCGGGCAATCAGGCGGTCATCGAGCGGCTTGCGCGTGGCCTGCGGCTGGCGCATGCCGACGGGTCGCTGCAGGCCCTGTTGCGCCAGCATCTGCAGCCGTCGCTGGCCCTGCTGAACCTCGCGCAGCGGCGGCAGCTGCCGTTGACGCTGCCGTCGCCGCCCGGGGCGGAGATGGATGACCGGCCCTTCCAGCTCGACCTGCTGCGCCCTGCCTCACGCTGATCCGTGACATCCGGCGCGCGCCCCGCCAGACGCGGGGGTGAGGGCGGCGGCCTGCGACGTTTGCACGCGCGAGTCGCCATGGGCGTGACTAGTCTGGAGGCAAGACGAGGTGCTCCATGAACTCACGCCCCATGCCGTTGATGCCCGACCATTACGAACTGCGCTTCGAGTCGCTGTTCCAGGCCGGCCGCGCGCTGGCTTTTCCGTGCGATGCGCAGGGCGGCGTGCTGCTGGATGCGCTCAGCGAGCAGGCGCGCCAGAACTACCTGTTCGCCAGGGCCGTGGTGGGGCGGGACTATGCCGCGCCCATCGTGCTGCGCCGGCGATGAGCCGGCGCCGCCTCACTTGGCGAAACTGTCCTTCAGCCCGGTGATCTTGTTGAACACCGGCTTGTCGGCGCGGTGGTCCACGCGGTCGGTTACGAAGTAGCCGTGGCGTTCGAACTGCCAGCGCTGGTCGGCTGCGGCGCCGGCCAACGAGGGCTCGACAAAGCCCTGCACCACGCGCAGCGAGTGCGGGTTCACGAAGGCCAGGAAGTCGCGGCCGCCGGCGTCGGGCTGCGGCTCGGTGAACAGGCGCTCGTACAGCCGCACCTCGGCCACGACGGCCTCGTGGGCACCCACCCAGCCGATGACGCCCTTGACCTTGACCGAGTCGGCGCCCGGCGTGCCGCTCTTGGTGTCTGGGATGACGGTGGCCAGCACGGCGGTGACCTGGCCGTCGGCGTCCTTTTCGGCGCCGGTGCACTCGATGACGTAGCCCGCCTTCAGGCGCACCTTGTTGCCCGGGAACAGTCGGAAGTAGCCCTTCACGGGCGTTTCCATGAAGTCCTCGGCCTCGATCCACAGCTCGGGGCCTAGCGAGAACCGGCGCAGGCCCAGCTCGGGCTTGTGCGGGTGGGCGGCCACCTCGCAGGGCTCGCGGTGCTCGGCGCTGCCGAACACCTCTGTGTAGTTCGTCAGCTTGAGCTTGAGCGGCTGCAGCACGGCGAAGGCGCGGGGCGCCTGCGGCTCCAGGTCAGCACGCAGGGCCTGGTCCAGCACGGTGTCGTCGATCCAGGCGTTCTGCTTGCTGGCGCCGGTGGCTTCCACCATCGCGCGGATGCTCGCGGGCGTGAAGCCGCGGCGGCGCAGGCCGACGAGCGTGGGCATGCGCGGGTCGTCCCAGCCGCTGACGTGCTTGTCCTCGACCAGTTGGCGCAGCTTGCGCTTGCTGGTGACGACGTAGTTCAGGTTCAGGCGGCCGAACTCGATCTGCTGGGGCAGCGGCCGGGCCAGCAGGCCCAGGTCGGCGAGCTGGTTCAGCAGCCAGTCGTAGAAGGGGCGCTGGTCCTCGAACTCCAACGTGCAGATGCTGTGCGTGATGCGCTCCAGCGCGTCCTCGATGGGGTGCGCGAAGGTGTACATCGGGTAGATGCACCAGGTGTTGCCGGTGGCGTGGTGCTCGGCGTGCTTGATGCGGTACAGCGTCGGGTCGCGCAGGTTGATGTTGGGCGAGGCCATGTCGATCTTGGCCCGCAGCACCATGGCGCCGTCGGCGTGCCGGCCGTCGCGCATCTCGCGCAGGCGGGCCAGGTTCTCCTCGGCGGAGCGGTTGCGAAAGGGGCTGTCGACGCCAGGCCGGCCGAAGTCACCCCGGTTGGCGCGCATGTCCTCGGCGGACTGTTCGTCCACATAGGCCAGCCCCGCGTTCACCAGCGCCTCGGCGGCGGCGTACATGAAGTCGAAGTAGCTGCTAGCCTCGAAGAGGTGGTCGCCCCAGCTCCAGCCCAGCCACTGCACCATCTCCTTGATGGCGTTGACGTACTCCAGCTCCTCCTTCTCGGGGTTGGTGTCGTCGAAGCGCAGGTGGCAGGCGCCGCCGTAGTCGCGCGCGAGGCCGAAGTTCAGGCAGATGCTCTTGGCATGGCCGATGTGCAGGTAGCCGTTGGGCTCGGGCGGGAAGCGGGTGCGGATGCGCGCCGCATCCAGCGGCGCGGCCGCGTGGTGGGCCGCATCGCCGGGTGTGCCGCTGAAGCGGCGGCCGTCGAAGGCGCCGGTGTCGAGATCGCTCTCGATGCGCTGGCGCAGGAAGTTGGTGGCGGGTGCGGCAGGGGTCTGGCTCATCGGCGGGCTCTGGAAACGGATGCGGGCCGCGTGGCGGCCCGCAATGATGGCGGTGATTTTAAGGAGTGCGGGCTACTGCGGCTTGAAACGGCTCGCGTGCACGCGGCTGACCGTCAGCGTCTCGGGGCGTTGGCGCAGCGTCAGCAGCACCGTGCCGTTCTCCTGGCGCTGGGCGCGGGCCACCGCGTCGATGTGGACCACGGTGGAGCGGTGCACCTGCCAGAAGCGCCCGGCGTCCAGCTGCGGCAGCAGCTCGCGAAGCGACTGCCGCACCCAGTAGTCGCGCTGCGCCGTCACCGCGCGCACGTACTTGTCGGCGGCCTCCAGGTAGACGATGTCCTCCACCGGCACCAGCTCAACCGCGTCGCCCACGGCAGCCTGCAGATGGCGCAGCCGCGGCGCGGGGGCAACAGCCTGGCTGAGTAGCTGGTGCAGCGAGGCCAGCGTCGTCGCCCCGTGCTCGAGCAGGGCCAGCCGTGCCTGCAGGCGCTCGGCGCAGCGGGCCAGCCGCTCGGGCGTGACGGGCTTGAGCAGGTAGTCCGCCGCCGCCGCGTCGAAGGCCTGCAGCGCGTACTGGTCGTAGGCCGTCACGAACACGAACAGGGGCAGGGCGCTGCCGTCCGCTGGCCAGTCCTCGGTGATGGCCTGTGCGGCCTCCAGGCCGGTCATGCCGGGCATGCGGATGTCCAGGAAGCACGCGCGTGGCCGGTGCAGCAGCGCCAGCTCGACGGCCGCCGTTCCGCTGCCAGCCTGGGCGATGATGCGCAGCGCCGGCCACGCGCTGGCCAGCTCGGCGCGCAGGTTGTCGGCCAGCAGCGGCTCGTCTTCGGCGATGAGCGCGGTCGGGGCAGTCAGAGCGGTGTCGGTCATGCTGGCAGCTCGATGCGGGCCATGCTGCCACCGCCGGCCTGCGGGGTCAGCTCGAAGTGGGCGGCGTCGCCATAGCGCTGGGCCAGGCGCTCGCGCACCTGTGCGAGGCCGAAGCCGGTGCCCGCGCCGGCCGCCGACGGCTTCGCGGGCAGGCCAGTGCCGTTGTCGGCCACCTCCAGTGTCAGCCGCCGGCCCTGCAGCGCGGCGGACACGCGCAGCTCGCCACCGTCCACATGCGGCTCCAGGCCGTGCTGGATGGCGTTCTCCACCAGCGGCTGCAGCAGCAGCGGCGGCACGCCCAGGCCGGCGAGCGCCGCCGGCAGGTCCAGCCTCACGCGCAGCCGCTCGCCCATGCGCAGTTGCATCAGCGCGAGGTAGTCGGACAGGCGCTCGAACTCCTCGGCCAGCGTGTGCTCGGTGCTGCGGCTGGCCAGCAGCGTGGCGCGCAGGTAGTCGATCAGGCGGTCCAGCATCTGCTGGGCCTCGTCGGGCCGCAGCTTGATGAGCACGCGCAGGTGGGCCAGCGTGTTGAACAGCATGTGCGGCTCCAGCTGGCTTTGCAATAGCGTCAACCGGGCCTCGGCCGCCTGGCGCTCGGCCTGGGCCTGTTGCAGCCGGGCGGCGTTGAGTTTGTAGACGGCGAAGAAGAACATCGACGACAGCAGCGACACCAGCAGCGTGAAGCTCAGCGACAGCGCAAAGCGCCGGTCCGTCAGGTCCCAGGGCAGGGTCGAGCGGTTGCCGCTCAGCGTGTCGGCCAGCCACTGGCCGCTGGTGAAGCCCATGACCGAGCCCAGCAGCACGCAGGGCATCATCCAGATCCAGCCCACCCATACCTTGCGCGGTGCGCTCGGCGCGCCGTGCCAGCGTCGCAGCAGCCATTCCACGCCCTGCAGCAGCAGCGCGATGTAGGCCGAGATCTGCACGCCGATCGAGAACGAGTACAGCATGCTCATGGCGAACTGGCCGCCACGGATCAGGTAGTTCAGCAGGCCGACGATGACGCAGATGGCCACCGTGCCGCCGATGTGGATGGCCCAGTCGTGGCGCTGGGGTGAGGGCGTCGTGCTCATGCCGTCAGCATCGCGCATGGCCGCAACAGGCGCTGCTGGCCTGCGACGGCCGGGCGCTGGATGGCGCCAACGGGCGACGCTCAGCGCCGGCGGCCACCGCCGCCCAGGATGCTGCCCAGCACGCCGCGGATGATCTCGCGCCCCACGGCCGAGCCGATGCTGCGCATGGCAGACTGCGCCGCCGCCTCGGCCAGTCCCGGGCGGCGTCCGCCGCGCGGGCCGGTGCTGCCGAACAGCACATCCTTGAGGCCGCCCATCAGGTCGCCGCCGTCGTCGGTCTCGGCTGGCGCAGGGGCCTGGGTGCCGCCGGTGCCGGTGCCCTTGAAAACGGCGCCGGCTTCCGCCGCCATGCCTCCGCCGGCCGGGGTCGCGGCCTTGCCCATGAGCTTCTCGTAGGCCGATTCGCGGTCCAACTGCTTCTCGTAGACGCCGGCTACCAGAGAGTTGGTGATGAGGGCCTGCCGTTGTTGCGGCGAGATGGGGCCGATCTGGCTGCCTGGCGGCAGAACAAACACACGCTCGGTGATGCTGGGCCGGCCCTTGTCGTCCAGCAGGCTCACCAGCGCCTCGCCGACGCCCAGCTCTGTGATGGCGGCTGCGATGTCCAGCCCCGGCTTGGCGCGCATGGTCTCGGCCGCGCTCTTGACGGCCTTCTGGTCGCGCGGCGTGAACGCGCGCAGCGCATGCTGCACGCGGTTGCCCAACTGGCCCAGCACGGCGTCGGGGATGTCCAGCGGGTTCTGCGTCACGAAATAGACGCCCACGCCCTTGGAGCGCACCAGGCGCACCACCAGCTCGATGCGCTCCACCAGCGCGTCCGGTGCGTCCTTGAACAGCAGGTGGGCCTCGTCGAAGAAGAACACCAGCTTCGGCTTGTCCAGGTCGCCCACCTCGGGCAGCGTCTCGAACAGCTCGGACAGCATCCAAAGCAGGAAGGTCGCGTACAGCCGCGGCGCGTTCATCAGCTTGTCGGCGGCCAGCACGTTGATGACGCCCAGGCCCGACTCGGTTTGCATGAAGTCGGCGATGTTCAGCATGGGCTCGCCGAAGAACTTGTCGCCACCTTGGGCCTCGATCTGCAGCAGGCCGCGCTGGATGGCGCCCACGCTGGCAGCCGACACGTTGCCGTACTGCGTCGTGAACTGGCTGGCGTTATCGCCCACGTGCTGCAGCATGGCGCGCAGATCCTTCAGGTCCAGCAGCAGCAGGCCGTGGTCGTCGGCGATCTTGAACACCATCTGCAGCACGCCGGCCTGGGTCTCGTTCAGTGCCAGCATGCGCGCCAGCAGCAGCGGGCCCATGTCCGAGACGGTGGCGCGTACCGGGTGCCCCTGTTCGCCGAACACGTCCCACAGCGTCGTGGGGCAGGCGATCTTGTCGGGCGGGGCGATGCCGCGCTCCTTGAGCACGGCCAACAGCTTGTCGCTAGGGGCGCCGGCCTGGCTGATGCCGGTCAGGTCGCCCTTCACATCGGCCATGAAGACGGGCACGCCGATCTTGGAAAAGTTCTCGGCCAGCGTCTGCAGGCTGATGGTTTTGCCGGTGCCTGTGGCACCGGTGATGAGGCCGTGGCGATTGGCCAGCGCGGGCAGCAGCAGGCACTCGATGTCGCCATGGCGGGCCAGCAGGATCGGGTCGGTCATGGGCGCTCCTCTAAAATCACTCTTCTGCCAACGATAAATCAGGCCGCTGCACTGTCAGACGGCCGGGAGCCGAACTTATGGCTGGTCATTCCAAATGGGCCAACATCCAACACCGCAAAGGCCGCCAGGACGAGAAGCGCGGCAAGATCTGGACGCGCATCATCCGTGAGATCACGGTGGCGGCGCGCCAGGGCGGCCCCGACATCAAGGACAACCCGCGCCTGCGGCTGGCCGTCGACAAGGCCAAGGCCGCCAACATGCCGGCCGACCGCATCAAGTACAACATCGACAAGGCCAGCGGCAACATCGATGGCCTGACGTACGAGGAAATCCGCTACGAGGGCTACGGCATCGCCGGTGCCGCCATCATGATCGACACGATGACGGACAACCGCGTCCGCACCGTGGCCGAGGTGCGCCACGCCTTCAGCAAGTACGGCGGCAACATGGGCACGGATGGCTCCGTGGCCTTCCAGTTCAAGCACGTCGGCCAGTTGCTGTTCGCGCCGGGCACGTCGGAAGACCGGGTCATGGAGGTGGCGCTGGATGCCGGCGCCGAGGACGTGATCACCGGGGACGACGGTGCCATCGAAGTGCTGACCTCGCCTGCCGACTACGAAGTCGTCAAGGCCGCGCTGGAAGCAGCTGGCCTGGTGCCGGAGCTGTCGGAAGTGACGATGCGCCCCGAGAACACGATTGCGCTGACCGGCGAGGACGCCGAGCGCATGCAAAAACTGCTGGACGTCATCGAGGATCTCGACGACACGCAGGCGGTTTATCACAACGCCGAACTGGGCTGAACGATGAAAGTTCTTGTTATCGGCAACGGCGGCCGTGAGCACGCCCTGGGCTGGAAGCTGCTGCAGGGCGAGCGCGTCAGCCAGGTGTTCGTGGCGCCGGGCAACGGCGGCACGGCCCGCGACGCGCGTCTGCACAACGTGGCCATTGCGCCCACCGACGTCAAGGCGCTGGCCGACTTCGCCGTGGAGCAGAAGATCGCGCTGACCGTCGTCGGCCCCGAGGCCGCGCTGGCGGCGGGTGTCGTGGATGAATTCCGGGCGCGCGGTCTGCGCATCTTCGGCCCCACACAGGCGGCCGCGCAGCTGGAGAGCTCCAAGGCCTTCGCCAAGGATTTCATGAAGCGCCATGGCATCCCGACGGCGGCCTACGAGACCTTCTCCGACCCGGTTGCGGCCCATGCCTACGTGGACGGCCGCGGCGCGCCCATCGTCATCAAGGCCGACGGCCTGGCGGCGGGCAAGGGCGTCGTCGTCGCGACGACGCTGGCCGAGGCCCACGAGGCGATCTCGTGGATCCTGGAGGACAACAAGCTGGGCGTCACGCACAACGCGGGTGGCGCGCGCGTCGTCATCGAGGACTTCCTCGCCGGTGAGGAGGCCAGCTTCATCGTCGTTTGCGACGGCAGGCATGTCGTATCTCTGGCCACCAGCCAGGATCACAAGCGCCTGCTGGACGGCGATGAAGGCCCCAACACCGGCGGCATGGGCGCGTACTCGCCCGCGCCGGTCGTCACGCCCAATGTGCATGCCAAGGTCATGCACGAGATCATCCAGCCGACCATCGCCGGCATGGCCAAGGACGGGCATCCGTTCACCGGCTTCCTTTACGCCGGCCTGATGATCGACGAGCACGGTCAGCCGCGCACGGTCGAGTTCAACACCCGCATGGGCGACCCGGAGACGCAGCCCATCATGATGCGGCTCAAGAGCGACCTGTTCGAGCTGCTGATGCACGCCACCGATGGAACGCTGGACGAGGTCGAGCTGCAGTGGGACCGCCGCGTGGCGCTGGGCGTGGTGCTCGCGGCCCAGGGCTATCCGCTGGACCCACGCAAGGGCGATGCCATCACCGGCCTGCCAGCCGATCAGGCGGAGGCCATGGTCTTCCACGCTGGCACGGCGGAGCAGGACGGCAAGCTGGTCACCAGCGGTGGCCGCGTGCTGTGCGTGACGGCGCTGGGCGAATCGGCCCGCACGGCGGCGCAGGCAGCCTACGAGGTGGCGGCCGGTATCCAGTTCGCGGGCCGGCAATACCGGTCCGACATCGGCCACCGCGCCATCAAGCGTTGACGCGATATCCCGCCGTTCTCGCCGGGCCGTGGCTGCCGACGGGCCGTCACAGCCGGCTGGCCCATGCGGTGCTGGGGCTGTCCGGCTGGACGGTAGACGTGCCCGGCCTGCCAGCCGAGCAGGGCGTCATCTTGGTTTATCCGCACACGTCCAACTGGGATTTCGTCATCGGCGTGCTCGCCAAGTGGGCGCTGGGCCTGCAACTGCGCTTCTGGGGCAAGGACAGCCTGTTCAAGGTGCCGCTGCTGGGCCACTGGGCGCGCTGGATCGGCGGCGTGGCGGTGGACCGCAACAGCCCGCATGGGCTGGTCGGCGACACCGTGCGCCAGATGCGCGAGGCGGCTCGGCGCGGTGAGCGCTTCTGGCTGGCGGCTGCGCCGGAAGGCACGCGCTCGCTGGCCACCGGCTGGCGCACCGGCGCCTACCAGGTGGCCGTGCAGGCCGGCGTGCCGGTGGGCCTGTGCTATTTCGATTTCCAGCAGCGGGCTGTGTGCCTGACCCGCTTCGTGACCCTGACGGGCGAGGTCGATGCCGACTTCGCCGCTTTTGCCGACTACCTCGGCCCACGCGTGGGCAAGCGCCCCGCGCTGGCCAGCCCCATCCGCCCCAGAACATGAATTCACAAGCCGTTCGCGACTACCTGCTGGGCCTGCAGCAACGCATCGTCGAGGCGCTCGAGGGCGTTGACGGCAACGCCTTCCTGAGCGACGGCTGGACCCGCGAGCCCGGCGGCCGGCTGGAGGGTGACGGTCTGTCGCGCCTCATCGAGGGCGGCGCGGTGTTCGAGCGCGGCGGTGTCAACTTCTCGCACGTGAAGGGCCGGGTCTTGCCGCCCTCGGCCACCCAGCACCGGCCCGAGCTGGCCGGCGCGCCGTTCGAGGCCATGGGCGTGTCGTTGGTGCTGCACCCGCACAACCCCTTCGTGCCGACGGTGCACATGAATGTGCGCATGTTCGCGGCGCTGCCGGCGAACGGGCCAGCCGTCACCTGGTTCGGCGGTGGCATGGACCTGACGCCCTACTACGGCTACGAGCGCGATGCGCAGCACTTCCACCGCGTCTGCCGTGACGCGCTTGGCAGCCACGGCGAGGCACTGCACCCGAAGTTCAAGACCTGGTGCGACGAGTACTTCTTCCTGAAGCACCGCAACGAACCGCGTGGCGTGGGCGGCATCTTCTTTGACGACTTCGCCGAAGGCGGTTTCGATCAAGGCTTCGCCCTGATCCGCTCGGTGGGCGATGCCTTCCTGGCGGCCTACGTGCCCATCGTCGAGCGCCGCCAGGGCTATGCCTATGGCGAGCGTGAGCGCGACTTCCAGGCCTACCGGCGCGGCCGCTACGTCGAGTTCAACCTCGTGTGGGACCGCGGGACGCTGTTTGGCCTGCAGTCAGGCGGGCGCACCGAATCCATCCTGATGTCCATGCCGCCGCAGGTGACCTGGCGCTACGACTGGGCGCCCGAGCCGGGCAGCCCGGAGGCGCGGCTGTACACGGACTTCCTGCGCCCCCGCGACTGGGCGGACGAGACGCCCACGGCGCTGTGGCTATGAGGCTCGCGCTGTTCGGCGGCAGTTTCGACCCGCCTCACCTGGGCCACCTGGCCTTTGCCCGTTTCGCGCTGGAGGCGCTGGCGCCAGAGCGGCTGCTGTGGCTGCCTGCCGGCCGTCAGTGGCAGAAGCCCGACCAGGTCATGGCCGCCGGCGCGCACCGCGTGCAAATGTTGCGGCTGCTGACGGCGGGCGAGCCACGCTTCGCCGTCGACGACCGCGAGCTGCACCGCCGCGGCCCCAGCTTCACGGCCGACACGCTGGGCGAGTTCCAACGCGAGACGCCGCAGGCCGAGCTGATGTTTCTCATTGGCCAGGATCAGTACGCTCGCCTGCCTTCCTGGTACCGTGCCGAGGCGGTGACGCAGCTCGCCACGCTGGTCGTCGTGCCGCGTGCGGGCGAGGCCGTCGTGACGCCGCCCGGCATGCCGCCGCACCGCCTGCAGGTGCTGAACCTGCCGGACATCCCCCTTTCATCTACCGCCGTGCGCGACGCGATCGTGCGTGGCGACGACATCAGCCCCTTGGTGGGCGCCGACGTGGCGAGCTATATTGACTCGCACCGTCTCTACGGGAAGAAGCCCTGAATGGACATTCGCAAGCTGCAACGGGCCATCGTCGATGGTCTCGAAGACGTCAAGGCTCAGAACATCGTCGTGTTCAACACCGAACACCTCTCACCGCTGTTCGAGCGCGTCATCATTGCCTCCGGCACCAGCAACCGCCAGACCAAGGCGCTCGCATCCAGCGTGCGTGAATCGGTCAAGGGTGGCGGCATGCAGGTCATGCGCACCGAGGGCGAAGACAACGGTGAGTGGATCATCGTGGACTGCGGCGCCGCCGTCGTGCACGTGATGCAGCCTGCCATCCGCGACTACTACCGCCTGGAGGAAATCTGGGGCGGCAAGCCGGTCAAGCTCAAGGTCGCCAGCGGCGAGACCAAGCTCGTGAAGGCCTCCGAGGAGGCCGCGCCGGCTGCCAAGACCGCTGCCAAGAAGGCGCCCGCCAAGAAGGCGGCAGCCCCGGCCAAGAAGGCCGCGCCGGCCGCCAAGACCGTTGCCAAGAAGGCGCCCGCGAAGAAGACGCCGGCCCGCGTCGTCGACGCCAAGACGCCGGCCGCCAAGACCATCAAGGTCGGCGCTGCCAAGCCTGCGGCCAAGAAGCCTGTCGCCAAGAAGGCTGCCGTGAAGACGACGGTGGGCGTGAAGAAGGCCGCGCCGGCCAAGACTGCGGCCAAGGCGGCAGTCAAGACCACCGCCAAGGCCGCGCCGGCCAAGAAGGTGGCCGCCAAGAAGGCGCCTGCCAAGAAGGGCTGATGCGGCTCTTTCTTGTCGCCGTGGGCCAGCGTCAGCCGGCCTGGGCAGACAGCGCCTATGAGGACTTTGCCAAGCGCTTCCCGCCCGAGCTGCGGCTGGAGCTCAAGGCCGTCAAGGCCGAGACGCGCGGCAGCAAGACGGCCGACCAGCTGATGGCGGCCGAAGCGGCGCGCATCGAGGCCGCGTTGCCCAAAGGTGTGCGCCGCATCATCCTGGATGAGCGCGGCGAGCGCCGCACCTCCGTCCAACTCGCTGAGCGTTTGAAGCTGTGGATGGGCGAGGGCCGTGACGCTGCCCTCATCATCGGCGGCCCGGACGGGCTGCACCCTGACTTGAAGGCCACGGCTGACGAGACGCTGCGCTTGTCCGACCTGACGCTGCCGCATGCGTTCGCCCGCGTGCTGCTCGCCGAGGGCCTGTACCGTGCCTGGACCGTGACGACCGGCCATCCCTACCACCGCGAATGACCGCACCGCTGCTCTACCTTGCCTCGCAAAGCCCGCGCCGCCGCCAGCTGCTGGATCAGCTGGGCGTGCAGCATGAGCTGCTGCTGCCCGGAGCCGACGAGGATGCCGAGGCGCTGGAAGCTGTGCAGCCCGGCGAGCAGCCCGAGGCCTACTGCGTCCGCGTGACCGGTGCCAAGCTGGACGCCGCACTGGCGCGTCGCGTCGCGCGGGGACTGCCGCCGGCGCCCATCCTGTGCGCCGACACGACGGTGGCCGTCGACGGCCTCATCCTCGGCAAGCCCGAGGACGAGGCCGACGCGCGTCGCATGCTGGCGCTGCTGTCGGGCCGGGGGCACCGCGTCATCACGGCGGTTGCCGTGGCCGATGGCATGCAGCGTGCGGCGATGCTGAACGTGTCGCGCGTCGAGTTCGCGCCGCTGACCGCCGCGCAGATCGCCCGCTACGTCGCCAGCCGCGAACCCTTCGGCAAGGCTGGTGCCTATGCCATCCAGAGCCAGGCGGCAGCCTGGATCGTGAACATTGCCGGCAGCTACTCGGGCATCATGGGGTTGCCCCTCTTTGAGACTGCTTCCCTGTTGGAGAAATTCGGTTTCGAGTTCTGACGCCTGCGCGCATGTCCGCGCGCAACCGTCAGCATTCAAGGATGAGAGATGGAAGACATCCTGATCAACTGGTCCCCGCAGGAGACGCGGGTGGCGGTGGTCGAGAACGGCGCGGTGCAGGAACTGCACATTGAGCGCACGTTGGAGCGGGGCCTCGTCGGCAACGTCTACCTCGGCAAGGTCGTGCGCGTGCTGCCGGGCATGCAGAGCGCCTTCATTGACATCGGTCTGGAGCGTGCGGCCTTCCTGCACGTGGCCGACCTGCACAGCGCTTCGCAGTTCGGCCACGGCCGGCACCAGAGCGCCGACGCGCCACCGACGCCCATCGAGCGCCTCGTCTTCGAGGGCCAGCCGCTGACAGTGCAGGTCATCAAGGACCCGATCGGCACCAAAGGCGCGCGCCTGTCCAGCCAGATCAGCATCGCCGGTCGCATGTTGGTGTTCCTGCCGCAGGACGAGCACATCGGCATCAGCCAGAAGATCGGCTCGCCGGAGGCGCGCGAGGCGTTGCGTGCCCGCATGGTGGCGCTGGTGGGCAGCAAGGAGCAGGGCGGTGGGGGCGGCTTCATCCTACGCACCAACGCGGAAGATGCGTCCGACGAGGAGCTGGCCGCTGACATCGCGTATCTGCGCAAGACCTGGCACCAGATCCGCGAGAAGGCACTCAACACTGCGCCGGCCAACCTGCTGCACCAGGATCTGAGCCTCGTCGAGCGCGTGCTGCGCGACCTGACCACCGAGCGCACCGGGCACATCCGCATCGATTCGCGCATGCAGTACGACGTGTTGCGCGGTTTCGGCGAAACCTTCATGCCTGCCGCCACGGCCAAGCTGGAGCATTACCGTGGCGAGCGGCCCATCTTTGACCTGTGCAACGTGGACGCCGAGATCGCCCGTGCGCTGGCGCGCAAGGTGGAGCTGAAGTCCGGCGGCTCGCTGGTGTTCGACCAGACCGAGGCGATGACGACGATCGACGTCAACACCGGCGGCTTCGTCGGCGCCAGGAATTTTGACGACACCATCTTCAAGACCAACCTCGAGGCGGCCGGCGCCATCGCCCGCCAGCTGCGTCTGCGCAACCTGGGCGGCATCATCATCGTCGACTTCATCGACATGGCGCGCGAGGAGCACCGCGCGGCCGTGCTGGCCGAGTTCAGGAAACAGCTGGGCCGGGACCGCACCAAGGTCACCGTCGGCGGCTTCACGCAGCTGGGCCTGGTGGAGATGACGCGCAAGCGCACGCGCGAGTCGCTGGCGCGCATGCTGTGCGAACCCTGCCCGA
This sequence comes from Pelomonas margarita, assembly GCF_043555875.1. Lineage (NCBI taxonomy): Bacteria > Pseudomonadati > Pseudomonadota > Betaproteobacteria > Burkholderiales > Sphaerotilaceae > Roseateles > Pelomonas margarita. Next base: position 365,887 of record NZ_JBIGHW010000003.1, on the reverse strand, counting down.
CCTGCGAGGGGCGGGGCCAGGTGAAGACGGCCCGCTCGGTCTGCTACGACATCCTGCGCGAGATCCTGCGCGAGGCGCGGCAGTTCTCGCCGCGCGAGTTCCGTGTCGTCGCGGCGGCCAACGTCGTCGAGATGATGCTGGACGAGGAGAGCGCGCACCTGGCCGGCCTGTCCGACTTCATCGGCAAGCCCATCTCGTTGACCGCCGAGCCCACCAACCAGACCGAGCACTACGACATCGTGCTGCTGTGAGCGGCGGGCTGCGGTTGCGGCCTTGTCTGACGGCGAGGCTGTCGGCGTCTGCGGCAGAATCCCGCGCCATGCTCGCATCAGTTTCCCGTCGCCGCGGTCTCGCGGCCCTTGCCGCGCTGGCCGCCAGCCCGGTGCTCGCCCAAGTGCGTATCGACATCGCCGGCGTCGGTGGCACGCGCATCCCGGTGGCCATCGCGGACTTCCGCGACGAGTCACGCTCGCCGCAGCCCATCGCGGCCATCATCCGGGCCGATCTGGAGCGCAGCGGCCTGTTCCGCAGCGTCGACGCGCCCGGGGCGTTGAGCGAGACCACCGTGCCTGCCTATGCCGACTGGAAAGCCCGCCAGGCCGATGCGCTGGTCGCCGGCTCCGTCACCCGCCTCGCCGATGGCCGGCTGGACATCCGCTTCAAGCTCTGGGATGTGGTCAAGGGCGCCGAGATCATCGGTCAGGCCCAGGCGGTGCTGCCCGACGATGCCCGCCTCGCGGCGCACCGCATCGCCGATGTCGTGTACGAGAAGCTCACGGGCGAGAAGGGCGTGTTCGCCACGCGCATGGCCTATGTCACCAAGGCAGGGCGCCGGTACAGCCTGGTCATCGCCGACGCCGACGGGGAGGGCGCCAAGGCCGCGCTGAGCAGCCCCGAGGCCATCATCTCGCCCACCTGGGCGCCCAATGGCCGCGAACTGGCCTACGTGTCGTTCGAGAGCGGCAAGGCCACGGTGCGCATCCAGGACGTGCAGACCGGCACCCGCCGTGTGCTGGCCGACTTCAAGGGCACGAACAGCGCGCCGGCCTGGTCGCCGGACGGCAGCCAGCTGGTGCTGAGCCTGTCGCGGGAGGGCGGCACGCAGCTGTTCGTCATCAACCGTGACGGCTCAGGCCTGCGCCGCATCGCCCAGAGCAGTGCGATCGACACCGAGGCCTGCTTCGCGCCCGATGGCAGCAAGATCTACTTCGTCAGCGACCGCGGCGGCGGCCCGCAGATCTACCGCATGCCGGCCGGCGGTGGCGCCGCCGAGCGCGTCACCTTTAACGGCAACTACAACATCAGCCCGGCCATCAGCCCCGATGGCCGCACCATGGCCTACATCACGCGCGCCGGCGGCGCCTTCCGCCTCAGCGTGATGGACCTGGCCACCGGCCAGTCGCAGCAGATCAGCGATGCGAATGACGACGAAAGCCCGTCCTTCGCCCCCAACAGCAAGCTCATCGTCTACGCGAGCCGCGCCGGCGGCAAGGAAGTGCTGATGACGACGACGCTGGACGGCAAGATCAAAACCCCGTTGCTGGTCTCGCTGTCCGAGGTGCGCGAGCCCAGTTGGGGCTCTTTTGCGGCCCAGTAGTCGGATCACCCGCACCTTTGTTGGACAATATTGCGCCGGCAACGTTGTCGGCTTTGCTGTTTCACCCTGCCCCTGTCTGTTGTGGAGACCACTCTAATGAAGCTGACCCGTTACGCGCTCACCCTGATTGCCGCTGCTGCCCTGGCCGGCTGCCAGTCCACCGTCAAGCTGGATGAGCCGGCGCCGGTCAAGGACGTCGCTCCGACGCCTGCCCCCACGCCTGCCCCGCAAGGCAATGTCGCCCCGGTGCCCCAGTCCCAAGTCAAGACCCTGACGCTGGACGAGCAGCTGACGCAGCAAGTCCAGGGCAAGCGCGTCGTCTACTTCGACTTCGACAGCGACGTCGTCAAGGAAGAGTACCGCCCGCTGGTCGACCTGCACGCCAAGCGCCTGAACAACAACAAGAAGCTGGCGCTGACGCTGGAAGGCCACACCGACGAGCGCGGTGGCCGTGAGTACAACCTGGCTCTGGGCCAGCGCCGTGCCGAAGCCGTGGCCAAGTCGCTGACGCTGCTGGGCGTGGGTGGCACCCAGGTCGAGGCTGTCAGCTTCGGCAAGGAGCGCCCGGCCGTGCAAGGCAGCGGTGAAGAAGCCTGGGGCAAGAACCGTCGCGTCGAGCTCAAGGACAAGTGATGCGTTTTTCGCGCCTGTTGCGCCCGACGCTTCTCGCTCTGGCCGCGGGCGCGGCCTTCATGCAGCCGGCCCAGGCCGGCTTGTTCGAGGATGACGAAGCCCGCAAGGCCATCCTCGAATTGCGCACCAAGATCCAGGCCAACGAGGACGCCGCCAAGCAGCGTGCCGAGCAGCTGAGTGCGTTGGTGCAGGAGCAGCTGCAGCCGCTGCGCCGCAGCATGTTGGACCTGAACAGCCAGCTCGACGCACTGCGCGCCGAGGTGGCCACGCTGCGTGGCGCCAACGAGCGGTTGGCCCGCGACCTGGCCGACACCCAGCGCAAGCTGACCGACCAGTCCCAGTCCGTTGATGCACGCCTGAAGCCGCTGGAGCCGCAGAAGGTCAACCTCGACGGCCGTGAGTTCCAGGTCAGCCCCGAGGAACGTGGCCAGTACGACGCCGCCATCGGTCTCGTACGTCGTGGCGACTTCGTCGAGGCCGTGTCGGCGCTGAATGCCTTCCTGAAGCGCTACACAGCCAGCGGCTACACGGATTCCGTGCGCTTCTGGCTCGGCAATGCGCAGTACGGCAAGCGCGACTACAAAGACGCGATCGCGACCTTCCGCGCCTTCATCGCCGGCAACCCCGACCACCCTCGGGCGGCCGAGGCACTGCTCGCGCTGGCGAATTGCCAGATCGAGCTGAAGGAGGTCAAGGCGGCGCGACGCAGCCTGGAGGACCTCATCAAGGCCTACCCGGGCACCGAGGCCGCGCAGGCGGGCAAGGAACGCCTGGCCACACTGAAGTGAACGCGCAAGATCGGGCAGTCGTCGCCGATGACGACGCCGATCTGGAGCGTCGCTTCGGCGGCCTGCGCCGGCTCCATGGTGATGCCGCCTACAACAGTCTGCGCACGGCGAGATTCGCCGTCGTCGGGCTGGGCGGCGTCGGTTCCTGGGCCGCGGAGGCGCTGGCCCGCAGCGGTGTCGCCGAACTGGTCCTGATCGATCTGGATCAGGTCTCCGAATCCAACATCAATCGCCAGATCCAGGCCTTGGGGTCCACCGTCGGCATGGCCAAGGCCGAGGCCTCGCGCCTGCGTGTCGCGGATATCCATCCAGGCTGTTCCGTGCGCGTGATCGAGGAGTTTGTCGACGCCGACAACTGGCCGAAGCTGCTGGGCGGCGCTGCGGTCGACGGCCTCATTGATTGCTGCGACCAGGTACGCGCCAAAGCCGTGCTGGCTGACTGGGCCCGCCAGCTGGAACTGCCCTTCGTGACTGTCGGCGCAGCGGGTGGCAAGCGCGAGCCGCACCGCGTGCAATTGGACGACCTCAGCGCCACCACTCACGACCCGCTGCTGGCTTCGCTGCGCCAACGCCTGCGCAAGCAGCATGGCGCGCCGCGTGTCGGCACCATGGGGGTTGCCTGTGTGTACTCGAAGGAACCAGTGCACCAGCCCCAGCGGCCGGAAGGTGAGGCCTGCGAGGTGGACGGCAGCTTGAACTGCCATGGCTACGGTTCGAGCGTGACTGTCACGGCGACATTTGGGCTGTGCGCTGCGGCGGAGCTGCAGCGTCTGCACATCGCTCGAGCGGCAAGCCAGGGGCGCAAGTAAAAAAGTTTTCTCAAGTACTTGCGAACAAGGCAGAAAGATGACTAGAATGCTAGGCTCTGCTTGACGCGGGATGTTAGCTCAGTCGGTAGAGCAGCGGACTTTTAATCCGTTGGTCGCAGGTTCGAATCCTGCACATCCCACCAAAAATTTTTTAGTGTGACAAAAAATCATGCTAAACTAGTTGGCTCAGCAGGACAGCAGTCAAGTTGAATCAGGGCTCTTAGCTCAGTTGGTAGAGCAGCGGACTCTTAATCCGTAGGTCGAGTGTTCGAGTCACTCAGGGCCCACCAAAAATTAAGAATGAAAACAAGCACTTAGCGGAAACGCTAGGTGCTTTTTTCTTGGTCTTTCCAAAATCCAACCCCGCATCTTCCAAAACTCCTGTGGCAAAAGGCTGAAGACCAGCGACACCAAGCTACAGCCGGTCTACTTCATCGTGCATACGCCGATCCTCGTGAGCGGGCCGAACCGCTGAGGAGCTGTGTGTCAGGTGCCGTCGGCAGCATTGCTGACGCGGCGCTCCACCTCGCGATCGTTCGCCTCGACCGGTTTCACCAGGTGCCGCTTGATGTGCCGCTCTGTCGTCGCAGTTGCTGAAGCCGGTGGCCGGGGTGGGGGAATTTGAATGCCGGGGTCGGTGGCCACCCCGGAGGAGTTCGCCGCGCGCTCTTGGGCAAGACGCTTCTGATACGCGCGGATCGTCTTGCGATCAATGCCGGTGACGCGCTCGATCTCGCGCTGGCTGGTGCCAGCGTCCAGCAGGGTCTGCAGGGTGATTCGTAGGTGCGGCTTCAAGACGTTCACTCCGTGGCTCCCTCAGGCGTCAGAGGGAGAGAAAAGTAACGCCCTGCCGGGGTTACCCCGGCGCCGCGTACGGCAAGCTCAGCTCGTCGTCACGACGGCGCTGGGGTGGGGGAATTTGGGGTGGCCATCAGTGGGGGAATTTGGGTGGCCGCCGGGGATGCATCGCTGAGCGATCAGTGCGTCAACGTGTCGGAGAAGGTCGTGCGCCGTCTGATGAAGCAGGAGTGCTTGGTGTCGCGACGAGCAGACGCCGTCGGTACGGCTCCTACATGGGCGAGATCAGCCCAGCGCCCGACAACGTGTTGAACCGAGATTTCAGCGCCCGTGCGCCGAACGAGAAGTGGCTCACGGACATCACGGAGTTCCAGATACCGGCTGGCAAGGTGTATCTCTCACCCATGATCGATTGCTTCGACGGCATGGTCGTGAGCTGGTCGATCGGCACGCGGCCAAATGCCGAGTTGGTCAACACGATGCTCGACGCTGCGATCGACAAGGTCACTGCCAGTGGCGAGAGGCCCGTGGTGCATTCCGATCGTGGCGGTCATTATCGGTGGCCAGGTTGGCTGGCTCGAATCGCCGATGCAAAGCTAGTCCGCTCGATGTCACGCAAGGGATGCTCGCCCGACAACGCGGCGTGCGAAGGCTTCTTTGGTCGGCTCAAGATCGAGATGTTCTTTGCCCGCGACTGGCTGTCAACGAGCATCGACGAGTTCGTCGCGGCGCTGGATGCGTACATCCGCCGGTACAACGAGGTCCGGATCAAGAGCTCACTGGGCTTTCGCAGTCCCGCCCAGCATCGCCGGCGCCTGGGCATCGCCGCATAACCAGTCCAAGTTTTTGTCCGCATCCCCCCTACTCAATGTTTTGCACCTGCTCCCGCATTTGTTCGATGGCGACTTTCATCTCGACAGACACATTGGTCAGCTCGAGCGCGGCGGATTTCGAGCCCAAGGTGTTGGCTTCACGGTGCAGCTCCTGGATCAGGAAGTCGAGCCGCTTTCCGAGTTCGCCACCTTTCTTCAACAGGCGGGTGAGTTCATCGAGATGGGCGCGTAGCCGGGCCAGTTCCTCGGCAACGTCGATGCGGATGGCAAACGCAGCGGCCTCGTTCAGGGCGCGCTCCTGCAGTGCTTCTTGCGGCACGCTGCTGGCCGCGCCGGTGCTTGCCAAGGCTTCCTGCCAGCGTTCGAGGAAGCGTTGTTGCTGACGGGCGACGACGGCCGGCAGCAGCGGCTCGGCTTCGTCAGCCAGCTCGCGCAGGCGCTTGATGCGCTCCGTCAGGATGAGCACCAGCTTTTCGCCCTCGCGCTCGCGCGATTCGGCAAGGCCCTCGACGCAGGCCCTGGCGGCCTCGAGCGTCGGCCCGTCGAGTTGGGCCGTCGTACTGCCGCCTGCCTTGCACCAGTTCAAGGCTTCGTGGACGGACAGTGGCGTCGCCTGCGGCAGCCAGGTGCGCACCTTGGATTCCAGGTTCGCCAGGCGATTCAGTTGCTCGGGGTGAGGCTGTGGCCAGCTGCCGTCGGTTTCTCGCTGGGTATTGATGCGCAGCTCAATCTTGCCGCGCTTGAATCGCGCCGCGATGAGTTCGCGCAGCTGGGGTTCCAACCCTCGTAACTCTTCCGGCATGCGCAGGGACAGGTCCAGGAAGCGGCCATTGACCGAGCGCAATTCAACGCTCACGCTGGCCTGTGAAAGGGTGGTGCCGTCGTCGGCCTTAGGGGGCTGTGCCGTGGAATTGGCGTACCCGGTCATGCTGTAGACTGGCATTTCGCACTCGCATAAACAGACAAAACGCGATTATGTCCAAGCCGAAGCCGGCGCCATTGCCAGCAGGCACGGTGGTAGGGGGCTACCAGATCATCAAGCGGCTGGCAGCTGGCGGTTTCGGCGTGGTTTATCTGGCCGAAGACCCGGACCACCACCTCGTCGCGCTGAAGGAATACCTGCCCTCGTCGCTGGCCGAGCGTTCCCCGGGAGAGCTGACGCCGCGCGTCAAGCCCGAGAAGCAGCCGCTGTACCGACTCGGCCTGAAGAGTTTCTTCGAGGAAGGCCGTTCACTCGCGCAGATCTCTCACCCCAGCGTCGTCTCGGTGCTGAACTTCCTGCGCGAGAACGAGACCGTATATATGGTCATGAACTACCTGCAGGGCGACACGCTGCAGGATTTCATCGTGACCGCGCGCGACATGAAGCGCGACAAAGTGTTCCGCGAGTCCACCATCCGCAGCCTGTTCGACGAGATCCTGCGCGGCCTGCGCATCGTGCACCAGCACAAGATGCTCCATTTGGACATCAAGCCGGCCAACATCTTCATCACGAACGACAACAAGGCCGTACTGCTGGACTTTGGCGCCGCGCGCGAAGTGCTGAGCAAGGAAGGCAACTTCATCCGCCCGATGTACACGCCCGGCTTTGCCGCGCCGGAGATGTACCGCCGCGACGGTTCGCTGGGCCCGTGGACGGATATCTACGCCATTGGCGCCTGCATCTATGCCTGCATGCAGGGCTATCCGCCCAACGACGCGCCGCAGCGGCTGGAGAAGGACCGGCTCAACCTGAGCCTATCGCGCCTGCGCAATGTCTATTCCGACAACCTGCTCGAAGTGACCGAGTGGTGCATGTCCCTGGACCCGCTGTCGCGCCCGCAGAGCGTGTTCGCGCTGCAGAAGGAACTCGCCCGCGAGACCGAGCGGCGCTACACCAAGCTCAGTTTTAGCGAGCGGCTGAAACTTCAACTGGAAAACTTGAAGTCCGGGGCAAAAGCTTGAGATTCAGCGTCTTCCAAGTCAGTCGTCGCGGTGGCCGCGAGACCAACGAGGACCGCATGGGCTATTGCTTCACGCGGGAAGCCGGCCTGTTCGCGCTGGCCGACGGCATGGGTGGCCATCCGGAAGGCGAGGTCGCCGCGCAGATTGCGTTGCAGACGTTGGCCGCGCTGTTCCAGCAGGATGCGCGCCCGGTGCTCGACGATCCGCAGCGCTTCCTGCAGGAAACCATCGTCATCGCCCATCACCAGCTGCTGCGCTACGCCGAGAGCAAGGGCCTGACCGACACGCCACGCACCACCCTCGTTGCCTGCATCCTGCAGGGCAATCTGGCTTGGTGGGCGCATTGCGGTGACTCGCGGCTGTACCTCGTGCGCAGTGGCAAGTTGATCGCGCGCACCCGTGACCACTCCTACTCGGAACTGCAGGAGGCGCTGGGGCGCGTGGGCCGCGGGACCGAGGCGTTCAACCGCAATGTGCTCTTTACCTGCCTGGGCAGCCCGGGCAAGCCCATGGTGGACTGCCAGGGCCCGTTGATCTTGGAGCCGGGGGACCGCATCCTGCTGTGCTCCGACGGCCTGTGGGGTAGCGTCGAAGACCACGAGATCGTCCGCCAGATGGCCGACCTGGCCATCTCGGAGGCCGTGCCGGAGCTGGTGGAGCAGGCGCTGCGCCGCGGTGGCGAGCGCAGTGACAACGTGACGGTACTGTCCGTGGAGTGGGAAGGCGAGGGCGATCCCGCCGGCGACACCACGCAGAACCTCGGCAATTCCGGCTTTGCCTCCACCATCCAGGGCGCGCTGGACGCCGACCTCGTCGCCGGCATGGATGACGAGGAGATCGAGCGCTCGGTGCGCGAGATCAACGAAGCCATCCGCCAGTCCGGTCGCGGCCTGCATCGCCGCTAACTCTTTTTTCCCTGTCATGACCAAGACCTTCACGCGCAGCGCTGGCCGCGCTGCCAATCAATTGCGCCCGGTGCGCATCACCCGTGGCTTCACCGTGCATGCCGAGGGCTCCGTGCTCATCGAGTTCGGCTCGACGCGGGTGCTCTGCACCGCCTCGGTGGAAGAGCGCGTGCCGCCTCACAAGCGCGGCTCGGGCGAGGGCTGGGTGACGGCCGAATACGGCATGCTGCCGCGTGCCACGCACACCCGCAGCGACCGCGAGGCGGCCAAGGGCAAGCAGAGCGGCCGCACGCAGGAGATCCAGCGCCTCATCGGCCGCTCGCTGCGCGCCGTGTTCGACCTCGCCGCGCTCGGTGAGCGCACCATCACGCTGGACTGCGACGTGCTGCAGGCCGACGGCGGCACGCGCACGGCGGCTATCACCGGCGCCTTCGTGGCCGCGACGGATGCCGTCAACAAACTGATTGCGGAAAGCAAGCTGTCGCGCTCGCCGATCAAGGACTCGGTGGCGGCCATCTCCGTCGGCATCGTCGACGGCGTGCCGCTGCTGGACCTGGAGTACACCGAGGATTCGGCCTGCGACACGGACATGAATGTCGTCATGACGGGCTCGGGTGGCTTCGTTGAGCTGCAGGGCACGGCGGAGGGCGTCGTCTTCACGCGCGACGAGATGAACGCACTGCTCGACCTGGCGGACAAGGGCATCCGTGAGCTGATCGCTTTGCAGAAGTCGGCATGAAGCTCGTCCTGGCCTCCAACAACGCCAAGAAGCTCGTCGAGCTGCAGGCCTTGTTCGCACCGCTTGGCATCGAGCTGGTGAACCAGGGCAGCCTGGGCATTCCGGAGGCGGAGGAGCCCTTCGACACCTTTGCCGAAAACGCCTTGGCCAAGGCCCGCCATGCAGCCAGGCTCAGCGGCCTCCCGGCGCTGGCCGACGACTCCGGCATCAGCGTCGACGTGCTGGGGGGCGCACCGGGCGTGCGCTCGGCCCGGTATGCGCTGGATGCGGGCGGTGAGAAGAGCGATGCCGCCAACAACGAGCGCTTGTTGCGCGAGCTGAGCGGCGCCGAAGACCGGCGTGCGCGCTTCGTCTGCGCGCTGGTGGCCGTGCGCAGCGCCGATGACCCCGAGCCGTTGATCGCGATGGGGCGCTGGATGGGAGAGATCCTGACCGCGCCGAGCGGCGAGGGCGGTTTCGGCTACGACCCGTTGATGTACATCCCGGCGCTCGGCCAGACCGTGGCCAGCCTGGGCGCCGCGGTCAAGAACCAGCACAGCCATCGCGCGCTGGCGGCGGTGCAGCTCATCCAGCAGTTCCGCGAGGTCTGGTACCTCGGCTGACGTCATGGCTGATTTGCTGCACCTGATGCGCCCGGGCACGCTGCAACTGCCCGCACTGCCGCCGCTGGCGCTGTACGTGCATTTGCCGTGGTGCCTGCGCAAGTGCCCGTACTGCGACTTCAACTCGCACGAGGTGAAGAACGGTGGACTCGCCGCAGACACGGCGGAGGCCTACCTCGCGGCACTGCGCGCCGATCTCGAAGCGGCACTCCCGCTGATCTGGGGACGACCCATCGTCAGCGTCTTCATCGGCGGCGGCACGCCCAGCCTGTTCAATCCCGAGCAAATCGGGCAGCTCATCAGCGACATCCGCGCCCGCCTGCCGCTGGAGGCCGGGTGCGAGATCACGCTGGAGGCCAACCCGGGCACTTTCGAGCGCGAGCGTTTTGCCGGCTTCCGTTACGCGGGTGTCACGCGGCTTTCGGTGGGCGTACAGAGCTTCGACGACGTGCAGCTGAAGACCTTGGGGCGTGTGCACAGTGCCACGCAGGCGCGTGAGGCGCTGGCTGAGGCGGCCGGCGCGTTCGAGACCTGGAACCTCGACCTGATGTACGCGCTGCCCGGTCAGACGCTGGACGACCTGTCGCGCGAGTTGGACACGGCGCTGGGCTTTCAGCCCCCGCACCTGTCCGTCTACCACCTGACCATCGAGCCCAACACGGTCTTCGCGACGCGCACGCCCGAGCACCTGCCCGATCCTGACCTGGCCAGCGACATGCTGGACCTCATCACCACGAAGACCGGTGCACAGCGGCTGTCGCGCTACGAGGTCTCGGCCTACGCCCGCGACGGCCACCGCTGCGCGCATAACCTGAACTACTGGCAGTTCGGTGACTACCTCGGCATCGGCGCCGGGGCACACAGCAAGCTGAGCTTTCCGCATCGCGTGCTGCGCCAGGTGCGCTGGCGTGAGCCGGCAGCCTTCATGGCCCAGGACAACAAGGTCAGTAACGAGCACGAGGTGGCCCGCAAGGACCTGCCGTTCGAGTTCATGCTGAACGCGCTGCGGCTCAAGGAGGGCGTGACGGTGACGCAGTTCCTGGAGCGCACCGGGCTGCCGCCGTCCAGCATTGCCCAGGCACTGGAGACGGCCCGTGGGCGCGGCCTGCTGGAGGCTGACCCCGCGCGCATCCAGCCTACCGAGCGCGGCTTCGACTTCCTGAGCGACCTACAGCAGCTGTTCCTCTGAGGCGCCGCCGCGCCACTCTGTCGCGATCAGCGTGCGCGACGCGACCGGGCGGCGATGCCCGCCACGCCCAGGCCGGCCAGCATCAGCCAGGCCGCCGCAGGCTCGGGCACGGCGCTGACGTAGACCTTGTCCAGGCCATAGGCCTCGTCCACGCCCGTGACCGTCAGCGTGACCTGCGTGAATGCCTGGTTCTGCGTGACGCCGACGAAGCGCTGTTGCCCGTTGCTCACGGTTGGCGGAAACGTGGCGACCACCAGCCCGCTGGCGAAGACGCCGTTGTTGGTTTGCACGCGGATCTGTCCGCTGGTTTCGCCGAGGTCGCTCAAATACAGGCCGAAGCTCGTGCTGGGCGCCGCTAGCGTGAAGCTGATGCTGCCGGGTGCCAGGTTCTGCAGGTAGATCGACACGTACTGGCTGCCGTCGACCGCCGCAGCGCCGAAGCCGTCGGACGGGGCGTTGGCGCTGGTCTGGATGCCCATGGGCGCCGCGGCCGTGCTGAGGGTGAACGTCGACGTGACGATGGGCGCCAGGGTGCGATCCCGGCCTGCCAGCGTCTCGAAGCTCTCGATCACCGTGGCGCCGGCTGCTGCGACAAAGGCCTGTTCGGTGCTGAACGACGCATCGGCCGCGTGCGCAGCGCCCGCGCTGAGCAAGGCGAGCGCGGTGGAGGTGGAAAGGGGCAGCTTCATGAACAGGGCTCCGTGGCGAAGCGCGCACCGTAACCCAGCCCGCGCGCGCCTGGCGCCATCGAACTAGGGATCAGACGCGGTTCAGCGACATGCCCGACGTGGCCCGCAGACGTTCCAGCACCTTGCCGGCGATCTGGTTGAGCGGCAGCACCTCGTCGGCTGCGCCGGCCGCGATGGCCTCGCGCGGCATGCCGAAGACGACGCAGCTGGCCTCGTCCTGGCAGTAGTTGTAGGAGCCGGCGTCTTTCATGACCTTCATGGCGCGGGCGCCATCGGCGCCCATGCCGGTCAGCATGATGCCGATGGCGTTCTGGCCCACCACGCGCGCTGCCGACAGGAACAGCGCCTCGACCGACGGCTTGTGGCGGTTGATGGGGTCGCCGTCCTGCACGCGGGCGATGTAGTTGGCGCCGCTGCGCTCCACGGTCAGGTGCAGGCCGCCAGGGGCGATGTAGCCGTGGCCGGGCAGGATGCGCTCGCCGTCCTGCGCTTCCTTCACGCGGATCTTGCACAGACCGTCCAGCCGCGCCGCATAGCTCTTGGTGAAGCCCGGTGGCATGTGCTGGGTGATGACGACGGCGGGACTGTCCGCCGGCAGATTGACCAGCACGTCCTTGGTGGCCTCGGTGCCGCCGGTGGAGGCGCCGATGAAGATGAGCTTCTCGGTTGACGCGCGGCCCAGGCTGGCCATCGTGACCGGCTTGGCTGGCGCGGGCGCCGCTGACCCGGCGGCGGGCGGAGGCGGCGCACGGCGGATGTGGGCCTTGGCGGCGATACGGATCTTGTCGGTGATGTCCTGCGCGAGCAGGCGGATGCCGTCGGCCACGCCGATCTTGGGCTTGGCGACGAAGTCCACCGCGCCGAGCTCCAGGGCCTTCAGTGTGACCTCGGCGCCACGCTCGGTCAGCGTGGACACCATCACCACCGGCATGGGGCGCAGCCGCATCAGGCGCGACAGGAAGTCCAACCCGTCCATGCGCGGCATTTCCACGTCCAGCGTGATGACGTCCGGGTTGAGGTTGCGGATCATCTCGCGCGCCAGCAGCGGATCGGCGGCCGCGCCGATGCATTCCATGTCCGTCTGGCGGTTGATGATTTCGGTGAGGATGGAGCGCACGAGCGCCGAGTCGTCCACCACCACGACCGTGGTCTTGGCCATGGGTTTCTCTCCTTAGAACAGGTCGATGGAGCCGCCGCCATTGGCGACGGGCTGCACTTTTTGGATTGCTGCCTTGTCCTGTTGGACCAGTGCATCAGTATTGGTCGGTGCCAGGCGCTTCACCATGGCCTTGCCACTGGCCGGCAGGAAGCAGACCTTGCGCGGATAGACGTCCATCACGTCCTTGGACACGATGGGGATGCGTTCCAGCTTGAGGAAGTCGATGACGAAGTTGGTATTGCGCTCGCCGACGTTGATCGAGTTCATGCCCGAGATCACAGCGCCGCCGCCGAAGATCTTGGCCTCCATGCGCGACTTGGCCGCACCGCGCTTCATCATCTCGTTGATCAGCAACTCCATCGCGAACGACCCGTAGCGGCCGGAGTCACCATTGCCCTCGGGCAGCATGAAGTGGTTCATGCCCCCGACCTTGGCGACACGGTCCCACAGGCAGGCGGCGATGCAGGAGCCTAACGTGGTCATGACCAGCAGGTCTTCCTGATCGACGAAGTACTCGCCGGGCAGAATCTTGACCGCCGCGTTCTTGAAGTGGGCGTCGTAGAAAAAGAACGAGGCCTCGCCCTGCTTGCGCGGCTGAGCCTTGAGCTGATTGACTTTGGCGACTGCAGCGGGATTGCCAAGCGTCAAGGCGGAAGCGAGAGGCGTGCTCATGGATCAGACCCGTTCGTAAATCGTCTTGCCGCGCAGCTTGAACAGGTCGCGCGATTCGGTGAAGTTTTCGGAATGACCCACAAAGAGCAGGCCGCCCGGCCGCATGACGCGGTGAATGCGCTCCAGCACCTTGCGCTGGGTTGGTGCATCGAAATAGATCATGACGTTGCGGCAGAACACCATGTGGAATGGGTCGCCGAGCTGCCACTGCGCGTCCATCAGGTTCAGCGGGCGGAAGTCCACCCAACGCTGCAACTCGGGCTTGACGCGGATCTTGCCGGCATTGCCGCCCGTGCCGCGCATGAAGAAGTTCTTCAGCCGCGTGGCGTCCAGGCCGCGCGCGTCGGCGTTGTAGACGCCGCGCTTGGCGGCGGCCAGCACGTTGGTGTCGATGTCGCTGGCCACGAGTTGTACCGATGCCCCGTTACCCAGCGCCTCGCTGCACGTCATCAGAATGGAGTAGGGCTCCTCGCCGGTCGATGCCGCGCAACACCAGATGCGCACCTGCTTGCCCACGTAGGGCTTGAGATCGTCCTTCAGCGCGTGGAAGTGGTGGTCCTCGCGGAAGAAGGAGGTCAGGTTGGTGGTCAGGCAGTTCACGAACTCCTGCCATTCCGCTGCGGCGTTGGAGGCCTCCAGCCACTGCAGGTAGCTGGCGAAGCTGCGGTGCCCTGTCTCACGCAGCCGCCGTGACAGCCGGCTGTAGACCATTGCATGCTTGCCATCGTGCAGGCTGATGCCGGCGTGCTTGTAGATCAGCTCGCGCACACGGTCGAAGTCGGCCTTGCTGAAGCTGAACTCGTGGTCTTCGTTGCCTTGGGCGAGGTCGGGTGCGGGCATGTGGTGGTGGAGTACTTGTGAGCGCTCGCAGCAGATGGGGCGTATCAGGGCCATTCTGCACCGCAGCCCCGGCATCCCCGGGGTGGGTTCGACCCAGCATAGTGCAAACAGTCTGATGGAACGTGCCTGTTTCACGACCTGCTCCAGCGAGTGCCACTGCTAGACTGGCTCCGATCGCATCCGCGCTTCTTTTTGATCAACCAGCAACGCCTTGGAAAACTGCCCGCCCGTTCCTGCATTGATCGACGCCCGTGCGCTTGATCTGGGCCTGGCCCTGCAACTGCTGCAGCAAGCGGGCGCGGTGCTGCCGGATGAGACGCCGCGCAGCGCTGCCTGGCTGCAAGCTGTCGTGGATGCCTTGTGCGATCTTTCCAGCAAGGATGCGCTGAGTGGCCTTGTGAACCGCCGCAGCTTCGAGATGGCGCTGGCGCGTGAGGTGGATCGCGTGGCGCGCGCCGGCGAGCCGGCGCTGCTGCTGATGTTGGATATCGACCACTTCAAGGCGGTCAACGACGGTCATGGCCACCAGGCCGGCGACCAGGTGATCCGTGCCGTCGCGCAGGCCGTCATGCAGGCCGTGCGTCCCATGGACCTTGTGGCACGTGTGGGGGGCGAGGAATTTGCCATCATCCTGCCGAACTGCGCCACGCATGTGGGCCTGCTCGTTGCCGAGCGGGTGCGCGAGCGCGTCTCTGGGCTCAGCATCGAGGTCAGTCCCGGCCAGGTGCTGTGCGTTACCGTCAGTCTCGGTGGCGCATTCGCGCCGGCCTGGGTGCGTTCGTCACCATTGCTGTGGACGGAGCGGGCTGACCGCCAGCTCTACCGCGCCAAGGCTGAAGGCCGCAACCGCGCCTGCCTGGAACCTCAGGTCGAATCTCTGGTCAGTGCCGAAGAAAAGGGCATGTTGTTCGCCTCTCCGATTCTTGAAATGCAACAGGACCTGCCATGAGCACGAACACCGATCCTGCTGCTGCGCGCCCGCCGCGCGCCGGTGCCCGTACCCTGGCCGTCACCAGCGGCAAGGGCGGCGTGGGCAAGACCTTCGTCACCGCCAACCTGGCGGCGGCGCTGGCCGCGCGCGGCCAGAAGGTGCTGGTGCTGGATGCCGACCTCGGCCTGGCCAACCTCGACGTGGTGCTGAACCTGCACCCCAAGCTCACTCTGCACGACGTCTTCACCGAGAAGGCCACGCTGGAGCAGGCCATCCTGCCCGCGCCTGGTGGCTTCAGTGTGTTGCTGGCTGGCTCCGGCATGGTGGAGTACTCGCGCCTCACGCCCGAGGTGCGCGACAAGCTGCTGCACATCATCGACCTCGTGAAGCCGCGCTTCGACTGGGTGCTGCTGGACACCGGCGCGGGCATTTCCGACGTGGTGCTGTTCGCGATCTCCCTGGCGGCGGACGTCCTTGTCGTCGCCACGCCCGAGCCCACGTCCCTCACGGATGCCTACGCCACCATCAAGGTGCTTGCCACCCAGCAGGAGCGCCGCCATGTGGGCCTGCTGGTCAACCAGGCCAACCGCGTGGGCGAGGGCAAGCTGATCTGCAGCCAGCTGCAGCAGGTGCTGCAGCGCTTCGTGGGGCCGGCGCCCGGCACGGGCTTCCGGCTGGAGTTGCTGGGCGAGGTGCGTGCCGATCCGGCCGTGCGCCAGGCGGTACTCAAGCGCCAGCTGATGCTCGAGAACTACCCGGGCTGCGACGCTGCGCAGGCCATCAAGGCCCTGGCCACCAAGCTCCTTGGCTGACGCGCAACCGACCACGGCGTTCGACTGGCTGGGCGGCGAAGGCCGCGTGCGCGAGCTCGTCGATCGTTTCTACGACCTGATGGAGCTGGAGCCTGGCTACGCGAGGTTGCGCGCGGCGCACGTCGATTCGCTGGACACGGCGCGCGACAAGCTGTTTTGGTTCCTGTGCGGCTGGCTGGGCGGCCCCGATCACTACATCAGCCGCTTCGGCCACCCGCGGCTGCGGGCGCGCCACCTGCCGTTCCGCATCGGCATCGCCGAGCGGGATGAATGGGTCGCGTGCATGGGCCAGGCCATGCAGGAGATCGGTGTGGACCCCGCCTTGCGTGAACGCCTGGCGGAGTCCTTCGCCGGCACGGCGGACTGGATGCGCAACGTCGGCGGCTGAGGCGCCGCGACGCCACCGACGCCGGGCCGGGGACGGCTGTCGGATTCAGTCGACGCGGAAGGCGAAGTCCTGCTGGAACATCGCGTCGCCCTGGCACGCATAGCCGGCCAGCGCCGATTCCACCGACCGCTGCAGTGCGCGCCGCGTCTTGCCGTCGGGTGCGCCCTGCGTCACGCGCACATCGGCGCCGACGACGCGACCGCCACGCACGGTGGCGATGACCTGCAGCACCGCCTCGCCGCTCCAGCTGACCGCCGGCACCTCCGGCCTGGGCATCACGGAGCAGACCGCCCCGGGCGCCTGCACCTGGGGCCCGGCAACGGCCGGCTGGGCAGGGGCCCGGCCTTGTGCAGGCATGGGGCGTGCAGGTGTCGGGGTGGCCTCCGCAGGCGCCACGACGACGCTGGGCGCGGCCGACTCCTGCGGCGCGACGATGTCGACCACCGGCGGTTGCACCTGGATCACGTGCAGGTCGCGCAGCAGCGGCTGGTCGGCGCGCAGCGGCTCGGGCCTGGGCAGTTCGGGCGGTGTCTCGGGCGGCAGCGGCCTCAGCACGATGTTGCCGGGCGGCTTGGGCTCAGGACGCACGAGGCCTGCGCTCAGCGCATAGATGCCGGCCAGGTGCAGCGTCAGCACCAGTCCGATGCCCAGGTAACTCCTGGGCTGCGGCGCACGGTGGGTCTGGGCATGGGATGGGCTCATGGACTCTCCTCTCGACGGTGGGGGAACCAGCGGTCGCGCTCGCGGCGGCAGGTGCCCAGGCTACTGCGGCCTAACGGCGCGGGTCAATGGCATCGCGCCCCGTGTCGGCCGCGCAACGTGACGTGGTGGCGGGCCCGTGCGTCAGTGCTGTGTCAGGCGCTGCCCGACAGCAGCACGATGAGAGCGCCCGCGCCGCCATCGCAGGCGCGCGCCTGAACGAAGGCCAGTACCTCGTTCTTCTGCACCAGCCAGCGCCGCACGCGGCCCTTGAGCACCGGCTCGCGCCCAGGCGAGCCGTGGCCCTTGCCATGCACGACGCGCACGCAGCGCAGGCCGCGACGCGCCGAGTCATGGATGAAGAGACTCAGCGCCTCGCGCGCGCCGTCGCGCCTCAGGCCGTGCAGGTCCAGCTGCGCCTGCAGTGCCCAGTGGCCGCGGCGCAGCTTGCGCACCACCTCCAGACTGATGCCCTCGCGGCGGAAGGACAGCGTCTCGTCGGTCTCCAGCAGGCTCTCGATGTCGATCTCGTCCGACAGTGCCTGCAGCAGCACCGCGCGCTCGTCGGCCTCGCGCTGGCGCGGTTCGGGGGCGGGTTGCGCCAGGTCGTGCATCACGCGGTCCATGCGGCGCAGCGGCGTCACCGGCCCGACGCTGAGCTCGAAGACGCGGCGCTCCTGCTCGGCCAGCCGCAGCGCGGCCGCCACGCGCTCGCGCTCGGCTTCGGCGGCCAGGCGCGCGGCGGCCAGCTCGCTGGCCAGCGGTTTCAGGTCGGCCAGGCTGCGGGCGATGCGGCTCACAGCAGGCCCCGCTCGGCAAACGACATCACCCCACCGGCGCCCACGATGAAGTGATCCACGACGCGCACGTCCACCAAGGCGAGCGCCTGCGCGAGGTGGCGCGTCAGCGATTCGTCGGCGCGCGATGGCTCGGCCACGCCGCTGGGGTGGTTGTGCGCCAGCACCACGGCGGCCGCGCTCAGCGCCAGCGCGCGCTTGACGACCTCGCGCGGGTGTACGGTCGTGGCCGTCAGCGTGCCGTGGAACAGCGTCTCCATCGCAATGAGGCGAAGCTGCGCGTCAAGGAACAGCACGGCGAACACTTCCTGTCCCAGCCCGCTCAGGTGCAGGCGCAGGTAGGTCTTCACGGTGTCCACGTCGTTCATCGCCGGCTTCTCGGCCAGGCGCTGGTTCAGCGAGCGCCTCGTGATCTCCAGCACCGCGGCGATCTCCGCCCGCTTGGCGGGCCCCAGGCCCTTGACCTTGCCCAGGTCCTGCACGCTGGCCGCCAGCAGCCCGGCCCAGCCACCGAAGCGGTCCAGCAGGCTCTGCGCCAGCTGCAGCACGGGCATGCCCTTCAGGCCCGTGCGCAGCAGCAGCGCCAGCAGTTCGGCGTCCGCCAGCGCCTGTGGCCCACGGGCGAGCAGCTTCTCGCGCGGGCGGGCATCGGGGGGCAGGTGGGTCAGCGACATAAAATCAGCCTCAGTCTAGCCAAGCGTCTCCTCTCTCGCATGAACCCCATCCAGGCTGGGTCCTTCCTGACCCTGCATTACCGGCTCACGGGCCCGGACGGTGCTGACATCGTCAACACCTTCGACGACAAGCCCGCCACGTTGTCGCTCGGCGCCGGCCAACTGGCGCCCGCCATCGAGGCGCGCCTGATCGGCCTGCCGGAGGGCGCGCACGAGACCTTCCAGCTCGCCGCCGGCGAAGCCTTCGGTGAGCGCAACCCCGAGCTGCTGCAGCGCGTAAAGCTCACGCTGCTGCGCCAACTAGGCGACCCGGACGAGGTCTACAGCGTTGGCGACGTCGTGCAGTTCCCTGGCCCGGATGGGCAGGGCGGCTATGCCGGCGTCGTGCGCGAACTGGGCGACGAGTCGCTGCTGTTCGACTTCAACCACCCGCTCGCCGGCCAGCCGGTGAGCTTCGAAGTGCAAGTGATCGGGGTGCTGTGATGAACGCCGTCGTGCAACCCCAGGAAGTGCTGCTGGCCGAGCCGCGTGGCTTCTGCGCCGGCGTGGACCGGGCCATCGAGATCGTCGAGCGGGCGCTGGTCAAGTTCGGCGCGCCCATCTACGTGCGTCACGAGATCGTGCACAACACCTACGTGGTCAACGACCTGAAGTCGCGCGGCGCCATCTTCATCGAGGACCTGGCCGAGGTGCCGGCTGGCGCGACGCTCGTCTTCAGCGCCCACGGCGTCAGCCAGGAGGTGCGCCGCGAGGCCACCGCGCGCGGCTTCCAGATCTTCGACGCGACCTGCCCGCTGGTCACCAAGGTCCACGTCGAGGTGGCCAAGCTGCACCGCGAGGGCTTCGAGTTCATCATGATCGGCCACAAGGGCCACCCTGAGGTCGAGGGCACGATGGGCCAGCTGTCCGACGGCATCTTTTTGGTGGAGGAGGTCGAGGACGTCGCCAAGGTCACCGTCAAGGACCAGACCAAGCTGGCCGTCGTCACGCAGACCACGCTCAGCGTCGACGACGCGGCCGAGATCCTGGCCGAGGTCAAGCGCGTGTTCCCGCAGGTGCGCGAGCCCAAGCAGCAGGACATCTGCTACGCCACGCAGAACCGCCAGGATGCCGTCAAGGTGCTGGCGCCGCAGGTGGACGTCGTCATCGTTGTCGGGAGCCCCACCAGTTCCAACAGCAACCGCCTGCGCGAGCTGGCCGAGCGGCTGGGCACGCCGGGCTACATGGTCGACGCCGCCGAGGACCTGAAGGCCGAATGGCTGGAGGGGCGGGCGCGTGTGGGCTTGACTGCCGGCGCCTCGGCACCCGACGTGCTGGTGCAGGCCGTCATCGACCGCCTGCGCGCCTTGGGCGCAACCACCGTGCGCAGCCTGCCGGGCGTGGAGGAGCATGTGCGCTTCCCGCTGCCCATGGGCCTGGGCGACAAGTCCATGGCCGAGGTCAGCGCGTCTCGATCTTGAAGCCGGTGCCTCACTGCATCCGGCGGCGCCTGACATCGGCGCCGCTTTCGTATTCGACTTGAAGGACACCCATGCTTGACATCACCCAACTGCGCAAGGAGCTCGACACCGTCATCGAGCGGCTGAACGCGCGCAAGAACCCGCAGCCCTATCTGGACGTGGAGCGCTTCAAGGCGCTGGAGGCCGAGCGCAAGGGCGTGCAGACCCGCACCGAGGAGTTGCAGGCTCGCCGCAACGCGCTGTCCAAGCAGATCGGCATGGCCAAGGGCAAGGGCGAGGACGCCTCGGCGCTGATGGCCGAGGTCGGTGGTATCGCCGACGAGCTGAAGGCCGGCGCCGAGCGTCTGGAGGCCATCCAGGTCGAGCTGAACACGCTGCTGATGAGCGTGCCCAACCTGCCCGACGCCTCGGTGCCCACTGGTGCCGACGAGGCGGGTAACGTCGAAGTGCGCCGCTGGGGCACGCCGCGCACGTTCGATTTCGACGTCAAGGATCACGTGGATCTCGGCGCCCCGCTGGGCCTGGACTTCGAGACCGGCGCCAAGCTGTCCGGCTCGCGCTTCACCTTCCTGAAGGGGGGCGTGGCGCGCCTGCACCGTGCGCTTGCGCAGTTCATGCTGGACGTGCAAACCACCGAGCACGGCTACATCGAGTGCTACACGCCTTACATCGTCAACCGCGAGATCCTGGAGGGCACGGGCCAGTTGCCCAAGTTCAAGGAAGACATGTTCTGGGTGCTGCGCGGCGGCGACGACGAGCAGGTGGAGCAGTACCTGATCTCCACGTCGGAGATCTCGCTGACCAACACCGTGCGCGAGAGCGTGCTGAAGGCCGAGGAGCTGCCCGTGAAGCTGACGGCGCACAGCCCCTGCTTCCGCTCGGAAGCCGGCTCCGCCGGCCGCGACACGCGCGGCCTGATTCGCCAGCACCAGTTCGACAAGGTGGAGATGGTGCGCATCGAGCAGCCCGAGCACAGCATGGCCGCGCTGGAAGAGATGACTCAGCATGCCGAGGCCATCCTGCAGAAGCTGGGGCTGCCGTACCGCACCATGCTGCTGTGCACCGGCGACATGGGCTTCGGCGCGACCAAGACCTACGACTTGGAAGTCTGGGTGCCGGCGCAGCAGACCTACCGCGAGATCAGCTCCTGCTCGAACATGGGTGCCTTCCAGGCGCGGCGCATGCAAGCGCGCTTCAAGAACTCGCAGGGCAAGAACGAGTTCGTGCACACGCTCAACGGCTCCGGCCTGGCCGTGGGCCGCACGCTGGTGGCCGTGCTGGAGAACTACCAAAACGCCGACGGCAGCATCACCGTACCCGAGGCGCTGCGCCCCTACATGGGCGGCATGGAGGTGTTGCGCGGCTGATTTGTAGCCGGGGTGAAAAGCTGGCTATAATGGTCGGCTTCGCACCAACGCGCACCGAATCAGGAGAGGTGGCAGAGTGGTCGAATGTACCTGACTCGAAATCAGGCGTACGGTTTCCGTACCGAGGGTTCGAATCCCTCCCTCTCCGCCAACATGACGCCCCGCCTTGCGCGGGGCGTTTTCTTTGGTGCTTCAGCCGTCAACTGCTCGACGAGAGCCGCCACGCCGCCACGCTCAACCAGCGTGGTTTTCTTGGACATGGCGGCTAGCGTTTTTGGTACCCATTCCAGAAGCGCCGCCTTCAGTTCTGGGTCTTTCTCGCGCTCAGCACGGGCGACGGAGACAACCTCGCCGACGTGGATGTCAAGAACCGCTGCGATCTTCATCGCAAGCGGATCACTCATGTTGCCGTAGCGCGCCTGAGCTACCAGCGAGCCGCTGACGCCCAGAAGCTCACCCAACTGCCTATCGCTCATGCCCTCATCGCCAAGCTGTGCCTTGGCTCGGGTGATGTAGTCGGAAGACCTGAACATCAACACTCCTTTTGGTTTTCCAGAAGTTTAGTGATTTGCTGCAAATTCGACTATGCTCGCAATGAATCGTTGCAAGACGGGAGAGCGAATTGAAGCAGCAGATGCCAACGCAAACCATCCCCTGCCGGCTGACACAGCCGGCCGGGACTTCGTGCATGTTGTGGATGGTTGAGGCCAGTGTGCAGCGCACCGGCTACTGCCACAAGTGGAGCGGCCAGGCGGCCAACAGCGAAGACGCCAAGGCGCAGGCCATGGAAAGCGCCCGCCGCGCCTGGCCGGGCTTCTCCTTCGTCGTCCGCTCAGTGGTGCAGGTCGCATGAGGGCCGCCACCGTTCGCCCCGGCATGCGCGATGCCGGCCGCACCTCCGAGGAATACGCGATCTACGGCATGAGCCGCGCGGCCTGGCTTATGCAGCGCGACCTGGCCGACTGGGATTTTTCTAAGGCCAATGGCCTGTCATCGCTTTTCTGCGACGAGTACGAAAGCGCCGTTCGCTACCAAGCGCGGCAGCTCATCGCGAAGGGCTGCTGATGCGCTGCGCCCACGACACCGCGACGCTGCCGCTCGCCGGCGTGCCCGTGCTGCCGGCCGAGCGCCTGCAGCTTGAGCTTCCCGAGGTTCCGGCCAGGCCCGTGAAGGCCCCCAGGACGACCCAGGCCGAGCGCATCACGCGCATGGCCTATGAAGGCCCCAAAGAGCGCCCGCGCTGCGAGACATGCGCGCATTGCGACCTGGCCGACGTGGCGCACCTGATCCGCTGCGAGCTGGGCGACTTCCCCGTGCTGCGCGGTGGCATCTGCCGCGAGTGGTCGGCGGCGTGAAGCAGCTGACCCTTCGGGCCGTCAAGGCCGCGCGCCAGACCGGCGCCTTCCTGCTGATCCACGAACACGAAGCCGCAGTGCTGGACGCACTGCCGGGCTGGATGTGGCGCCTGTTCACCGTGCTGCTGCGCGCCAGCAACTACGACGACGGGCAGGGCGAGACCAGCTATTCCCACCTGTTGCGCGCCATGACGCCACTGCAGCCCCGCAGCGGCCCCCGCCACTTCGTGCCGGACGTGCAGGCCATTCGCAAGGCCGTGAAGCTGCTGGAAGACCGCCGCATCCTGGCCCGCGACAAGCGCCATTCCATCGACGAAGGGCGCCTGTTTTTCGTTGTGGCGCCCCGCTACGCTGTCGCTCGCCCTCAACCGAAACTCGAACAGGCAACTCGAACAGGCCGAAAAGCCAAAAAACCCAATGCTGATGCGGGTTCTGAGGCGATGCAGGCTGGAACTCGAACAGCGAACTCGAACAGCTCTCCAACAGGTAATTCATTCCATCTGGGAGAGGGGGAGTTGTCCACAAATTTCGGGCCTCAGCCACCGGTGGCGGACTCGCCGCCCGGCCCCATCGTGCTGGACGCGGATTCCGGAAATTTCGACCTGCCGCGCTGGAAGGGGTTGCCGCCCGAGGGGGGAAAAATTGGGCCCCCCAGGGGGCCAGACACTCGCCCCGCTGGCGCGGGGCACGCCCCCCCTGTCACGCTGACCACCAGAGCCATGCAGGCCAGGATGGCGAAGGCAGCAAGTGCCCCCCAGGGGGGGGGCAAGCAGACGCCCCCCGGGAGCCCGACGCGTCGGCGCCGTCGTCACGCATCCGCAGG
Organism: Pelomonas margarita; assembly: GCF_043555875.1. Lineage (NCBI taxonomy): Bacteria > Pseudomonadati > Pseudomonadota > Betaproteobacteria > Burkholderiales > Sphaerotilaceae > Roseateles > Pelomonas margarita. Next base: position 342,384 of record NZ_JBIGHW010000003.1, on the reverse strand, counting down.
CCCAGAAATACCGTCTTGAAGGTGGAAGGCGCGGAAAGCGGGAAGGCTTCGGCACCCGAGGGATGCCGCACAGAGTCGCAGGAAGGGCCCTAGACGCGAAAACGGCCAGGGCATGAGGCCCTGGCCGCAGTGGGGCGGGAAAAACGCCTCCTGGGGTGTTCTATCGCCAGTGCTCGACCCGCAGGCCCTTCACGCGGTCATAGTCGCTGTCTCGCGTGGCGAGGGTGAAATCCCATTCCAGCGCGGTGGCGGCGATCAGCGCATCCAGCGCGCCGATCTGCTTGCCGGCCTTGGCCGTGGCGCGCACGATGCCGGCGCCGCCGCTGGCGATGCTGTCGGTCACCAGCTCGTAGGTGATGAGGCCCTGGAATCGTTGCCACATGGCGCGGCGCTGCCGGATGTTGGGGCTGCCATCGAACAGGCCGGCTTCGAACTCGAATATCGTGATGGCGCTGACGTGGATCTGGCGTGGCTCGTACTGCTCCAGCCGCTCCATGCAGACTGCGTAGCCAGCGCCTCGTTCAATCAGCTCAATGACGACAGACGTATCGAGAAGAATCAAATCTTCAGCCGCTTGAACTTGTAGGGTCCGAGCTTGGCCAGCTCGCCGAGGGCGCGCACCATCTCAAACCCGGGCTTTCCCCGAGCATGCTCTATAGAGGCGTCAATGCGCGCAATCTCCTCAGGGGAGAGCTTGGCCGCCCGCTTCTTGGCGGGGGCCTTCTTGACTGCGGCGCGTGATTTGGAACCGACCATGGGTGAAATTCTATAGGGTTGAGGTGAGCGCCTCTATAGGCGATTCCATAGGCGCCGGCAAGATCAGCCGGGTTCGACCCTGACGGATCTACCGCGCGGAGTCCATGGGCGGCATCGTGCCGGCCCATGGAACCGCGCTCACTTCTCGCCCTCGCCCCGGCCTTCCTTCGTGGCCCCCTGACTGCCCTGCTTGACCGCCTGGACGCGGCCGAGCGCTGCATTGCAGAAATGCGGGCCGAGCTGGACGAGCTGAAACGCGGTTCCTGACCCCTCAACCTCAGGAGCTGCCCCATGAAATCCCAAACTTTGGCCCTGGTGGCCGCCGTCGCCGGCCTGATCGGCCAGGCCGCCGAGCTGCAGGCCGCAGGCGCCGTGCGCCCCGAGCATGAGACCAAGTGGGGCGCGCTGCGCGTCGGCCTGGAACAGCTCAACGACGCGGCCAAGGCCATCGACCAGGCCGCCGACCAGGCCGCGCCGCAGACCCCCGATGCTGCCGCGCTGGCCGACCTGGCCGCCAAGGTGGCGCACGTCGGCTACGTGCTGGAGCTGCACAGCACTTTGATCGATCGCCTGGCCGACCTGGCCGAAGCGAAAGCCTGACGATGGCCGGCAAGATCATCGGCCGCCACACCGCGCCCTGCGCGAGCTGTGACTTCACGGGCGTCCACGTCAAGCAGAACGACGGGAAGCTGCCCTACATGCACTGCCCCGAGTGCGGCCTGATGACGCCGGCCAAGAACGGCCAGCAGGCCGCGGGCCTGCTGCGCCACACCCGCGCTCAGAAGATCGACCAGGCGCCCGCCCCGGTGCCGGTGCCGCCGGTCGCTGACCGGCCGATCATCATCCCGCAAGACCCGGCCCCCGCCGCGATGGCGCCGGCCGAGCCTCCCACCCCTGCGCCCGCCGCACCGGCCCGCCGTGCGGGCTTGTGGGACTCGCTGATGCACAAGGCTTGAACATGCCCCCCGACCAACAACACGCGGCCCCCGAGGGCCTGCCGGCCGACCTGGCGGCCATCGCTGCCGCCGCTGATGCCGAGATTGCCGGCCAGGCCGCCGCACTGCCTGGCGCCGCGCCAGCCGAGCCCCCGCCCGACCAGGGCGCCGAGCTGGCCGCCATGCTGCAAATGGGCGTCGCCATGGCCTCGCCCGCGCTGCCCTTCCTGCCGGCCTGCTACACGCCCGAGGTATGCGGCCAGATCGGCACCGCCTTTGCGGCCGTGGCCGAGAAACACGGCTGGAACCTGTCCGCCGTGAAGTCCCCCGAGCTGGCGCTTGCCGTCGTCACGATCCCGCCCACCGTGGCGGCCGTGGGCATGGGCCGCGCGCACTTCGCCGAGCTGCGCGCCCGCCGTGAGGCCGCCGAGCGCGCGGCCCGCGCCGCGCCGGCACCGCAGGCCCTGCCTGGCCCCAACTTCGCCGATGACCGGCCGCACGCCGGCCAACGCCTGCAACCCCAGCAATGAGCCCCCACCATGAAGCTCTCTATCGAAATTCACCGCTCCCCCCAATGGACGATGCTGGCCGCCGGCTTCGTCGACCGCCGCGTCGGCCTGGTCATCGGCCCGATTGCGATCAGCCTGCGCGCTGAGCGCTCGCGGCCCTTCATCGACTACTGATGGCCGCCGACGCCAAGGGCCAAAGCTGGGCCATCCTGGCGGCGTCGGAGATGGGCAAAGGGGTCTGGCTCAAGGCCAGGCTCAAGGCCGACAAGCCGGCCCGCCTGGTCATCTGGGACACAAACGACGAGTACCAGGCCGCCGCCCGCGAGGTGGCGACCTTTGCCGAGCTTCTGGCGGCCATCCACGCCCCGCGCTTCGCGGTGCGCTACGTCCCCAAGGGCAAGACCGCAAAGGCCCTGCGCGCGGAGTTTGAAACGTTCTGCACGCTGGTCTATGTGGCCGAGGGCGCAACCATCGTTGTCGAGGAGCTGGCCGACGTGACAGCATCCTCTTGAGTTCTCGGCTGCGCATCTGTGGCTCCTGATGCCCCGACCGTCGGGGCCATGCCAGCCAATGTCTTCTTGCGATGGCTCACCATGTGAGCCATCACGAATCAATGCGCAAAGAGCCAAAGAAAAAGCCTCACAGGCTTGCGCTTGTGAGGCTTCTTGAATGGCTCCCCGACCTGGGCTCGAACCAGGGACCTACGGATTAACAGTCCAGGGCACGGATCAATCTAAGTGCAAGAATTTTAAGGGGCTCGGCGGGTCATGCGCCGTGCGACTTCTTGATTGCGAACCGCCGTTCGAAAGCCGCAGCCTTGGAGTGCGCTATGCAGAGCCGCACCCGGCGGGGAAAGTCCATGCCGTTCAACGAGTTAGGCCCAGTGAACCCACGAGCGGTGTGCGAGCGCCGGGAATGGTCGGTGTCAGCGGCCGCTGGGCGCGCGAAGGTGGGCAGGTGTGCGCCGACCCCACGGCTGCTGCTGTGATCGTCTCTATGCGCTCGTATAGCCCCGCGTCAGGGCAGCAGCAGGAGGACTACCGCTTCGTCTTCTGCGTCAAGACACTGCCGGCAATGGTCTTAGCGGCGCTGCTGGCCTTGGCGCTGTCGAGCGTCCTGGCGGCTGTGGCGGCCACCTTGGGAGAAGTCGTCTTGTTGATGCCGGCCTGCGACAACGCACTGGCAGCAACCGATTTTGCTGCGGCGCTTGCACCGGGAGTCCTCAGCACCTGGGACGCTTTGGTGGCGACGCTGGGCGATGTCTTTTCGCTCTTGGGCATGCTCAATCTCCTAGAAGTGATGGAACGCTTGGCGGGGCTCGTAGCGGCTATTCCTGGATCAGGCCAAGCTCCTTGATCCGAATCGCCATCGCGCTGACGGAGACGCCAAACGCTTCGTGAAGGGGCTTGAACTGGTCGCCATTGAAAGTTCTCGACGCTGCTACGGCGGCGGCGAAGGCGAAGCTGCCAGGGCCAGCGCGCATCAGTGCATGCGAGGACGCTTTGCACAGGTTGAAGACGACACCGTCAATGAGCCGCAGTGGCATCAGCACAAACCGGGCCTTGAATGCTTCCCTGACCAGCTTCTCCGGCGCCAGGAAGCACGCGGCAAAGTAGTCGGCATCTTGCTCTTCAGGGTCACGTGAGCCGCGAGAAATATCGAACACCGGGCGGTCGCGATGCATGATGCGGCCGGGGTGCGCCAGGGCGATGTGCCCGATCTCATGCGCGCCTGTAAAACGCATGGAAAGGTAGTCGTACTTGTTCGACACCGCGATCAGCTGGCGCTGCTGATCGAGCATGCCGGCGATCTCGAACAGATCACGGCCCTGACCCCAGTTGCCCAGCCCGTCCGAGTACACGTACTGGTATCCAAGCACTGCGGCGGCGACCTCGGGTTCAAGCATCCCCTTCGGAGGAGGCACGCCCATCGGGAACAGCGTGGCGCGATGTCGCCAGATCTCCTGCTGGAGCAGTCGAGCTTCATGTTCGATCTTCTGACGGTCCATGGCTTGCACCTCAATGCTGGCTGTGAACACTATATGTGTGCGTTTCTGTTTGGTCAAACACTATAGGTAGTGGTTTCGTGGTGCCCATCTTTCCGTGGGCTGGCGCCGAAAAGCAGAAAGCCGGGCAAGTGATGACACTCACCCGGCCTTCATGGTGCTGAGGCCGCTTAAGCCGCCTGTGCGACCTGGCGGAGATTCGGCACCGATGGCGCCTTCAGCAGCGACGCCGCGCCGGCAGCACGCACCAGATCCTCGGGCTTGTACTTGGCGTACCTCATGGTCACTTTGGGGTCGGAGTGGCCCAGGATCGTCTGTACCTGATACAGCGTGCGGTCGTTGGCCACCAAGAGGCTGGCGAAGGTGTGGCGCAGGTCGTGAATGCGCAGGGTCGGCATGCCGGCCTGCTTACGCAACCTGTCCCAAACCTTCATCATGGTCGTGTACGGCTTGTTGGTCTGCGGGTTCACGAAAACATGGTCATGCTTGTCGCGAGTCTTCTGGCGCTTCAGGACCATCACCGCGCTGTCGTTGAGCGGCACGGTGCGCGCCTTCTTCGACTTCGCGTTGGAGGCGAGGACTTTCCACGTACTGCGCTCCAGGTCGATGTCCACCCACTTCGCCGCGAGAGCTTCTGACAAACGCGCGCCGGTGCTGAGCAGGTAGAGGGCGATATCGCTGACGGTGCGGTTGCGGTCAGTCTCAAGCACCTCCACCAGGCGATCAAGCTGCTCGTCGGACAGAAGCACTTCCACCTTGTTGTCCGGGTTGAACAGCCGGATGCGGGCGATAGGGTTCTCCTTCAGCATCTTCCACTCAACGGCCAGGTTGAGCATGTGGCGCAGCAGCTTGATGTGGTGGTCCGCTGTTGCGGGCGCCAGACCACCCTCGCACAGACTGGCGTGGAAGCCCTGCACGGCCTGCCTGCTGATATCGCTGAGCAACATGCTGCCGAAGACAGGCCCGATGCGCAGCCTGAACATTTCCTCGTCGCGGTCGAAGCTGCGTTTGCGCGGTTTTGCGTAGGGCCGATAGTCGAGCTTGAAGAACGCCGACAGCGTAGGCATGACCTTGGGTGCTTCGACGGGCAGCACCGCCAGTTTGGGCGCCAACGCCTTCATCTCCTTGAACTTCAAGACCTTGGCTCGCGCTTGATCCAGGGTCAAGTCGTCGGTGCTGCCGATCTTTTCCCAGGTGCTCTTGCCGTTGACCTTGTGCTGCAGGCGATACAGGCCACGGCCAGGCTTGCCGCGACTGACGTTGATGGCGAAGCCGGCCATCGCGGAGCAGTAATACGTGACGGCCGACTTGTCCGGTGGACAGGCCAATCCTTCCTTGATGAACTGCGGGGTCAGAGTAACGACGGGCATGAAAGCCTCCTTTCAAAGTTGGGGTTGTTGATGGCGGCCACGGAAGAAGCCGTGGTCGTATGGCGCCGGTGGTGCGGGCGGGATGACGTAGTAGCGGTGACCGCCGCCTTTGGGGCGGGCAATGAGCCCGACGGGGGAGTCCTTGCGCCTGGCGATGTCGGCGAGGACGCGACCTGCACGACGGTGATAGCCCACGTCCGTATCGGCCCAGATATCCAAGCCGACGAAGTACCCCGCCTTGTACGGGTGCCCTGGCTTGAGCTCCTTCACGGCTTCATTGATGCCGGCTATCACGGTCCTATAGAGCGCCAGGGCGACGGGTTCTCCCGAGCGCAGGTGGGTATGGCGCTTGGGGACCGGGCGGGATGACCACCAAAGGTTCTCCCAGGTGCTGGGGTCAGGTGTTGCGTGAACGGTCGATGCAGATGCTGAAACGGATGTGTGCGATGTCATGGTTTTTCCTTTGGTTGCAGCCCGGGCTGAGCTGCTTTCGAGCCCGGATGCTTGTTGCTGGGATGACGGCGCGCGGGCTGCGTGGGCAGTTCCGTGGCCGGTGATGGGTCGCCCCCTCGGGCGGTGCTGATCGCGGCGCGGCGGCAGTTCCTGCGTCTTCGGCGGTGCAACTGCTCGCGACGCGCTGGGGGGAGGGGGTGGAGGGGCTCCGCTCGATCAGCAAATTCAGAGATAGCTGAATTTCTTCTCTCGCGGATTTCCTCCCCCTGTCCCCCCTTTTCTCCTAAGCCGTTGTCGGGGCTAGCGGGGTCGTCTTCAGGCCGGGGGATGAGGGGTGTCCGCTGGGGGGACTAGTCGCGGCCCTGCTCGACGTTCACGAAGTCGTCGCGGATGGGTAGCTTCCAGCCCTCCTTGCCGCTGATCTTCTTGCGAGGGCCGAACTGCGCCTTGAAGATCGGCATGGCCTCGCGAACTTGCGCTGTGTTGGGCGACTTGAAGCCGATGCGCTCCAGGATCTGCGTCGCCGTCACGTGCTTCATTTCGGGCGCCTTTTTCGCTTGGCCCACAAAGTCGAGGTACTGCGAGAGGCGGTCACGAACGACGCTGACGGCCAAGTAGGTGGCGTTCTGCTGGTCGAGCAGTTGCTCTTCTTCCGAAGTCAGCCACCATTGCTCGCCGGCCTCCAGGGCCACCGCCAACTGCGCGAAGAGCTGCTGCATGTCGATGCCGTGCTGGAAGTTCAGCGACACGGCTTCGATGGTCCACCAGCGTGTGTTCCCCGTCATATCCACCAGGAAGTTGGTTTCGTTGACGGTGGCGGCGAAGACAGTGCGGCGCGAATACTCGGACTCATCGCGACCGTAAGGGCGACGCACCTTGTCGTGCGTGGCCGTCAGGAAGCCTTTGAGGCGTGCCACGTCCTTCTTGAAGGAGCTGTCCAGCTCGCCGATCTCGACGATCAGATGACTGATCGCGCCGAGGATGGAATCCTTGTTGCTGGCGTCGAGGTGGTGGTCGATCTTCACGAGCTTGGCGCGGAGGCTCTCCGGCACAAGTGACATCAGCCAGGATGTCTTGCCGATGCCTTGGGGACCTTGGAAGGTCAGCACACCACGGGAGCGGAAACCGTCCGGCACCAACGCCGCCGCAACGACGCTGAGAAGCCAGCGGCGCATTAAAGCGTCGCGGAGTTGGGTTGGGTAGCTCTCCGCCACCTTCACAGTTGCCAGGATCTCCGGGAGGCGGTCGATGCCGTCCCAAAGCCTGCTCTTGATCCAGTCAGCAGCAGGGTTGAAGCGGTTTCTGTCGCCGATGGCGGCGATGAACTCGCGCGCCGGGCCGACCATGAGGCCGTTCATCTGCAGCAGGCTGATGATTTCGGTGACGGCGGTGTCGCCACTGTCGGCGCTCAGTTCCAAGCCGGGGATGGCGAAGGTCAGCCGCTTGCTGATGACGTCGTACCCGACCTTGATGCCGCAGTCGGTAAGCACATGACTCACGTTGGCGATCGTGGTCGGCAGGTTCCTGTTGCCGTTGACGGGCTTGTGGGGGAATGAGTCGAAGGGAAGGGCCTTCTGCTTGTCCAAGCAGAACGGCGCCGGGCGCGGCGCGGCCGTTGCCGGAGCTTCGGCCAGTCGTTGCACGACGTCTGCGCCTACAGCAATGTCGGCACGCTGGTCGCACGTGCCGCCGTTGCTGGCGACGTTTGTGATGGCACTGTTGTTGACCGGCGAAGTTTCTGCCGGGCGTTCGTCGGATGCGGAGAGCGTGTCGCTCCCGCTAGGGTTTTGGGAGTTCAGTTGCATTAAAAAATGTCCTAGGAATTGCGATGCACGGCCCGAGCTGCAAATGCGGCTGGCCGAGATGGATCGAAAAACTAGGCGCCAAGGTGTCAGCCTTGGTCATGCTTGCTCTGCGCCCATTGCGGGGAGAGGTCACATGAACACTTTCAACGCTGTGGTGGGGCGTTCGGCATGTAGGCTTGCACGCTTTCTAAAGCGTGTCTCACATGCCGCAGACCGACGCTGCATCGGACGCTGACCAGCACTTCACATCGTGTGTGCGAGCCGCCAGTCTAGGCGACGGACGTTCTGCCTGAGCTGCGGATTTCTCGACGGCCAACTTCGGCAGAAGTTGACGGTCGCTGAGCCAAAAAAAATGGCACCCCCACTCACCCCAGCACCCCCAGGCTTTGAGCTGAGGACGTGGAGTGAAGGGGCGATGGCCGAAGCGCCTATGCGCGGCTCATGACATCGTCGCCATCCAGCCTGGCACCGCCGAGCAGTGCGGCTTGGTTGACGATGGTGGCGGGCAGCAGCCAGGCCGGCACATCGGCGTCAATGGCGGCACGGGTAGCCTCACAGAGGCAGTCGTGGAAAGTCATGGAGCAGATCCTTTCGGTGTAGGTAGAGCAGCACAAGGCCCAGCAGCGCGAGGGCCAGTAGGCCGCAGACGAGCCAGGGAAAGACGAAGGTGAAAAGCGCGATGCACAAGATCCCGATGGCGCGGGTGGTCTTGAAGGCGAACGAAATAGCCGCTGCGACGAGCAGGGCGAGAGCGAGCGAGAACATGGGCGGGCCTCGTGAAGTGAAGGGCGGTTCGACATCGAGGTCGGCATAGCCGGCCGAACCTCAGCGGGTCTGTGACCTCCTTGCGCGTCAACGAGTTGCCGTGCTCAGCTTGGGGTGAGCGCCGGACTACAGATCCAGCGCAGCACCATCAATGGTCGCCATCGCGATGGCTTTGCGCCGACCCTTCCCAGAGCCGGGGCGTGCCTCAAGACCGAGCGACACGTTGGACGCCACCAGCTCGCCACAACGTGCCAGGAAGGCAGCGGCATCGGCGACGACATAGGCGCGGCTGCCTTCGGCGCCGGCCTGCACCAAGCCCAAGTGCCGCAGCACGGCCAGCATGAAGCCGCCGGTGTTGATGGATTTGCCGGCGAACAGTGGCTGCAGCGTTGAGCACGTCAGGGCCTCTTCGGCCTGCAGCAGCTGGGCCACATCGGGCCAGGCCATCCAGTCGTCAGAGAAGCGCCCCTTAGCCGTGTTGGCTACGAGGCGGAACACCAGCACCTCGTCATCACGCACGCCGACCTGAAAGGTGAGCGTGGATCGGTGGGAAAGTGAAGGACAGTTTTCGACGAGAAGAACTCGAATATTGAGCATGGAACTCCTTTTGATGAATTGAAGGAAATGGCACCCTCATATAAGGTGGAGGTTTCTGCGCAGGCATGAAAAAGCCACCTCGATGGGCGGCTGATTCGGCGGAGCAGGGCGAAATATCAAGATGTACCCTCCTGGGTTCGAAGGGCCTGAGAAGCGCAGAAATCCAACAGAGACTGATCGTTGATCGTCTTGGGGATGAAGACGATGTAGCCGAAGCCGTCATCGCTGACGATGATGACCAGTTCGAACCATCCGGCGTGGCTGGTGCAGGTCTCAACAGCGATATCCGAAAGATTTCGGTCCATCAGCACGACCAGGGTATTCGCGGAATCTCCTTGAGAGAGGATGAAGAAGTTGGCAAGGTCGCCCAGCGGCACATCATCGAAGGCGGCCAGAGCATCCAGATGGGTTTTAATAAGATGGGATAGCTCAGAGGGAGGGCTTTCATCGATTAACCGCTGGAGTGAAGAGGCATCACGGAAGCAGTGCATAAAGTCCTTTCGTGATAAAGAAAAGCGCCCTAGGATTGCTCCGAGGGCGCTGGCGTGGGGAATTGAAAATGATGGGCTATTTCTCAAATCGCCCCTCGTGACGGAGGCTAGGAATCATGATGGAGCCCTCATCGACGACACAGAGGCGGCGGACATATGAGCTGGAACCAGCGATTTCGCGAGCTTCCAGTTCAACAACGATCTTGCCGTCTTTCTTCCAAGCGTCTGCCGTTTCGACATTGACGAAACCCTGCATGGCCTCGCGTTGATAAAAACGTTTGCACTCCCCACCGGCAACGCGCTTCAATTCTTCTGCGATTTCGTTCGAGCTGATGTAGTAATAGGTGGCGCCGAATGATGTCGCCGCGATCAGGACGGCACCGACCGCGAAAAGGACGTTTCTTGACTTGCTTGGCATGCTTCTCCTGTGTTGATTGGATTGGTTGAGACGAGCAGACACCCGCCTTGGCAAGCTTCAGGCGAGATGATCTAAGGAAAACTTAGGGACAAGAATAGCCGAACACCTAAGAGTTGCTTAGGTGACGAAAGCCCCTGAAAAACCCGCGAGGAAGCGTCAAGCAAGCATCGATGGCTTGCCTGTGTTCGCTCGTAGGTTCGTTGAAGCGCGGGAGCGTGCGGGGATGACGCTGGAGCAGGTGGCGGTGGCCGCCGAGATCGAGGATGCCGCCAGCGTGCGGATGAGCCAGTACCAGCGTGGGGTCCACACCCCGAGGTTCAGCATCGCGCAGAACCTGGCGAGGGCCTTGGATGTGCCTGTGGAGTACTTCTACTCGCCGGACGACCAGACCGCCGAGCTATTGCTGCAATGGCACGCCCTTTCTCGCGCACAGAAAGACCGACTGCTGAAGGCGGTTGAAGAGTCGCGGTAGGCCTCCCGGCCAAAACCTCTTGTCAGAAACACACAGAGTGAGGGCGCTTGCATCGTCACTGCCGCATTGAGGCCACGCCCGTGGATGCGCCAACAATCGCCGGCCCTAACAATTTCGCTTAATGGAATCCCAGGCTTCTCATCGATGAGATAGGCGGTTACATTTTCCGCGAAGAGGAGGCGGAATGAGCACTGTCAAATTCACGGTTTCTTACAGTGGTGCAGAATCGGAAGATCATCAGATCGATCTTTACGATGCTGCACAAGCGCTGATGGGATTTCAGCGCTCGCTTGCACTAACAGCTCATCTCCTCCTTAACCAAGAAATCATCACTCAGGCGCCCTCTTTAAAAGGGGCAAGGATTCTAGCTTCTCCGTCAGAGGAAGGCAGCTGGAAACTCACTGCTGTTGTGCTTATGACAGGTACCGGCATATACAATGCTATGACCGCGCAAGCCAATTCGCCGCTCGGTCATTTGATGTACTCCTTGTACGATTACGTCATCTCGGAAAGCCTGGGGTTCCATGTTGATTACAACAAGTCCTTGGGCGTTCTGTACGAAGAGGCTAGGAAAAAGAATCCACAGCTCGTTCCTGTTAGGGAGGCGCAGGCAGATTCTCTAATTGAAAAATGCGCTCATGCCATCGTGGAAATTCATCGTCCTATCGTCAAGACCAAGACGGCAACGAACTGCAAGATAACTGCAGATTATGGAAAGGGTTCTCGGCCGCTTCAGATTGAGCTTGACGAAGAAACCTTCTCCTATATTCATGAGTCATTTCGTTCGCCTGTTCCAAACCTGTTCGAAGGACGCATCACAAGCTACAACACAAACACTTTCAAGGGGAGAATATATGTTCCAGCACTAGAGAGGCCCATAGCGTTCAATTTGGAGCCGCAAGCTCAATCGAAGGGTAGTCTCCAGATTATTGCGACGAGCTTATTTCACAATGCGCTGAAGCAATATTTTGAGAAGGGTTGTACTGTTTACGTCGTTGCTTTTTTAAATACTAGTAAAGCAGGGGCCTTGAAGTCGCTAACGATAACTAAGGTTAGTGACAAACCATTCGCTTGAGTTTGCCGCTCGATAACGCGTCCTTCTGGACGTCTAGCTCCCTGCGTCAAGCAGTGTCAGTTGAATCCCTGTTGGGGCATTGGGCAACTCAGTAATTGGAATTCCTCGTACTGTGGCAATGTCTGCAACCACCCGCGTAATATGGTGCGTCGTGTTGACCTGCCGCCAAGTCGACGGATTTCCTGCGCTATCGGAAGAGTTCCCAGCTACGGCGTCGATGTAGGCATCTGCTGTGGAGAAGGATGGGCCAGCGAAATTTCCACTAGCCACAATTCTTCTAAAAACGTTTCTCATGGCCTCTTGAATAGAGCCGCCATCATTACCTCGTGCCACGATCCAATGCGAGTCGATTGCATAGCGGCAGTGAGGGATTGGTCGCGCGCGCTTACCACTGAAATCCAACTTGGCGTGGTCAGCGACAAAATCGCCAAAGATCATGTGTTCAGCGGTGGTGGGATCGAATTTCACTGCATCACGCCAGGCAAGCCATTCGTTCCGTGGGTGGATTACAGTTTGGCCTGGCTTGGCAGGATTCTTCTCCGGATAGTGTGTCCCCTGAAAAGCAATTAGCTGCCAGTTACCATATTCTTGAAGTTGTTCGAGTGCCGCGCGAATAATTGGAGCTACAAGCAAGTGATCTGATAGGTCGGCATCCGAGAAGTCCGCGAACACCGCACAATCTGATGCTGCAACGCCCATTCCCGAAAGTATGGATTGAATTCTGCTTGCCAACTCCGGATCGGTCATGTCACCAGAGGGAATTCGCAACCCGAGTTTCAGTCTATAGCTTTCTGGCAGTGAATGCTTAATCGCTAGCGCACCGCCACTTTCCAGATCGGATAGGCTGACGACTGGGATTGCAAAGACGTCAAGGTTGCGAGCACGTCTAAAGATATTAGGCAGCCAATTAAGAGCATTGCCCAATCCATACTCTTTTAAGAGAACCCCTGGATCAATGAATATCCAGCGACGCAACCAGTACTTGGCTAGTATCCCGCCGACGTCGGGAATTTTTTCACCGGAGGGGAACAGATCCTCTTGACTGCTACTGCTTCGCTCACGGAATGGCGGAACGATAAGCACGGGAAGGATGCAATCCGCCACATCGTCTCGCAACTCTCGAAGGCCCTCCATTTCGCCTTTTTTCAGGCGCATAGACGGAGCATAAATAGCCTTGTTTCTACGAGTCATGTAAGACCTCAGGAAAGAAGAGTTTACGCACCGTGCCACGTCCGATCTTGTCTGAAAAAATAGTGTAATTCTTTCGTTCAAACCGGATGCGCCCATACACGATGGCGGGTGCAATGTTTAGTTGCTTGGCTAAATTCTCTATCGGCGGTGAACTCTTCGCAATGCGTGCGGGCGAGCGCGACCACAATTCATCAGGCATCAAAAGATTGGAGGCGAATTTATTGGCCTCATCTTCAAATTCATCGACCTCAACGTGCTCGACATCGTCGAAGAAGCCCGAGGCCAATCCAGTCCTGTAGTGCAATACCACGTGGGCAACTTCGTGCAGCAACGTAAACCAAAAATTGTCTACTGCGTCTCGCCGCAATGTGAGACCAATGACGGGAATACCCTCGACCAGAAAAGCAGCCCCATCCACCTCCATGCCAGGAATGTTGCGCTCAATAATTAGCACAATACCGTGCCGTTTCAAAAGTTCTTGTGCTTGGATCGGGCCGTCTGGGATTCGGCTGAGGTTCGCCAATTCCTTCAGCCACACTAGATCTAGTGGTCTGTAGATCAACCGGTCACTATCAATGATGCGTTCCGCACGTCGGGTAACTTGTGCTTTCCAAGACAGAAGTACCCAGTCTTCCGAATGATCTTTTACATTGATGCCCGTGCGGAGCAGCGATGGTGTTCCATATTTTCCTACGTGTTCGGATACATACCTTATAAGGCGTTTTATGCTATTTTCGTCTGAATCTGGCTCATCTAACCATTGATGCTCGCGAGCGTGCTTTAGAACCTTTTGAGCTTCTGCATGAGTCAAATCGAAAGGCGGTAGCCATTTGGCAACGTTCGGCGAGACAAACTGGGCAGAGATATCAAGTGATAACGCTCGCGCCACTTTCATGTAGTTTGCGAGATTGATGTTTCGATACCTCTCAGATTCCCAGCGTTGAATGGCTTGCTCCTGCAATCCCAGTTTCCTAGCTAGGTCTTTTTGCTTCCAGTTCTGAGCGAGTCGGGCAATGATGAGAAGGTCACCGAGGTCATCTCCGGCTTGCTGCTTCATCAGCTCTACATCGCCGTTCTGAGCACGGCGGTACGCTTCAAGTCTAGTAAGAAGTTCACGTTTTTCGGTGGCAAGAGACCGGCGAATGCCTTCAATTGCTACCTCTGGCAGTCCGTCGATGACTGACTTAAGTGTTTGCTCGGAGGACAGGGCGTGGGAGATTCGCTCGACTTCTTGTTCAAGTTCGCGAGCTTGGCGCTCGGTGGAGACGAGAGGACTAGGATATGGCACACAAGAATTCTACACAACATCTTTGTTGTGTGGGTCTTTTGCTGTGTTTTTCGACAGTCAGCATGCCTTAGGTCATGCACTTGATGCCGAGCGATGGCAAGCGAGGCTGCTTGATGCTTTGCGGCCTCTCTCGCCATGACTTGATCACGACCAAAGAAAAAGCCCCATCCGCTTTCGCAAATGAGGCTTCCTGCGTGGGCTCCAACTTGGCTCGCACCAAGGGTCTAGACGTCCGTTTATGGCTCTGCGGGTGTCGCATCATGGCCAACGTCCTTCGGCGTGCTGGATGCGATCTTGTGTTCGGCTATGAGCGACTTCCCCAGCAAGATCAAGAGGGCGCCCAGAACATAGAGCGCGACGTAGACATTCTTAGTCGTACCTGCCTGTCCATTGGCGAGGCGTTTACGGCTAGCGTCAAGTTCGGCGCTGTCCTTTAAGGCCCAAGTCGCAAGCTGGTCGATGTTCGCGTGTGCGTGTCTCTTCTGCTCCGCATCGGTCGTGTCGAGCAGATCACCCATTTCCTGTAGTGATCGGAGAACAGCTTGGTTGACGCTGGTTTGCGCCATGCTTATTGCGGCGCGGTCATTCTTTGCGAACCAGTCAAGCAGGACGAACTGAAGACCGGCAGCAAGGATGACCACGGCGAGGCCCGCCACTTCGATGCGCAAGCCCCAGCCTTCTTTTGATAGCTTGTTCTTCACTCTGTTCCTCGATTCAGTTTGCCGCCCTGAAAAAAAGCCCCACACGCTTTCGCATGTGAGGCTTCTTGAGTGGCTCCCCGATCACTCCACGCTGCGAACCAGCGTGGTGGTGATCCCGTGGAGTGATCAGAAGCGGCGCGCAGCATAGCGGGCTGCAAATGTCAGGGGCGAAATCGACCTAATGCGTGATCCGATAGCCGGAGAGCGCGATGAGCAGGCAGTTTTTTGAGAACACCACCAAGTCCCCCAAGACCTTCTACGGCGTGACGCTCATGCCGGGTGAGGGCAAGTATGTCGATGTGCCGGATCCGGCACCAGCGCCCCAGAAAGTCGCAGCATCGGTCGTCACTGTCCTGTCGTCTCAGTTGGCATCTCTGCCCTACCAAGGCGCTGGCGTCGTCGTGCTGGCGCAAGATTCGCCGAACGCTGCGGCTACGCTGGCCACGTGGAACGGGACGAAGTATTCATCCCCGGTGTCAGGGGCGTGGAATGTCGTGCTGACGGCCAGCATGTCCGCTGCCGAGGTGACCGCTGCGATCCAGACCGCGCTGGACGGCGGCAACAAGCGCGTGGTGGTCAGCGGCAATGGCTCGTTCCCACTGTCCGACCGCCTCTACATCGACGACAGCACAACATTTGTCATCGAGCAAGGCTGCAAGCTGGTCGGCCCGGCTGCGCTGTACTACCCGGGCGTCATGATGGGCCTGGTGGTCAACCGCCAAATGATGTCGCCGCGCACCACCGTGACCATGACGTCGAGCGGCAACACCTGTACGGTTGGCTGGACAGCACACGGCAAGTCGGTCGGCGAAACGATCATGCTGCTGGGATCGGTCACGCGTGGCTACAACGGTGTCTATCGCGTCGCCAGCGTCCCCAACGCCGACAGCCTGACGGTGACGCTGGAGACTGTCCCGGATGCCACGACCGCAGTGGCTGTGTCTTGGGGCGCCCTGCAGGCGTGTGCGGCCAACCGTGACATCACTGTCGTCATCAACGGCGAGCTGAACGGCAACGGCGCCAATCAGCCGGCGCCCGGCGTGTCGCCGACCGACCGTTACCTGGGCGGCGTTTTCCTGTCTGGTGTGCTGCGCCCGCGCATCACCGGAACCGGCACCATTCGAGACTGCAAGGGCTACAGCATCCTCATCAGCGGCGCCACGTTCCCGCGCGTGGCTTCACTGGAGATCCAAAGCATCTACCGCGACGGCGCCCACTTCCAAGGCCCAATCCGCCACCTCCGCGTCGAGGGACTGACCGGCTACAGCTACGACGACTTCACCAGCCTGACCACGGGCGACCTTCAGTCGCTGGAGATCACCGAGGGCGAAATTGAGAACGTGGTGATCGAAAAGATCGACGCACAGTGCTCTCAGGTGGGTGCCATCGGTGCGATGTTCGGAAAGTCGGCCTGGTGGTTTTCCGACATCGTTTACAAGGATTTGCGCAGCCCAGTTACTGGCAAGACTGTCCACCTGAAATTTATTGGATCGACCGCCTCTCAGTACAACCTGGATCAAACCCGTTTTATTGGCAAGCTGACCGTAGACGGAGTTTTGTACGAGGCATCTGCGCAAACGGATCCGCAGTCGGCTGTTGTGGCCTTTGGCTCCGGCTGTTCGATGCAGGATGTGGACATCAAAAACATCCGAATGATCGGCAGTGCCCCTGCAAATTACGGCCTAGCTGTACTTTTCGGGAATAGTGGCACGACATGGGGCATGCGGCACCTGCTCATTGAAGGACTCTATTCAAGCTCGGTAGGTTCTTCCGCATCCCTGATTCAAGGCGGTCTTGGTGGCACGACAAACGTAGAGTCAATCACTTTGCGCGACTGCTCTCCGACTGTTCCTGACAATCGCAGCTTCTTTGACCTCAATGGCATGACGGTCGAAGCGTTGAATGTCGAAAACTTCACCGGCCAACTGGGTAGCGCTTCCAACATGCTGCGCTTGGCGGCCGGCACAGTGAACTATGTAAATGTGAGGGGCGCCAATCCGAAAATCACCAATTACGGCGCCAACAACTGGGGTGAACTGGTCTATCTCGCTGGGGCGGTCTTCAAGGCCATCCGGTTCATCGGCTGCACATCAAATGCCTATCGTTATGTGCAAAGCACCTCAGCGATGTACGCAGACACAAGTTCGGTCATTGCCTTTATCGGCTGCCGTCGTAACAACGGCAAGCTGTGGGCTAATCTGAACAAGGGCGTTCGCATCGTCACGGACGGCTGCGAGGAGGTTGGCGCTTCTGGAAACGTGTTGTGGCTGCGCGGATCGACCAAGTACACATTGGTGGAAGGCTCCCTGATCAGTGAAGTCACCACGCCAATCGCCTTTTTCGACACCGCCACGATGGACATCTTCAGCCCGAACCGTCGAGTGGACATCACCGCGCCCGGCACGACCGGCATCAATCGCGCCGAGGGCGCAACCTGCTGGAACACCAACGCGGCGCTTGGCACGCTCGGTACTGCTGGCCCCGTGGTGTGCCTCGGGACGGCCGCGAACTCGTGGAAACGCGTGGGCAACAACTCGCTGACCTACTGATCCCAACCCCTCCGCGAGGGGATGCCACCGAAGCCCGCCTACTTGGCGGGCTTTTTCTTTGCCGGCTCTGGCTGCCAGGCGTCTAGGTATGCCTCGAATGCAGGCTTGCCGGCAAGTTCGATCTTCGCCCAGTGGCGGGGCAGCAGTCTGAGGGTGCCGTGCTCGCGCACTTCACTGGCAGGCTTTGGCTTCGGTCCTCGCTTGGACTTGGGTGCGTTTGTCATCGGCGAATTGTCGTGCCACACGAATCGGGGATGCGATCCCTATAACTGTGTGACACGATAATTGCATGACTGAGCGCACATCCCCCGCGGACGCACTCGCTGGAGTGCTTGAGGCGATCGCGCACGCGATCCGCCTACTGCCCCCCGCAGCAGTACTACCGGCAATGACTGGTGTGTCGGCTCATCCGGCGCCGCCCCCGCCTCCGCCGCCTCTTCCACCACTTGCAGCTTGGTATGTGCATGCCCCGCCACCTCCACCACCACTGCAGCCCGCGCCACCCGCGCCACCAGCGGCAGCGTGGTTTGTGCCGCCGCCACAACCGACGCGAGCTGCGGCAGAGGCGCCGGCCGAGCCCGTTTCGCTCGCCGTGTCACCAGAGACACCAGTTCAACCGGCGGAGGTCGAGCAACATCAGCTGACAGTGTCCGCGTGGCTGACGACCTTTCGGAAGATCGTGACGGAGCGCGGCTACAAGGCGCAAACGTTGAGGAACCGGGCGGGCGCCCAGAAGCACATCGAATCCCTACTGGGCGGCTTTTTGTTGCGCGCAGTGAAGCCTTTCCAGATCACCACTGCGCTGAAGACGCTTTCGCCGCATACCGCCGGCCGCGTGCTGTTCGAACTGCGCGACCTCTACCAAGAGGCCATCAACAACGCCGAGGCCGACGCTAACCCGGCCTCGCACGTCAAGCCGCCGGCGTCGCCAGGTCTGCGAAAGAGGCTGACGCTCGAAGTCTGGCAGTCGATGCTGAAGCGCGCTGCTGTTGGCCCGCAGCGCTGGGTCTACGCGATGCTGCTGCTCGGCCTGGCGACGGGTCAGCGTCGCGCTGATCTGGCCAAGATGAAGTTCAGCGACGTGGTCGATGGCAGCCTGCGCATCGAGCAGCAGAAGAAAGCCAGGAAGAAGATCGGTGCACGCGTCGCGATCCCCTTGAGTCTTCGCTTGGAAGCGATCGGCATGACGCTCGGCGATGTCATCGAAGTGTGCAAAGACATTGGCAAGCCGGGCGAGTACCTGCTGCGACAGGCCAACGGCCGTCGCATCGAGATGTCGTCTCTCACGTCACGCTTTCACGAGTGCATTCTGGCGGTCTGCGGAGCGGACACCTACCGCAAATACGAGTGGCCAAGCCTGCACGAAGTGCGCTCACTCAGCGCTCGCACCTACATCGCTGAAGGCATGAGCCCAGCAACCGTGCAAAAGCTGCTCGGCCACAAGCACGCGGAGATGACGCAGCTCTACCTTGACGATCGGGGTCTCACGGACGCCGAGTGGACGAAGGTTGAAGCGGCTGAGTGACGAATGGTGTGAGAGCGCGTCGATGCATTCAATGTGTCTTCTTCCCCCTGCATTTGTCCTGCCTTTCAGTCGACCATGGCTGCACGATGAATGCTCTGGTTGTCTCCTGCCACTTGTCTGGCACTTCGGCGCCTCGGGCCCTGGGCCTGGGGCGCCACCTTTTGCTGTCGGATGACGCTGCGCCTGGACGGGTGCGGTTTCTCGGGCTGCAGGTGGAGCTGGCAGAGGGCGCGACTTCGAGCTGGGTGACGGTCACACGTACCGGCTCGTTCACTGATCCGCGCTACGGGCGGTTCGAGATCACCGACGCGATGTTGCGCCAGATGGTCGCGAACTTCGATGCTCGTGTGTTCGGACAGGACGTGTTCATCGACGTCAACCACAAGCCCGGTGACGGCGCGGCCGGCAAGGTCGTGCGGCTGGCGGTGGAGGGCGGAAAGCTGCGGGCGCTCGTGGAGTGGACGCCGTTTGGCGTCGATGCGATCAAGGGGCGTGGATTCGCCTACCTGAGCGCCGAGTTCCACGAGGACTGGCACGACAACCAGCAAGGCGATGCGCATGGATGTGTGCTCCTGGGCGCTGGCTTGACGGTGCGGCCCGTGATCAAGCACCTGGACCCGGTGCAGCTCAGCGCTGCCGAAGGCGACGAAGCCGGCCACCGCGTGGCCGTGCATCCCCAACTCATCAAGTCCCTGGAGTCACACACCATGAACCACCTCGAAAAGCTCAAGGCCAAGCTGCTGGCGCAAGGCCTCACCCTGGAACAGATCACCCCGCTGCTGGCCCAAGCCGAGAAGCAGCTGGCCGATGCCGGCAGTGACGATGCCAAGTGCCTGGCCGTCGTCGACTCGTGGGAGGCCACGGGCAAGGTGCTGAGCGAGCAGCTGAAGAAGCAGGGCGGCGCCGGCGGCCCCATCCAGTTGTCCGTCAGCCAAGGCGTGAGCGCCGCTGACGTGGCCGTCCAGGTCGCCAAGGTGCTGGCTGAGCGCGAGGCCGCCGAGACGGCCACGCGCACGGCGCGCGCCGCCAAGGTGAAGCTGCTCAGCGACACCTTCAATGCAGACACTTCGTTGACCGAGGACGCCCGCAAGCGCCTGTACGCGTTGATCACTCGTGGCCAGGCTGACGCCCCCGCGCTGGTGCAGACGCGCCGCCTGGGCCGCGAGGCGCTGCTGGCGGGCATGCCGCTGGCGTTGAACTGAGGAGATGGGGATGACCTACCTGCGCAACCTGGCCGCCGCCGGCGGCGATCTAGTGCGGGCCGCGCTGGCGCCGCTGATGGGCCGGCCACAGAACGAGCGCGGCGTGCGGCTGCCGGCGGACCAGGCGCTGCTGCGCATGTACCGGCAGTTCGCCTTCAGCACGGAGATCCGCGAGAAGATCATCGCCATTCGCGAGATGGAGGAGCGCGACGGCCGGGTGCGCAAGATCCACGGCCGGGTGTGCCGGGACACGGTGCGCGGTGGCCTGGTGATGCAGTTCCCAGACACTGGCGCCAGCACGCTGCGCAAGGAATGGGAGGGCTTCACGCGCCGGCTGATGCTGGACCGCGCGCCCAAGCTGCACAGCGACGCGCGCGGTCTGGTGGCCGAGGGGAACCTGGCGCTGCAGATGGTGCTGAGCCCGGACCAGAAGCAGATCGACGCGGCGGTGCGCATGCCGGGCGAGACCATCGTGCCGCTGGTGGATGACTCTGGGCGCTTTGCGGACGTGTCCAAGGCCTACGAGCAACGCAACACGGTGACCGGCGCCGTGACCGCCACGTTCGCGGCTTGGCAGCTGCAGCTGGCGCGCTATGACCCGCTGAACTTCGATGACTTGGGTTGCATGGGCCGCCCCTTCCTGTCCAGCGCGGTGGAGACCTGGCGCAAGCTGGTGATGACGGAGGAGGACTTGGTGATCCGCCGCCGGCAACGTGCGCCGCTGCGCCTGTCGCACGTGCTGGAGGGCGCCGACGAGACGGTGCTTGAGACCTACCGCAAGCAGGTGGAGGGCGAGAAGGGCGAGATCACCACGGACTTCTATGCCAACAAGAAGGGCGGCGTGACGGCCATCCAGGGCGACGCGAACCTGGCCGAGATTGCCGACGTGGTGCACCTGCTGGACAGCTTTTTTGCGGGCACGGGCGTGCCGAAGGGGCTGGCCGGCTTCACGGACGGGCTGGCCCGCGATGTGCTGGAGGACCTGAAGCGGGACTACTTCGAGGAGGTGGACTTCATCCAGGACTCGCTGGCCGGCGAGTACGAGATGGCATTCCGGCTGCATCTGCTGTTCCGCGGCATCGTGGCCGGCCCCGACGAGTTCCGGCTGCGCATGGCCACGCGGCGCACGGAGACGCCGAACCAGGTGGCGGACCTTGGCCTGAAGCTGCTGGGCGTGGGCCTGCCGGAGCCGATGGTGTGGGAGGAGATGGGCTACGACCCGGCCAAGGTCATCGAGGCGCGCGAGGCCTGGGCGGCCGAGGCGGACCCCTACCCCCCCACCGGTGGAGCCGCGGCGCCGACGGTGAAGGTGACGCCTGGCAACGCGCCCAAGGGCGAAAGCGCCACGAGCGTGGGCGTGCCGGGCAGCAATGGCGGCAAGGGGCGCAGCTGATGGGCGAGCAGCAGGCCATTGCAGCGGCGATCAAGCGGGCCAGCAACGCGGCCCAGGCGGCCATGCAGCACCTGGACGAGCGCACGGCCGCTGAGCTGACGGCGGCCTACGAGGCTGCGGCCGAGCAGCTGCGCTTTGCCATCGCAGCGGCAGCTCAGGGGCAGGGCCGGGTGAGCATCGGTGCGCTGCAGGGCCTGCTGGCCCAGGTGACGGCCGTGCTGGACGCGCTGGGTACGCGGCGGCGAGAGGTGATCCTGGCGGCCATCGACGAGGCGGCGGCGCTGGGCGTGGAGCCGCTGGCGGCCGTGGATGCTCTGGTGGGCGTGCGCGCCGGCGGCGAGGCGCCGGCGGCCTATGCGCAGCGGGCGGCGGAGTTCGTGCAGGAGTTCGCTGCGGCGGATGGGCTGACGCTGTCGGACCGGCTGTGGCGCGTGGGGCGGGGCGCCCGGGAGGCGGTGACGGGGGCCATTGAGCAGGCCGTGGTGCGCGGCTGGAGCGCGGACCAGGCCGCGCAGGCCATGGTGATGCAGGGGCGGGCGGTGCCGGTGGCCACGCAGGCGGGGCAGAAGGCCGCAGCGGTGGATGAGGTGCTGCGGGTGGCTGACCTGCTGCAGGACCCGGCCGCCAACCCGCTGGCCAGCGCGCTGCGCGTGGCGCGCACGGAGATCAACCGGGCGCATGGCGAGGGCTACATGGCCAGCATGGGGGCGGTGCCGGGGCTGGTGGGCTTTCGGTTCCTGCTGTCCCCCCGGCACCCCCGACCCGACATTTGCGACCTGCTGGCCAGGCAGAACCTGCACGGGCTGGGCCCGGGGGTGTACCCAGACCGCAAGAGCTGCCCGTGGCCGGCGCACCCGAACACGCTCAGCTTTGTGGTGGCGGTGATGGCGCACGAGGTTAGCGATGCGGACCGCGCCGGCCGGGAGACGACGCTGCAGGCGCTGGACCGTCTGGGGCCGGATATCCGCGCCGGCGTGCTGGGCCCGACGAAGGCCAGCTACTTCGACCGCCGCGCGTTGACGACCGGGATGGTGCGGTCGACGGTGGGGGCGGTGAGACGGCGGCTGGAGGGCCGCGCTGCCTGATTGGTGCTAGGGGTGCATACCCGATTGGTGCTGCGGCCCCGCGCCTTGATTGGTGCTAGGGCTGGGCCAGCGCCGACAGCGCCTGGCTGATCGCCTCATCGATGGTGGCGCCGCCGGCGGTGAGCCGGTCAAGCGCGGCGGCGGCCTCGGGCGTGAGCACGACAGAGCCCAGCAGCCGGCAGCCCTGGCTCTGCAGCCGCTCGCGGCGGGCGCGGTTGCGCTGGGTGCTGGTCATGGCCTGGCCCGTGGGCGGGCGGCCGGGGCCGCGCTTGGGGGCGATCATGGGTTGCGCTGGTGCCATTGGGAGGCCTCGCGAAGCAGGCGCTGCAAGCGCTCCTTAAGGTGGTGAGACGGGACTCCGCGTGCCTGCTCACTGTCGGCGAATGCGCGGAGGCTGTCGCCTTCAGTCACCAGCGCGGCCGAGCCGGCGTCCCCTAGTCGCACGAGCACGCGCAGACCTGTCTGATGGAGCAAATGCCCGGAGTCATCGCGACGCCAGGCACGGTGCCAGTTGTAGTGCTTGCCGGTCATGCATGAATTGTCGTCGCAAGTCGCGATTTGTACACCGCGGCCAGGGTGAGCGCTTCCAGCGCGAAGGCCGGCACAGGGCCGGCGTGAGTAGCGGCAAAGCCGCATCCGAAAACCCCGGCAGGGCGGGGCTTGATGGATGCGGCCTCAGGCCTTCAGATTGCGCATTTCCTCGGCCAGGGTCCACAGCGCGCGGTTCAGCTTGACGTCCTGGTCAATGCCGTTGACTTCGCGCGTGCGGCGGACCTGGCGGCGGCCGTTGGCGTCGACCGTGGCGCCGCGCAGCCCGCCGCGCACGATGTTTTCTTGCACGCGGTTGAAGGTGGTCCACAGGTCGCCAGCGCGGTCTTCCACGCGGCGGGCGCGGTTGACCTGTTCAGGGGTGACGGGCAAGGCGTCGGTGCCTTCGGCGGGCTCGAAGCGCAGCAGGGCCGCGGCGCGGGCGAAGGCGCGTTGTTCGCCCTCGTTGAGCGTGAGGGCGCGCATTTCGTCGCGGGACTCGATCACGCGCGTGAGGCCATCCAGCACCTCGAATGCACCTTCGGTCACCTTGTCCAGGATCTTGCCGGAGTGCTGGACCTTGACGGTCTGGCACACGCCATCAGGGACCATCAAGCCGTTGTTGCAGGCGAGGCGGTACATGCCGCCCATCATCTGGTAAGAGCTGCTGCCGTCGTGCGAGTTGATCAGCACGATCTCAGGCGCTGAGTCGCCCACGGCCAGGGCCTGCATGGAACGGTGGCGCAGGCGAAGCATGTGCTTCGTGTGGCCCTGCTTGTCTGCGTTGCGGGTGGTGCTCTGCTTGGCGCTGTAGACCTCGAACCCCTCGCGGGACAGGCCGCGCAGGATCTCCATGGTGGCGACGTAGGCGTAACGGGCGCTGCGGCTGTCGTGGGCCGACTCGGCGAACACGGACGGGGCCAGCTTGCGCAGCACGTCCTCGGACAGCGGCTGTTGGGCGCGGCGCAGCATGGCGCCAGGGGTGAAGTCGTGGGCGAGGGAAGAAACGAACATGGAAGTCTCCGTAGAGAACCGGCTACCGGCCGGCGTCGGTGGACTGCGTGTTTGCTGTCCATGGGTTGAATAATAGTCGCTTGCGACGATAAATCAAGAGACCGCGGCATTGGGGCTTCCCCTCATTCGCGGGGGGCGGTCGACGACGGCGCCACGCGGCCGAGGAGCCGCGCTGCGACCTGACCCCTACCCGGTTCGAGATCTCGCCGCCTGGGCCGATCTGGCGCGCCGGCGCGGCATGGCGTCGCGGCCGGCGCTGGCCAGGTGGTGGCGGCGCCGCACCTCGGCCTGATGGACACCCCCCGCACCCCCCAATGACGTTGACCCGGGCCGACCGGTCTGGAGGACGAGGGCGGGCCCGACCATGCAAAACGGATGAATCCTGCCGGGAGAGGCGCAAATGTCCGTGGATCGATGGACAGGGATAGCCGCAGCCTATGCCTGCCTCTATGAAAACTCGCCGCAACTGCCTAGAAATGCATCCATGGATTGATTTAAAAATTCCACGGGTCGGGGTATTTCTTCCACACAATGCATTTTCTGCATATTGGTCGCTGTTTCTATCTATCTCTTTGATTTATATAGAAAAGAGAGAGAGAAGAAGGCCACAGGAAGGATCTGTGCATCCACGGGTCTGAAAAAGTTGTCAGTTTTGTAACCATGGATCGCGAGGGCATCCACAGGTCAATCCATGGATTTGGAATCGACCGCAAACCCGCATGAATACTGGGTTTGCATGGTCATAAAATGGGCCGCCCACGGCTCCACGGGTTGAATGTCCTATCCCCGTCGCCGTGGATTGAAAAAAGGGGTGCGTGATGGCGCATGAATCTGACGCTGAGGCTGTCGATGGGTTCCTGCAGTACCTGCAGGCGGCCCGCGGGCGCAGCGCTCGCACGGTGGAGGCGTACCGGGCCTGTCTGGCGCGGCTGCAGGAGTTTCTGGACGGCCGGGCGCTGTTGGATGCGGAGCCGGTGGAACTGGAGGCCTGGTCCGGCATCTGGCTACACAAGCGCGGGGTGATCGCCCGCAGCCGGCGTCAGTACATCTCGGCGGCGCGTGGCTTCTATTCCTGGGCTCGGCGCCGCGGCCTGGTCAAGCGCAACGCGGCGGGCGAGCTGCAGCACCCGAAGACCGCCAAGCCTCTGCCGGAGGTCACCAGCCTGGCCAGCGCCGAGAAATTGATGTGGGCGCCTGATCTGTCCACCTTCCTGGGGCTGCGGGATGCGGCCATGCTGTCGCTGCTGATCGGCTGCGGGCTGCGTGTGGGCGGCCTGGTGGCCCTCAACGTGGAGGACCTGCGGCCCGGCGAGGTGGACGGCAAGCCGCGGTTGATCGTGCGCGTGACCGAGAAAGGCGAGAAAACTCGAGTGCTGCCGGTGCCGCGTGAGGCGGAGATGCTGCTCAGGGTCTATCTGGACCATGAGGAGCTGAGAACCTATGACCGGCAGGTCAAGGCCGGCGCCGACGTGCGCACGGTGCTGTTCGTCAACGCGCGCAACACCAGGTGCAAGCCGGAGGACTGGCACGGCGAGGCGGTGCGGATCTCGCGCAAATCGGTCTGGCGAATGATTCAGCGCCACGGCGAGGCCGTGGGTGTGCCGAAAGCCGAGCTGCACCCGCACGCGCTTCGCCACCTGTTCGGGACCGAGCTGGCGGAGGACGGTGTAGACCTGATCCTGCGCCAGGAGCTGCTGGGCCACGTCGACCCCAAGACCACGGCCATCTATGACTCGCTGAGCTCACGGCGCAAGACAGCGACCGTCGACAAGTCGGGGCCGCTGGCCAAGATCAAAACCCCGGTCTCCGAGCTGCTGCGCCGGCTGTAGTCGGCAGCCATCGATCGACCCGCGCCCCGATCCCGCATGAGGACACAACGCCTATCCCGTCTCCATGGTCGAAGGGCATATAGCGAGGAAACATCGATGACGCCGGGCGATTTCGGGTGTGTTGCAAATGTGTAACAGGAACGGGCTAACTCATTTATGGCGACACAAATTGACGGGTGCCCGGCGCTGCGCAGTCTGTTGGAACACGCAGTGGATGGGCGTGCGCGTCTCTATGTGGGGAGTGTGGTGATGGGCGAGCAAAAGCGCAGTGCTGCGAGTGCAGCGGACAACCTGGAGCTGTGGCCGCACCTGGACGGCGAACACAGTGCGGCGGTAGAAGCTCCCCGGCAGGGGGTGGGGGGTCGGCAGGCGAGCCGCAGGCCCCCCACAGGGGGAGGTGGGTACCTGGATGGGCGCTCACCGTCAAAAGTTGCCGGGCCGGTGTTCGACGGCTCGCTGTCGCTCGCTGATCCGCTGATGCTGGAGCTCGCGGAAATCGGTCTGTCCACGATGTGGCTGGGCGTGGCGCAGTTCCTCGGGTACGAGCGATTTCTGGGCTTCTGGCGCCATCTCTCTGCCGAGCCTCGCGCGCTGACTGGCGATGGCCAGATCCTCGTCGAGCTGCGCGACTTCGCCAGCTACGAGCGCTATCAGAGCAACCTCTACATCAGGGCACTGAGGGCTGCTGGGCTGCCTTGCTCGGTGATCTGGGCGACGGTGCGGGCCCATCTCGGAGACGAGCGCTCGCAGCGAGCGATCACGAAGATCACCTCGGACAGCTGGGCCGAATCGCACATGGCAGCGAGGAACGCGCCGCAGGTCAGCTCAATCGTCGTCGCGCAGATCCAGCAGTCCGCCAGCTCAGGTGGGGATCTGTTCCCGCGCGAACTGGAGCACGCCCTGCTGGCGGATGCCTGCCTGAAGGCCACGCCAGCCGCCGATGTGCCGGCTCGCGACCCTCGCATCGCTGAACTGATCGACATCGGCATGTCTGAGCTGTGGATCAACGTGGCCCATCTCATCGGCTATGACGACTTCGTGGCGTTGTGGGCGGCCTGGTCAGCAGAGCCGTCGCTGCGCGGCAGGAGCAACGCCATCGAGCTGCGCTTGCGAACCATCAGGGCCTTCGAGAAATACCAGCGCAACCGCTACATCGAAACCCTCGTCGCGGCCGGCCTCAAGCCGAGCCAGATCTACACCATGCTGCAAACCAAACTCGGTGAATCCATGTCGTTTCGTCACCTGAAGCGCCTAACCAACAAGGCTAAGGTGCTCGGATGAAGCGCGCTGTCGTCTATGCCCGTGTTAGCACCGAGCGCCAGGCCGACGAAGGCTTGTCCATCGACAGCCAGATTGAGGCCTGCCACAAGCGCGCGCAGGGCCTGAATGCGGCTGTGGTGGCCGTCTATCGCGATGAGGGCATCAGCGGCACCACTGACGCCCGTCCGGGCTTCCGAGCCGCCATCAACCGCTGCGCGCTGCGTGACGTCGATTACCTCATCTGCTGGAGCAGCAGCCGCTTTGCGCGGGACCAGCACGACGCCATCACCTACAAGCGTGAGCTGCAGGGCTTCGGGACCCGGCTGGTGTACGCCCAGTCAGACGTCGACATCAACACGCATGAAGGCTGGCTGCTGGACAGCATGCAGCAGGTCATTGACGAGAACTACAGCCGCCAGGTGAGCCGTGACACCAAGCGCTCGATGATGAGCGCCGCAGCTGATGGCTACTGGATGGGCGGACGCGTGCCTTACGGCTTCCGCGCCGTGCCTGCTGCCGACGGGCGTCGTCGCCGGATGGCGCCAGACGAGTACGAAGCCGCCGTGGTGCGGCAAATGTTCGGGTGGGCTGCCGAAGGCGTCGGCGCGCTGCTCATCGCTACGCGGCTGAACGAGCTGGGCGTCACCCTCAACGGTCGCCCGTGGCGCAAGGCGGCGATCCTTTACCTACTCAAAAGCGAGGCCTACATGGGCATGGTCATCTTCAACCGCTTCGACAACAAGACGCGCAAGCAGAAGCCGGAAAGTGAGTGGGTGCGCGTGCATGGCCACGATGCCATCGTCTCGCCCGAGTTGTTCGACCGGGTGCAGGTGGCCATAGGTGAGCGTGCGCCGAAGGCCGAGAAGTCGGCCGCGACCAGCCAGCATGCCTTCACAGGCCTGCTGCGCTGTGGGCGCTGCGATGGCTCACTGAAGATCCGAACAGGGAAGGGCCGCGGCGGCGTCATGTACAGCTACTACGGCTGTCACAACCATCTTCAGGGCGTGCGCTGTGGCTTGCCGACTTTCCGCGCCGACCAGTTCGACGCGTGGATGACGAAGCAGTTGCTGGACAAAGTACTGACCGTCGATGTCATCCAGGGCGTGCTGGATCGTCTTGACGAGTCAACGACCGAATGGGTGAAAGACCGTGCTCGCCGCCGCACCGCGCTGCTGTTGGAGCTCCGTGGGGCCGAGGGGCGGCGTAGCAAGCTGTTCGAGGTCATCGAGGAGGGCGGCAAGGACGCCCCAGGCATCAAGGAACTGGGGCCGCGCCTGCGAGAGCTCAACGGGCGGATCGACGCGTTGGAGCGCGCGATGACCGCTCTGGAGGCCGAGCCCGAGCCAAACGTGGGCCCGCTGACCATCTCGGCTGAAGAGGCTGCGGAGATCTTCCGCGCCACGATCACTGCCACCGAGGACCCCAAAAAGAAAAGAGCCATCTTGGCAACGATCACGGATCGGATCGTCATCAATGATGGCTCTGTGGATGTCCACTACAAGCCCGATTGCCTCGTCAGGACTGACGGGCAACCGGTTCGCAGCGAGCATTGTTGGCTCCCCGACCTGGGCTCGAACCAGGGACCTACGGATTAACAGTCCGGCGCTCTACCGACTGAGCTATCGAGGAAAAGTTCTATGTCGGCATGACAAGCGGTTGCGTCATGCGTCTTGTCGTCTTTCGACGGATTTCTGTGGCTCCCCGACCTGGGCTCGAACCAGGGACCTACGGATTAACAGTCCGGCGCTCTACCGACTGAGCTATCGAGGAGCAGAGCCCATGACTATAGCAGGAATTTTTTCAGTTTCAGAGCTTGATCTCCAAACTTGCTCGGAAAGTTCGTGGCGCGAGCGGGTAGAGGTAGCTGTGTTCGAACTGCCACGGGGCTTCGCGCCAGGCGCGGCGGTTGGTCAGGTTGTCGACGGCGGCGCGCCAGATCCAGGTCTGATTGCCCTGCAGCAGCGTGTAGCGCAGGCCGGCATCGGCGACCGTCCAGGCCGGCACGGTGATGCCGTTGTCGGGCGTCGCGAAGCGCTGGCCCTCGTGCTGCAGGCCCAGGTGCGCTTGCAGGCCGGGCAGCAGGTCCTGGCGCAGCTGTGCCTTGAGCGTGGTTTGCGGCACGTTGGGCGGCACCAGGCCGTTGAGGCTGGCCTCGAGGCTGTGCTCGCGGCGCGCGCGCAGGCGGGCGGCGCTGGCGAACACACCGCCGCCGCGCCACTTCAGGTCGGCGCTGGCTTCGACGCCGCGGTGCCGCGCGGCGCCGTCGGCGCGGCGCTCGCAGCTCAGGGCGATGTCGCAGCTGCCGATGTCGCGCCACAGCGGCCGGCGGATGTCGAACACGGTCAGTGCGCCCTCGACGCGTTGCGTGCCGGTCTTCAGGCCCAGCTCGGTTTGGCGGCTCTTGAGCGCGGGCAGGGCCTGGCCGGGCTTGACGTAGCGGCTGCGGTTGGGGACGACCTCGCTCTCCACCCCCTCGCCCCAGCTGGCGTAGACCAGCCAGTCGGCCGCGATGGCGTGGCTGAGCGCGATCCACGGCGTCGTGACGCTCTGCGCGTAGTCGGTCGCGCGCGAGCCGTCGGTGCGCACGCTCTCGCGCTGCAGCCGTGTGTGGCGCAGGCCCAGCCAGGCCGTGGTGTCGGCTGCCAGCGCCACGCGGTCGCGCAGGTAGAGCTCGGTGCTGCGCTCGTCGCGGTTGGTGTTTTCGCTGGTCAGCTCGGGCCTGGGTGCGGTCACCACGGCGCCACCGATGTTGCCCACGCCGGTGAAGTTGTAGGCCTGACGCTGGAAGCGGCTCTTGAACTGACTGGTCAGCCCGCCCAGGGTCAGGTCATGCCGCAGGCCGGCCAGCTGCAACGGGCCGCTGGCGGAGATGTCCAGTGAGCTCGTGTCGCGCCGCTCGTTCTCGCTGCGGTAGTCGTAGAGGTCGAAGCGGCCGTCGGGGCCGAAGCGGTCGCAGTAGAAGGCACCGGCAAAGTCGCTGGTTTCATTGCAGTCCAGTCCGAACGCGAAGGCATTGCGGTCGTCGCTGCGCAGGCGCTGCAGGCCGGCGTGCACGCGCGCCTGCCAGCCCTGGCCGAGCTTGTGTTGCACGCGCAGCGACGCGTGCGTGTTGCTGAAGACAACTGGCAGTGTCCACGGCTGGTTGTTGAGGTTGAGCTCGGGGTCGATGCGGCCGGCGTCGGGCAGCGTGTTGCCCAGCAGGCTGAAGCCATCCTGGCTGGGCTGGCGCTGACGGTTGAGCTCGATCTCGGCTTCCACCAGCGTGTCGGCGCTGACGCGCCAGTCGGTGGCCAGCGCCGCCGTGTGCGAGTGTCCCTGGCCGTTGCGCAGTTGCGGATCAAGCCGTGCGGCGGCGAGGTTCAGTCGCAGGCCGAACTCGCGGCTGGCACCGATGCGTTGGGAGTGGTCCAGGCTGGCTTCCACGGTGCCGCCCTGGATGGCGCCCAGCGTCAGCACGGTGGCGTCCTCCGCCAGCGGGCGCTTGACCGCCAGGTTGACCAGGCCGGCCGGCGAGCTGGTGCCGGCCTGCATGCCCGAGCTGCCCTTGAGCACCTCGACGGCGGCCTTGTTGGCCAGCGACAGCGCGGTCTCGCCGTTGATGGGCAGACCGTCGCGGCGGAGGTTGAAGCGGTTGTCAAGGTCGAAGCCGCGCACCTTGAGCTGCGACCAGTAGCCCACGGCGTTGTAGCCGTCCGAGACCGAGGCGTCGAGCTTGGTGATGCCGGCCAGCTGGCGGATGCCCAGATCTTCCAGGCGTTCGGCCGAAAGGCTCAGCGCCTGCATGGGCAGACGCGCGGGCGGTGTGTCGAAGCCGGCGAGCGCGGGGGCGGCTTCGGTGGCGCGACCGCTGACGCTGACAGTGGGCAGCGTCTGGGCCAGGGCAAGTTGCGAGCTCAGCAGCGCAGCAGCGGCGGCGAGGCGGGAGAAGGTTGGTTGTGCCATCGGGATGCAAAAAGCGATGGCAGGTCGGCAAACCCGGAAGACGGCCGCGCCTCCTGGAGACGGAGAACGGAGGAGGGCCGTGGTTCGGCTGCTTCCCTGCGCGAGGATTACCTCGAGCCCCCGTTTCCGGAGGGCCCTGAAGCGCGTTGCCGCGCTTCCAGTCAGGTTCAAAGGGACTGTCTCAGTCGGCCGAAGCCAACACCCCTAGCGAGAGCTGCGCCTGGGGTTTCCTCCAGCCGCAGCAGGCCGCAGTTTAATCTGCCCGCCACTACGATGCCTCGCAATGACAAGAGACAGGGAGGGGAGCGTGGCGTCGGCTCCCGGTCTACTAGACATCGACGCCTGGCTGGACCGCGGCATGGCGCTGCAGGTGGATCCCTGGCTGGACACGTTGCGCGAAAGCGCTGACGTGTCGGCACAGCTGGTCGCGGCGCGTGCGCTGCGCCACGTGGGGGACGACCGCGGCGGTGATGCGTTGGCGCTGCGCATCGGGCGTCGCCACCCGACCCATGCGGCGGCCCAGACCGGGCTGCTGCGCGTCGTGCTCGGCAACC
The DNA here is from genome assembly GCF_043555875.1 of Pelomonas margarita. Taxonomy (NCBI): domain Bacteria; kingdom Pseudomonadati; phylum Pseudomonadota; class Betaproteobacteria; order Burkholderiales; family Sphaerotilaceae; genus Roseateles; species Pelomonas margarita. The sequence goes on along the minus strand of NZ_JBIGHW010000003.1, from coordinate 310,672 downwards.
GCGGTGCCTACGCGTACTGGCGCGCTGCCGAGGCCCGCCCCGTGCCGGAAGCGGCCGAGCCCGCCGTGCGTGCCGAGCGCCTGTCGCTGCACGGGCTGTGGCTGGCTGACTTGCGGGACGGCAGCGCGGCGCTGGCGGCACACCGCGAGGCCCTGGCGCTGGACGCGGGTGACCCCTGGCTCTGGGTGGAGCACAGCTACATGCTGGCGCGGCTGGATCGCACGGAGGCCGCGCTGGACGCCGGCCGCGAGGCGCTGCGCCTGCGCCCCGGCTACCGCACGGCGCTGCAGCAGGTGGCGCAGCTGCTGTGGCAGATGCAGCGGCGCGACGAGGCCATTGCGCTGCTGCAGCCCGCGCTGGCCGAGACCTGCAACGGCAGCGTGGCCTGGCAGTTGCACGGCATGGCGGCTGACGAGCAGCGACACGCCGAGGCGCTGGCGCTGCTGGACGCCGTGGCACACGGCATGCCGCGTGCCGGGTCGCGCTGGGCCGGGCTGATCGCTGCGCGCCGCGCCGATGCGTTGCTGCGCCTCGGGCGCTTGCCCGAGGCGCGCGAGCAGGCCCAGCAGGTGCCGGGCACGGGCTTTTACTCGCAGCTGGCGGAGCGCCTGGCCGCGCCCGACGCGCAGTCGCACCGGGTGCTGCTGCAGGTGCCCATGGTGAGGCAGCACTGGATGACCTGCGCGCCCGCCACGCTGACCGCGCTGGCCAACTTCTGGGGCCGCGAGGCCAACCACCTCGAGGTGGCCCAGGCCATCTGCTACGACGGCACGCCGGCCGCGTCGGAGCGGGCCTGGGCCGTCGAGCAGGGCTTCATCGCGCGCGAATTCAAGCTGGACTGGGACAGCGCCTGTGCCCTGTTGGACGCCGGCTTGCCGTACTCGCTGGCCACCCAGTCGGTGGGCAGCGGCCATCTGCAGGCGGTCGTGGGCTATGACCGCCTGCGCCGCACGCTGCTCATCCGCGACCCCAGCCTGCCCATGCATGCTGAGTACGAGGCCGAACAGCTGCTCGATTCTCAGCAGGCTAGCGGCCCGCGGGCCATGTTGCTGTTGCCGCCCGAGGCCCTGCCGCGCCTGGCTGGCATCGCACTGGCCGAAGCCGAGGCCTGGGACGAAGCCCATGCGTTGCAGGCCGCGCTGCAGCGGCATGACCGCGAGGCGGCGCTGCAGGCACTGGCCCGCCTGCAAACCGTTGATGCCGTCGGCGATTGCCTGCTGCGCGCGCAGCGCTCGCTGGCGATCTACGACGGCGACGAGCCGCGCATCCTGCAGGCCACCGAGGCCTTGCTGGCGCGCTACCCTGACGATCGTGGCCTGCAGCTGAGCCGGCTGACCAGCTTGCCGGAGGTGCGGGGCCAGGCCGCTGCGCAGGCGCATCTGCAGGCGCTGGTGGCGCAGGGGCGGCCCGACACCCTGACGCTGTGCCGCTGGGCGGCGCAGCTGGCGCAGGATTCGCGCTGCTTGCCGCAAGCGCTGGCGGTGGTTCGACAGGCCCTGCGCCGCGACGGCAGCAGCGCGCGGGCCTGGAGCGAGCTGGGCGACCGGCTCTGGCAGCAGGACGGCGCGCGGGCGGCCTTGCAGCCGCTGCGCTGGGCCAGCACGCTGCAGTCGACGCAAGAATGGGCCGCCAGCGCTTACGCCCGGGGCTGCCGTGTCGCTGGCGATGCCGCGCAGGGCCTGGCCTGGCTGCGAGAGCGCGTGGCCGTGTGGGGCGAGCGCGCCAGCGGTCCGGCCATCACGCTCGCCGAGGAGCTCGACACGCTGCAGGCAGGCCACGAAGCCGACGCGGTGCTGGACGCCGCGCTGCGGCAGCGCCCCGACGACACCGCGCTGCGCCTGCACCTGGCCGAGCGGCGCCTGCGCCAGCACCGGCTCGACGAGGTGGCCGCCCTGCTCGACGGCTGCGTGCAGGCACATGCGCCGGCGTTGCTGCGTGTGCGTGCGCTGCTGCTGGAGGCGCGTGGCGAGTTCGAGGCGGCGCTGTCGGCCGTGCGCGAGGCCGTGGCGCTGGAGCCGCTGCAGCTGGCCCACCACCGGCTGCTGCTGCGACTGCTGCGGCGGCTGCGCGGCCACGAGCAGGCCCTGGCCGAGTGGCGCCTGCTGACGGACGCCCACCCGGCGCACGTGGGCCTACAGCGCCTGCTCTACGACGCCTTGCCCGACCAGCCCGACGCCATCAACGCGCAGCTGGCGCGCATGCATACCCATCACCCGGGCCTGGCCTGGCTGCAGCGGGAGCGCGCCGTGCAGGCCTCGCGCCAGCAGCGGCTGGACGAGGCGGTGGCTCTGGCCGAGGCGGCCGCCGCGTTGGCGCCGGAGCTGGCGGTCAGCCACAGCGTGCTGGCCTATTGCCACCTGCGGCGTGACGGCTATGCCGCGGCGTTGCCGCACCTGCACGCCTGCCTGCGCCGGGATGTGGAGTTCGACATCGCCATGGAGCGGCTGCTGGCTGCACCCGGCCCGCAACTGGCCCGGGAGGCGGCGGACTTCCTCGCGGCCGAGTTGCGCTGCCAGCCCCTGCTGGGCGACGGCCTGCTGAGCTTCCAACGCGAGGCAGGCGTGGGCTGGTCGGCCGAGGAGATTCTTGCGCTGCTGGAGGCGCTGTCGGCCCAATGGCCGGGCTTGTGGCAGGCGCCCGTCGCGGTGGCGCGGCAACTGCAGCAGCTGCAGCGCACCGATGCTGCGCTGGTGCTGCTGGGGCAGGCCTGCGAGCGCTTCCCACAGCTGCCGCGCGTGCACCTGGAGCATGCGCTCGCGTTGCAGCAGGCGCATCGCCCCGAAGAGGCCAAGGCAGCCTGTGCGGCGGCGCTGGCGCTGTCGCCCGGCTGGAACCAGGCCGTGCGCTTGCAGGTGGACCTGCTGGGCGACCATGGCCGCGACTGGGCGGCCGCCTGCACGGTACTGGAGCAGGCCTTGAGCGACGCCTCGGGCTGGGACGACGCCGACCTGATCGCGCTGCTGGGCTGGGTGCGTGAGCAGATGGGCCAGGACGACGAGGCACTGGTGCTGGCGCGGCGATCGCTGCTGCAGAGCCCGCGTGTTAGCTGGGTCTGGGCGCTGGCCCGCCGCGTCTGCGAGCGGCGCGAGCGGCTCGCGGACTTCGACGCGCTGATCGCCGAGGTCGTGCGCAGCCGGCCGGGCGATGCCGATGCCTGGGCGGTGCAGGCCACGTGGGGACGCGACGACGAGGAGGCCCTGCAGGCCGCCGCGCGGGCGCTGGCGCTGGAGCCGCGTGCCGAGGCGGTCTGGGAGGCCCGTTTCGAGCGCCTGCTGCGGCTGGGGCGGCTGGATGACATCGAGGCCGCCCTGGGCGAGCTGCCGTGGCCGGCACCTGCGCCGCTGTCGCTGCGCCTGTGGGAGGCCCGCCTGCCCTGGGAACGTGGCGACCATGCCCAGGCGTTGACCCGAATTGCCGCCCTGCGCGAGGAGGCGCCGCGCGACGAGGACCTGTGCGTGCAGCAGGCCGACTGGCTGGACAGCCGTGATGACCATGCCGGCTACCTGCGTGCCGCGCAGGAGCTGCTGGCGATCGCGCCGCTGTCGGCACGCTCGCACGGCTATGTGGGTCATGCGCTCGTCAAGAGCGAGCGCTGGCAGGAGGCGCTGGGGCCGCTGCAGCAGGCGCTGAGCCTGTCGCCCGGCTATGCCTTCGCGGCGCGCCAGTTGGTGCAGGCGGCGCGGGAGGCCGGCGCGCCGGCGCAGGCCGAGCCGGCGCTGCAGATGCTGTGGCCTCACCGCCCGACGGTGGCCACTGCGTGCGACGGCATCGAGCTGGCCGCACGTGCCGGCAACCTGGCTCATGCGCGCGTCTGGCTGGAGCGCCTGTTCGCGCAGCAGGAGTTCGAGATCGAACGCTGCGGCGAAGCGCTGGCGGCCTGCCACGAGGCCGGTTGGGGTGTCGAGCTGCGCGCGCTGCAACGGCCTCATGTGGCTGGCGGCGGCGGGCCGGTCGGCGTAGCGCTGGACTGGCTGGTGCGGCAGGAGCAGCGCAGCTTCTGGTGGGCCTTGCAGCAGGGGTGGCGCTGGCAGGCGCGTGCGCAGGGGCCGCACCTGCTGCGGGCGCTGCTGCGCTGGCTGAAGGACACCGACTCGCGCTTTTGCGTGCGTGCGCTGATCTGGCGTTTCGAGCCCGCGCTGCGGGCCGACGACGATGCCTGGGGCGAGGCCAGCTATGTGCTGGCGTCGATGGAGGCGCATGGGGCGGTGGTGCGCTGGCTGCACGATTGGCGCCAGCGCGAGCGCCCGCCGCTGTACGCCGTCGGCAACCTGGCGGGGTCGCTGGGCGTGCTGCGGCGCTGGGACGCGCTGGCCGAGGTGGTGGCCGCCGGCCTGGCGCGCGCGCCCTACAACGAGGACCTGCGTCTGTGGGAGCTGGTGCTGCTGGCGCGCGAGCCGGCGCCGGAGGCCCTGGCCGCCGCGTTGAAGCGCTGCCATGAGTGGCAGCCCGACAGCTGGATGGCGGCGCCGCTGGCGACGTTGCGCGCCTACCTCGCGCTGGCCCAGGGCCGCGACAGCATGGCCGCGTTGCGCCAGGCTGCCCGGGCCGGCGGCCCCAGCCAGGCCGAGGCCGTGCACCGGGAGCTGAAGCGGCTGGCGCTGGTGCGCCATGCGTCGGGCCTGCCGCGTTGGGTCGGCACCTGGCTGGCCTGAGTGAGCCTGAAGCTCGCTCGCCCGCCCGTCAGTCGCCGGCGGGCGTGACGCCCAGCCGCTCGTGCAGCTTGGGGCTGGTGGTGGTGTATTGCAGGTGGATGGGCTGCCCCGGGAACACACGCTCGGCAGCCGCGAAGGCAGCCAGTGTGGCCTCGTGGAAGCCGCACAGCAGCAGCTTGCGCTTGCCGGGGTAGATGTTGATGTCGCCCACCGCGTGGATGCCGGGCTCGGAGGTCTCGAAGCGCGCGGTGTCCACGGTCAGCAGCTTGCGTTCCATGGCCAGCCCCCAGTCGGCAATGGGTCCCAGGCGCGGGCTCAGGCCCAGCCGGGCCAGCAGCTGCGTCGCGGGCAGGGCCAGGGTGTGGCCGTCGGCGTCGAGCACGTCCAGGCCGGTGAGCTGGTCGCCCTGCAGGTGCAGCGCCAACGGCTGGCCGGCGATGACGCGCACGCGGCCCTGCTCGCGCAGCGCCGCCAGCCGCGCCAGCAGGGCGGCCGGTGCCTTGAAGGCGTCGCGGCGATGCAGCAGCGTGACGGGGCGTGTTTCGGCCATGTCGACGGCAGCCTGCACGGCCGGCTCCTCGCCTCCCAGGATGAGCAGGGGCTCGCCGGGCGCGTCAGGCAGGGTGTCGGTGCTGTAGTGCAACTGCCGGCCCTCCAGCGCATCAGCGCCGTCCAGGCGCAGCTTGCGCGGCTGGAAGGCCCCCACGCCGGCGGCGATGAACACCGTCTTGGCCAGGAACACCTGGCCAGCCGAGGTCTCGGCGCGCAGCCGGCCATCGGGCTCGCGGCGCAGCGCACAGACGTCCTGGCCCAGGTGCAGGCCGGGCGCGAAGGGGCGGATCTGCTGCTGCAGCCGCTCCACCAGCTCGCGCCCGCTGCACACCGGCAGACCGGGCACGTCATAGATGGGCTTGTCGGCGTACAGCTCGGTGCACTGACCGCCGACATGCGGCAGCGCGTCCACCACTTGGGCCGAGATGCCCAGCAGCCCCAGCTCGAACACCTGGAACAGCCCCACTGGGCCGGCGCCGATGACGAGGGCGTCGGTTTCGGTCACGGGGCGGGTGTCGTCGGCGGCGGCCATGCCGGGGCGTGGACGCCGGGCGTCAGCGGATCAGTTCTGCCAGCTTGCCCGTCTTGTCCTTCCACTCGTCGGCGTCGGGCAGGGCGGGCTTGCGCTTGGTGATGCTGGGCCAGTTCTTGGCCAGGTCCGCGTTGATCTTGATCATGTGGATCTGATCCCCCGGCACATCCTCCTCCGGCATGATCGCGTTGACCGGGCATTCGGGGATGCACACGGCGCAGTCGATGCACTCGTCGGGGTCGATGGTCAGGAAGTTCGGGCCTTCGCGGAAGCAGTCGACCGGGCAGACGTCGACGCAGTCGGTGTATTTGCAGCGGATGCAGGCTTCGGTGACGACGTGGGTCATGAGCGGCTCTGAGAAGTAAGGGGCCCCGATTCGGGCGAAACGACGATTTTATTGGACGCCGGCAGGGCGCCGGTGCCGACGATGAGAACGGCGGGGCGGCCGCCATGAAGGGCGGCTGCGTCGGCGAGGTTTCGCAGCTTGTGTTCGCTGGTCCGCGCGTCGGCGCAGCCGGCTCGGCTGACGACCAGCGCGGGCGTGTCGGCCGGCCAGCCGGCGGCCTGCAGCTTCGGGCCCAGCGTGTCGAGCTGGCGGCCTGCCATGTAGAAAACTTCGGTGTCGGCCGACAGCGCCGCGCGCAGCTCGCCCTCGGCCGTCATGGCGGTGGTGAGGCTGACGTTGCGGCCGCGGCCGCGGCGGGTCAGCGGGCGCTGGGTCAGCGCCGCAGCGGCCGATGCGGCCGTGACGCCGGGGATGACTTCGCTGGCGATGCCGGCCTCGGCCAGTGCCTGCAGTTCTTCTTCCAGGCGGCCGAAGACGCTGGCGTCGCCGCCCTTGAGGCGCACGACGACGGCGTGCTCGCGCGCGGCCTGGACCAGCAGCGCATTGATCTCGGCCTGCTTGGCCGAGTGCTCGAAGCCGCGTTTGCCGACGTAGGTCCAGTTCGCGCGGGGTGCGAGATCCTGCAGTGCCGGATCGGCCAGTGCGTCGGCCAGCACGATGTCGGCCATGGCCAGCGCGCGGGCGCCGCGGACCGTGATGAGGTCGGCAGCGCCAGGGCCGGCGCTGACGAAGATCACGCGGCCGGCCGGCAGCGTGTCCTCACCCTCGCGGCCCAGACCCATCACCAGGCCTCTTCGGCCGGGGCGGCCGGCTGCACGTCCACCAGCAGCGCGCCGCTGGTGCGGTGGCTGGCCGGGTCGACGACGATCAGCGCGCCGCCGACGCGGTTGTCCACGAAGGGCTCGACGGGCAGCTCGTGCTGCACTTCCATCTGCACGCGGCCGATGGTGTTGACGGGCAGTTCGTGCGCGTCCTGCGGCGTCAACGTGTTGATGTCCAGCACGGAGTCGATGGCCGAGATGCGCGCCTGCACCCAGCGGTTGCCGTGGCGCACCCAGTACTTGCGGCCGGGCTTGGCGGCTTCGGTGTCCAGCCAGGCCAGTGTGGCCGGGAAGGTCTTGGTCTGCGTTGCCGAGCCGGGCGTGACGATCCAGTCGCCACGGCTCACGTCCAGCTGGCGATCCAGCACGAGGCCGGCGGAGTCACCCGCTTCGGCGCTCGCCACCGTTTCACCGGCGAGGCGAACCTCGGCGACCACGGCTGTCTGCTTCGAAGGCAGCACCTCGATGGTGTCGCCCGCCTTCACGGCGCCGTGGGCGATGCGGCCCCACAGCACGCGTGGTTGCATGCCGGTGCCGTTGGACTGGTAGGCGTCCTTCTGCACGTACTGCACGGGCAGGCTCAGCGGCGCGTCGGCGCGCTCGCTCAGCGTGGGCAGGCGCTCCAGCACCTGCAGCAGGCTCTCGCCGTTCCACCAGGTCGCGTCCAGCGGCTGGGTCACGTTGTCACCGCGCAGTGCGCTGACGGGCACGGTGGCCTCGACGTTCAGGCCGGCGGCAGCAGCGAACTTGTCCAGCGCGGCCTTGACCTTGGCGAAGCCGGCGCCTGGGTCGTCCAGCGCGTCGATCTTGTTGACGGCGAACACGATGCTGGGCACGCGCAGCAGCTGGGCCAGCAGGGAGTGGCGGCGCGTCTGCGGCAGCAGCGGCACGTCGTCCTGCGTCAGGTCCAGCTTGGTGATGTCCACCAGCACGACGGCGGCGTCGCTGCCGGCAGCAGCCGTGACCATGTTGCGGGTGTACTGCTCATGGCCGGGGGCGTCGGCAATGATGAACTTGCGCGTCTTGGTGGCGAAGTAACGGTAGGCCACGTCGATGGTGATGCCTTGCTCGCGCTCGGCTTCCAGGCCGTCGGTCAGCAGGCTCAGGTCGATGGGGCGGCCGGCTGCGCGGCGCTCCAGCGTGTCGAGCTGGTCGGCCAGGATGGCCTGGCCGTCGAACAGCAGGCGGCCGATCAGCGTGCTCTTGCCGTCGTCGACGGAACCGGCCGTGAGGAATCGCAGGGCCGAGGCCCGCCCGGCCGCCCGAAGGGCCTCGACGCCCCCCTGGGGGGCAGCGAACGAAGTGAGCGTGGGGGTCGCTGTCATTTCAGAAATACCCTTCCTTCTTGCGCTTCTCCATGGAAGCTTCACTGGTGCGGTCGTCCATGCGCGTGGCGCCGCGTTCGCTGACCGTCACGGTCAGCGTCTCGGCCACGACCTCGCTCGCATTCGCGGCGGGGCTCTCGACCGGGCAGGTGCAGGTCATGTCGCCCACGGTGCGGAAGCGCACCTGGACGGTCTCGACGGTCTCGCCGGCTTCGGGAGGCGTCACGTCGGTCAGCGGCACCAGCAGGCCCTTGCGGCGGATGACCTGGCGCTCATGCGCGTAGTACATCGGCGGCAGCGGGATGTTCTCGCGGGCGATGTAGAGCCACACGTCCAGCTCGGTCCAGTTGCTGATGGGGAAGCAGCGGAAGTGCTCGCCCGGGCGGATGCGCGTGTTGAACAGCGTCCACAGCTCGGGGCGCTGCTCCTTGGGTTGCCATTGGCCGAAGCTGTCGCGGTGGCTGAAGATGCGCTCCTTGGCGCGCGCCTTCTCCTCGTCGCGGCGGGCGCCGCCGATGAGCGCGTCGAACTTGTGCTCCTCAATGGTCTCCAGCAGCGTCACCGTCTGGTGGCCGTTGCGGCTTTCCAGCGGGTGCGCGAGGCGGATGGTGCCCTTGGCCATGCTGTCTTCGAGGTGGCCGACGATCAGGCGCTCGCCCATGTCGGCGACGCGCTGGTCACGGAAGGTGATGACCTCGGGGAAGTTGTGCCCCGTGTCGATGTGCACCAGCGGGAAGGGCAACTGGCCCGAATAGCCGCTCGGATGCGCGGCGTTCTTCATCTTGAAGGCCTTCTCGGCCAGACGCAGAACGACGCAGCTGTCCTTGCCGCCGGAGAACAGCAGGGCGGGGCGCTCGAAGCTCGCAGCCACCTCGCGCAGGATGAAGATGGCCTCTTCTTCCAGCGCATCCAGGTGCGCGTGGTCGACGTCGGCAATGAGTTGTTCGGGTTTCACAGCAGCATTCATGATTTGGCGTGCAGGCCGCATTCCTTGGATGAGTCTTCCCACCACCAGCGGCCGGCGCGGAAGTCCTCGCCGACGGCGATGGCGCGCGTGCAGGGCGCGCAGCCGATGCTGGGCATGAACTGGTCATGCAGCGGGTTGTAGGGGACGGCGTACTTCTCGACGTAGGCCCAGACCTCGGCCCAGGTCCAGTCGGCGATGGGGCTGATCTTGCGGCGGCCTGTGCCGCTACCGTCGTCTTCGTCGAAGGCAACATCGCCGCGTGCGCCCGATTGCTCGCGACGCAGGCCGGTGATCCAGGCCGAGCGACCCGCCAGCATGCGGCTCAGTGGCTCCATCTTGCGCACGCCGCAGCAGGCCTTGCGCAGCTCGATGCTCTTGTACATCGCGTCGTCGCCCTGGCGGGTGACGAACTCGACGACGGCCTCGGCCACGGGGCTGAAGACTTCGATATCGAAGCCGTAGCGATCCTTGATCTGCGGCAGCAGGCCCAGCGTCTCGGCGTGCAGCTTGCCGGTGTCCAGCGTGGAGATGTGCACGCTGAGGCCGGCGCGCGAAATCAGGTCGGTGATGACCATGTCTTCCACGCCCAGGCTGCTGCTCTGCACGAGGCCGTCGTGATGCGCGGCGCAGGCGTCACGCAGGTGCTGCTGGGCCGCCTCGATCTTGGCGTCCAGTGCGGGCGTCCATTGGGCGTACAGGCCGATGGCGTGGCCGGGCGCGTTCTGCGTCGCCCAGGGCAGCGCCGACACGCCGCTCACGCCGGACTCCGCTGGAACCACGGGCGCGTTTCGGCCACGTCGCCCTGGTAGAAGCCGACCGTTGCGAACAGGTCCAGCGCCCTCTGCGCGGCGGCCTGGGACTGGTCACCACGCAGCACGACTTCGTCGAAACCGGTGCGGGTCAGCAACTGCATCATGTCCACGAGCACTTCGCCGTGGGCGCGGATGGCGCCTTGGAACTTGAAGCGGCTGCGCAGGATGCGGGCCTGGCTGTAAGCGCGGCCGTCGGTCCACTTCGGGAACTCCAGTACCACCAGCGCGATGCGGCCGAGGTCGGGCTGCAGCTGCGTGATGTCGGCGTCGTTCGGGAACTCGATGGCCACGGCCAGGTCCTGCGGCCAGTGAGCGCGCACGGCATGCCATTGCTCCAGGCTCAGCAGGCGGTGGGGCGCCGGATCGGGATCGGGCTTGGGGCCGTCTTCACCGACGGCGTGCTGCCAGGGGCAGGTGGAGGCGTTGATGAACTTCATTTCTTGATCAGGCCTTGGCGGTGGACACGCGAACGGCATTCGCGGCGGTCTTGAACGGATCGAGCCCCAGGCGCTTCACCGCGTCGATGAAGTGTTCACCGGCTAAGCGCTCGCGCTTGAAGGTCTCGATGACGGCGTCGATGGCGTCGGCGATCTCGTCGGCCGCGAAGCTCGGGCCGATGACCTTGCCGGCCACAGTCCCGCCGGCCAGCGTCGTGCCGTCACCGCCGCCCAGCGTCAGCTGATACCACTCGGTGCCGTCCTTGTCGACGCCGAGGATGCCGATGTGGCCGCTGTGGTGGTGGCCGCAGCTGTTGATGCAGCCGCTGATGTGCAGGTCGATCTCGCCCAGGTCTTCGAGCTCATCGATGTCCTGGTAGCGCTCGGCGATCTCGGCGGCCAGCGGCAGCGAGCGGGCGTTGGCCAGCGCGCAGAAGTCGCCGCCGGGGCAGGCGATCTGGTCGGTCAGCAGGCGGGCGTTGGGCGTGGCGAAGCCGGCGGCGCGCGCAGCCTGGAACAGCTCGGGCAGGTCCGAGGCCTTGACCCAGGGCAGCACGAGGTTCTGGCGGTGCGACACACGCAGCTCGCCGTGGCTGAACTGGTCGGCCAGCGCGGCCGCCGTGTCCATCACGTCGGCCGTCGTGTCGCCCGGGGCGATGCCGACGCGCTTGAGGCTCAGCGTGACGGCGCGGTAGCCGGCCACGCGGTGGCCCTGCACGTTGCGGTCCAGCCAGCGCTTGAAGGCCGGGTCGCTGGTGTCCAGCGCGGGCTCGGCGGTGGCGACGACGCCTGCTGGGTCGACGAAGCAGGCCGCCACGCGGTCCAGCTCGGCCTGGGGAATGATGTGCTCGTGGCCGCCGTTGTCGTCGGCCAGGATGCGGGCGTACTCGGCGTTCACCGCGTCGAAGAACTTCTGGCCCTCGGCTTTGACGAGGATCTTGATGCGGGCCTTGTAGAGGTTGTCGCGGCGGCCAGCCAGGTTGTAGCAGCGCACGATGGCCTCGATGTAGACGAGGATGTGCTGCCACGGCACGAAGGCGTTGATCTCGACGCCCGGGATGGGCGTGCGGCCCATGCCGCCGCCGACGAAGACCTGGAAGCCGACCTCGCCAGCCTCGTTCTTCTTGAGCTGGAGGCCGATGTCATGCCAGCCGATGGCTGCGCGGTCTTCCTTGGCGCCCGACACGGCGATCTTGAACTTGCGCGGCAGGTGGGCGAACTCGGGGTGCAGCGTGCTCCACTGGCGCAGCACTTCGGCGTAGGGGCGGGCATCGACGATCTCGTCGGGGGCCACGCCCACCAGCGCGTCGCTGGTGATGTTGCGGATGCAGTTGCCGCTCGTCTGGATGCCGTGCATGTCGACCTCAGCCAGCAGGTCCATGACCGTGGCGCTGTCCACCAGCGGGATCCAGTTGTATTGCAGGTTCTGGCGCGTCGTGAAGTGGCCGTAGCCGCCCTGGCCGGCGAACGGGCCGTCGGGCTGGCGGTCGTACTCGCGGGCGATGCGGGCCAGCTGGCGCAGCTGGCGGCTGCTCAGCTCGCCGTAGGGCACGGCCACGCGCAGCATGGGCGCATGGCGCTGGATGTACCAGCCGTTTTGCAGGCGCAGCGCGCGGAAGTCGTCGCCGCTCAGCTGGCCTGCGAAATGGCGCTCCAGCTGATCACGGTATTGGGCGGCGCGGGCGCGAACGAAGCGGCGGTCGAAGTCGGTGTACTGATACATGGAGTCAGGGGATCACGCCAGGGAACGGTAGATGTTGAAGGCGCTGACCAGCACGATGGTGCTGCCCACCAGGGCCAGCAGCGCCTTGGTGTGCAGCCGCTTGGTCAGCAGCGCGGCAATCGGGGCGGCGAACAGGCCGCCCAGCACCAGGCCGGCCACAGTCGCCCAGGGATTTTCGTCGCCAATCAGCAGCGCGAACACGCCGGCGCTGATGAAGGTCAGGAAGAACTCCGCGAGATTGACGGAGCCGATGGTGGTGCGTGGGTCGTGGCCCGTGCCCACCAGCGTGGTGGTGACCACCGGGCCCCAGCCGCCGCCGCCCACTGCATCCACGAAGCCGCCGAACAGGCCCAGCTTGGCCACGTGGCGGGGCTCGCCGCCGCGCGGGCGGATCTTGCGGAAGATCTTGCTGATCACGTACAGCCCCATCAGCAGCAGGTAGGCCGACACGAAAGGCTTGATGGCCGAGCCATCGATGCTGGACAGCACCCATGCGCCCGATGCCGCGCCCAGCATGCCGGGCACCAGCAGGCGCAGGAACAGGTTGCGGTTGACGTTGCCCAGCTTCAGGTGCGCCAGGCCGGACACACCGGTGGTGAACACCTCGGCGATGTGCACCGAGGCGCTGGCCACGGCCGGGCTGCTGCCGGTGGCCAGCAAGAAGGAGGTGCTGGTGATGCCGTAGGCCATGCCCAGCGCGCCGTCCACGGTCTGGGCCAGCAGGCCCACGGCGACGGCGGCCCAGAAATCGGTGCTGGACAGCGCGTTGGCCACCAGTTGCAGGCCGCCCACGCCGCCGGCCGGCTGCGTGAACAGCCGCGAGGCCAGCGCGATGGACAGCGCCATCAGCAGGCCGACGATCGACCACATGGCCACGCGCAGCACCGGGTGGCCCGGGTCGTTGGCGTGGGTGACGGCGTTCTCCAGCGGCGGCAGGCCCAGTTCGGCATGCTCGGCGTTGACGGGGTTGTTGCTGAGGTCGAGGTCGCGGACTTTCATCGAGGTCGCGACTCTAGGGAAGCTTGCTCAGCAGACGAACGACATTCTTCTTGGGGCTATATGCCCAGGCTGAATAAGCAAGCTCAGTTTGTGGCCAGCAGCTTCAGTGCGGCGACCTGCTCGGCGATGCGCGGCGGCACCGGCTCGGTGCCCGCCAGCATGGCGCGGATCAGCGCGGCGTTGGCGGCGGGCGCGCAGGCGGGCGACAGCGGCCAGTCCAGGTCGGTCGTGTCGGCTGGGTGCAGCGGCGCGGTGGCGCCGTCGTGGAAGCCGATCAGGTGCGCCTTGCGGCGCAGGTGGGCGTAGGCCTCGCCCTCGCTGGCGCGCATCAGCAGCGCACGGCCCCCATCGGCGGTCAGCGCGGGCAGGGTGGCGGCCATGCTGTCCAGGTACTCAGGGTGCGTGACCGCGGCCACCCGCACGCCGCGGCCGGTGGGGAAGGGATCCAGCAGTTTGGCCAGGCTGTGTGCGCTGTTGCGCAGGCCCAGGCGCGGGCGCAAGGCCATCAAATCGTTCAAGCCAGGGTTGAGCAGTTGCAAAGGCAGCACGGCCAGTCGTTCGGCGGCGAGCTGGTGCTGAGCGTCGGCCAGGCTGGGGCTGGCGGGCAGGCCCAGCGCCTCCAGCAGTTCGAAGGGGCTGACGCGGCTGTCGAAGTCATGCCGGCCAAACACCAGCACCGGCACGCCCTCGCGGGCCAGCAGCTGTGCCACCAGCGGCATCAGGTTGGCCTGCTTGCGGGCGCCGTTGAAGCTGGGCAGCAGCACGGTGCGTGGGCCCGGCGGCGCCGTCATCGCGGCGGTGCGGGCCTGCATGGCGGCCAGGAAGCCCGCCAGCTCGTCGGCGCTCTCGCCCTTCACGCGCAGCGCGATGAGGAAGGCGCCCAGCTCCAGGTCGGGCACGCGCCCGTCCAGCATCGCGCCGAACAGCTGCTCGGCCTGGTCTCGGGTCAGGTCGCGTGCGCCGCGCGAGCCGCGGCCGATTTCCTTGATCAATGGGGCGTAGTCCATGGCCCGGAGTGTAGGAAGGCCATGAACCCGGGCCGTGCGCGCTGGCACGTCGCTGCCGCGCGACAAGCGCGACGTGAACATTGCCCAACGTCAAGTTTGTATGCCGTTCATTCGGCGCGGTAGCGCGGCCACAGATACTCGCGGCCCATGAAGCCGATGAAGCCCAAGACGCTGTACGTCACGCTGAGCACGCTGATGGTTGGCCTGGTGGTGATGGTCTATGGCGTGCTGATGCTGTACGAAGCCTCGCGTAGCGACGCGCTGATGCTGCAGCAGGCCGGCGCGGCGGCGCGTCGCATCGCGCGCGAGGCGGCGGGCGTGGTGGAGGCCGAGCTGCGGCCTGCGCGGATCAGCGTGGCCTTGCTGGCGGCCGGGGGGCTGGGGCGCGCGGGTGCTGATGCGGACCGGCAGCTGGTATTGCCCGAGCTGGCCGCAGCGCTGCGTGGCAACGCGGCCGTCTCGGCCGTCTATGCCGGCACGGCGCAGGGCAGCTTTTTGTTGTTGCGCCGGCTGGGCGACGCGGCCACGCGCCGGCGCATGGATGCGCCGCCCGAGGCCGAGTTCGCGCTGCAGACCGTGGTTCGTGACGCCACCGGCGTGCACGGCCACTACCAGTTCTACGACGGCCAGCTGCGCGAGCTGCAGAAGGTGCAGCGGCTGGAGTACGACTTCGACCCGCGCACGCGGCCGTGGTTCGCGCTGGCGCGACAGGCCCCGGCGGGCCAGGTTGTGCAGTCGGCCCCGTACCTGTTCTTCACGACTGGCGAGCCCGGGGTCACGCTTGCACAGGCTCAGGGGGACACGGTCATTGGCGCCGACGTCAGCCTGCAGGCGCTGGGCGACATGCTCGACAAGCCGCAGATCAGCGCGTCGGCCGAGCTGCTCATCGCGACGCCAGGCGGCGAGGTGCTGGCCCAGGCGCGGCACCGGCCGGGCCTGGCCGAGAGCCGGCGCCTGCCGCAGGTGAAGGAGGCCGGCTCGCCGCTGATGCGCGCGTTGTGGGAGCGCCGCGATGCCCAGGGGCGGTTGGCGGCGGTGGAGACGGTGGACGGCCGCGAGTGGGTCAGCCATGCGCTGCCGTTGGCCAGCAGCTCGGCGGCCGGCGCGCCGCTGGTGCTGCTGATGGCCGCGCCGCGCGATGAACTGCAGGCCCACCAGATCGAGAGCCGCCGGCATGGCTTCTACATCTCGCTGGTGCTGATGCTTTTGTTGCTGCCGGTGGTGCACCTGTTGGCCGATCGTGTGTCGCGGCCGCTGCGCCTGCTGGCGCGGCAGGCCGAGGCCATCGAGCACTTCGATTTCGACGGGCCCGACCCGGCGCGCAGCCGCATCCGCGAGGTGGACCGGCTGGCCGTGGCGATGACGGCGATGAAGCATTCGCTGCGACGTTTCCTGGACATCAGCGGCGCGCTGAGCGCGGAGCGCGACTTTGACCGGCTGCTGGATCTCATCTTGCGCGAGACCATCGCGGTGACGGGGGCCAGCGGCGGCGCCGTCCACCTGCTCAGCGAGGATGGCTCGGAGCTGCAGCCGGCCGCGGTGTGGCTGCGCGGCGAGCCCCGCCAGGGCGCCGGCCGCAGCTGGGCGCTGAACGTGGCCGACAGCCCGGGCGCTCCGGTGCAGGCGCTGCGCGCCGACGACGCCGTGGAGGTGGACTTGGGCTGGGACGACCCGGCCCACCTGGCGGCCTACGGCGACCTGCTGGCCAGCTTGGGCGTGTCGCGGCTGCGGCTGCTGTCGCTGCCGTTGAAGAACCGCAGCCACGAGACTATCGGCACGCTGACGCTGAGTTTCGCCCCGCCCGCCGACGGGCCGCTGCAGCCGCTGGGCGCTGCGCGTGTGGCCTTCGTGCGGGCACTGTCGGGCACCGCAGCCGTGGCGCTGGACAACCAGCAGCTGCTGCGCTCGCGCAAGGCGCTGCTGCAGAGCTTCATCGAGCTGGTGGCCGGCGCCATCGACGCCAAGAGCCCCTACACCGGCGCCCATTGCCAGCGTGTGCCCGAGCTGACCAAGATGCTGGCCCGCGCGGCCTGCGAGGCGACCGATGGCCCCTTCGCCAGCTTCACGATGGACGACGGGCAGTGGGAGGCGCTGCACATCGCGTCCTGGCTGCACGACTGCGGCAAGGTCACGACGCCGGAGTACGTGGTCGACAAGGCCACCAAGCTGGAGACCATCTACAACCGCATCCACGAGGTGCGCATGCGCTTCGAGGTGCTCAAGCGTGATGTGCTGATCGAGCGGCTGCAGGCAGAGCTGGGCGAGGCCGGCAGCGCGCGGGCGCAGACCGCCGCCGCACCGGCCCAGGCGGCGCTGGATGCCGACTTTGCCTTTGTCGCGGCCTGCAACCAGGGAGGCGAGGGCCTGGCGCCCGAGGCGGTGGAGCGGCTGCGCGAGCTGGCCGCGCGGCGCTGGCAGCGCACGCTGGACGACGGGCTGGGGCTGTCGATCGCCGAGGCGGCGCGGCTGCCGCGTGGCAGGCCGACGCTGCCCGTGGCCGAACGGCTGCTGCAGGACCGGCCCGAGCACCTGGTGCCGCGCCCGGCGGCCGAGCGACTGACCAGCGGCAATCGCTGGGGCTTCACGCTGGTCCAGCCCGAGCAGCTTTACAACCGCGGTGAGCTGCACAACCTGTCGGTGTCGCGCGGCACGCTCAGCGACGAGGAGCGCTACAAGATCAACGAGCACATCATGCAGACCATCCGCATGCTGGAGTCGCTGCCCTTCACCGGCCCGCTGAAGGCCGTGCCGGAAATTGCTGGCGCCCACCACGAGCGCATGGACGGCCGTGGCTACCCGCGCGGCCTGACCGGCGCAGCGATGAGCCCGCAGGCGCGCATGATGGCCATCGCGGATGTTTTCGAGGCGCTGACTGCCGATGACCGCCCCTACAAGCCCGGCAAGCGCCTGTCCGAGGCGCTGGATCTGATGCGCGCCATGGTGGCCGAGGGCCATCTGGATGGCGAGTTGTTCGCGTTGTTCCTGCGCTCGGGCGTTTGCCTGACCTACGCGGCACGCTTCATGGCGCCCGAGCTGGTCGACCTGGACGACGTCAGCGCCTATATCGGCTGAGGCCCCGCGCTCAAGCGCTCAGGCCGCGTGGCGCTGGCCATGCAGCTGCAGCGTGCCGAACAGGTTCTTGGGGTCAGCCATCTGCGGGATCAGGTCCAGCGGGGCGCCCAGGCCCAGTGCGGTGCTGAGCTCGCGCAGCAACCGCAGCGCGGAGAAGTCCTCCAGCGCGAACCCCACCGAGTCGAACACCGTGACCTGGTCACGCGACTCGCGGCCCGCCACCTGGCCGGACAGCACTCGCCAGAACTCGGTGACGGGGAAGTCGGCCGGCATCTGCTGCATGTCGCCCTCGACGCGGCTCTGCGGCTCGAACTCGCAGACCACGCGGGCCATGGCCAGCACGCCGCGGTGCAGCTCGGTCTTGCCGGGGCAGTCGCCGCCCACGCCGTTGATGTGCATGCCGGGCTCGATCATGTCGGGCGTCAGGATGGTCGCTAGGCCCTTGTCGGCGGTGACCGTGGTGACGATGTCGGCACCGCGCACGGCCTCGGCCGTGGAGGCGCAAACCGTCAGCGTCAGGCCGGGCATGCCCTGCAGGTGGCGCACCAGCCGCGCGGTGGCTGCCGGGTCGATGTCGAACAGGCGCAGCTCGCGGATGCCCAGCAGGTGATGAAAGGCCAGCGCCTGGAACTCGCTCTGGGCACCGTTGCCGATCAGCGCCATCACGCGGCTGTCAGGGCGGGCCAGCCGCTTGGCCACCATGACGGACGTGGCGGCGGTGCGCATGGCCGTCGTCAGCGTCAGCTCGGACAGCAGCACCGGCGCGCCCGTGGCCACGTCAGCGAGCACGCCGAAAGCCATCACCGTCGGCAGGCCGACGCGGTGGTTTTTGGGGTGACCGTTGACGTACTTGAAGCTGTACAGGCTGGCATCGGCGATGGGCATCAGCTCGATGACGCCGTCGTCCGAATGGGCGGCGACGCGGGGCGTCTTGTCGAACTCGGCCCAGCGCAGGTAGTCAGCCTCCAGCGTGGCGACGAGGCGGCGCAGCAAATCGGGAAGGCCGACGCGCTGCACGAGGCGTGCGATGTCCTGGGTGGTCAACAGCGTGGTCATGGAGGTTTCCTGAAGGGGGTGATGGCGATTCTTCCGACACGTCTCGCCAAACAGAAGCGCAATTCCTGACAAGTAATGCATGGGTTTTTGCCAAAATGGCAAGGAAAATTGACGATTTGCATAATGGACGCGCTTGATCAACAACTGCTGGCGCTGCTGCGCACCGATGCCCGCGCCAGCGTCGCGACGCTGGCAGCCAAGCTGAAGGTGTCGCGTGGCACGGTCACCAACCGCATCGCCCGGCTGGAGGACGGCGGCGTCATCACCGGCTACACGGTGCGGCTGCGGCCCGACGCGGTACCCGACCAGATCACCGCCTGGATGAGCATCACCGTGGAGGGCAACCGCACGCGCGAGGTGGTGTCCATGCTGCTGGGCGAGCCCGGCATCACCGGGCTGTTCGACACCAACGGCCGCTGGGACCTGCTGGCCGAGATCCGCAGCTCCAGCTTGCAGGAACTGGCTGACGTGCTGGAGCGCGTGCGCCTCATCAAGGGCATCGCCGGCACGGAGACTTCCATCCATTTGCAGAGCTACAAGCTCGGCTGAGCTGGAAGCCCGGCTCGGTTATCGTGCCGCGGCTCTTTGCATTCGTGACCATGATCCTTGCCCTGATCCGCCGCGCCTCGCTCGCGGCCCTGCTCGCGGCGCTGGCCGCCTGTTCCGTGCCCATGCTGGCGCCCCAGCAGCCGGTCGTCGTGCCGCCGCCGGTGGAGCCTCCGCCCGTCGTCAAGCCCGTGCCCAAGCCGCCCCGCCTGGGCCTGGCGCTGGGCGGCGGCGCGGCGCGCGGCTTCGCGCACATCGGCGTCATCCAGGTATTGGAAGAAGCTGGCATCAAGGTCGATCTGGTGGCCGGCACGTCGGCAGGCAGCCTGGTCGCGGCGCTCTACGCGTCGGGCAAGACGGGCAAGGAGATGCAGACGCTGGCCGAGGGCATGGACGAAGGCGCCATCACCGACTGGTCCTTCCCGTTGCGCGGCCTGATCCGTGGCGAGGCGCTGGCGCGCTTCATCCGTGACAAGACCGGCGGCAAGGGCATCGAGCAGATGGTGCTGCCGTTGGGCATCGTCGCGACCGACCTGGGCGACGGCTCGGCCGTGCTTTTCCGCAGCGGCGACACGGGCACGGCGGTGCGTGCGTCCAGCGCCGTGCCGGCGGTGTTTCAGCCAGTCAAGATCGGCCAGCGCGAGTACGTGGACGGGGGCCTGGTGTCGCCCGTGCCGGTGCGCTTCGCGCGCGAGATGGGCGCGCAGCTGGTGCTGGCCGTCGACATCACCTCGCCGCCGGCCGCCGAGCCGCCCAATGACGCCTTCCGCATGCTGATGCAGACCTTCGCCATCATGGGCCGCAGTATCAACACCTTCGAGTTGCGCGACGCCGACGTGCTGGTGCGCCCACGGCTGGACGGCATTTCCAGCGCCGACTTCACCGCGCGCCGCCGCGCCATCCAGGCGGGCCGCGAGGCGGCGCAGGCCTTGCTGCCACTCATCAGGCAGCGCATCGCCGAGAAGACGAGATGAGCCTCGGCATCGAGACGCCGCTGTTCCCGCTGCGCTCGGTGCTGTTCCCCGGCGGCTACTTGCCGCTGCGCATCTTCGAGCCGCGCTACCTGGACATGGTGCAGCGCTGCCACGCGCAGGGTCATGCCTTTGGCGTCGTCGCGCTGACCGAGGGGCAGGAAGTGCGGCAGCGCGATGGGGCAGGCTTCCAGCGCGAGGCATTCCACGCTGTTGGCACGCTGGCACGCATCGAGCACTTCGCGCATGAACAGCCGGGTCTGATCCAGCTGCGCACGCGCGGCACGCAGCGCTTTCATCTGCGCAGTTCGCGCTGTCTGAGCCACGGGCTGTGGGTGGGCACGCTGACGCTGCTGCCGCCGGACGTCGCCGTGCCCGTACCGGACGACCTGCGTTCAGCCGCGCGCCAGCTACAGGACTTGCTGGAAGGCTGGCGCGAGCGTGCCAGCCCCGAGGAGCTGCCGCTACAACCGCCCTACGACTGGGACGACGCCGGCTGGTTGGCCAACCGCTGGGCCGAGCTGCTGCCCATGCCGGCGGACGAGCGTCAGCGCCTGATGGCGTTGGATAACCCGCTGCTGCGGCTGGAGCTGGTGGTGGACCGGCTGGACGCGCTCAGCGGTTGAGCCAGTCGGTCAGCACGCGCAGCACATCGGCCCGCTCGGGCTCGTTGAAGAGCTCGTGGAACAGGCCCGGCCAGGGCCGTGTCGCGACGACATGGGCGGGCGCCGCCGCCGCGAAGGCCTCGCTGCCGCGCGGCGCAACGCAGCGGTCGGCGCCGGCCCACATCAGCAGCGTGCGCAGCTGCCAGCGCGGTGCAGTGGCCAGCACCAGCTCGCCGGCGTCGATGATGAAACGGGTCAGTCGCGCGGTGATGCGGTCGTGCACCAGCGGGTCGGCGGTGTAGGCGGCCACGACGGTGGCGTCGCGGCAGATCCACCCGGGCTTCAGCCCGTTGCCCACGGCCAGGCCGGGCGCGAGGCTCTCGGCCAGCGCCAGCGCCAGCTTCTGCGCGCCGTTCAGCCCAGCGTCCAGCGCCGGGGACGACAGCACCAGCCCGTCCAGCGGCCGGCTCCAGGCGGCGGGCCGGAGCTGCAGGGCCTCCGCCGCGAAGCGTGCGGCGATGAGACCGCCCAGACTGTGGCCCAGCAGCACGAAGGGCAGGGTAGGGCGGCGCACGGCGTCGATGACGACCGCCGTGTCGCGCAGCAGCACCTCGGCGTCGGGGATGTCGCCCCGGCGGCCCTCGCTGCGACCGTGGCCGCGGTGGTCCCAGCCCTGCACGTCCCAGCCGGCAGTGTTCAGCGCGGCGGCCACGTGGGCGTAGCGTTCGATGTGCTCACCCAGGCCATGCACGATGAGCACCTGGCCGCGCGTTGGTGCGGTGGCAGGCCAGTATCGGGTGTGGAGCAGGAGGCTGTCGTCGGTGGTCAGCGTCATCGCGCGAGTTTCACTCAGAGCCTGTGAATGAATCCGGCGCGCCCGAGCGGGCGCCCCAACCGCCGCCAATCAAGGCGCAAAGCACAGCCGTAGCTCGGGCTACGGCGCGCATTTGCAACGCCGAGTGGCGGCGGTTGGGGCGGACGAGCGGGTGTGCGGGCTTTGTTCACAGGCTCTCAGCCCGCGCATCAGCGCATCGACGCGTTGGGCCGACGAATCGGCGTCGGACGCTCAGCGCGGCGCCGGGCTGAGCAGCGGCGCGTGCTCAGGGATTCATGCGGTGCCGTGACGGCGAGGGAGGCCACCAGAGGGCGGTGTCCTGAGTGCCCGACGCCGCCGCCAGATCGCCAGCATCAGCAGACTGCCCAGCGACCACTGGGCCCATTGCGCGGGCTCAGGCACCGTGGCGACGGCAAAGCGGAGCGTGTCGCTGCCGCCCACGATGCGGTAGCCCACCATCACGCTGGCACCGCCGGCACCGATAGGCGCAGTCAGTGCCGTGACTTCGGAAAAAGGGGTCGTGGCGCTGAACGGGTGATCGGCCGCGATCTCCATGGTCAAGACGCTGCCGGCCGGCAGGTCGAGGGACAGCCCGCTGAGCTGCGTGAAGGTGAGCACGGCCGCGAATCCCAGTCCCCCGGGGCTGTTCGTCGGTGTCATGGCACTGAAGAAGCCGGAGGCCAATGCGACCGGGGTGGCCCCGTCAGCCAAAGCCACCGTCGCGGCGCCTGTCGTGGCGTCGAAGCCGAAGCTGGCGTCGCCCTGTGCCGCATACAGCGTCGCGCTGCTGGGGCCGGTCGTGTTCACTTCGAATTGCGCATACAGCGAATGATCGGATGGCAGGGCCGTGCCACCCGCCACCAGGTAGGCGCTGATGTCGATGTAGCCGCGCTCGACGAAATTGCCTGTGTAGTCGGTGAACTGGACCACTGACCATTCCGATCCCTTGAAGCCGGTGGCCTGCACGAGGGCGGTCGCGCCGGCCGCACGGGCGTCCACCACCACCGTGGTTGTGGCCGCCGCCATGCTGGGGTTCGCCATCGCGGCGAGCGTCAGGGCGCTCGTGGCAGCACACCGCCGGGCGAATCGCAACCACCTGGGCACGGCGCGGGCCTCGTCTTGGCCCCACGATTGATACCGCGACGTGGGCGAGGATTCATGGCTTTTCAACATCGTCACTCCCTTTTTGTTGGCACCTGTTTTCACCGGCAAGGCTTCGCACGTTCTATGCCAGTCAACAGCTGCCGGTGATGATTTGGCCCGGGAGGCTAACACCTTCATGACTTGACCCGTGCAAGTCGCCTCGCTGGGCCCCCGCGAGTCAGGGAGGTGCTTTCCCATCACGGCTGCAAGGCGCGAATCCGCGATCTGGCCAAGGCCTTTCGCACCCTGGCGGCGAGGGCTCGCCGGGCGCCGCTGCCGCTCGATGGTGCGCGCAATGAAAAAAGCCCGGTGCATGCACCGGGCTTGTATCAGGCGGACGCCCGAAGTCTTCAGGCGGCAGCGCGCTTGGCGGTGCGGGCCGCCGTCTGCGTGGCCTTGACGGCTTGCGTCGTGGCGGCCTGGAAGTTGGCCTCGGCCACTTCGACGGCCTGCTTGGTGGCCTTGTGCACCGACTCGAACGCGTTGTTCGCGGCGGCAACGGCGGACTTCACCAGCGCGACGGCGTTCTCGGTGCCGGCCGGGGCGTTCTTGGCGGCGGTGTCTACCAGCGTGGAGAAGGTCTTCTGCGCGTCAGCGAATTGGCTCTCGGCGACCTTGGCGACTTCGGCACCGGTGCTGGACGCGATGTCGTAGATGTGGCGGCTGTAGGAGGCAGCCTTCTCGGCGGTCGGTTGCAGCAGCGCGGCCTGCAGCGACAGCAGTTCCTGCGCGTCCTTCACCGACAGCGCGGCGTTGGTGGTGTCAGCGGCCTCGCTCAGCGCGGTCTTGGCGACCTGCAGGTTCAGCTCGACGAGCTTCTCGACGCCTTCGAACGCCTTGTTCGTCAGGCCGAAGAGGGTTTCGACGTTGGCTTTGTGAGCGGCGAGGATTTGTTCAGCGGTCAGCATGGTGGAACTCCGATTTCGAGTGGTTGAACCGATTGCTGTGCTTGATTGCTGCACTGCAACATGACTCGAATCATAGGGGTGCGCCGGCGGATTGCAAGTCTTTTTTGTGCACCGCAGCAAACTAGGGGTGCTGATTGTTCCGGTGAGGCGCTGCTACCGTGGCGGCCATGCTGGCTTTCCATTCCGACGCCCACAGTCTGGCGCTGCCGCCGGGCCATCGGTTTCCGCAGTCCAAGTACCGCCTGCTGCGCGAGCACTTCGAGCGCGAGCCCGGGCTGTTGCGCATGCAGCCGGCGCCGGCAGCGGCCGAGGACGAGCTGTTGCTGGCCCATACGCCCGACTACGTGGCCGCCGTACTCAGCGGCACGCTGAGCGCGGCGCAGCAGCGCGAGATCGGCTTCCCGTGGAGCCCGTCCATGGCCGAGCGCTCGCGCCGCTCGGTCGGCGCCAGCATTGCCGCTGCGCGGGCGGCGCTGGCGGAAGGCGTGGCCGCGAACATGGCGGGCGGCACTCACCATGCCTACGCGGACAAGGGCTCGGGCTACTGCGTATTCAATGACGTCGCCGTGGCGGCCCGGCTGATGCAGGTGGCGTGGGCGCGCCAGCACCGTCATCTGCTGGGCGTGCTGGTGATCGACCTGGACGTGCACCAGGGCAACGGCACGGCGGCCATCTTTCGCGACGACGACTCGGTGTTCACCTTCTCCATGCACGGCGAGAAAAACTTCCCGTTCCGCAAGGAGCCGGGCGATCTGGACGTGGGGTTGCCGGACGGCTGCGGCGATGCCGAATATCTGGCCGCGCTGGACGAAGCGCTGGCCACGGTCTGGCGTCGCTGCCAGCCCGGCCTGGCGTTCTATCTGGCCGGCGCCGACCCGCACGAGGGCGATCGCCTGGGTCGGTTGAAGCTGACCCACGCCGGCCTGGCCGAGCGCGATCGGCGCGTGCTGACGGCGCTGCGGGAGCGCGGCATCCCAGTGGCGCTGAGCATGGCCGGCGGCTACGGGCATGACCTGTCGACCACCGTGGCCGCGCAGGTCAGCACCCTCAAGCTTGCCGCTGATTCCTGGGCGGCTATCGCACGCGGAACTGGCTGACCACCTGCGCCAGCCGCTGCGCCTGCTCGCGCAGCGACTCGGCCGCAGCGGCGCTTTCCTCGACGAGGGCGGCGTTCTGCTGCGTCATGTCGTCGACCTGATAGACGGCCTGGTTCACGTCGGCGATGCCTTGGCTCTGCGCTGACGCGCTGGCGCTGATCTCGCCCATGATGTCGGTCACGCGCTGCACGGCGCCGACGATCTCGCCCATCGTGGCGCCGGCTTCCTGCACATGGCGTGCGCCGGATTCGACGCGCTCCACGCTGGCGCTGATCAGCGTCTTGATTTCCTTGGCGGCGGTGGCGCTGCGGCCCGCCAAGCCGCGCACCTCGCCGGCCACGACGGCGAATCCGCGCCCCTGCTCGCCGGCCCGGGCCGCCTCCACGGCGGCGTTGAGCGCCAGGATATTGGTCTGGAACGCGATCTCGTCGATGACGCCGATGATGTCGGCGATGCGCTTGCTGGACATGGCGATGTCGTTCATTGTGTCCACCACCTGCTGCACGACGCTGCCACCGCGGTGCGCCACGTCGGCGGCCGAGCTGGCGAGCTGGTTGGCCGTCTGCGCATGCGCCGCGCTTTGGTGCACGATGCCCGTGAGCTGGGCCATCGACGAGCTGGTGACCTCCAGGCTGGAGGCCGTCTGCTCGGTGCGCATGTTCAAGTCCTGATTGCCCGAGGCGATCTCGGCGGACGCGGTGCGGATGTAGTCCGCCACCTGCATCACGTCGCCCACGGTGCTGCCCAGTTGCTCGCACATCTGGTTCAAGGCCTGCATGAGTCCGGCGAGTTCGTCCTTGCCCAGCGGCGTCGCGCGCCGCGTGAGGTCGCCGGCCGCGACGGCCTGCGCCAGCGACAGCGATTCGTTCACATCGGCAGCGATCTTGCGCTGGTTGATCAGCAGCAGCCCCATGCCGGCGCCAGCGGCCAGCAGCGACACCAGCGCGAAGATCCACGCACGGCGACCCGCGTTGTCCTGCTGGCTATCGGCGGCGGACTGCTGCTCGCCCCCCAGGGCCTGGACGATCTTGCCGATTAGCGCCGCCACGTCCTTGTAGCGGGCCTGGGCGTCCTGCATGGCCGCCACGCCGGTATTGGGATCGACCGAAGCCAGGTCGATGGCGCCATCGGCCTTGGCCAGGTAGGCCTGCAGCAGCGGCTGGCACTGCTGGATGAGTCCATCGGTTTCGGTGGAGGTGCCTTCGATGGCGGCCAGTGCGCTCAGCGTGCGGGCGATGCCCTCCACCTGGTTCTTGAGTTCGGTGCGCACGGTCTTGACCTGGGCCTCGTCCATCGAGGCGATCAGCGCGATGGTGCGGAACACGCCGCCGTGCATCTCGCCGACCTGGGTCTGCACGGACACCATGGTCATGAAGACCTCGTTGCGCTGCTGGCCCGCCGCGTTGGCGCCGACCACCTCGCGCAGCGAGAACCAGTTGTTGCCCAGGCCGATCGCCAGCACGATGGCCAGCGCTGCCGTGGGGGGCAGCAGCATCTTGGCGGCAAGCTTCATCGTCTAGCCTTTGCGCACATGCCGAGCCGGCTTTACTTGTAGACGCCGCCGCAGACGATGGTCTCGTCCAGCCGCTCGCAGTACATCTGCTTGGGTTCCACCTTCTTGTTCGTCGGGTTGGTGAACTTGTAGTCCTGCCAGAAGCCCTTGGGCTGGGAGCGGCCCAGCTCGGTGCGCTCGCGCACGAAGGCCTTGCCGTCGATGTCCTTCAGGTCGATCAGGTCGCGACCCACCTGCTTGGGGTTGGCGCCGTGTGCCAGGCACTTGCCGTCCAGGCCGTAGACGACGAGGTAGAGGTCGTGCTTGATGAACTGGGCCTCCTTGCCGGTGATGTCGGCATAGCCCTTGTCCTTGCCGCTGGCCTTGATGTGGGCAATGCCCTTCTTGACCATGGCGACCGCGTCGTCCTTGGTGGCGTTCTGCGCCAGGGCGGATGACGCGCCCACAAGGGTGGCGCAAGCGAGGGCAAGCGATGCAAGAGTGCGGTTCATGCGGATGCTCCTTCCGAGCGTTGTGAATCCGTTGCCAGCCGACGGCGCCGCTTGGGCACCCGCCTGTACCCGACATGGGCGGGCCAGTGTCTCCCCGGCAAATCTCGCGGGGCAAGTGCATAAGTCGCAATCCTTTGCAGGGCGTGTGTCCATGGCCGCATGGAAGAATGCGCCGCATGACGCGACCGCAGCCCGACGACCGCCACGCCTACCCGCAGTTCGTGCCGCTCACGACGCGGTGGATGGACAACGATGTCTACGGCCACCTGAACAACGTCGTCTACTACAGCCTGTTCGACACGGCCGTGAACCGCCTGCTCATCGATGCCGGTGCGCTGGACCTCCATGCCGGCAAGGTCATCGGCCTGGTGGTGGAGACGCACTGCAATTTCTTCGAGTCACTGGCCTTCCCGCAGCGCATCGAGGCCGGTGTGCGTGTAGCACACCAGGGCCGCTCCAGCGTGCGCTACGAGATCGGCCTGTTCGCCGAGGGCGCCGAGCGCTGCGCGGCGCGGGGTCACTTCGTGCATGTGTACGTGGACCGCGACACGCGCCGCCCGGTGGCTGAGCTGCCCCCGGCTTATCTGCAAGCCCTGCAAGCACTGACCCCGTGAGCGGGGACGAGGAGCCGCCATGCGCAAGAAGATCCTGATCGCCCGCCGGGCGCCCGCCGATGTCATCGAGCGCCTGGCCGCATGCTTCGAGGTCGACGCCGTCGAGGGCGACGGCGTGCTGGCACCCGACGAACTGCGCGCCCGGCTGCAGGGCAAGGCCGGCGCCTACATCACCGGTACCGAGCGCATCACTGCGGAGCTGCTAGATGCCTGTCCCGCGCTGCGCGCCGTCTGCACGATGAGCGTGGGCTACAACCACATCGACCTGGCCGCCTGCACGGCGCGCGGCGTGCTCGTCACCAACACGCCCGATGTGCTGACCGAGACGACGGCCGACCTGGGCTTCGCGCTGCTGATGGCCACGGCCCGGCGCATGAGCGAGGGCGAGCGCCTGCTACGCGACGGGCAGTGGAAGAGCTGGTCCTGGGACTTTCTGGCGGGTGCCGAGGTGCATGGCACGACCTTGGGCATCCTCGGCATGGGGCGCATTGGCCAGGCGCTGGCACGGCGCGCGCGCTTCGGCTTCGGCATGGAAATCGCCTACCACAACCGCTCTCGCCTGCCCGCCGACACCGAGCGCGAGCTGGGCGCGCGCTACCTCAGCAAGGACGATCTGCTGCGCCAGGCCGACCACCTGGTGCTGGTGTTGCCGTACTCGGCCGCGTCTCACCACTGCATCGCCGCCGCCGAGCTATCGCTGATGAAGCCCACGGCCACACTGGTCAACATCGCCCGTGGTGGCATCGTCGACGAGAACGCGCTGGTGGCCGCGCTGCGCGAGCGCCGCATCGCTGCTGCGGGCCTGGACGTCTTCGAGGGCGAGCCCCGGGTCAACCCCGCGCTGCTGACGCTGCCCAACATCGTGCTCATCCCGCATATCGGCAGTGCCACGCTGCCCACCCGCTTGGCCATGGCCCGCCTGGCGGCCGACAACCTTGTGGCCGCGCTGACCGGCGCGACGCCTCCCACCCCCCTGAATCCCGAAGTGCTGCCCCTGTGATGAAACGTCGCCTGCTGTACGTCCTCGCGCTGCTGCCCGCCCTGGCGCTAGCCCAGAAGAAGCCGCCCCCGCTACCGCCCGCACCTGAGCCCGAGGCCGCCGTCGAGGACAAGACGCCGCGCGACCCCAACAAGTTCGCTGCGCTGTCCCTGCTGGGAGACAGCGTGCAGCTGCTGAACCTGACGCCCGCGCGCGGCGACACGGTGCAGGCCGGTGAATGGACGGCCCGGCCCGCCGGAGGCCTGGACAACGCGGTGCTGCAGGCGCTGAACACGGCGGTCAAGGCCGGTGACGACAAGCGCGAGGTGAAGCTCTACACCTCCTCCACGCGCAGCCTGTTTGGTGACCCTGCCAAGCTGTTCGTGGACGGCAAGCTCAGCCTGCCGGGCAACCTGGCAGCGGCAGTGCGGTCGGCAGGGGCTGGCAAGCTACTGCTGGTCACCCGCAGCCAGCAGGAGCCGGGCCTGATCGCCGCGCTGCCGGCGCGCATCCACACCCCGCTGGAAGGCCCGGGCTTCGTGCTGGACCTGCGGCCCAGCGCCCAGATCGGCTTCGACGGCCAAGGCGGCCTGCCGGTGTTCGCGCCCTATGTGTCCATCCGTGTCGCGCTGATCGACCTGGGCGACCTGCGGCTGCGCCGCGAGCAGTCGCTGGCCGTCGGCACTCGCCTGCCTGTCGCCCGCGAGACGGCCGCCAACCCCTGGGCCGCCACCACGCCCGAGCAGCGCGTGCAGGCGCTGGAGGCGCTGATCGAGGCCGAGCTGCCCAAGGCGGTGAAGGGGCTGGTCGCGCCCTGAGCGGTGCCCGTCAGTGGCAGCCCTGAGAGGCCTGCCGCAGCAGATTGGGTGGGGGCAGCTCTGCAGCCCCCCTTGGGTAAGGCTCTTTAGCCCTGCGGCGACAATCGGCCGAATGACCTTGATCGACGTGCTGCTGCTGGCCTTGTTGGCCCTGATCCTTGTTCTGCTGGTGTTGATCTGGGCGCGTCAGAAGGCGCCGCAGGGCGTGCCGCCCGAGCTGCTGCAGAGCAACGAGCGCCTGGAGCGCGAGTTGCGCGACGAGCTGGGCCGCAGCGCCAGCGGCACGCGTCAGGAGCTACTGCAGGGGCTGGCCCAGTTCCAGCAGGTGCTGACGCAAGGCCTGCAGGGCAGCAACCAGTCGCTGGCTCAGCAAGCACTGGCCGCGCGCGAGGCGCAGGACGGCGCCGCGTTGCGCAGCGTGCAGGCACAGGCCGAGTCCATGCAGAAGCTGGGCGACGCGATGCGCGAGCAACTGCAGGCCCTGTCCAAGACCAATGACCAGCGTCTGGCCGAGCTGCGCCTGACCGTGGAGCAGCGCCTGACCGCCATCCAGCAAGACAACGAGAAGAAGCTGGAGCAGATGCGCGCCACGGTGGACGAGAAGCTGCACGCCACGCTGGAGCAGCGCCTGGGTGAGAGCTTCAAGCAGGTGGCCGAGCGGCTGGAGCAGGTTCACAAGGGCCTGGGCGAGATGCAGAACCTGGCACGCGACGTGGGCTCGCTGAACCGCGTGCTGACCAATGTGAAGACGCGCGGCGTGTTCGGCGAGGTGCAGCTGGCCGGCTTGCTGGACCAGGTGTTCACGCCCGAGCAGTACGCGGCCAACGTGGCCACGTTGCCGGGCTCGTCGGAGCGGGTGGAGTTCGCGATCTCGCTACCCGGGCAGCGCGACGATGGCCAGCCGCTGTGGCTGCCCATCGACGCCAAGTTCCCGCGCGAGGACTACGAGCGCCTGCTGGATGCGCAGGAGCGCGCCGATGCCGCCGCCGCCGAGGCCTCGGCCAAGGCCATCGAGACGCGGCTGCGGCTGGAGGCCAAGACCATCCGCGACAAGTACATCGGCCCGCCGCACACCACCGACTTCGCCATCCTCTTCGTGCCCACCGAGGGCCTGTACGCCGAGGCGCTGCGCCGCCCCGGCCTGGTGGAGAGCCTGCAGCGCGAGCACAAGGTGATGCTGTGCGGCCCGACGACGTTGCTGGCCACGCTGACCAGCCTGCAGATGGGTTTCCGCACGCTGGCGCTTGAGAAGCGTTCGGCCGAGGTCTGGGAGGTGCTGGGCGCCGTGAAGACCGAGTTCGGCAAGTTCGGCGACGTGCTGGCCAAGGCCAAGAAGAAGCTGGAGGAAGCCGGCAACACGCTGGAGGCTGCCGAGGTGCGCACGCGCGCGATGACGCGCAAGCTCAAGGGCGTGGAGGCGCTGCCCGATGACGCGGCCCAGCAGTTGCTGAAGCTGGCGCAGGCCGAGGACACCGAGTGAGCGAGCCGGCCGGCCCGGCCCCCGCGCAGCGCATGCGCGACGCCTTCTGGTGGCTGATCGCCACCATGATCTGCGTGCACGCCTGCATGGCGACGACGCGGGTGACGGCCAGTCTGTGGGTGCTCAAGCAGGGCTATGGCGAGGCGTCGGTAGGCATGCTGCTGAGCCTGTTCGCCGTGGCGCCCATCGCGCTGTCGCTGTGGGCCGGCCGGCTGGCCGACCGTCACGG
The DNA here is from genome assembly GCF_043555875.1 of Pelomonas margarita. NCBI lineage: Bacteria > Pseudomonadati > Pseudomonadota > Betaproteobacteria > Burkholderiales > Sphaerotilaceae > Roseateles > Pelomonas margarita. The sequence goes on along the minus strand of NZ_JBIGHW010000003.1, from coordinate 280,142 downwards.
GCTGCACCGGCCGGTGGGCATGGGCGTGCTGCTGGCCTTTGTCGGCGCCGTGCTGGCGCTGGTGATCCCCCATCTGTGGGCCATTGCGACCGGCTGCCTGTTGTGCGGCGGCGCGGTGGCGATGGCGGGCGTGGCCATGCAGCGCGAGGCCGGGCTCATGGCCCAGGAGCCAGGAGAGCTGAAGAAGATCTTCAGCTGGATGGCGCTGGGGCCGGCGCTGTCCAACGCGCTGTCCCCCATCATCGCGGGACTGCTGATCGACCATGTCGGCATGAGCGCCGGCTTTGCCTTCGCGGCTCTGCTGCCGCTGCTGGCCTGGGCACTGGCCCGCAAGGTGCCGCGCAACCCGCCCAAGGTGGTCACCAAGAGCTTTCGCGAGCGCGCGGCCTGGGACCTGTTCCGGCTGCCGGCCTACCGGCGTCTGCTCATTGTCAACCTCGCGCTGTCGGCCGGCTGGGATGCGCACAGCTTCGTCGTGCCCGTCGTGGGCCATGCGCGCGGGCTGTCGGCCGCCAGCATCGGCCTGGTGCTGGGCAGCTTCGCAGTGGCGGCGACGCTCGTGCGGCTGGCCATCGTGCGCTTTGCCGACGACATCGACGAGGCCAAGGCCCTGCGCGCGGCGATGGCGCTGGCCATGCTGACCTTCATTGCCTATGCGTGGCTGCCCGGCACGCTGGGGCTGGTGGCAGGCTCGGCGCTGCTGGGCGTGGCGCTGGGCTCAGTGCAGCCCATGGTGCTGGCCATGCTGCACCGTGCCACGCCGCATGAGCGCCATGGCCAGGCGCTGGGCCTGCGCATGCTGACGCTGAACGGCGCGACGGTGGGCATGCCGGTGGGCTTTGGCATGCTGGCCGCCACCACGGCGCTGGCCGCGCCCATGTGGCTGATGGCCGGCATCCTTCTGCTGGCGCAGCTGCCGGCGCGCCGGCTATAGCAGACCGGGACGCCGCGCGCTAGCGGCTGTGTCAGCGCATTCGCAGCCTGCCAGGGGCTTGTGGGGCTTGTGCGGCGTTGTGCGCAGCCGGGCGAACTAACGCTTTCTTTTTTCGGATTGACTGACGATCATCGGTCTGCAGGGCTCCTGCAGCGGGGTCTCGCACCAAGCCGATCAACGAGAACAGGTGGAGGTGATATGCGCGTCAATCAGCCCGTGACCCAGCGGGAGTTTGAGTTCCCGGCAGATGCCACGTTGATGTCCACGACGGACCCTCAGAGTCACGTCAAGTACGCCAACGACGCGTTCATCTCGGTCAGCGGCTTCACGCGCGAAGAGATCATCGCCCAGCCGCACAATTTCGTGCGCCACCCCGACATGCCGGAGGCAGCCTTCGCCGACATGTGGGCCACGCTCAAGGGCGGCGAGCCCTGGACCGGCCTGGTGAAGAACCGTCGCAAGGACGGCGATCACTACTGGGTGCATGCCAATGCCGTGCCCATCGTGCGCGAGGGGCGCACGCAGGGCTACATGTCGGTGCGCACACGGGCGTCGCGCGACGAGTCCGCTGCAGCCGAGAAGCTGTACGCCGACATGCGCGCCGGCCGGGCGGGCGTGCGCATGCACAAGGGGCTGCTGCTGGGCAGCTCCGCCGTGGCGGCGCTGTTCAACTGGCGCAAGACGCTGGGCGCGCGCGGGCGCATCCGCCTCACGCTGTCGCTGGTGTGGCTGGCGATGCTGCTGGTGGGCTTCCCGATCGCGTCCGACATGACCGCGCTGGCCCGTCTGGCGGCGGTGGTGGGCGTGGGCATGGTCATCACGGCCATCGTGTTCGAGCAGATGTTCGCGCGGCCACTGGAGGAACTGAAGCGCCAGGCACTGGCGGTGGCCACGGGCGCGCACCAGGACGTGTCCAGCATGGATCGCGTCGATGAGATCGGCATGAGCATGCGCTGCATCAGCCAGTTGGGGCTGATGTTCCGCTGGCTGGTCAGCGATGTCAGCCAGCAGGTGGTGAACCTGCAGACGGCCGTCAACGAGATCGCCAAGGGCAACGAGGACCTGAGCTCGCGCACCGAGCAGGCCGCGTCCAGCCTGGAGCAGACCGCCGCGTCCATGGAGCAGATGACCGCCTCCGTGAAGAACAACGCCGATACGGCGCAGCAGGCCAATGATCTGTCCGGCCAGGCCAGCACGGCGGCGGCCCAGGGCGGAGAGGCCATGGCGCAGGTGGTGGCGCGCATGGGCGACATCAGCAGCAGCTCGCGGCGCATCGCCGACATCATTGGCGTCATCGATGGCATTGCCTTCCAGACCAACATCCTGGCGTTGAATGCGGCCGTGGAGGCCGCGCGAGCCGGCGAACAAGGCCGTGGCTTTGCGGTGGTGGCCGGCGAGGTGCGCAGCCTGGCCCAGCGCAGCGCCGAGGCGGCCAAGGAGATCAAGTCGCTGATCGGCGCCAGCGTGGCGCAGGTCGAGGCCGGCTCGCGCCTCGTGGACGGTGCGGGCCAGGCGATGGAAGAGATCATGGGCAAGGTGCAGCGCGTGTCGCACCTGATCGGCGAGATCAGCGGCTCGGTGCGCGAGCAGAGCAACGGCATCGCGCAAGTGGGCCAGGCGGTCAGCCATCTGGACCAGGTCACGCAGCAGAACGCGGCGCTGGTGGAGGAGAGCACCGCCGCGTCCTACAGCCTGCAGCAGCAGGCGGCCAGCCTGGTGGCGGCGGTGGGCGTGTTCCGCTGACGCCCGGCGGCCGATGCCGGCTGGTGGCCGGCCAAGCGGTCATTGGGATCTGACGAACGGCCCGGCCGACAAAACCGCGCAGAATCCGCCGCGGCCGAAGCCTCGGCCGCCTGGAGAGAGACAGATGCGGATAGCGATGGACGGATGGGTGGCGCGTGGCCTGGGCGTCGCCCTGCTGAGCCTGGTGATGGTTCAGGCGCACGCGCAGACCGTGGCCCGTGTGAAGCCCGGCGGCACACGCGCCGTCGCGGCGGTGGCCGTGGAACCGCAGGCGGTGCGCGAGCTGGGCGGCATCGAGGAATATCGGCTGTCCAACGGCCTGCAGATCCTGCTGTTCCCCGACGCCACGCAGACCACCACCACCGTCAACATCACCTACCGCGTCGGCAGCCGCCACGAGGCGCCGGGCGAGTACGGCATGGCCCACCTGCTGGAGCACATGGTGTTCAAGGGCACGGAGCGGCAGCACGACATCCCCGGCGCGATGGCACAGCGCGGCGTGCGCTTCAACGGCACGACGACGACAGACCGCACCAACTACTTCGCCAGCTTCAACGCCAACGCCGACACGCTGGCCTTCCTGCTGGATCTGGAAGCCGACCGCATGGTGAACAGCCGGGTGGCCAAGGCCGACTTGGACACCGAGATGACGGTGGTGCGCAACGAGTTCGAGCGCGGCGAGAACCAGCCGTTCGCCGTGCTGGCGCAGCGCGTCAACGCGGCGGCCTTCGCCTGGCACCCTTACGGCCACGCCACCATCGGCCCCAAGAGCGACATCGAGAACGTGCCCATCGAGAAGCTGCAGGGCTTCTACAAGCGCTACTACCGGCCCGACAACGCGACGCTGCTGATCGCTGGCGCGTTCGACAAGGCGGCCACGCTGGCGCTGATAGGCCGGCACTTCGGCCCGCTGGCTCGGCCCGCCACGCCCATCCCGCAGCCCTACACGGTGGAGCCGCCGCAGGACGGCGAGCGCAGCGTGGTCGTGCGCCGCGTCGGCGGCCAACCGATTCTTCTTGCGGCTTACCACGTGCCCGCTATCACGCACCCCGACACGCCGGCGCTCATCGTCTATGGCCTGCTGATGAGTCTGCAGCCCAGCGGCCAGCTCTACAAGCAGTTGGTGGAGACCAAGCTGGCGGTGGCCGTCGGGCTGGGCGGTGCCGGCGGCGTGGACCCCGGCGTGGCCAACGCGTTTGCGGCGCTGCCGCCCGGGGCGGACGTCGACAAGGTCGAGAAGCTGCTGCTGGACCTCGCCGAAGGCCGTGACGCCCAACCCTTCGACGAGAGCCAGCTCGCGCGCGTGCGTGACATCGCCGTCAACAGTTACCGCCAGCAGATGAAGAACCCCGAGGCGCTGATCCAGCAGATCTCCGGCCTCATTGCGGCCGGCGACTGGCGGCTGCTGTTCCAGCTGATGGAAGACATCCCCAAGGTCACGCTGGCCGACGTAGCGCGCGTTCGCGCAGCCTACTTCAGGCCGGCCAACCGCACGCTGGGCCGCTACCTGCCGGCGGCGGCTGTCGAGCGGGTCGAGATCCCGGCTGCGCCGCCGCTTGAGCAGCGTTTGGCCGCGCTGCAGGGGCCGCCCAAGGTCGAGGCTGGCGAGCAGCTGGCGCCAGTGCCGGCGGTGCTGGAATCGCGCACGACGCGCGCCACGCTGCCCAGCGGCATGGCGCTGCACACGCTGCAGAAGCAGACACGCGGCAACAGCGTCGTGCTGCAGATGCAGCTGCGTTGGGGCGAGCGCGATGCCACCTACGCGCGCCGCGGCACCGAGTTCGTCGGCCAGCTGATGGACGAGGGCAGCCAGGGCTACACGCGCCAGCAGCTGCAGGACGCGTTGATCAAGTTGCGTGCCAGCCTCAACATCGTCAGTCACGACCAGGGCGCCAGCGTCTACCTGAGCGCCGAGCGCGACACGCTGCTGCCCGCGCTGCGCGTGGCCGCCGATGCGCTGCGCCGGCCGTTGCTGCCGCAGGATGCCTTCGACCGCGACCTCAAGGCCGCCGTGGCCAGCATCGAGGCCTCGCGCCAGGAGCCTGGTGTGCTGCGCCAGGAGGCCACCCGCGGCCACTACAACCGGGCGCGTGGCGCCAGCCTCGGCCACCCTGACTACGTGATGGGTGTGGACGAGCGTCTGGCCGAGCTGCGCGGCACGACGCTGGACGACGTGCGTCGCTTCTATGTCGACTACTGGAGTGCCAACGAGGCCCAGGTCAGCGTCGTCGGCGCCTTGCCCGACGGCCTGGCTGCCGCGCTGGAGCAGCTGTTCGGTGACTGGAAGCTGTCCGCCGCACCGCGCTTCGTGCGCCATGTGCCGCGCCATGTGGACGTGCCGCCGGCGCGCTTCGACGCCATCGCTCGCGACAAGGCCAATGCCATCGTGCGCCTGCACCAGACGCTGCCGCTGAACGCCGAGGACGCCGACCACGACGCGCTGGAGCTGGCCGTGCATGTCTTCGGCGGTGGCGGTCTGGAGAGCCGGCTGTCCGAGCGCGTGCGCCAGAAGGAAGGCCTGACCTACGGCATTGGCGCCTCGCTGGGCGCTGGCCACTGGGGCAACGCGGGCAGCTTCGCCATCCAGGCCAGCTTTGCGCCCGACAAGCGCGAGCGCGTCATCGCCGTCGTGCAGGAAGAGGTGGCCCGCATGGCGCGTGACGGCCTCACGGCGGCCGAGCTGGCGCGTGCGAAGCACGACATCCTCGAAGGCCGCAAGCAGAGCCGGGCCGACACCGGGGCGCTGGCCGGCAGCCTGGCCGGCATGGCCGAGCGCGGCGAGACCTGGGCGCGGGCGCAGCAGCGCGACGAGCAGCTGGCGGCCGTCACCGTCGGGCAGGCCAACGCCGCCTGGCGCAAGCACGTCAAGGCCGAGAATTTCATCATTTCGACAGCGGGTGACTTCAAGGCGCCTTGAAGCGCCGCCCGCTGGCCGCAAGGCCGTTTGGTTGGCGCCGCGCGGTTGTGTACGGCGCCGAGCGCAATGGCGCGCGAGTCGCTAGAAGATCGGGGCGCCGACCAACCCGCGCAGGCACTAATCACCGAAGGCAGGTGCTCGGCTGGTCCGCGTGGCGCGGCCAGAATCCGCGCCTCGATGAATGACCGGTGGTGTCGCCAGCTGCCGTAGATGCGCGTGATTTCGTTTCGAATCGGCCTGATGCTGGCCTGCCTGCTGGCCGCCAGCGTGGCGTCGACCAAACCCTCGCGAGCTGCTGCGTCCAAGCCGGTGGCGCCGCCCGCCGCATCCGTACCCGCGCCTGCCCCAGCCACGTTCGTTCGCCAATTGGGCGGCATCGAGGAGTACCGCCTGCCCAACGGGCTGCAGGTGCTGCTGTTTGCGGACGCGACGCAAACGACCACGACCGTCAACATCACCTACCGCGTCGGCAGCCGCCACGAGGTCGCCGGCGAGTACGGCATGGCGCACTTGCTGGAGCATCTGCTGTTCAAGGGCAGCGCGCGACACCCGGACATCTGGGCGGCACTGGCAGCGCGCGGCGTAGGCCACAACGGCACGACGACGCACGACCGCACGAGCTACTACGCGTCTTTCAACGCCAACGCCAACGCCGACACGCTGGCCTTCCTCATCGACCTGGAGGCCGACCGCATGGTGAACAGCCGTGTCGCCAAGGCGGACCTCGACACCGAGATGACGGTGGTGCGCAATGAGTTCGAGCGCCGCGAGAACGATCCTGCTGCGGTGCTGGCCCAGCGCGTCGACGCGGCGGCCTTCGCTTGGCACCCCTATGGCCAGAGCGTGCTCGGCACGCCGAGCGACATCGAGAACGTGCCCATCGAGAAGCTGCAGGCCTTCTACAAGCGCCATTACCGGCCCGACAACGCGACGCTGATGATCGCCGGCGGCTTCGACAAGGCCGCGACGCTGGCCCTCATCGCCAGGCACTTCGGCGCTACGCCCAAGCCGGCAACGTCCATCCCTCAGCCCTACACCGTGGAGCCAGCCCAGGACGGCGAGCGCAGCGTGGTGGTGCGCCGAGTCGGTGGCCAGCCGCTGCTGCGGGTGGCTTATCACGTACCGGCCCAGACGCACCCAGACATGCCGGCCTTGTTCGTCTATCGGTTGCTGATGAATCGCGGGCTGGGCGAGCGACTCGACCGGGAACTGGCCGATGCCGGGCTTGCTGCCGTGTCTGCCACCCTCAACATCAGTGGTGGCGTGGATCCAGGACTGGTCAGTCTCAACGCGGCATTGCCGCCCGACGTGGACATGGACAAGGTCCAGGCCGTGCTGACCGACCTGCTTGAAGGTCGCAGCGCCAAGCCTTTCGAGGAGCGCGACCTGCAGCGCGTGCGTGACTCGCTCGCCACGGGGCTACGCCAGCAGATAAAGAATCCAGAGGCGCTGATCGAGTTACTCCACGACTTCATTGGCGCAGGCGACTGGCGGCTGTGGTTCAAGCAGATGCAGGACGCCGCCAAGGTCACGCTGGCCGACGTGGAGCGCGTGCGCGCCGCCTACTTCAAGCCCGCCAACCGCACGCTGGGGCGCTACCTTCCATCCGCTGCGGTGGAGCGCGTGGAGATCCCCGCCGCGCCGCCGCTGGAGCCCTACCTGGCCGAACTGCAACCCCCGCCGCAGGTGGAGGAGGGGGAGCTGCTGGACTCCGCGCCTGCCGTGCTGGAGTCGCGCACCGAGCGCACCACGTTGCCCAGCGGTATCGCTCTGCACACGCTGCGCAAGCAGACCCGCGGCAATACGGTGGCGCTGCAGATGCAGCTGCGTTGGGGTGAGCACGACCTTGCACGCAGCGCTGCGCGGATGGTGGCGCCGCTGATGGTCAGAGGCTCAGAGGGCTACAGCCTGCAGCAACTCCGGGATGCGTTGACCAAGCTCGGCGCCAGCGCGGGAATCTGGGGCGATGAACAGGGCGCCACCATCAAGGTCAGCGCCGAACGTGACGCGCTGCTGCCCGCTCTGCGTTTGATGGCCGACGTGCTGCGCCGGCCGTCGCTTTCGCAAGCATCCTTCGACGGCCAGGTTGCGAGTGACATCAATGCCGCCGACGCTTCGCGTCAGGCGCTCGACACCTTGCGCGAAGGCGCCAGGCGCGCTCACGTCAACGCCGCTCGCGGTGTCAAGTTGGGCGACCCGGGCTACCTGATGAGCGTGGACGAGCGCATCGCGAGGCTGAAGTCCGTGACGCTGGACGAGGTGAAGCGCTTCTATGCCGACTACTGGAGCGCCAACGAGGCGCAGGTCAGCGTTGCCGGCGCCTTGCCTGATGGCCTGGCCGACGAGGTGGAGCGGCTGTTCGGCGACTGGAAGAAGCCCGCAGCGACGAAGTACGTGCGCCACATCCCGCAGCACATTGCCGTCCCGGCGGCGCGCTTCGATGCCGTCGCTCGCGACAAGGCCAGCGCCAGCGTCAAGCTGGAACAGGCGCTGCCGCTGAACGCTGAGGATCCCGACTACCTGCCGCTGGTCATGGCCGTGCGCATCTTCGGCGTCGGCATGGAGAGCCGCTTGTCGGAACGCGTGCGCCAGAAGGACGGCCTGACCTACGACATCGGCGCTTCGCTGGACGTGAGTGATTGGGGCAACGCCGGCAGTTTTGGCATCGAGGCCAGCTATGCGCCGCAGAATCGAGACCGGATCATCGCCGCCGTGCAGGAGGAGATCCGGCGGATGTCTGCTGAGGGCGTGACCACCGCCGAACTTGCACGCAACAAGAAGTCCTTCCTGGAGGGCAGAAAACCCACGCGCCTCGCGCCCGACCAGTTGGCGGGTTATCTCGCAGCACTGGCTGAGAAAGGCGAGACCTGGAACCTCTTCCAGCGGCAGGACGACGCCATCGCCGCCGTCACCGTCGAACAGGTCAACGCCGCCTGGCGCAAGCACATCAAGGCTGAAAACTTCATCATTTCGACAGCGGGTGACTTCAACACCCCTTGAGCCCACGACACTCTGTGTCCACCCATTCACCGGAGCGCACCATGAAAGTCGAGCCTTACCTGTTCTTCGATGGCCAGTGCGAGGCAGCCATCGCGTTCTACCAGCAGGCGTTGGGCGCCACCGTCGAATTCATGATGCGCTACGGCGACAGCCCGGAGCCGCCGCCCGAGGGCACGCTGCCGCCGGGCTCGGCGCACAAGATCATGCATGCGTCGCTGTGCATCGGCGAGGCGCGGGTCATGGTGTCTGACGATGTCTACAGCGGCGAGGGCGGCTTCAAGGGCTTCTCGCTGTCGCTGGACTTTGCCGATGAAGCCGCTGCGCGGGCGGTGTTCGCGGCGCTGTCCGAGGGCGGCCAAGTGAGCATGCCGCTGGGCAAGACCTTCTGGTCGCCGCTGTTCGGCATGGTGAGCGACCGCTTCGGCGTGGGCTGGATGGTGAGCCTCGCGGACGGGGCAGCGTGATCGCGCTGGCGCCCCATCTGCGGGCCGATTGTTCGGCGTGCGTGGCGCTGTGCTGCGTGATCCCGCCGTTTGACGCCGTGCAGGGCTTCGGCTTCGACAAGCCGGCTGAGACGCCTTGCCGCCACCTGTGTGACGACCACCGCTGCGGCATTCATGCCGAGCTGATCCCGCAGGGCTTCAGCGGCTGCGTTGCCTTCGATTGCCTGGGTGCCGGCCAGCGCCTCACGGCCCTGGCGCGCGAGCGCTTTGGTGATGCCGACTGGCGCGCCCGGCCCGAGGTGGCGCGTTGGCTGTTCGCGGCCTATCCGCGCGTGCGCCAGGCGCAGGAATGGCTGGCGCAGTTGAGCCTGGCCGCGGCGGTGTCCGGCGATGCGGCGCTGGCGCCTGTGGCGGCGGCGCTGGAGGCCGAGGCCGGGCGCTGGCCCGACTGGCCTCAGCACGAGCAGGTGGCCTGGCGCGAACGTGTGCGTGCGGCATTGGCGCCGCTGGCGGAAAATCGGCGCCTAAGGAGTTGATGCGATGAATGCACACAGGCGGGCTGCAACAGGCGGGATGACGGGGGTGACGCATGGCGCTGCTGTCTGAGTTCGTCGAGCCCAAATGGCAGCGCCCCCGAGGGGTGCGCAAGATCCACGTCGTGGCGGTGCTGGCCGCGATCGCGGCGGCCGGGCTGGTGTTGCACATGTTCAGCGAGTTCGGCGTGCTGGACCTGGGTGACGACGGCGGCGAGCGCCAACTGGTGGCCACGGTCGACCTGCGGCTGGGCACACCGGCGCTGTCGCGCGAGCGGGGCGAGGCGTGGGCGCGCAATGACGTGAAGGCCGGCGCGCTGAAGCTGCTGCGTGTGGGCCCGGCACCGGGCAAGGCCGAGACGGCGCGCGCCGTGCGCATGAAGCAGCGCTATGGCGTGGACTGGCTCACTCACAGCGAGCAGGTCACGCCGCTGACCACGGCCTATGCCGAGGGCTACAACGGCGTGATGCGCGCCGAGATCGAACGCCGCCACGGCAAGGATGTGGCAGATGGGCTGTTGGGCTTCGAGGCAGCATCATCGCCGCGCTGAGCGGCCCCTGGCGTCATGCGGGCGCCTGCGCCAGCGCGTGCAGCTTCTGCACCGTGGCCCAGTTGCGGGTGGTGCCGGCATCGCCCAGCTGCTTGAGCAACTGCACCGCAGCTTTGCTTTGCAGGATGCCGTTGCCGCACCACAGGTAGGCAGCGTGCGGCGTCACGACGAACTGCTCGCCGTCGGCCGTGACGATGGCAGCGGCGGCCTGCAGCGCGGCGTCGCTCGCGGTGATGGCCACCAGCAGCCGGCTGGGATCGTCTGCGCCGGCCAGCGGCGGCGCCGCCGCGATGGCGGCCCACTCGGCGGCCGTCTTCAGGATGACTGCCGCGTCCACGCCGAGCCGCTCGTGCACGGCGTTGCGTATGCGGTCGGCGCTCACGCGGCCGTGCATGTCGAACACCGCATTGCCGCTGTTCAGCAGCGTGTTCACCTGCGTGGCGCCCAGCGAGGCGAGCAGGGTTTTGAGATCCGCCATGGCCAGGCGCTTGGCCTTGCCGACGTTGATGCCGCGCCAGAGGGCGATGGTGCGCATGGGGTGCGTGAGCGGTTGGGGCGCCTCGCGCCGGGACCGCTGTTGTAGCAGGCGCTCAGAACCAGTCGCGCAGAGACTCGACGTAGTGCGCCGGCAGCAGGTGGCCGCCTGCGAATCGCAGGTGGCGCTTGTCGGTGCCGGGCAGGGCTTCGAACAGCGCCTGATTGTCGGCGGCGCTGGCGTACTCGTCGTCGTCGGCTGTCAGCAGCCACACGCGCTTGCCGGCCAGCCCGTCGCGCAGCCGCCGTGGCGACACGAACGCGAGCTTGTCGTCCACATGCGGCGGCACTACGGCTGCCACGGCGGTGATGCGGGCATCCAGTGCGCCCAGCAGCAGGGCCATCTGGGCTCCCATGCTGTAGCCGGCCACGCGGACGCCGGTCGGCGCGATGCCGGGTTGCTGCACGGCCCAGTCCAGCACCGCGCGGTAGTCCTTGACCGTGTCGATCAGCATGCGCTCGTAGGGCTCGCGCCGGCCCCACCAGTGAAGGTCGTTCATGATGTCCAGCACCGTGTGCTCGGGGTTCTTGCGCTCGCCGTGCTCGCGCGCATCCAGTGCCAGCACGGCATGGCCGCGGGCCAGCGCCAGGGCGGCAACCTCATGTGTGCGCTCGACCGTAGGCCGCCCCTTGAACTCGGCCTGCAGCATGCGGTGGTGGTTGCGGCCCATGGCGTGCAGGCCCAGCAGCAGTGGCACCGGGCCGGCGGCCTGAGCGGGATAGACGATGCTGCCCATGGTCTGCTGCCCGTCGAAGCTGCGAAAGCGCAGCGACTGCGCGCGGTGCCCGCCTGGCAAGACCTGGACCTCGCCCAGCTGCACCTGCAAGGCCGATTGCGGCGCATGGGCATGGCGCGCCTGCAGTGCGGCGGGCGAGGGGTCTTGCGGCTTGAGGCCGAACAGGCCCCACCAGAGCGCGCCCGCGAGAGCGGCGATGCCGAGCAGGCCAGCCATGAACTTGCCAATCTTGTTGCGTGTCATGGCCGCCAGTCTGCGCGGCGGCGCGTGAAGAAGACGTGAGGACGGCGTTCCCGCTTCAGCGGGGGCGGTCCGTGAGGCTCACGCGGGTCAGCCCGGCGTCGTGGCTCAGCGTCAGCGCCAGGCCATGGCGCTCGGCCAGCCGGCGCACGATGGACAGCCCCAGCCCCAGGCCCGCGCTAGCCTCGCCCTTCATGCCCGCGTCGCGGCCGGCGGCGTCGGGTTGTAGCAGCGCCGCCGGCGGCGCGGCACTGGCGTTGACGAGGCTGAGCGTGTGCGCGTCCGCCTCGATATGGATACCGGGCGAGCCCCGGTGGGCCAGGGCGTTGGCCAGCAGGTTGGCCAGCAGCAGCTGGGTGAGGGCGGGCGGCCAGCAGCGCGTGAGCCCTGGCGGTACGTCCACGCTCAGCTCGATGCCGTGCCGGTCCAGCAGCGGCGCATGGGCCAGCACCACCTGCTCCACCTGGGGCAACAGCGGCAGCGCGACCGCCAGGCCCGGTGCGTCCTCGCGCGCCAGCGCCAGCAGCAGGGCCACCGTCTGCTGCAGCTGCGCGATGGCCGCGTCCAGCGTGGTCAGGACAGGCTGCTGCGCGGGTGAGGCGTCGCGCCGCAGCGCCTCGCTGGCCATGGCCAGCACGGCCAGCGGCGTGCGCAGCTCGTGGCTGGCATCGCGCGTGAAGGCCTGCTCGCGGGCGATGAAGTCGCGCGTTCGCTGGTTGAGCTCGTCCAGGTGGCGGGCGAGGCGGGCGACCTCGTCCTCCCGGGTCTGGGTGGAGCCTGCCAGGTCCACCGGCAAGTCCTCGGGGCGGCTCTGCGCCACACGCTCGGCCAGGCGCGCCAGCGGTGCGCTGCTGCGCCGCGCCAGCCAGGCGCCCAGCGCCAGCGCGAGCACGGTGGCGCCGCCGCCACCCAACGCCAGCCACGCGAGCAGGCGGTCGCGCAGAGGCCGCACCACGAGCTGCCCGCTGACCTCGGCTACCAGCAGCGCGCCGCCGTTATCGTCCAGCAGGCGGAGGTGGTAGTGGCGGCCCTGGCTGCCGGTGAATTCGCGCTGGCCCGGGTGATCGGCGCGTGCACGCGCCTGGGCAAGGTCGTCGGGCAGCTCAGCGGGGTGGCGGTACAGGCGGATGAAGTTCTGAGCCGGTGTACCCCAGTCGCCGTGTTGCGCGCGATGCGCCAGCTGGCGCTGGGCCTCCTGGCGCAGCGCGCCCTCGAAAAACTCGTCCTCCACGGCATAGGCCAGCGCCAGCGCGAACATCCCGAACAGCGTGCACACGGCCAGCGCATAGCCGCTGAAGGCGAGCACCAGGCGGCGCTGCAGCCGGGGCTTGTAGACGGGCGTCATGCGGGCGGGCTCAGTCGCAGGCCGACGCCGTGCACCGTCTTCACCAGCCCCTGGTCGGGGCCCAGTGCCTGGCGCAGCGTGTAGAGGTGACTGCGCAGCGCGTCGGACTCGGGTGGCTCGTCGGCCCACAGCTGCTGGTGCAGCTCGCTGCGGCTCACCGTGCGCGGCCAGGCCTCGGCCAGCACCAGCAGCAGCCGGTAGGCCTGGGGCGGTAGGGGCAAGACCTGGCCCGCCGTACCGCACACCTCAGCGCTGCGCCGGTCGATGCGCAGCGGCCCGCAGCGGAGCACTGGGCTGCGACCCAGCTCGCCGCGCCGCGCCAGCGCCTGGCAGCGCCACAGCAGCTCCTCGCTGGCGAAGGGCTTGAGCAGGTAGTCATCCGCGCCGGCGCCGAAGCCCTGGCGCTTGTCGTCCAGGCTGTCCCGGGCGGTGAGCATCAGCACGGGCACATGCCTGTCGGCCTGCTCGCGCAGCCGCTGGCACAGCGCCACGCCGTCTAGACCCGGCAGGCCGAGATCCAGCAGCAGCACGTCGGGCGGCTGTGCCAGCGCCAGCTGCAGGCCCAGGCGGCCGTCGCTGGCTTCCTCCACCGCCCAGCCGGCCGCCAGCAGCAGCGCCGCGATCTGGTCGCGCAGCGGCGCGTGGTCCTCGACGACCAGGATGCGGTTCATGGGCAGGTCTCCTTGGGCACCAGCTTAGTTGCCGGGGCGTGAAGGAAACGTCAAGGGAGCGTCGGGCGGGCCTGCGCGATGCGGCGCGCCCTGGTTTGGGATGGGCTGCAAGGCGCGAAGCACAGCCATAGCTCGGGCTATGGCGAGCATTCGCAACGCAGCAGACCGCCCAAAGCAGGGATGCGCAGCGCGCGAAGGCCCGTCCGGCGCTTCCTCAGGCCATGCCTTGGTGGCGCAGCAGCGCGTCGATCTGCGGCTCGCGGCCACGGAAGGCCTTGAAGTTGTCGATCGCGTCGCGCGCGCCGCCCTGCGCCAGCACCTCGGCCAGGAAGCGCTGGCCCGTGGCGGCGTTGAACACGCCTTCCTCCTCGAAGGCGCTCCAGGCGTCCGCGCTCAGCAGCTCGGCCCACTTGTAGCTGTAGTAGCCCGCCGCGTAGCCGCCCGCAAAGATGTGGCTGAAGCTGTGCTGGAAGCGGTTGAAGGCCGGCGGCACGAGGACGGCCACCTCGGCCCGCACCTCATCCAGGACACGCTGCACGTCGGCCTCGGCGCCCGGCTCGCCGTGCAGTCGCATGTCGAACAGCGAGAACTCGATCTGGCGCAGCGTCTGCAGGCCGCTCTGGAAGTTCTTGGCCGCGATCATTTTGTCGAACAGCTCGCGCGGCAGCGGCTCAGCGCTGTCCACATGGCCGCTCAGCTGCTGCAGCACGTCCCATTCCCAGCAGAAGTTCTCCATGAACTGGCTGGGCAGCTCGACGGCGTCCCATTCCACGCCGGAAATGCCGGACACGCCCAGGTCGTTCACCTGCGTCAGCATGTGGTGCAGGCCGTGGCCGAACTCATGGAACAGCGTGATGACGTCGTCGTGCGTCAGCAGCGCAGGTTTGTCGCCGACGGGGCTGGCGAAGTTGCACACCAGGTGCGCCACCGGCAGCTGCTGCTCGCCCGTGGGCTTGAGCCAGCGGCTGCGCACGCCGTCCATCCAGGCGCCCGGCCGCTTGCCCGGGCGGGCGTAGAGGTCCAGGTAGAAGCCGGCCACGGGCTGACCGGCGCGGCTGAGCTGGAAGTAGCGCACCGTGTCGTGCCAGACGGGCGCGGCGGCTTCTGTGATCTGCACCGAGAACAGCCGCTCGATGATGCTGAACAGGCCGGCCACGACCTTGGGCGCCGTGAAGTACTGCTTGACCGTCTGGTCGCTGAAGGCGTAGCGGGCCTCCTTGAGCTTTTCGCTCCAGTAGGAGACGTCCCAGCTCTCCAGCGGCTGTCCGCGGCTGAACTCGCGCAGCTCGGCCAGGTCCTTCTCGGCGAAGGGGCGCGCGCGGCGGGCGAGGTCGCGCAGGAAGCTCGTGACCTCGGCGGGCGACGAGGCCATGTTGGGCGCCAGCGACACTTCGGCAAAGCTGGCATAGCCCAGCAGCCGGGCTTCTTCCTGGCGCAGGGCCACGATCTCGCGCATGGCGGCGGTGTTGTCCCATTCGGGCTTGCCGGCCTCGCTCGCGCGTGTCACGTAGGCGCGGTAGAGCGTCTCGCGCAGCGCGCGGTTCTCGGCGTACTGCATCACCGGCAAGTAGACCGGGAAGTGCAGCGTGAGCTTGTGCCCGCCGTCGTCCAGGCGGGTGGCGTCCAGCACGTCCTGCGGCACGCCGGCCAGGTCTTCTGCCGATGCGATGTGGTGCCAGCCGTCGGTGGCGTCCATCACATGCTCGCTGAACTGTTGCTGCAGTTCGGCGCTGCGTTCCTGGATGGCGGCGTAGCGTGTGCGGGCCTCGCCTTGCAGCTCGGCGCCGGACAGCACGAAGTCGCGCACTGCGTGCTTCAGCGCCTGTCGGCGCGGCGCGCTCAGGCGCTCGCCCTGGGCGGCCAGCACGGCCTTGTACTTGGCGAACAGCGCCTCGTTGGCGCCCATGGCCGTGTAGAACTCGGTGACGGCCGGCAGCATGGCGTTGTAAGCCTCGCGCAGTGCCGGCGTGTCGGCGACCGCGTTCAGGTGGCCCACGGCTCCCCAGGCCGTGCCCAGCTGCTCGGTGGCGGTGTCCAGGATGCGCGACAGCGCGTCGTAGTCGGCCGGTGTCTCGGGTTTCACGGCCTCATCGAGCGCGGCTTGCGCCGCGGCGAGCAGTTGTTGAACAGCGGGCCGTACATGCTCGGGCTGGATGGCCGCGAAGTCGGGCAGGGCGGCGGTGGACAGCAGGGGATTGGTCATTTCAGCCATGTGTTGAGTCTCGCGCAGATTTCAAGCCGGCCGCGTTGCGGGCCGGCCATCGCGCGGCCGCCGTGGAACCGACTTTGCCGGGCCACTGGCGGCGCCCCCTTTGAGGGGAAGGCGGCGAAGCCGGTAGGGGGTGGGCCTAGCCTGCGGCGCGTTCTGCAGATTCGAGCGTGTTGACCAGCAGCATGGCGATGGTCATCGGACCGACCCCACCCGGCACGGGGGTGATCCAGCCGGCCACTTCCTTCACGCCGTCGAAGTCGACGTCGCCGCAGAGCTTGCCCTCGTCATTGCGGTTCATGCCCACGTCGATGACGACGGCACCAGGCTTGACCATGTCGGCCGTCAGCACGTTGCGCTTGCCGACGGCGGCGACGATGACGTCGGCCTGGCGGGTCATGGCGCCCAGGTCGGCCGTGCCGCTGTGGCAGACGGTGACGGTGGCGTTGGCAGCCAACAGCATCATGGCCATGGGCTTGCCGACGATGTTGCTGCGGCCGATGACGACGGCGTGCTTGCCCTTGAGGTTGCCCATGCCGATGCTCTCCAGCATCTTCATGCAGCCATAGGGTGTGCAGGCCTTGAAGCCTTGCTCGCCCACCATCAGCGCGCCGGCGCTGGCGACGTGGAAGCCGTCCACGTCCTTGGCGGGTGAGATGGCCTCGATGACCTTGTGGTCGTCGATGTGCTTGGGCAGCGGCAGCTGCACGAGGATGCCGTGAATCGTCGGGTCGTTGTTCAGCGCATCGACGCGGGCCAGCAGCTCGGCCTCGGTCATGGTCGCGTCGTACTTTTCCAGCACCGAGTGGATGCCGGCTTCTTCGCAGGCCTTGACCTTGTTGCGCACATAGACCTGGCTGGCCGGGTTGTCACCCACCAGCACGACGGCCAGACCCGGGCGCTTGCCCTGGGCGGTGAGGGCGGCGGCGCGGGTGGCCACGTCGGTGCGGGTCTGCTTGGCGAGGGCGAGGCCGTCGATCAGTTGGGCGGTCATGTTCAAACTCCTAAATGCAAAGAGGCCGCGTGCAGCGGCCTCTGTGTGTGAGCGGGTGGATCAGGCCTTCGCCGTGGCACCCAGCGCGATCTTGAGCAGGTCGGCCACGGTGTTGGCGTTGAGCTTCTCCATGATGTTGGCGCGGTGCGCCTCCACGGTCTTGATGCTGATGCCCAGGTCATCGGCGATCTGCTTGTTCAGGCGGCCGGCGACGATGCGCTCCAGCACTTGGGCCTCGCGCGTGGTCAAGCGGGCCAGCAGCGCGTCGCGGCTGGCGGCTTCCTGGTGGCTGGAGAAAGCCTCGCGAGCCTGGTCGAGCATGCGCTCCACGAGGGCCAGCAGTTCTTCTTCCTTGAAGGGCTTCTCGATGAAGTCCATCGCGCCCTTCTTCATTGTCTGCACGGCCATGGGCACGTCGCCATGGCCGGTGATGAAGACGATGGGCAGCGGGCTCTTGCGCTCGATGAGGCGGTCCTGTAGCTCCAGGCCGGTCATGCCATCCATGCGGATGTCGGCGATCAGGCAGGCCACCTCGCGCGGGTCGTAGCGGGTCAGGAAGGACTCGGCGGAGTCGAAGCACTTGACCCGGTAGTCCTTGCCTTCGAGCAGCCATTGCAGGGAATCGCGGACTGCTTCGTCGTCATCGACAACGTAGACGTTGCCCTTCTTGGGGATCAGGCTCATGGTGTGGTGGGTTCTGTTCTCTGAGCGCCGCCGGCGTTGGCCGCCGAGGTGTCCGCACGCAGGTGTTCTGAGGTGATGGTGACCGGGATCGTGAAGGCGAATCGGCACCCAACGACAAGGCCACCATTGTAGAGGTTCTCGGCTTTTATCCGGCCCTGGTGGGACTCGACGATAGACCGGCATAACCCTAATCCGATGCCCAGGCCGTCGGCCTTGGTCGAGAAGAAGGCCTCATACATGCGGGCCAGCACTTCGTCGGGCAGGCCCGGGCCCATGTCGGTCACGGAGAACTCGATGTGGCCACCCAACTCGGCGCTGTGCTTGGGCACGACGCGCAGCTCGATGTGCCGCCGCGAGGCGGGCAGCGACGCGTTGTCGATGGCCTCGGCGGCGTTCTTCAGCAGGTTCATCAGCACCTGTTCGATGAGGATGGGGTCAACCATCATCTGCGGCAGGCGCTGGGCCACGTAGGTGTGGATGGCGACGTTGCGGCGGCGCAGTTCGATGCCGGCCAGCTCCACCGCGTCCTCGACGATGTCGGTGGCATGGGCCGGCTGGCGCTGCGGCTCGCTGCGCTTCACGAAGTTGCGGATGCGGTGAATGATCTGGCCGGCGCGCTGGGCCTGCTTGGCGGTCTTCTCCAGCGCCGCGAGCAGGTCGTCCTTCTGGATGGCGTCGTTGCGCACGCGGCTGACCATGCCGTTGCAGTAGTTGGTGATGGCGGTCAGCGGCTGGTTCAGCTCGTGCGCGACGCTGGAGGCCATCTCGCCCATGGTCATCAGCCGGCTGGTCACCTGGGCCTTCTCGGCCTGCAGTGCCGCCTGCGCCTCGGCGTGGCGGCGCATGGTGATGTCGGTGGCGATCAGCATCTGCGCCAGGCGCCCGTCGGTCCACTGCAGGTAGCGGGCGCGCACGTCGAACCACATGGCCAGCGACTCGACGTAGACCTCGCGCGGGTCGGAGCCCAGGTCGGTCAGCGCCTCGGCGGGCAGGCCGGAGTAGTCGTCCACCTCGTCGTCGGCGCCATCGTCCAGGCCGCGCCGGCTGGTGGTACCGGCCAGTTGGCCGCCCGCCAGCAGCGCGTGGCCGGCGGGGTCGGCGCCGAACCAGAGGCGATAGCTGCGGTTGGCGAACAGCAGTTCCGGCGGCTGCACGGACAGCACGGACACGGCGGCGTCCAGCCCTTCCAGCACGGTGGTGAAGCGCTCGTGCGACGCGGACAGCTGATCGCGCACGCGCTTGGCCTCGGTGATGTTGGTCATCGAGGTCATCCAGCCGGTCTGCTTGCCCTTGGTGTCCACCAGCGGGGAGACGTAGACGCGGGCGTCGAACAGGCTGCCATCCTTGCGCTGGATCCTGACCTCCACGCCGCCGGACGGGCTGCGGCCCTGCAGCTCCTGCTGCAGCAGGCGGGCGTTCTCCTCGCGGCGGTCGTTGGGCCAGAAGGGGTAGGGCGGCGTGCGGCCCACGAGGTCGGCCTCGGAGAAGCCGGTCATCGCGCAGAAGGCCGGGTTCACGTAGGTGATGCGCGTGTCCATGTCCATGGCGCGCATGCCGGTCAGCATGGAGTTCTCCATGGCGCGGCGGAAATTGGTCTCCAGCGTCAGCGCGTTCTGGATCTGCGTGCGGCGGCGCATGTGGCGCCAGGTGCCCAGCAGCATCCAGACCGTCATGCCAGCCAGTGCCAGCACCAGCCAGAACAGCGCGTTGTTGATGAGGCCGATGGACGTGCGCCAGCCCTGGCCGCGCAGCACCAGGCCGTTCAGCGCCGGGGCCAGCGGCACGTCGTGCAGCAGCGACGCGCGGCGCAAGACCTGTCCCGGCATGGGCGTGACGGTGCTGGCGACGACCTGGTCGGCCGCGTCCAGCACGGCGATGCTGTGTCGCGTGGCGACCTCGCTGGGCACGTAATAGCGCAGCAGCGCTTCCACCGTGTACTCGGCGATCAGCACGCCAGCGAAGCCGCCGCGGTCGATCAGCGGGATGTGGATCTGGAAGACCGTGATGCCATTGGCGTCGGTGAACGGTGGCGAGTAGACGGGCTGGCGGCGGTCCTTGGCGGCCTCGAAGGCGATGGCTGCCGCGTTGGACTGGTTGGGCACCGGCATGGACGGGTCATTGCCGTCGGTGGACATCAGGCCGTCAGCCTGGAAGCCGGCCGCGCCGACGCTGCTGCGGCGCTCGCGCTTGCCGCTGAGCCAGGTGACGTGCGTCAGCTCGGGGCGCTCGCGCGCGAACGCCTGCGCCTGCGCGGAGAATTCATGGGCGTCGATCTGCCGTGTGACCACCTCGCGGGCGATGCGCACCAGCTGCTCCTGGTTCTCGATCAGGCGCAGGCGGATCTGCTGCTGAGCGATCTCGGTGTCGCGCTTGACGGACTCGGTCTCGCGCTCGATCTCTTCATTGCGCAGGTACCAGAAGGCCGAAATGATGGCCGCCAAGAACAGCAGCACCGAAATCAGTGGGCCCAGCGTGGCCAGGCGGTCCTGGCGTGACGGCGACTGCCGGAACCACCAGCTGGTGACCAGCCGTCGCAGCGGGGCGAGCAGGCGCTGGCTGCGGGCACGGAGCTTGGGCGCGGGAGAGGCGTTGGGCATGCCGAATTATCCGGGCGCGTATTTACGCTTCTGATTTCACGATGAGAAATGACCTCGCACAATTTGAGAAAACGGAGAGGCCTGTGCGACACTCCGCCCGCTCGCGGCGCCTGACGCCCGCGCACGCCACTGCAAGCCCCCCCGTTTCACAGAACGTACCTGCCGCCCGCCAGAGGCGGCTCATGTAGGAGACCGGCCATGTCTGCCCAGCCGCAAGAGTTTCTCGGCGCCGCCGCGAACGACAACGATCCGCAGGAAACCAAGGAGTGGCTGGACGCCCTCTCCGCCGTCATCGACCGCGAAGGTGCCGAGCGCGCGCACTTCCTGATCGAGGAGATGCTGGAGCACGCGCGCCACCACAACATCGACCTGCCGTTCTCGGCCACCACCGGCTACGTGAACACCATCGAGCCGTCGGCCGAAGCCCGCTGCCCCGGCAACATCCAGATCGAGAAGCGCCTGCGCGCCTACATGCGCTGGAACGCGATGGCCATGGTCGTGCGCGCCAACCGCCTGAACCCGGCCGACGGCGGTGACCTGGGCGGCCACATCGGCTCCTTCGCGTCGCTGGCCTCCATGCTGGGTGCCGGCTTTAACCACTTCTGGCACGCCGAGAGCGAGAACCATGGTGGTGACTGCCTCTACATCCAGGGCCACAGCGCGCCGGGCGTCTATGCCCGCGCGTACCTGGAAGGCCGCCTGACCGAAGAGCAGCTCGACAACTTCCGCCAGGAAGTCGATGGCCAGGGCCTGTCCAGCTACCCGCACCCGAAGTTGATGCCCAACTTCTGGCAGTTCCCGACCGTGTCGATGGGCCTGGGCCCTTTGATGGCCATCTACCAGGCGCGCTTCCTGAAGTACCTGCACGCCCGTGGCATCGCCAACACCGAGAACCGCAAGGTCTGGGCCTTCATGGGCGACGGCGAGATGGACGAGCCGGAAAGCCTGGGCGCCATCGGCCTGGCCGCACGCGAGGGGCTGGACAACCTGGTCTTTGTCGTCAACTGCAACCTGCAGCGCCTGGACGGCCCGGTGCGCGGCAACGGCAAGATCATCCAGGAGCTCGAAGGCGAGTTCCGCGGTAGCGGCTGGAACGTCATCAAGCTGATCTGGGGCAAGGGCTGGGACGAGCTGCTGGCACGCGACAAGAGCGGCAAGCTGAAGCAGCTGATGATGGAAACGCTGGACGGCGACTACCAGGCCATGAAGGCCAACGACGGTGCCTTCATCCGCAAGAACTTCTTCGGCAAGTATCCCGAGACCGCCAAGCTCGTGGAGCACATGAGCGACGCCGAGATTTTCGAGCTGCGTCGCGGCGGCCATGAGCCCGAGAAGGTGTATGCCGCCTTCGAACGTGCCCACAACAACAAGACGGGCCAGCCGACCGTGCTGCTGGTCAAGACCGTCAAGGGCTACGGCATGGGCAAGGCCGGTGAGGGCAAGAACACCGTCCACCAGACCAAGAAGCTGACGGACGACGATATCAAGTACATCCGCGACCGCTTCAACATCCCGGTGCCGGACAGCGAGCTGCCCAAGATCCCGTACTACAAGCCGGCCGACGACACCCCGGAGATGCGCTACCTGCACGAGCGCCGCCAGGCCCTGGGTGGCTACCTGCCCAGCCGCCGCGCCAAGGCCGAAGAGCAGTTCACCGTGCCCGACCTGGCTACGTTCCAGGCCGTGCTGGACCCGACCGCCGAAGGTCGCGAAATCTCGACGACCCAGGCTTATGTGCGTTTCCTGACTCAACTGCTGCGCGACAAGGCCCTGGGTCCGCGCGTTGTGCCCATCCTGGTGGACGAGGCCCGCACCTTCGGCATGGAAGGCCTGTTCCGCCAGATCGGCATCTACAACCCCAAGGGTCAGCTGTACACCCCGGTCGACAAGGACCAGGTCATGTACTACCGCGAGGACAAGGCCGGCCAGATCCTGCAGGAAGGCATCAACGAAGCCGGCGGCATGGCCAGCTGGGTCGCTGCGGCGACGTCGTACTCGACGAACAACCGCGTGATGATCCCGTTCTATGTCTACTACTCGATGTTCGGCTTCCAGCGCATCGGTGACCTGGCCTGGGCGGCGGGCGACATGCAGGCCCGCGGCTTCCTGCTGGGCGGCACGTCGGGCCGCACCACGCTGAACGGCGAAGGCCTGCAGCACGAGGACGGCCACAGCCACATCCTGGCCGGCACCATCCCCAACTGCATCTCCTACGACCCCACCTTCGCGCACGAAGTGGCGGTCATCATGCAGCGCGGCCTCAAGCGCATGGTCGAGGATCAGGAAAACGTCTTCTACTACATCACGCTGCTGAACGAGAACTACCCGATGCCGGGCCTGAAGGCCGGCACCGAGGAGCAGATCCTCAAGGGCATGTACCTGCTGGAAGAGGCGGACGCGAGCAAGACCGTCAGCGTCAACCTGCTGGGCTCGGGCACCATCCTGCGCGAAAGCCAGGCCGCCAAGACCCTGCTGGAAGAAGACTGGGGCATCAGCGCCAACGTGTGGAGCTGCCCGAGCTTCAACGAGCTGACCCGCGACGGCCAGAACGCCGAGCGCTGGAACATGCTGCACCCGACCGAGCTGGCCTGCGTGCCGTTCGTGACGCAGCAGCTGGGCCGCACGACGGGCCCGGTCATCGCCTCTACCGATTACATGAAGAACTATGCGGAGCAGATCCGCGCCTTCATCCCCAAGGGTCGTTCGTACAAGGTGCTGGGCACCGACGGCTTCGGCCGCTCGGACTTCCGCTCCAAGCTGCGCGCCCACTTCGAGGTGAACCGCCACTACATCGTCGTGGCCGCGCTGAAGTCGCTGGCCGACGAGGGCACCATCCCGATGACCAAGGTGGCCGAGGCGATCGCCAAGTACGGCATCGACGTCAACAAGATCAATCCTCTGTACGCGTAAAGCCGAGGGAGACAAGACATGGCATTGGTTGAAGTCCAAGTTCCCGACATCGGCGATTTCGACGAGGTCGGCGTCATCGAGGTGCTGGTCAAGGTCGGCGACACGGTCAAGGTCGAGCAGAGCCTGATCACCGTGGAGAGCGACAAGGCATCGATGGAGATCCCGTCGTCGCAGGCCGGCGTGGTCAAGGAGATCAAGGTCGCCGTGGGCGACAAGGTCAAGCAGGGCAGCGTCGTCGTGGTGGTGGAGGCCGAAGGTGCCGCCGCTGCAGCGCCCGCGCCGGCTGCTGCGGCGCCGGCCCCCGTGGCTGCGGCGCCTGCGCCCGCCCCGGTTGCCGCGCCTGCCGCAGCGCAGGCTGCCGCCGGTGGCAGCGTCACCGTCGTCGTGCCGGACATCGGCGACTTCGACGAAGTGGCCGTCATCGAGGTGCTGGTGAAGGTGGGCGACACCGTCAAGGTGGAGCAGAGCCTCATCACCGTCGAGAGCGACAAGGCGTCGATGGAGATCCCGTCCTCTACGGCCGGTGTCGTCGAGGAGCTGCTGGTCAAGCTGGGCGATAAGGTCGCCAAGGGCACGGCCCTGGCCCGCGTGAAGACGGTGGGCGGTGCTGCTGTCGCAGCGCCGGCGGTTGCTGCCGCGGCGCCGGCTGCTGCCGCGCCGGCCCCGGCCGCTGCCGCCCCCGTTCAGTCGGCCGCACCCGCCGCCGCGCTGCCGGCCCACCAGCCGACCGCGCCCACCGGCCAACTGCCGCACGCGTCCCCCAGCATCCGCAAGCTCGCCCGCGAGCTGGGTGTGCCGCTGGCTGAGGTCAGGGGCAGCGGCGCCAAGGGTCGTATCACCGAGATCGACGTGCAGGGCTTCGTGAAGGCCGTCATGGCTGGCGCCGTGCAGACCGCTGCGCAGAAGGCCGTCGCGCCTGCCGCTGCGGCCGGCGGTGGTTCCGGCCTGAACGTGCTGGCCTGGCCCAAGGTGGACTTCGACAAGTTCGGCCCCACCGAGCGCAAGGAACTGTCCCGCATCAAAAAGATCTCGGGCGCCAACCTGCATCGCAACTGGGTGGTCATCCCGCACGTCACCAACCATGACGACGCGGACATCACCGAGCTGGAGGCCTTCCGCGTCCAGCTGAACAAGGAGAACGAGAAGGCGGGCATCAAGGTCACGATGCTGGCCTTCATGATCAAGGCTGCCGTCGCGGCGCTGAAGAAGTTCCCCGAGTTCAACAGCTCGCTCGATGGCGACACGCTCGTCCTGAAGAACTACTTCCACATCGGCTTCGCGGCCGACACGCCCAACGGCCTCGTCGTACCCGTCATCAAGGACGCCGACAAGAAGGGCATCTTCCAGATCAGCGCCGAGATGTCGGAGCTGGCCAAGAAGGCACGTGACGGCAAGCTGGGCCCTGCCGACATGAGCGGCGGCTGCTTCTCGATCTCGTCGCTGGGCGGCATCGGTGGCAAGTACTTCACGCCCATCATCAACGCGCCGGAAGTGGCCATCATGGGCGTCTGCAAGAGCTCGATCGAGCCCGTGTGGGACGGCAAGGCCTTCCAGCCGCGCCTGATCCTGCCGCTGTCGCTGAGTTGGGACCACCGCGTCATCGACGGCGCCGCAGCCGCGCGCTTCAACGTCTACTTCGCGTCGCTGCTGGCGGACTTCCGCCGCATCGCGCTGTGATCGGGAGCAGGACCAATGGCACTCATTGAAGTTCAAGTTCCCGACATCGGCGACTTCGACGAAGTCGGCGTCATCGAGGTGCTGGTCAAGCCCGGCGACACCGTCAAGGTGGAGCAGAGCCTGATCACCGTCGAGAGCGACAAGGCGTCGATGGAGATTCCCTCCAGCGCCGCCGGTGTGGTCAAGGAAATCAAGGTCAAGCTGGGCGACAAGGTCGCCAAGGGCTCCGTCATCGTGTCGCTGGAAGCCGATGGTGCGGCGGCGCCTGCGCCGGCTCCGGTCGCTGCTGCCCCCGCACCGGCTGCTGCCCCAGTGCAGCCCCCCGCTGCCGCCACCTACAGCGGCAGCGCGGACCAGGCCTTCGACCTCGTTGTGCTGGGTGGCGGCCCCGGTGGCTACTCGGCCGCGTTCCGCGCCGCCGACCTGGGCCTGAAGGTCGCCCTCGTCGAGCGGTACGCGACGCTGGGCGGCGTCTGTCTGAACGTGGGCTGCATCCCGTCCAAGGCGCTGCTGCACGTCGCAGCCGTCATGGACGAGGCCTCGCACATGGCCGACCTGGGCGTCGTCTTCGGCGAGCCTACCGTCGACACGACCAAGCTGCGCGCCCACAAGAACAAGGTGACGGGCAAGCTGACCGGCGGCCTGGCGGCCATGGCCAAGATGCGCAAGGTGACGGTGCTGCGCGGCGTCGGCTCGCTGCTGGATGCCCAGCATCTGAAGGTCGAGGCGACCGAAGGTGCCGTGGGTCAGGCCAAGACTGGCGCGGTGCAGACCGTGGCGTTCAAGCGTCTCATCATTGCGGCCGGTTCGCAGGCCGTGCGCCTGCCGTTCCTGCCTAACGACCCGCGCATCGTCGACTCCACCGGCGCGCTGGAAATGGGCGTCAAGCCCGAGAAGATGCTCATCGTCGGCGGCGGCATCATCGGTCTGGAAATGGGCACGGTTTACTCCACGCTCGGCGCGCGCCTGGATGTCGTCGAGATGCTGCCCACGCTGATGACCGGCGCGGACCGCGATCTCGTCAAGGTCTGGCAGAAGTTCAACCAGCACCGCTTCGACAACATCATGTTGAACACGAAGACGGTGGCGGCTGAAGCCCGGCCCGACGGCATCTACGTGACCTTCGAAGGCGAGGGCGCGCCGAAGGAGCCCCAGCGCTACGACCTCGTGCTGCAGGCCGTGGGCCGCACTCCCAACGGCAAGAAGATCGCGGCCGAGAACGCCGGCGTGGCCGTGACCGACCGCGGCTTCATCCCGGTGGATGTGCAGATGCGCACAAACGTCGCCAGCGTGTTCGCCATCGGCGACATCGTCGGCCAGCCCATGCTGGCCCACAAGGCGGTGCACGAGGGGCATGTGGCGGCGGAGGTCTGCGCTGGCGAACTGCTGGGTGACGACAAGCTCAAGAAGAGCCAGTTCGACGCCCGCGTGATCCCGAGCGTGGCCTACACCGACCCCGAGGTGGCCTGGGTGGGTATCACCGAGGACGAGGCCAAGGCCAAGGGCATCAAGGTCACCAAAGGCCTGTTCCCGTGGACGGCCTCGGGCCGCGCCATCGCCAACGGCCGCGACGAGGGCTTCACCAAGCTGCTGTTCGACGAAGAGAGCCACCGCATCATCGGCGGCGGCATCGTCGGTACCCATGCCGGCGACATGATCGGTGAGATCGCGCTGGCCATCGAGATGGGCGCTGATGCGGTGGACATCGGCAAGACCATCCACCCGCACCCCACGCTGGGCGAGAGCCTGGGCATGGCGGCGGAAGTGGCGCACGGCTCCTGCACGGACGTGCCGCCGGTGCGCAAGAAGTAAGCAGCGCCGTTCGGCACCAACAGCAAGGCCCGGCACCGCGAGGTGGCCGGGCCTTGTTTCATGCGGCGGGCGCCCTCGCGTCTTCACTTGGAAAAAACAAGTTGAAGCCCATGGCGGCCTTGAAACGCTTACTACATGCTTTCCACTTCAAGAACGCATGGTTCAGTTCAACTTAACCGCTATTGGGCGTTGTGTACCGTTGCGATATACGGTCAACGTCACTTCGCGTCCGGCACGCTCGGTTAGCAAGCGGCTCAGCTCTGCTTGGCCGAGTACGGCATTTCCGTCAACGGCGATGATGATGTCGTCAGGAAGGACATCTGCTAAGTACGCAGGCGTTCCCTCCACGACGGTGCGCACGACCACGCCTTTGTTGGACTGAATCGTCTTTCGTTCAGCATCGTTGAGATCTCGCCAGAGGGCGCCGAATTGCTATCGCCGCTTTATGAAGAAGCCAGCTGAATAGTCGCTGCGGTGTACAGCAAAAGGGACGTAGTTAGTTTGCGTTCCGTACGTCGTCGTGGTGCTGTTCCCGATTGCGGTGACAGCCCCGCCTCTTCCGTACGCAGTGGCGGAACCTGTGGTGTACGAGGTGGTGGTGGTGGGCGTTGTAATCGGAACGGAGCCGGTCACTGTGCCTGTGTACTTGGGGTCAATCAGTACCACCAGATCGGCGCCGACCTTGCGCGCCTGTTCTATTGCTGCTTCGTCTCGTTCTGCGTTACCGCTGTTGAAGGAAGACGAGCCGATAAGAACATAGCCCCTGCGAGCGTATGCGTCCACGATCGACTCTGGCGGTACTCTCGACGAGGCGCGCTCCACTAGTGGTGCACCAGTGGGCGGTGCGGCTCGTTGTGCAGAAATTTCCTCTGCGGTTGCGCCTGGGACGGGGCGATAGAACTGTTGGTAGCCGCTGGCACAGCCCGTCAGTGACAGAACCGTACAGGCAGCAAGCCCTGCAATGGCTAGTTTTATCTTCATGTTCCTCTCCTTTTTTGAAATCGACATTCCGTACTGCGCTAGAAAAGTATCGGGGCTAGCCGCGGTCGCTTTGAACGGCGTGGGTGTGGACTGTGTTTCAAGCGCGGGTCGGTGCCCTCACAGATCTGACGCGTACATCGCCGGGCAATTGGCGGTGCCGAAACGGTCCACCGGCACGCGAAAGCGCATGCCCTCGCGCAGCTGCTGCCAGCGCGCCGCGTCGACGCGGCAGATCCAGGCGTGGTCCTGGCGGTCGCGCAGCTCGATCTCGTAGAAGGCTTCGCGCCGTCCCACACGCTCGCTGCCTGGCTCGCCGGGCGGCGCCATGCGCAGTGGCGGGTTGGGCCACTCGGGCCGTTGTGCCGGGCCACCCTCGCGCTTGGCGATCCAGCTGCGCCGCCACACCAACTGGCTGAAGCGGCAGTGCTCGGCCGAGGCGCCGCGCTGGCCGCTGGTGTCGGCCACCACGCGGCGGCTGATGTCGCGGGCATCGGGTGGGAGCTCGTCGCACCAGGCGGAGTCGGTCTCCAGCCGCAGCCTCTCGACGAGGATCTCCATGCGCCAGCTGCGCCGTGCCAGCTCCACGGCCACGCCCGGCGGGCCCCAGGCCCACCAGCCCAGCGTCGCCAGCGTCACGACGACCATGGCGACAAGCACCAGGGTGCGCAGGCGCGGCCGGCGCATGCGGCTCACGCCGCGTCGAACTGCGCGACGACGGCTTCTTCCCAGTGCGCCAGCTCGTCCCAGCCGATGTGCAGCCAGGCCATGGCGTCCCGGTGGTGGCCGGCCCAGTCGGCGTCTTCCGGCAGGCCTTCGTGGCGGCGCATCAGGTGCTCGGCGATCAGGCCGGCGGCCACCAGCGTGTGCACCTCGGGGTCGATGTCGGCATGGCCCAGCGCGACGTAGTCGTGGTGCAGCCGGATGCCCGTCATCAGCGCCGCAGGCAGGTTCCACACGCGCGCCACCAGCGCGCCGACGACGGCATGGTCGGTCTTGTGGTTGGCGTTCTCGGTGGCGATGTAGGGGCGGTCGATGCGCGCGGCGGCCTCCACCATCGTGGCGGCATAGCCGCGCACGCTCTGCATCAGCACCGGGATGCCCACATGCAGGAAGAGCCCGAAGCTGTGCGCGAGGTCAGGCGACAGGCCGGGCAGCTCGCGGGCGATGGTGGCCATCGCCGTGGCCCGCTTGGCGCTGCGCTCCCAGAAGCGCGCCAGTTGCGGCGTGTTGACGGGGATGGCGTGCTGCACCAGGAAGCCGGTCATGACGGCCACGCTCTCGCGCAGGCCGATGCGGGTCATGGCCTGGCCCACGGTGCTGCACGGCAGGCCGACGGGCTTGAACAGCGGGCCGTTGGCAATGCGCAGCAGCGAGGCGGACATGGCCACGTCGCTGCTGGCGATGCGTGCCACCAGGTTGAGGTCGGGTTCGGGCTCGGCCATGGCCTGCTGCAGCTGGACCAGCAGTTGCGGGCAGGGTGGGATCTGGATGTGCTGCAAGGGCCCGCGGCGGCGAGATTGGTCGAGGTCGTCGCGGATCTGTTGCATGCGGGGGCCGGGGGTGGGCTTGGCGTGGGAAGGTGCCGGGTTCTGCATATCCAGAAATATTAGGGTGGCGGTGCGAGCTCCAGGCGCAGGTACAGTGAATTCAATCGCTGCCTGACGTCAATCTTGCCGACTTCTCTCACCAGTTTTGCTGTTGCCCGCCGGGCGGGCCGCTGGGGGCTGGCCGCGCTGCTGGTGCTGCCGTGGCTGGCGGCGATGGCTTATGACGCGACCCGCGTGATGGAGGCCGCCGCCCAGCGCGGCCCGCGAGTGGCCGAGCAGGCGCTGGCGCTGCTGCAGCAGATAGAGCGCAGCAGCGGCCACGAGGACGAGCTGCAGCGGCTGCAGGAGATCAACGACTTCTTCAACCGTCGCGTGGACTTTCGCGATGATGCGGTGACTTGGGGCGTGCCCGACTACTGGGCCTCGCCGCTGGAGACGCTGGATAGGCGCGCCGGGGACTGCGAGGACTACGCGATCGCCAAGTACTTCAGCCTCGCGGCAGCCGGTGTGCCCACGGCGCGGCTGCGCATGGTCTATGTGCGGGCGCGGATGCAGGGGCAGTCGCTGGCGCACATGGTGCTGGCCTACCATGCCCAGCCGGGCGCGGAGCCACTGATCCTGGACAACCTGCGCCCCGAGGTGCTGCCTGCATCGCAGCGCAGCGACCTGACGCCGGTGTTCAGCTTCAACACCGAGGGCCTGTGGCAGGGCGTGGGCCAGGTCACGGCGGGTGATCCGCTGGCGCGCCTGTCGCTGTGGCGGGACCTGGTGGCCAAGGTGCGCAAGGAAGGATTCATCTGATGGAGAACGAGTCATGTCGTTGATGCGGCAGATCGCCTGGCTGGTGCTGGGGGTGGTGCTGGCGGCGCTGGTGGGTGCGGTGGGTCTGTCCACGCTGTCCACACGCGAGCTGATGCAGACCCAGCTCAGCCTGAAGAACGCCGACAACGCGCAGTCGCTTGCACTGGCGCTGTCGCAGCAGCAGGGCGATGTGGAGCTCATCAAGCTGCTGGTGTCGGCCCAGTTCGACACCGGTGCCTACGAGTACGTGCGCTGGCTCGACGCGCAGGGCCGCCCGGTGTTCGAGCGTGCCGGCTCGCCGCAGGAGGGGCGCTCGCCAGCCTGGTTCCGCGCGCTGGTGCCCATGCATGCGGCGGTCGGCGTGGCCCAGGTGTCCAGCGGCTGGACGGCCATTGGCACCGTCCAGCTGAAGAGCCATTCGAGCTACGCGCACGACGCGCTGTGGCTGGCGTCACGCCGGCTGCTGGCCTGGCTGCTGGTGGTGGGCATCGTGGCGGCCGTGCTGGCCTCGCTGGGCCTGCGCCGCATCCGCCGCCCGCTGGACGCGGCCGTGGCCCAGGCCGAGGGCGTGCTGGCCGGCAGCTATGGCCAGGTCATCGAGCCGCGCGTGCCCGAGCTGCAACGGCTGACGCGGGCGATGAACGCCATGGTCCGGCGCGTTCGCGAGCTGTTCGAGGCGCAGGCGGGCCAATTGCTGGTGCTGCGCGAACAGGTGCACCACGACGCGCTGACGGGCGTGTCCACGCGCCGGCACTTCCTGGCCGAGTTGGACGCAGCGCTGCAGCGCGACGATGGCCCGGTCGTGGCCGGCCTGGTGCTGCTGAGGCTGCGAGACCTGCCCGGGCTGAACGCCCGGCTGGGGCGTGCGGCGGCAGACGATGTGCTGCAGACCGTGGCGACGGCCCTGCAGGCCTACCCGGCCTCGGTGCCCGGCTGCCGCGTCGGGCGGCTCAATGGTGGCGACTTCGCGCTGTGGCTGCCGGCCGAGGGCGTTGCGGCCGAGACGGCGCATGCGCTGGCCGATGCGCTGCGCGCCAGCCTGCCGGCCTTCGGTGCCGGTGTGCAGGTGGCACTGGGCGCGGTGGAGCTGCCGCGCGAGCGGCCCAGCCCGGTGTGGCTGGGCGAGGCCGACGCGGCGCTGGCGCGTGCCGAGCACCTGGGCGAGTCGCGCGGCGGTTTCGTCGTGGAGGTGGTGGCCCAGGCCGGCCTGGGTCGGGAGCAGGGCGAGGGCGTCTGGCGGGCGCAGCTGCAGGACGCGGTGGCGCGGCAGCAGGGCCAACTGGTGGCGTTCCCGGTGCGGGACCGCAGCGGCCGCGTGCTGCATCTGGAATGCCCGCTGCAACTGCAGCTGGATGGCCAGTGGGTGCCGGCCGCAGGCTGGCTGCCGCTGGCGGCGCGGGCGCGCGTGACCGCATCGGTGGATCTGTTCGCCGTGGGGCTTGCGCTGCAAGCCATCGCGGCCGACGGGCTGGCGCGCTGCATCAACCTGGCGCCGGCCTCGCTGGCGGACGCGGCCTTCCTGCCGCATCTGCGCGACCTGCTGGGCCAGACGCCGCAGGCCGCACGCCTGCTGCTGCTGGAGCTGTCCGAGACCGCCGCCACGGAGCATTTCGACCGCCTGCTGGAGCTGGGCCGGCAGCTGCGCCCCATGGGTGTGAAGCTGGGTCTGGAGCACGCCGGTGCCGGGCTGGCGCAGGTGGAGCGGCTCTACCAGGCCGGGCTGGACTACGTGAAGCTGGACGCCTCGGTGCTGCTGGGCGTGGCCGGCGAGGCCGGGCGCGCGGCCTTCGTGCGCGGCATGGTGATCATGCTGCGCAGCCTGGCGCTGAAGGTCTATGGCGAGGGTGTCGTCGACGAGATGGACGCGCAGGCGCTGTGGGATTGCGAACTGGACGGCCTGACCGGCCCGTGGGTGACGGCGACGCGGTGACGATTCACCCTGGGTTGACCCGGGGTGGCACACAGCGGCGCCGTTAGAGTCGCGCGGCCCTTCCCCATTTGTCAGGACTCTCGATGCGACTGCTGCTGGCCACCGTTGTTTACCTCGCCTTTCTGCTGCCGAGCGCGCAGGCCAGCCAAGCGGGCTGCCCGCCCGTGGCGCAGGCCCCGACGCCCGAGCAGCTGCAGGCGGCCCAGGCCGCAGCCAAGGACCGCGGCGCGCTGTGGCGGCTGCGCAAGGACGGGCGCGTGTCCTACCTGTACGGTACCGTGCATGTCGGCAAGCTGGACTGGGTGTTCCCCGGCCCGCAGTTGCAGGCGGCCATGCGTGCAACGGAGGTGCTGGCGGTGGAGGTGAACCCGATGGACCCGGCGTTCATGACCGAGGTTCAGGCCGCGCAGAGCCAGGCGGCCAAGCTGACCTTGACCAACGCCGAGCGGGCCCGGCTTGACGCCGAGGCCGACGCCGCTTGCCTGCCGCGAACGGCGCTGGAGGCGCTGCACCCGGTGATGCAGGCGGTGACCTATGTGTCTCTCGCCGGTCGCCACGATGGCCTGGACCCGGCCTACGCGCAGGAGCTCGTGCTGCTGGGTGCCGCGAAGGCGACCCAGCGCCCGGTCGTGGCGCTGGAGTCGGTGGCGAGCCAGATGGCCGTGCTGCTGCCGGTTGATGCAGCCGAGGCGCGCGAGCTGCTGAACCAGACGCTGGACAGCCTGCAGCGCCAGGAGAGCCGCACCTCGCTGCGGCGCGTGAGCCAAGCCTGGGAGCGTGGCGACCTGGACGCGATGGATTCGCCGGCCAAGCTCTGCGACTGCGTGCCGACAGCGCAGGAGCTGCAGTTCCTGCGCCGGCTCAACGACGACCGCAACCCGGGGCTGGCCGACCGCATTGCCGAGGAACATGGCAAGGGCAAGGCGGTGTTCGCGGCCGTTGGCGCACTGCACATGACGGGCGCCCAGGCTTTGCCGGGCTTGCTCAAAGCACGGGGCTTCGATGTCGAGCGCGTGCCGTTCTGACGACGGCGGGCGTCGTCAGATCTTCATCTCCCAGCGCAGCTGCCACTGCGTGTAGCTGGGCCCGCCGCTGCGGCTTGTGATGGTGCGCTCATCGCCCGTGATGACGCTGCCCGTGTAGTAGTCCAGCGGCGACAGGTTGCTGGCCGACAGGCGCAGCGACTGCTCAGGCGTGACGCTCCACATGACGAAGGCGTCGCTGACCAGCTTGCGGTCCGTCGACACCTCGGTCAGCAGCGACTGCTGGATGGTGGCCGCGGGCGTCCAGTTCAGCGACGCACCCAGCGACACCGGGACCGAGCGCAGCCGGTAGTCGACGCCCAGGTTGGCCGTCGCCTTGGGCTGGCTGTCCAGCCGGTTGTTCGGGCCTGGAATGCCGTCCACCTTGGACGTGAAGACGCTGAGGTTGCTGCGCACGTTGAGGGGCAGCGCGTCGTCAAAGTACTCGTCTAGCCGGAACTTGGCTTCCAGCTCCAGCCCCATCGTCGTGGCCTTGCCGAGGTTGCGCGGCCGCGAGACGTAGCGCGGCGTGGTGCTCCAGCTCACGGTCTCCAGCGCCGTGAAGGTGCGCATCACGTTGCTGATGCGGCGGGCGAAGAAGTTGGCGCCCAGCATGCCTCCCTTGCTCAGGTACTTCTCGTAGCCAATTTCCAGGCCGGTGGCGAGTTCGGGCTTCAGGTCGGGGTTGCCGGCGCGGTCGGGCGTGGCCTCGTCGTGGCGCGACTCGGTGTTGATGGACGGCCGCGCCACCAGGTCCTGCAGCTGCGGGCTGCGGTAACTGCGCGTTAGGCTCATGCGGATGGCTTCCTTGCCGCCCGGGTCGAGCTTGTAGCGGGCATGCGCCAGCGGCGTGAAGACGCTGGAGGTGTTGCTCACTGCGTAGTTGGCCGCGCTGCTCTCGGTCTTGATGCCCTCCCAGCGCAGGCCGGCGTAGAAGTCCCACTGCTTGCCGACGTTCCACTCGTCCTGGGCGTAGGCGGCCAAGCGCGTGGTGGACGCATCCACGTCGTCGCCGAAATCGCCCAGGCCCTGCTGCGGCGCCCCGTTGATCAGTGTGGTGCGGGAGGAGTGCCGGGTGTTGCCTTCGCCCTCCAGGCCGAGCACCAGGCTGTGGTCGTTCTGCAGGCTGCGCGAGAACTTGCCCACCAGGTTCCAGTTGCGGTCGCGGCTGTCGGTGCTGTCTTCCTGCAGCCGCGTGCCCACGCCAGCCAGGGATTCCTGGCGCGTGCTGCTGTTCTCGCCGCTGGCGCCGCCCACGCCGCCGCGCAGGTCGATGCGCGTGTCGGCATCGGGGCGCATCTGCCACTGCGCATTCAGGCGTGCCATCGTGAAGCGGGAGCTGCCCGCGCTCTCGATGCGGTCATAGAAGTCGACGGGCCGCGGCGCGGGGGTGGGCGTCGTCGTGCGCGTGATGTCCGAGTGGCTGTCCGACTTGTTGAAGACGACGAAGGGCTGGATGGACAGCGTGTCCTGCCCGCCCAGCTTGAACTGCACGCGGCCGTTCAGGTTCACGCCCTCGCGCGAGTTCTCGCTGCGGCCACGGGTGGACTGCAGTTCCTCGGCGCCGGTGGCCAGCGTGCGCGTCAGCCGGTCGCTGAACACGTCGTCCTCGCGTTCGCCGCGCATGGCATTCAGACCGAAGCTGTAGGTGTGGCCCGCGCCGAAGCTGTCGTTGCGCGTCCAGCTGACGCTAGGGTTGACCTTGTCGCGCTCGATGCCGACACCGGCGCGGAACTCGTTGAGCTTCTTCTTCAGCGGCTCGCGCAGCACCACGTTGATGGTGCCGGCGATTGCGCGCGTGCCGTACTCGGCCGTCGGCGCGCGCAGCACCTCGATGCGCTCTACCTGCTCGGGTGGCAGCTCGCTGAGCGAGAAACCCGGCGGCATGCGCTCGCCGTCGACGAGGATCTGCGTGAAGCCGCCGCCCATGCCGCGCATGCGCACATCGCCACCGCGCCCCGGCGCGCCGCCAGTGGTCACGCCCGGCAGGCGCTTGAGCACCTCGCCCACGGTGGCGTCGCCGAACTTCTCGATCTCTTCGCGGGTGATGACGATCTTGCTGGCCGTGGAGGCCTTGCGGATGCTCTCTTCGCTGGCGGTGCCGGAGACCTCCACGCGCTGCAACTGCTCGGCGTTGCGCGCCGGGGGGGCGGCCGGGCGGGCCGGGGCGGAGGCTGCTGCAGCGGCGGGTGCAGGAGCAGGCGAGGCGGGCTGAGCCCAGGCGTTGCCGGACAGGCTGCCGCAGGCCAGCAGGGCGGCGGCGGAGAGGGCGTGGAGTCGGGGAGCTTGCATGCCGTCAGCTTGCCACGCAGGGCCGGCCGGCTTGTGGCCGCTTGGTTAACGAAAAAATTCTTTACAGACGGTTGGCGCTCGCCCGACCACGCCGGGCATGGCCGGCCTGCGGGTGGGGGCTCGCCGGCCCATCCGGCCCCGGGGGGCGCGCAGGGCTAGACTGCCGGCCCCATTTCTGCGAACCGCTGCCCGCCATGACCGCCATCTCCGAAGCATCGCTGCAACCCTTGCTGCAGGCCGTGATCGACCCCGGCAGCGGCCGCACGCTGGGCGAGTCCCGCGCCGTGCGTGCGGTGCAGGTCAGCGGTGCGGATGTCGCCGTTGACGTCGAGCTGGGCTACCCGGCCGCTAGCCAGCATGCCGCCTTGCGCGCCGCCGTCATTGCGGCCGCCCGCGCACTGCCGGGCGTGGGCAATGTCGGCGTCGCCATCTCGACGCGGGTCGTCGCCCATGCGGTGCAGCGCGGCGTGCAGTTGCTGCCGGGTGTGAAGAACATCATCGCGGTGGCGTCCGGCAAGGGCGGCGTCGGCAAGAGCACCACGGCCGCCAACCTGGCGCTGGCGCTGGCCGCCGAGGGCGCTAAGGTCGGCGTGCTGGATGCTGACATCTACGGCCCCAGCCAGCCCACGATGCTGGGCGCCAGCGGCCGCCCCGAAACGCTGGACGGCCAGACCATGGAGCCGCACATCGCCCACGGCCTGCAGGTCAACTCCATCGGCTTCCTGGTGGACGACGACCAGGCCATGATCTGGCGCGGCCCCATGGCCACGCAGGCGCTGGAGCAGCTGCTGCGCCAGACCCGCTGGCAGGAGCTGGACTACCTCGTCATCGACATGCCGCCCGGCACCGGCGACATCCAGCTCACGCTGTCGCAGCGCGTGCCGGTGACCGGCGCCGTCATCGTCACCACGCCGCAGGATATTGCCCTCATCGACGCCAAGAAGGGCCTGAAGATGTTCGAGAAGGTGGGTGTGCCCATCCTGGGCATTGTCGAGAACATGGCGGTGCACATCTGCTCGAACTGCGGCCATGCCGAGCACATCTTCGGCGCCGAGGGCGGGCAGCAGATGGCGTCGCAGTACGGCACGGAGCTGCTGGGCTCGCTGCCGCTGGCCATGAGCATCCGCGCGCAGGCGGATGCCGGCGCGCCCACGGTGGTGGCCGATCCGGCCGGCGAGGTCGCAGCGTTGTACAAGGCGCTGGCCCGCAAGATCGCCGTGAAGATCGCGGCGCAAGGCAAGGACTACTCGTCCAAGTTCCCGACCATCTCCATCTCCAAGGGCACCTGATCCGAGCGCCAGCAAGCTGACGTCTCCCTGACTCCGGCATTTGCCCGACGCTATTGCTGAGTCGGCCAAACACCTATTGGACAAGTCCGGTCGGTTGTGAAGAAATCCAGGCGCTGCCGCGTGCCGGCGTCAATCTTCAATCTGTTGGACGGCGGGGTCCATGCGGCCCCTGGAGACGATTCCATGGACATGAACCGGAGGCACTTCTTCCGGGTGAGTGGCGCGGGGCTGGCAGCATCCAGCCTGGTCGCGCTGGGGTTCTCGCCGACGGCCGCACTGGCCGAGGCGCGCAACTTCAAACTCTCCCGGGCCACAGAGACCCGCAACACCTGCCCCTACTGCTCGGTGGGCTGCGGCGTCATCATGTACTCGCTGGGCGACAAGGCGAAAAACGTCACCTCGTCCATCATCCACATCGAAGGTGACCCGGACCACCCGGTCAACCGCGGCACGCTGTGCCCCAAGGGTGCCGGCCTGCTGGACTTCGTGCACAGCCCCAACCGGCTGAAGTTCCCCGAGATCCGCGAGCCTGGCAGCAAGGAGTGGAAGCGTGTCAGCTGGGACGAGGCCATGGGCCGCCTTGTCAAGCTGATGAAGGCCGACCGCGACGCCAACTTCCAGGCCACCAACGCCGACGGCAAGACCGTCAACCGCTGGCTGACCACCGGCATGCTCTGCGCGAGCGCATCGTCCAACGAGGCGGGCTACATCACCCACAAGGCGATGCGCTCGTTGGGGATGCTGGTCTTCGACAACCAGGCGCGCGTTTGACACGCCCCGACGGTGGCCAGTCTGGCCCCGACGTTTGGGCGCGGTGCGATGACCAACCATTGGGTGGACATCAAGAACGCCGACCTTGTGCTCATCATGGGCGGCAATGCCGCCGAGGCTCACCCCTGCGGGTTCAAGTGGGTCATCGAGGCCAAGCACCACAACAAGGCCAAGCTGGTCGTCGTCGACCCGCGCTTCACGCGCTCGGCCGCGATGAGCGACTACTACGCGCCCATCCGGGCGGGGGCTGACATCGCCTTCCTGGCGGGTGTCATCAACTACCTGCTGGCCGGCGACAAGATCCAGCACGAGTACGTCAAGCACTACACCAACGCCGGTTTCATTGTCGGCGAGGACTACAAGTTCGACGACGGCCTGTTCAGCGGCTACGACGAGGCCAAGCGCCGCTACGACAACAAGAGCTGGGGCTACGAGCTCGACGAGAAGGGCTTCGCCAAGGTCGATCCCACGCTGCAGCACCCGCGCTGTGTGCTCAACGTGATGAAGGCGCATTACGCGCGCTACACCCCCGAGATGGTGAGCAAGGTCACCGGCACGCCGCAGGACAAGTTCCTGAAGGTCTGCCAGATGATCGCGGAGACCGCCAGGCCCGAGCGCGCCATGACCATCATGTACGCGCTGGGCTGGACGCAGCACAGCCAGGGCTCGCAGATGATCCGAACCGCGGCCATCATGCAGTTGCTGCTGGGCAACATCGGCGTGGCGGGCGGCGGCATGAATGCGCTGCGCGGGCACTCCAACATCCAGGGCCTCACCGACCTGGGCCTGCTTTCCACCTCGCTGACGGGCTACATGAGCCTGCCGCGCGAGAGCGAGCAGGATTTGGAGACCTACTACAAGCCGCGCGCCGTCAAGCCGCTGCGCCCGGGGCAGATGAGCTTCTGGCAGAACTACCCCAAGTTCTTCGTCAGCCAGCAAAAGGCCTGGTGGGGCAAGGCGGCCACGGCCGAGAACGAGTGGGCCTTCCACTATCTGCCCAAGTGGGACAAGGCCTACGACGTGCTGCAGGCCTTCGAGCTGATGAACCAGGGCAAGCTCAACGGCTACATCTGCCAGGGCTTCAACCCGGTCGGCTCCTTCCCCAACAAGAAGAAAATCGTCGCGGGCCTGTCCAAGCTCAAGTACCTGGTCGTCATCGATCCGCTCAACACCGAGACCGCCGAGTTCTGGAAGAACCACGGCGAGCACCACGACGTGAAGAGCGAGGAGATCCAGACCACGGTGTTCCGCTTCCCCAGCACCTGCTTTGCCGAGGAGGACGGCTCGCTGACCAACTCGGGCCGCTGGCTGCAGTGGCACTGGAAGGGCGCCGAGCCCCCGGGCGAGGCCAAGGGCGACCCGGAGATCATTGCCCAGCTGTTCACGCGCCTGAAGGCAGCCTACGCGAAGGAAGGCGGCGCCTTCCCCGACCCCATCCTGAACCTCGCCTGGCCCTACCTGCAGCCCACCAACCCCTCCGCCGAGGAACTGGCCAAGGAGTACAACGGCAAGGCCCTGGCCGACGTGCTGGACCCCAAGGACCCGACCAAGGTGCTGGTCAAGGCCGGCGATCAGGTCAGCGGCTTCGGGCAACTGCGCGACGACGGGTCCACGTCCAGCGGCTGCTGGATCTATGCCGGCAGCTGGACGCAGGCCGGCAACCAGATGGCCCGGCGCGACAACAGCGACCCCTACGGCATCGGCCAGACGCTGAACTGGGCCTGGGCCTGGCCGGCCAACCGGCGCGTGCTCTACAACGCGGCGTCCTGCGACCCCAACGGCAAGCCGTGGAATGCCAAGCGCCGTCTGGTGGCCTGGAACGGCGAGAAGTGGGGTGGCTCCGACGTGCCCGACATCCGGCCCGACGCCAACCCGACGGACGCAGATGCCGTGCGGCCCTTCATCATGACGGGCGAGGGCGTGGCGCGGCTGTTCGCGCCCACCGGCCTGGTGGACGGCCCATTGCCGGAACACTACGAGCCCTTCGAGACGCCGCTGGCCGCCAACCCCATGCACCCCAACAACGCCAAGGCCAAGAGCAATCCGGCCGCACGCGTGTTCAAG
Organism: Pelomonas margarita; assembly: GCF_043555875.1. Classification (NCBI taxonomy): domain Bacteria; kingdom Pseudomonadati; phylum Pseudomonadota; class Betaproteobacteria; order Burkholderiales; family Sphaerotilaceae; genus Roseateles; species Pelomonas margarita. Next base: position 240,914 of record NZ_JBIGHW010000003.1, on the reverse strand, counting down.
GGCGACATGGAGGCCTTCGGTACGCCCAAGGACTTCCCGTATGTGGCGACGTCCTACCGGCTGACCGAGCACTTTCACTACTGGACTAAGAACGTGCGCTCGTCAGCCGTGGTGCAGCCGCAGCAGTTTGTCGAGATCGGCGAGGAACTGGCCAAGGAGAAGGGCGTGGCCAACGGCGACTGGGTCAAGGTGAGCAGCAACCGCGGCTTCATCAAGGCCGTGGCCGTGGTGAGCAAGCGCATCGCGTCGCTGGATGTGGACGGCAAGCGGGTGCACACCGTGGGCCTGCCCAATCACTGGGGCTTCGTCGGTGTCGCCAAGCCCGGGTATCTCGTCAACACGCTGACCCCCTTCGTGGGCGATGCGAACACGCAGACGCCCGAGTTCAAGAGCTTCACCGTGAACCTTGAAAAGGCTTGACCATGTCTTCACTCCAATCTCTCGACATCGCCAAGCGCTCGGCCACGACCACCAACCCGCCGCAGGCGCGCAAGACCATCGAGGTCGCCAAGCTCATCGACGTGTCCTCCTGTATCGGCTGCAAGGCCTGCCAGGTGGCCTGCATGCAGTGGAACGACCTCCGTGACGACGTGGGCGAGGCGCACGGCACCTACGACAACCCGCGCGACCTGACGCCGCAAAGCTGGACGGTCATGCGCTACTCCGAGGTGGAGGTCGAAAAGGACAGGCTCGAGTGGCTGATTCGCAAAGATGGCTGCATGCACTGCGAGGATCCGGGCTGCCTCAAGAGCTGTCCGGCCCCCGGCGCCATCGTGAAGTACACGAACGGCATCGTGGACTTCATCTCCGAGCACTGCGTGGGCTGCGGCAACTGCGTCACCGGTTGCCCTTTCGACGTGCCGCGCCTGTCCAAGGTCGACAGCAAGGCCTACAAATGCTCGCTGTGCTCGGACCGGGTCGGCGTCGGGCTGGAGCCGGCCTGTGCCAAGGCCTGCCCGACCGGCGCCATTCGCTTCGGCACCAAGGAGGACATGCTGGACTACGGTGCCGAGCGCGTGACCGACCTCAAGGACCGTGGCTACGCCAACGCAGGCGTCTATGACCCGCAAGGCGTTGGCGGAACCCACGTTGTCTACGTGCTGCAGCATGCCGACAAGCCCGAGCTCTACCACGGCCTGCCCGCCGATCCCAAGATCAGCCCGCTGGTGTCACTGTGGAAGGGGGCGGCCAAGCCGCTGGCGGTGGCGGCGATGGTGGGGGCGGTCGTGGCCGGCTTCTTCCACTACATGAAGGTCGGTCCGGTGGAGTCCAAGGACGACGCCGACAACAAGGCGGACGCCTGAAGGAGCACGACATGGCAACTCGAACCCTGCGTCGCTACGAAGACCGCGACCGCATGAACCACTGGCTCATTGCGCTGCTGTTCGTGCTGGCCGGCCTGTCCGGCCTGGCTTTCTTCCACCCGAGTCTGTACTTCTTCAGCGCGCTGTTCGGCGGCGGCGTCTGGACACGCATCCTGCATCCGTTCTTCGGTGTCGCCATGGTGCTGGCCTTCGCGGTGATGTTCTTCCGCCTGTGGCGCGACAACGTGTTCACGCCGTCGGATCGCGACTGGGTGGCGCATAGCGGCGACATGCTGCGCGGCAACAAGGCGGCAATGCCGCCAGTGGGCAAGTACAACGCTGGCCAGAAGGGCGTGTTCTGGCTCATGAGCCTGTGCCTCGTGGTGTTGCTGGTGACCGGCGTGATGTTCTGGCAGCCCTGGTTCGCCAGCAGCTTCCCCATCCTGCTTCGCCGCATTGCCGTCGTCCTGCATGCGGCCAGCGCGGTCGGGCTGATCCTTGGCGTCATCATGCATGTGTACGCTGCCATCTGGGTCAAGGGCACGGTACGCGCGATGACGCGTGGCACGGTGACCGAGGGCTGGGCGCGTCAGAATCACCCGCTGTGGCACCGTGAGATGACAGGCAAGCAGTGACCCCGACGACCAGCAACTCCCAAAAGCTCCTCAGCCCCGAAGAGATCGCCGTCCGTGCCGGCGAGCAGCTGACCTTTGTGCACATGCCCGATGCCGGCGTGTTCGCCGCGCGGGCACTGCGCTTGCGCGAGCTGGCCGCCGGCCATGCGATGCGCGACTTCCTGCTATTCGTCGCCGAACTGGCCGATGCCCAGCACCGGGCGCTCAAGGCCGGTGTCCGCGTGCCGGTGCCCTCGGCCGAGCAGGTGCACGCCGCCGCACGTGACGGGGTGCCGTTGCTGCCGGCCGAGACCTGGGTTCGCGAGCCGCTCTGGCGCGACAGCCTGCGTGCGCTGCTGCGAGACCTCGCCGGGCATCTGCCGGAAGGCCCGGCGCGTGCCGCCGCGGGCCACTTGGCTGACGCGACGGATGAGCACCTGGACACGCAAGCCGGTCGCCTGCTGACCGGCGTCATGCTGGGGCTGGACCTGGCCGCCGCGCCGCTGATCGCCGCCGGCCTGCAGCTGCACTGGGTGCGCCTGGTGCAGCAGACCGCCGTCGCCCACACGGGTGGTGCGGTCGCGCCCTTCGGCCGCATCGACGACCCGACCGTCTGCCCCTGCTGCGGATCGCGCCCCGTGGCGTCACTGGAGCGCCTGGGCGCCGAGGGCGCGCGCTACCTGGCCTGCGGCCTGTGTGCCATGCAGTGGCATTACGTGCGTATCAAGTGCACGCACTGCCAGAGCACCAAGGGCATCTCGCTGCAGAACCTCGTCGCGGCCGACGCCAGCGCGCCCGAGGCGCAGCCGGCCGTGCAGGCCGAATGCTGCAGCGAGTGCGGTCACTACCTCAAGCTGATGCACCCGGCGCGTGACAACGGCCTCGAACCCGTGGCCGATGACCTGGCCACGCTGACGCTCGATCTGCTCGTCAGCGAGGACGGCCAGCAGCGCCACGGCGTGAACCTGCTGCTGCTCTTCGGCGAGCCCGACGAGGCCCCACCGCCCGGCGGAGGACATTGATCGTGGCGCCCGACGAATCCGTGGTTCACGGTTCCAAGGCCCCCGACAAAGCGGCCCCCAAGGACCTTCCAGCCCTCGACAAGCTGCTGCGCGAGTGCGCGGCGCTGGTGGCCGAGCATGGCCACACGTTGGTCGCCCGCGAGGCGCGGGGGCTGCTCGACGCCCTGCGCACGCGTGCGGTGGCGGGCGAGTTGCCTCGCGCCGAGCTGGCCGCCCTGCCGCAGGCGCTGGCCACGCGCGTTGCCGCGCGCATGAGGCCCAACATGCGTGCGGTGCTCAACCTCAGCGGCACCGTCATCCACACCAACCTTGGCCGCGCGCTGCTGGCCGACGCCGCGCTGCAGCAGGTGCTGGCGCTGACCGGCGCGCCCAACAACCTCGAGTTCGACCTGGACACCGGCGGCCGCGGTGACCGTGACGACCTCATTGAGGACTTGCTGTGCGAACTCACCGGCGCCGAAGCGGCCACGGTGGTGAACAACAACGCGGCTGCCGTGCTGCTGGGCATCGCTGCGTTGGCACGGGGCAAGGAGGCCATCGTGTCGCGCGGCGAACTGGTCGAGATCGGCGGCGCCTTTCGCATGCCCGACGTGATGTCCGCGGCCGGCGCCACGCTGGTGGAGGTGGGCACCACCAACCGCACCCACCCGCGCGACTACGAGGGCGCCATCAACCCGCGCACCGGCCTCATCGTCAAGGTGCACACCAGCAACTATGCCGTGCAGGGCTTCACCGCCTCGGTGGATGAGGCGACGCTTGCCCCGATCGCCCGCGCGGGCGGCGTGCCGCTGATGACCGACCTGGGCAGCGGTGCGCTCGTGGACCTCACCCAGTGGGGCCTGCCGGCCGAGCCGCTGCCTCAGACCATGCTGGCCGCAGGCTGCGATGTGGTCACCTTCAGCGGTGACAAGCTGCTGGGCGGCCCGCAGGGCGGCCTCATCGTCGGCAGCAAGGCCGCAGTGGGGCGCATCCGCAAGTTCCCGATGAAGCGGGCGCTGCGCCTGTCTAAGCTGCCGTTTGCAGCGCTGGAGGCCACGTTGCGCCTGTACTTGCGGCCAGAGCGCCTGGTGCAGGACTTGCCCACGCTGCGCCTGCTGACCCGACCGCAGGCCCAAATCGCCGCGCTGGCGCAGGCCCTGCTGCCGGCGTTGGAAGCCGCCGTGGCGCCGCGCTTTGCGGTGTCGGTCGTCGCGCTACAGAGCCAGATCGGGTCCGGCTCGCTGCCGGTGGAGCGGCTGCCCTCGGCTGGCCTGGCGCTGGCAGCGCTTGACGGTCGCGGCCGCACGCTCGAAGCGCTCGTGACGGCGCTGCGCAGGCTGCCGCGCCCGGTGATCGGCCGTGTCCACGACGACCGCCTGCTGCTGGACCTGCGTTGCCTGGAAGACCCGGCGCTGCTGACAGGTCAGTTGGGCGTGTTGAAGGAGGCGTTGGCGTGATCGTTGGCACCGCCGGGCACATCGACCACGGCAAGACCACGCTGGTGCGGGCGCTCACCGGTATCGACACCGACCGCCTGCCCGAGGAGAAAGCTCGCGGCATCAGCATCGAGCTGGGCTATGCCTACCTGGACGTGCCTGGGCCCGGCCCGGCGCCTCAGCGCCTGGGCTTCATCGACGTGCCGGGCCACGAGAAGCTGGTGCACACCATGCTGGCCGGCGCGAGCGGCATCGACTTCGGCCTGTTGCTGGTGGCCGTCGACGATGGCGTGATGCCGCAGACGCGCGAGCACCTGGCGGTGCTGAGCCTGCTGGGCCTCACGCGCGGCGCGGTGGTGCTGACCAAGGTCGACCGGGCCGAGCCTGGCCGCGTCGAAGCCCTTGGCGTCGAGCTGCGCGCGCTGCTGGCCGGCACGGGCCTGGCTGCAGCGCCTGTGCTCGCCGTCTCGGCGTTGACGGGGCAGGGCGTGCCGGCGCTGCGCGAGGTGCTGTTCGAGGCCGCGCGTCAGCTGCCGCCTCGGCCGTCGCACGGCCTGGCGCCGCGCCTGGCGGTGGATCGTGCCTTCACGCTGGACGGCGTGGGCACCGTGGTGACCGGTACGCTGCATGCTGGCGAGATCGCCGTGGGCGACGAGCTGGTGCTGGCCGGCCGCAGCACGCGCGTGCGCAGCCTGCATGCGCAGAACTGCGTCGTCGAGCGCGCCCAGGCCGGGCAGCGCTGCGCGGTGGCACTGGCCGGCGTGGCCAAGGACGAGGCGCCGCGGGGCGCCTGGCTCACCGCGCCGCATGTGGCGTTGGCCACGGAGCGGCTGGACGCCCAACTGCGCTTGTGGCCCGGCGAGGCCAAGCCGCTGCGTTCCGGCACCCGGGTGCACTTGCACGTCGGCGCGCAGGGCGTGACGGCCAGCGTAGCCGTGCTGGACGGCGAGCAGATCGAGCCCGGCGCCTCGGGGCGCGTGCAGCTGGTGTGTCACGCGCCGGTGGGCGCATGGCGCGGCGACCGCCTGGTGCTGCGCGATGCCGGCGCCTCGCGCACGCTGGCCGGTGGCACGGTGCTGGACCCGTTCGCCCCCGCCCGCTACCGCCGCACACCGGAGCGGCTGGCGGAGCTGGGCGCGTGCGCGCTGCCCACGGCGGCGCGGCGCCGCGAGCGCTTGCTGACGCTACTGTCCCACGGGCTGGACCTGGCCGCCTTTGCCCGCGCCGAGGGCCTGGCCGAGCCGCTGCAGGGTTGGGCGCTGGGGGATGCGGCCAGCGCCGCGCTGACCGAGCGGCTGCTGGCCACGCTGGCCGACTATCACGCGCGCCAGCCCGACGAGCTGGGGCCTGACGCGGCCCGGTTGCGCCGTCTCGTCGCACCCCGCCTGGCCGAGGCCTTGTGGCGCCAGGTGCTGGCCGACCTGCGCACCACCGGCCACCTCGCCGTGCGGGGCGCCTTCGTGCACTTGCCGGCGCATGGCGTGCAGCTGTCGGCGGCCGAGCAGCGCATCGCGCAGAAGGTGGCACCACGCTTGCGCGAGGCCGGTGCCGAGGGCGCCTGGGCGCGCGACCTGGCCCGCGACTGCGCCGAGCCCGAGCCGCTGATGCGCGCGACGCTGGCCCGCCTTGCGCAGCAGGGCGAGCTGCACCAGGTGGTGAAAGATCTGTACCTGGACACCCCCACGGCCACCGCGCTGGCAGCTACAGTGCGCCGCCTGGCTGCGGAACAAGGCCATGTCGCGGCGGCCGCGTTCCGCGATGCCACGGGGCTGGGGCGCAAGCGCGCGATCCAGATCCTGGAGCATTTCGATCGCGTGGGCCTGCTGCGCCGCGTGGGCGACGAGCACCGGCTGCGGGCCGACTGCGCGCTGTATCTGCAGGAGCCTGCATGAGGACTTCGGAGGGGCAACGACACCGGTGTGTCGGCCGGGCTTCAAACCCGGTGGGTGGCGCCATGCGCTGCTGGGTGGGTTCGACCCCCACGCCCCTCCGCCACGACGGCCCGTCCGGCTGCTGCGCAGGCGCATCTTGGCCCTGCGCGCCTCGCCGTACGCCAGTACGGCTGCGGTGCTCGAACCAACCTGCGCCCGCTCGCGACGCCGGCCGAACCCTCGTGGGGGCGTTGTGCTGATCGCCGGTACAGAGCTGCCGGACGACCTCTGGTACTGGGTCGAGGACCAGACCTGGGCGCGGCTGCTGCCGGGGGGCGGGGTGCGGGTCGGCATCACGGCGCTGGGCTTGAAGGCGTCGGGCGAGCTCTACATGTGCCGGCCGAAGTCGGTGGGCAGCGAGGTGGCGCAGGGGCGCTCGGTCGGCCTGGTGGAACTGTCCAAGTCGGTCGTGTCGGTGCGCTCGCCGCTGTCGGGCACGGTTACGCGGGTCAACGAGGCGCTGGAGACGCAGCCGGAGCTGGTGCATCGCTCGCCTTACGGCGAGGGCTGGCTGGTGGAGCTGGCCCCGTCCCAGCTGCCGCAAGAGCAGGCCCGGCTGGCCATAGGCGCGGCCGCTGTGAGCGAAGCCATGCAGGCCTGGGCGCGGCTCAACCGGCTGGAGGCGGCCTGATGTCGCGCACCGGCCTGGCCATCCTGCTGTGGGCCGTCGACCCCGACGAGCCGGCGCGCCTGGCCACGCCATTCGCCCATGCCGCAGCGGCGGCGGCGATGGAGCTGCAGGTGGAGGTGTATTTCTCGGCGCGTTCGGTGTTGCTGCTGCGCCCCGGTGTGGCAGAGTCGCTGCGCGCATCGGCGCACTTCGGCAAGACGGTGGCGGCCTGGATGCAGGACGCCCTGTCCCACGGAGCGCGTTTTCTGGCCTGCTCCGATGCGCTGGCCGCTCAAGGCCTGACCCTGACTGACATCCTGCCCGCCGCGCGCCAGCACGGTGGTGCGGTCCAATTCGTCGCCCGCGCCGCTGACCCGGCCTGGGCCACCCTGGTGTTCTGATCGGGCACCGAACTTTCCTCTGGAGATCTGCAATGAATCTGACTCGAGTCGTCGCCAGTCTGGCGCGCGGTGTGGTGATGTCCCTGGCCCTGGTGGGTGCCGCCGCCCAGGCGCAGCAGGTGCTGCGCGTCACCGCGATCCCGGACGAGTCCCCCACCGAGCTGGCGCGCAAGTTCGCGCCGCTGGGCCAGTACCTGGAAAGCAAGCTGGGCATGAAGGTCGAGTGGACGCCGGTCACCGACTACGCTGCCGCGGTCGAGACGCTGGTGAACCGCAAGGTCGACCTGGCCTGGTTCGGCGGCTTCACCTTTGTGCAGGCGAATGTGCGCTCGGGTGGCAAGGTCAACCCGCTGGTGCAGCGCGAGGAGGACGAGAAGTTCCGCTCCGTCTTCATTACCGACAAGGCCAGCGGCATCGCCAAGCTGGACGACCTCAAGGGCAAGACGTTGTCCTTCGGCTCGCAGAGCTCCACCTCGGGCCACCTGATGCCGCGCAGCTTCCTGCTGGCGGCCAAGCTCAACCCCGACACCGACCTCAAGCGCGTGGCCTTCAGCGGTGCGCATGACGCCACCATCGCCGCCGTGGCCAGCGGCAAGGTGGATGCCGGTGCGCTGAACATCTCGGTGTGGGAGAAGTTCGTCGCCGAAAAGAAGGTGGACCCATCCCAGGTCAAGGTCTTCTACACGACGCCGGCTTACTACGACTACAACTGGTCCGTGCACGCCGACATGCCGCAGGCGCTGCAGGACAAGATCCGCGCCGCCTTCCTCGCGCTGGACCCTGCCACGCCGCAGGGCAAGGAGATCCTCGGCCTGCAGCGCGCGACGAAGTTCATCCCCAGCAAGTCTGAGAACTACAGCGGCATCAAGGCCGCCGCCGAGAACGCCGGATTGCTGAAGTGATCCGCCTCGACGGTGTCGACGCCGCCGCGCAGGGCGGTGCGGCGCCGGTGCTGCGCGGCATCGACCTCGCCGTGGCGGCGGGCGAGCAGATCGCTGTCATCGGCGCCTCGGGCGCTGGCAAGACCACGTTGCTGCACCTGCTGGCGCTGATTCAGGGCCCGTTGGCCGGCCGCTACACGCTGGCGGCCCGCGATCCCTGGGCGCTGCCGCGCCGCGAGCGCCAGCGCCTGCGCGCCGGCATTGCGCTGGCGCCACAGCAGCCGCCCCTGCCGCCGCGCCAGCGCGTGGCCGTGGCGGTGCTCGCCGCGCGGTTGCCGCGCATGTCGCTGTGGCGCAGCCTGCGCACGCTGTGGAGCCCGCCGGACGCGGCGCTGGCCCAGGCCGCGCTGGCGCAGCTGGGCGTCGCCGACAAGCTGTGGCTGCGCGTGGACCGGCTCTCTGGTGGCGAGCGCCAGCGCGTGGGCCTGGCGCGGCTGCTGGTGGCCGACGCCAGCCTGTGGCTCGCCGACGAGCCGCTGGCCGCGCTGGACCCGACCCGTGCGGAGCTGGTGTTGGACGTGCTGCGCGCCCAGGCAGCCGAGCGTGGCGCCGCGCTGTTGTGCAGCCTGCACCAGGTGGACCTGGCGCTGGCCCGCTTCCCGCGCGTGATCGCGCTGCGCGCCGGCCGCATCGTCTATGACGGCCCGCCCGGGGCCATCGGCGGCGAGCTGCTGCAGGAGCTCTACCGCGCGCAGGACGAGGCGCCGCCCGAACTTGCGCCCCTGCCGCAGCCGGTGCCGCTGCCGCAGGCCATGTGCCGATGAGCAGCCCGTCCCCGATTGGCATGGTCGCTTCGGCCACGGCTGCACCACTGCGCGACCCGGCGCTGCGGCCGCGCGTGCTGGCCTGGTTGTGCGCCCTGGTGCTGGCCTGGCCGCTGCTGGTGCTGGCCGAGTTCAAGCCCTGGGCGTTGCTGGATGAGCGCAGCCTGCGTGCCACCGGGCGCTTCCTGGCGGAGTTCTTCCCGCCGCGCGCGGATGCCGAGTTCCTGGCGCTGCTGGCGCGCGAGACCTGGCGCACGGTGGCCATCGCCACTGCCGGGCTGGCGTTGGCGCTGTTGATTGCCGTGCCGATGTCGCTGCTGGCGACCACGCGGCTGTCGCCCAGCACGCTGGAGGGGCGGCCCGGTCCGGCTCGCTGGGGGCGGCGCGCGGCGCGGACGCTGCTGGTGGCGCTGCGCTCCATCCCGGAGTTGGTGTGGGCGCTGGTGTTCGTACGCGTCGTCGGCCTGGGGCCCACGGCGGGCGTGCTGGCGATTGCCATCGCCTACGGCGGCATGTTGGGCAAGGTCTACGCCGAGATCCTGGAAAGCGCCGACCCCTCGCCCACGCAGGCGCTGCTGCGCGGCGGCGCCGGCCGGCTGCAGGCGCTGCTGTTCGGCGCGCTCCCCAGCTGCGCGCCAGAATTGTTGAGCTACACCGTCTACCGCTGGGAGTGCGCGGTGCGTTCGTCCGTGGTGCTTGGGTTCGTCGGCGCGGGCGGGCTGGGGCAGCTGCTGGACAGCGCGTCCAAGATGTTCGCGGGCGCGGAGGTCAGCGCCATCCTGCTGGTGTTCATCGTGCTGGTGACGGCCAGCGATGCCTTCAGCCGCTGGCTGCGGGGGCGTCTCGCATGACGCCGCGATGGTCCACCCTCGGCGTACTGCTGGCGCTCATGGCGCTGGTCGTCGCCAGTTTCTGGTCGCTGGACCTGCAGTGGGCCGCCTTCCTCGGTGCCGATGCGATGGCCAGCATGGGCCGCTTCGCGCTGGGCTTTTTCCCGCCCGAGATGGCGCCGGCGTTCCTCGCCAAGACGGGCTGGGCGCTGCTGGAGACGCTGGCCATGTCGGCCGTGGGCACGGCGCTGGCCGTCGTGGGCGGGCTGCTGCTGGCGCTGCCGGCCGCCGGCTCCGGCGTCACGCGCGGCGCTGCCCGGCTGGTGCTGAACATGCTGCGCAGCGTGCCCGAGCTGGTGTGGGCCGTGCTGCTGCTCATCCTGGCCGGCCTGGGCCCGCTGCCGGGCACGCTGGCGCTTGCGTTGCACACCAGCGGCGTGCTGGGGCGGCTATTTGCCGAGAGCTTCGAGAACGCGCCGCCGGACGTGGCCCTGGCGCTGCGCCAGCGCGGCGTGGGCGGGCTGCGCGTGTGGCTGTTCGCCACGCTGCCGCAGACGCTGCCGCAGCTGGCCAGCTACACGCTGTACCGCTGGGAGAACAACATCCGCGCGGCCAGCGTGCTGGGCGTCGTCGGTGCCGGAGGCCTGGGGCAGATGCTGAGCTACCACCTGGGCCTGTTCCAGATGCGCGAGACCTGCACGGTGCTGCTGGCCATGATGGCGCTGGTGGCGCTGGTGGATGCGCTGTCCTGGCGCCTGAGGCACTACCTGACCCGATGAGCATGACACCCCTGGACGCGCTGCTGACCCGCTACTCGGTTGGCCCCAAGCACCTCGTCGAGCCCGGGCCGAGCGATGCCCAGCTGGCGTTGATGGTGCAAGCGGCGCTGCGCGCGCCCGATCACGCCGAACTGGTGCCTTATTGCTTCAAGATGGTGCGTGGCGATGCAAAGCGGGGCATGGCTGACCTGTTCGCGGACGCGGCTCGCGCTGCCGGCAAGGACGAGGCCGGGGCCGCGCTCGATGCCGAGCGGGCGCTGCGCCCGCCGATGACGGTGGCCGTCGTGGCCCGCATCGACCTGGGCCACCCGCAGGTGCCGGCGCACGAGCAATGGGCGGCGGTAGGCGGCGCGATCGCGAACTTCCTGTCTGCAGCCCATGCGCTGGGCTTTGCCGGCAAGATGCTCAGCGGCGCCAAGGTGCGCCAGCCCGCCATCGCCGCGGCCTTCTGCGCGCCGGGCGAAACGCTGGTGGGCTGGATCGCGCTGGGCACGCCGGCCCGCCAACCGGGCGGCCCCGCCCGCAAACCCGAGGCCGGGCAGGTGCTGATCGACTGGCACCCGCCTTGCAAGACGTAGGCAAGACACGCCGACATACGGGACCCGAGAGACGGCACTCACCCCCCCCCATGTGTTCGGCCGGCCTGTGCGGCCGCACGTGCAAACTGAAATGAATCGAGCAAAGCGAGATGGAACTGACACCCCGTGAGAAGGACAAGCTTCTCCTCTTCACCGCCGCCTTGCTGGCCGAGCGCCGAAAGGCCCGCGGCCTGAAGCTCAACTATCCCGAGGCCGTGGCGCTGATCAGCGCTTCCATCCTCGAAGGCGCTCGCGACGGCAAGACCGTGGCCGAGCTGATGAGCGACGGCCGCACCGTGCTGACCCGCGACGACGTGATGGACGGTATCGCCGAGATGATTCCCGAGATCCAGGTCGAAGCCACCTTCCCAGACGGCACCAAGCTCGTCACCGTTCACCAACCGATCATTTAGACCCCCTGACCGGCTGCACCGGCTCCGTGGCTGCTACTGGACAAAACATCCCACTGCATCGAAGCGCATGAAAAAGTCACCCCTCGTCCTGCTGGCCTTGCTGGCCACCACTGCCGCCCAAGCCCACACCGGCGAGCACAGCCACATGGCCGGCTTCATCGACGGCGCGCTGCACCCGCTGACCGGCCCCGATCACCTGGCCGCCATGCTGGCCGTGGGCATCTGGAGCGCGATGGCGCTCAAGTCGCCGCTGCGCGCGCCGCTGGCCTTCGCAGCCTCGCTGCTGTGCGGTGCATTGCTGTCCATGGCCACGGGCTGGCAGATGCCGGCGATGGAGACGGCTATCACGGTGTCGCTTGCCGTGCTGGGCCTGCTGGTGGCGCTGCGCCTGGCCATGCCGCCAGCCGCGGGGGCGGCGACGGCAGCCATCCTGGCCTTCAGCCACGGTGCCGCGCATGGCCTGGAGCTGCACGGTTATGCGTCGCTGGCCGGCATGGTGGTGGCTACGGCCGTGCTGCATGGCGCGGGCCTTGCGCTGGGCTGGAAGTTGCGCCATGCACCCGTGCTGGCGCGCGGCCTGCTGGGTGCCAGTGTCGCGGCGCTGGCCGTGGCCCGACTGGGCGGGGTGGCCTGATGATTCCCGGCGAGCTGATCACTGCCGAGGGAGAGCATGAGCTCAACCCCGGCCGCCGCACGCTGACCGTCAAGGTCGCCAATGTCGGCACGCGGCCCATCCAGGTGGGCTCGCACTACCACTTCGCCGAAACCAACGCTGCGCTGTCCTTCGACCGCGACGCCGCGCGCGGCATGCGCCTCAACATCTGCAGCGGCACGGCCGTGCGCTTCGAGCCCGGGCAAACGCGCACCGTCGAGCTCGTTGATTTGGCCGGTGACCGCATGGTCTACGGCTTCCGCGGTCTGGTTCAAGGCAAGCTATGAAGATTTCCCGCCGCGCCTACGCGGAAATGCTCGGCCCCACCGTCGGCGACAAGCTGCGCCTGGCCGACACCGCCCTCGTCATCGAGATCGAGCAAGACCTGACGCTGCGCGCTGGCGGCTACGGTGAAGAGGTGAAGTTCGGGGGCGGCAAGACCGTGCGCGATGGCATGGGCCAGTCCCAGCGCCCGAACGGCCCCGACGCCGGTGACGCGGTCGACACCGTCATCACCAACGCCGTCATCCTGGACCACTGGGGCATCGTCAAGGCCGACATCGGCCTGCGCGGCTGCCGCATCGCTGCCATCGGCAAGGCCGGCAACCCGGACGTGCAGCCCGGTGTGGACATCGTCATCGGCCCGGGCACCGAGATCATTGCGGGCGAGGGCTTCATCGTGACGCCCGGCGCCATCGACACCCACATCCACTTCATCTGCCCGCAGCAGATCGAAGAGGCCTTGATGAGCGGCGTGACGACCATGATCGGTGGCGGCACCGGCCCCGCCACTGGCACGCTGGCCACCACCTGCACACCCGGGCCTCATCACATTTCGACAATGCTGAAGGCCGCCGAGGCCTTCCCGATGAACCTGGGCTTCATGGGCAAGGGCAATGCGAGCCGCCCAGCCGCGCTGATGCAGCAGATCGACGCCGGCGCCATCGGCCTGAAGCTGCACGAGGACTGGGGCACCACGCCGGCGGCCATCGACAACTGCCTCAACGTGGCCGAGCGGACCGACACGCAGGTTGCCATCCACACCGACACGCTCAACGAGAGCGGCTTCGTGGAGGACACGATTGCCGCCTTCAAGGGCCGCACCATCCACAGCTTCCACACCGAGGGCGCGGGCGGTGGCCATGCGCCGGACATCATGAAGGTGGTGGGCGAGGCCAACGTACTGCCCAGCTCCACCAATCCGACGCGGCCGTTCACCGTCAACACGCTGGACGAGCACCTCGACATGCTGATGGTGTGCCACCACCTGGACGCAGGCATTGCCGAAGACCTGGCCTTCGCCGAGAGCCGCATCCGCCGCGAGACCATTGCCGCCGAGGACATCCTGCATGACCTTGGCGCGATCAGCATGTTCTCGTCCGACTCGCAGGCCATGGGCCGCGTGGGCGAGGTGTCGTTGCGCTGCTGGCAGACCGCGCACAAGATGAAGGTGCAACGCGGCGCACTGCCCGGTGACGGTGCCGGAAACGATAACGCGCGCGTGAAGCGGTATCTGGCCAAGCTGGCCATCAACCCCGCGCTGGCGCACGGCATCAGCCACGAAGTCGGCTCCATCGAAGTCGGCAAGTGGGCCGACCTCGTGCTGTGGAAGCCCGCCTTCTTCGGCGTGAAGCCCGCGCTGATCCTGAAAGGCGGCTTCATCGCTGCCGCTGCGATGGGCGACCCAAATGCCAGCATCCCCACGCCGCAGCCGGTGCACTACCGGCCGATGTTCGGCTCGTTCGGCGGCGCGCTGGCGCAAGGCTCGCTGACCTTCGTCAGCCAGTCGGGCCAGGCGCACGCCGAGAAGCTGGGTTTGTCCAAGACCCTCGTGCCGGTGCATGGCTGCCGCTCGGTCAAGAAGGCCGACATGGTGCTGAACAACTACCTGCCGACGATGGAGATCGATGCCCAGACCTACGAGGTGAGGGCGGACGGCGTGCTGCTGACCTGCGAGCCGGCGAAAGAGTTGCCGATGGCGCAGCGGTATTTCCTGTTCTGAGCGGTCGCTCCCCTCCTCGGGAGGTTGGGGCGATGAGCACGGCGGGGGCCGACGAGGCCGCTGCGGTGTTCGGTCGGGCCACAAAGCCTGCCCCAACCGACGATATCGGAGGTGAGCATGACCTCGCTGAACGCACGTGAAGCGCTCCAAGTCGCCCCTGCACGCTGGCGTCGACAACACCGACTGCTGCCTTGCAGTGCCAGGTGCTCGCGCTCGCCGCAGCTGTTGCCGCGGGTGTATGGATCGACAGCCGGTTTGGCACGTGCGCGGCGGCGGTCCGGGCGGGGCATCATCGCTGTGATGGCGCTACAGGCATAGGGCCGGGCTCATGCGGCCGAGGTGGCTTGACCCCAGACCCCGTGGGGTGCGCGCTCGCAGGCCCTGCGGCAGTCCATGGCCGGCATGGCGGCGGCGCGGCCCGTAGTTTGGGGCGAGCCTGCGACCCCCGAAGCTTCCGCGCTCCGGTAGCAACGGTAAGGCTTTGTTGACCCCGGTTAATGGTGAGCGCATTGCTCACAGATCGGTACGTTTGGGCGTCGCGTGATGCCTAGAGTCGGTTCCGTCTTCACTTCACGAGCCACGACCGATGTTCAGACTGACCCCGTTGATCGCTGCCTGCAGCGCCCTGATGCTGAGTGCCTGCGCCACCCAGGATTTCGTCAAGCAGAGCGTGGCGCCGGTACAGACCAGCGTGGACGAGCTGGGTACGCGTGTGCAGGCGCAGGACGACGGCCTCAAGGCGCTGGGCGGGCGGGTGCAGGGCGGCGAGGCGCGCATTCAGGCCCTGGAGAAGGACGCCGCCGCGCGGGCCCAGGCTTTCGCCAACCTGCCCAAGCCGCCCACGCTGCTGATGAGCACCATGCTCACCGATGACAAGATCAAGTTCAGCTCGGGGCGGGCACACCTTACCGACGCCGCCGGCCGGGAGCTCGATCAGTTGGTGGCCAAGCTCAAGGCCGACAACCAGCCGGTGTTCGTCGAGATCCAGGGCCACACCGACGCGACCGGCAGCGACGCCGGCAACCAGCAACTGGGCTTGCAGCGCGCCGAGGCCGTGCGCCTGCACCTGGCTCGCGCCGGCCTGCCGCTGGCGCGCATGGCGACGATCAGCTACGGCGAGTCCGCGCCGCTGGCCGACAACAACAGCCGCGAGGGTCGCAGTACCAACCGGCGTGTGCAGCTGATCGTGATGCGCTGAGGGACGCGCAGGCGCCGCGGCGCGTGGGCGCCAGCGCCCCCGGCAGAGCGCTCAGCCCATCGAGTGCAGGCCGAGCTTGTTGCCTTCGGTGTCGAGAAAGTGCGCGAAGAAGCCGAAGTCGTTGCCGATCTCGGTTTTGGGCACCAGCACGCGTCCGCCGGCCGCTTCCACGCGTGCCAGCAGGGGGGCGAGGTCGTCACCCCCGTTCAGGTAGACCAGCGTGCCGGTGGCGGACGGCGTACTGCCGTCGCCGTGCACCAGTGCGCCGCCCACCGCTTGCGGGTCGGTGGACAGCATGCCCATCGTGACCGGGCCCATCGGCAGGGTCGTGATGGTGATGCCGAGCACCTGCTCGTAGAAGCCCTTAGCACGGGCGTAGTCTGTGACGGGAATCTCGAACCAGTTCAGCGCGTGAGTCATGCGTGTCTCCCCTGATGGTGGGCCCGCAGGCTAGCACCGACCGCCGCGCTGGCGTGGGCTGCAGAGTAGGGGGCGGCGGCTCAGCGGCCTGTGTCGGGCGAGGGCAGACGGCCCAGCACCTGGGCGCCGCTGCTGGTCCAGCGAAGCGCCACGCCTTCGCCCGAGGCGGGGAAGACGCCCGTCAGGCCGGTGATGTTGACCTGGTGTGTCACAACGACCAGCACGCCGGGGCCGCGCCACGCCGCCAACTGCTGGCGTGCCTGGGTGAGCACGGCGGCCTCGCGCTCGGGGTCCTGGAAGAACGACGCGAAGGCGGCTTGCGCTTGCACCGTGATGTCGGGAAAGGCCAGCCGTGCGGTGTCCCGCGTGCGGCACCAGGGTGAGGCCCACACGGCCGTGACGGCCACCGTGCCCAGCCGCTGGCGCAGCGCTGCGCCGATCTGGCGGGCTTGGGTGCGGCCCTCGTTGCTGAGGTTGCGCTGGGTGCTGCAGTCCTCCACACGGAAACCCGGCGGGTCGCCGCCGCCGGGCGCGAGCGCGTGGCGGTAGAGCACCACGTCGCCATCAAGGAGCGGTGTCAGCTCCAGCGCTGCGGCGGGCCAGGTCAGCAGGGCCAGCAGGGCGAAGAACAGGCATCGCATGGCTGCGTATTCTGCGAGCCTGCGACTTGGGCTGCGCGGTCGGCGCGCCATGCCCCCAAGCCGCCGCCGGCTTCGCCAGCGACCAAGCCTGCACGCGCGAGTTCCGGAAGGAGTGGGTCGGCTTGCGCCTCACACTGACAGCCATGACGAACGCTGCCATTACCTCCACCCCCGCGGCGCTGGCCGGCCTCAAGGTCGTCGAGCTGGGTCAACTGATCGCCGGGCCGTTCGCGGCCAAGACGCTGGCCGACTTCGGCGCCGAGGTCATCAAGATCGAGCCGCCGAACCGTGGCGATCCGCTGCGCCAGTGGCGGCTGATGCTGGACGGCACCTCGGTGTGGTGGCAAGTGCAGTCGCGCAACAAGCGCTCGCTGGCGCTGGACCTGCGCACGCCCGAGGGGCAAGACGTGGTGCGGCGGCTGGCGGCCGAGGCCGACGTGCTGATCGAGAACTTTCGCCCCGGCGCGATGGAGGCGTGGGGCCTGGACCCCGAGCAGCTGCGCGCGGCCAACCCGCGGCTCATCGTGCTGCGCGTCAGCGGCTATGGGCAGACCGGGCCCTACCGTGACCGGCCCGGCTTTGCCGCTGTCGCCGAGGCCATGGCCGGGCTGCGCCACCTGACGGCCGAGCCTGGCCGCGTGCCGGTGCGCACGGGCGTCAGCATTGGCGACACGATTGCCGCGCTGCACGGCGTGATCGGCATCCTGCTGGCGCTGCAGCATCGCCATGCCACTGGCCAGGGCCAGGTCATCGACGTGGCGCTGTATGAGGCTGTCTTCAACTGCATGGAGAGCCTGCTGCCGGAGTACAGCGCCTTCGGCGTGGTGCGCGAGCCGGCCGGGAGCGCGATGCCCGGCATTGCGCCGAGCAACGCCTATCGCTGCGCCGATGGGGGCTACGCGCTGATCGCCGGCAACGGCGACAGCATCTTCCGCCGGCTGATGTCGCTCATCCAGCGCGACGACCTCGGGCAAGACCCGGCCCTGGCCAGCAACGCCGGCCGCGTGGCCCGTGTCGCGGAGATCGACGCGGCCATCGGGCACTGGGCTGCGCAGCAGCCGGTGGACGCCGTGCTGCAGGCGCTGGCCGGCGCCGAAGTGCCGGCCGGGCGCATCTACACCGTTGCCGACATTGCAGCCGACCCGCATTACCGCGCGCGCGGCATGCTGCAGCAGGTGGCGCTGGCGGATGGCAGGGCCCTCGACGTGCCCGGCATCTGCCCCAAGCTGTCCGCCACGCCGGGCTGCCACCGCCGCAATGCGCCGGCGTTGGGCCAGGACTCCGATGCTGTGCTGGCCGAGCTGGGCCTGACGGCCGAGCAGATCGCGCAGCTGCGCGAGCGCGGCATCGTGCGCTGACGGGCGGCGCCGGCTCAGTAGCCGCGTCCGCGGTCCACCGCAGGCGGGATGCGTCCGTGCTGCCGGTAGGCCGCGATGTTGGCCGCCACGATGCGCGCGGCCGTCTGCCGGTTGGTGGGGGCGGAGATGTGCGGCAGCACGGTCACGCCGGGGTGCGTCCAGTGCCAGCGGTCGGCGGGCAGCGGCTCCGCGTCGAACACGTCCAGCACCGCATGGCTCAGGCGGCCGCTGTCCAGCGCGCGGCGCAGCGCTGCGTCGTCCACGATGGCGCTGCGCGCGAAGTTGATCAGGCCGGCGCCCGGCTTGAGCTGCTGAAAGGCGGTGTCGCCCAGCAGCCGGCGGGTCTGCGGCGTCAGCGGCAGCAGGCACACCAGCAGATCAGACGTGGCCAGCACCTGCGCCAGCCCTTCGTCGCCGGACCGCGCATGCACACCGGGCACGGCGCGTGGCGTGCGGCTCCAGCCCTGCACCTGGAAGCCGGCCGCCACCAGCCGCGCCGCCGCCGCGCTGCCCAGCGCGCCCAGGCCCAGCAGGCCCACGCAGCGGTCCTGCGCGCGCACCGCGTCCAGCGGCTGCCAGCGCCGCTCGCGCTGCAGTTGCGCATAGCGCGGCATGTCGCGGTGCAGGTACAGCGTCCAGGCCAGCACGGCTTCGGCCATGGTGTCGGCCAACTGCGGGTCCTGCAGGCGGACGATGGGCAGGTTCACGTCGCCGAGGTCGGCCAGCAGCCGCTCCACGCCGGCCCACACGCTGTGGACCCAGCGCAGCCGGGGCAGGCAGCGCAGGTCCTCGGGTCGCGGGTTGGCCACCACGGCCACCTCGCACGTCAGGCGTGCCGCGTCGTCCAGCGCGGCGAGCGGCACGATGGTTTCATGCGGCATGGCGGCCTGCAGTGCGGCGATCCAGTCGGCCTGGCGTGGGTCGTCGGGTGGGGCGATGAAGGGCAGCATGGAAGGGGCGGGCACGCTAGACGGGCTGGCGGTAGCGCTGGGACTTGAAGCGCAGCACCAGCTCGCGCGGGCCGATCTTCTCCAGCACGAGGTTGGGCCCGAGCTGCGCACCCTCGCGCTGCACCTCGCCGTTGATGATGACGAAGCGGCTGGCCGGGTCGTCCGAGTACACCGACCCGCTGATGGCCAACCGGGGCAGCTCGCGCCGCGTGGCCTCGGGCAGCTCGGCAGCGCGAGGCAGCGGGGCGGGCGCTGCGGCCATCGGCGCAGGTGCGGGCGTCATGACGGGCGCTGCCGGGGGCGCAGGCGGTAGGTAGCTGGCGGCGGGCGTGCTCGGCGGTGCTTCGGGCGGTGCGGCCACCAGCGTGGGGACGGGTCTTGCCTCCGGTTGGGCAGACGGAGTGGCGGCTGTCACCGGCGGCGCTGCGGGCGAGGGGGCAGGCGGGGCACTGCCCCGCCACCAGGCACCGGCAGCCAGCCCGGCCAGCAGCAGACCTGCGGCAGCCCAGGGCCAGCCGCGCGTGCGCGGGGTGGCGGGGGCGAGGTCGGCGGCGGCCGGCCCCGGGGTGTGAAGGCCCGGCAACTGGCCGCGCTCGCGTTCGCGGTCGGCTTCGGCACGGCGCAGGGCGTCGAGGATGTAGGACATGGGAAAGCCTCTGTGTGCCCTCAGCGGGCGGCGTCCAGGCGCGGTTCGGGAACGCCGCTGGCGCGGTTGAGCAGCATCAGCGTGACCGGGCCGATGCGACCGTCGGGCTGCAGGCCCTGGCCTGCCTGGAAGGCCTGTACCTGGCGGCTGAGCGCGGCCCAGGCGGGCGGCGACGTGCTGGCCGCCGACGTGGCGGGGGACAGACCAGCCAACTGCGCAGCCAGCCAGTCGCGCAGCGCCCGAGGCTGCTCGGCGCGCTGTGCATAGCCTGGGGGCGGGCGCCAGAAGGTGCTGAACTCGCCGCGCCAGGCGGTGGCGAGATCGGCCAGCGGCAGGCGGCGCGCCGTGCCCTCCAGCAGCAGTGTGGCGTGTTGCGCATCCAATGCCACCAGCGCGGCCAGGGCCGCCGGCTGGCCGGGGCGGCGCAGTGTCAGCAGCACGGGGCGGTCGATGAGGCGGATGAGTGACAGGCTGCCACTGCTGCTGCGGTAGCACTGCAGGCCGCGCTGCGCGGCGGTCGCGCATGCATCGGCCCCGGCGGGCAGTGGCAGGCCCCAGCGGCTGGCCAGCGCCTGCCAGGCGTCGTTGTCGTCGCTTGGAGGCCAGTCGGCCAGGCGCAGCAGTTCGGGCGCGGGTGGCGAGTCGGCCTGGCTGGCTGGCTGGGCCGGTGATGCGGCCGAAGCGGTGGAAGCCGCCGGCGCAGGTGTCGACGCGGCCGAGTTTGCACTTGCAGGCGCTGGCCCGAGGGGCGCCGCCTGCTGTTGCCAGGCCAGCCCAGCGGCCAGGGCGGCGGCAGCCAGCAGGCCTGCGCCCAGCGCGATGTATGTAGACCGGCGGTTGCGGGGCGTCGCCGGGCCGTCGAACACCTCGGCCGCCGCGCGGCGCACGATGTCGGGTGTGACCTGGGCCCGCCCGTTGGCGTAGCCGCCCAGCAGCGCGCGGTCGCACAGCAGGTTGATGCGCCGGGGCACGCCGCGCGTGAGCTGGTGAATGAGGCGCAGCGCGCGGGCGTCGAAGGGCAGGGCGCCGGTGAGGCCGGCTACGGTCAGGCGGTGACGCACGTAGTGCGCCGTTTCTGCCTCAGACAGCGCGCCGAGGTGAAAGCGCGCGATAACGCGCTGCGCCAGCTGCTCCAGCTCGGGCCGCGCCAGCAGCTCGCGCAGCTCGGGCTGGCCGATCAGAACCACCTGCAGCAGCTTGCGCTCGGCGGTCTCGAGGTTGGTCAGCAGGCGCAGCTGTTCCAGCACGTCGGCCGAGAGGTTCTGCGCCTCGTCGATGATGAGGACGTTGTTGCGTCCGGCGGCGTGCTGGGCCAGCAAGAAGGCGTTGAGCGGGTCGACGAAGTCCTTCACCGTCTGCGCTTGGGCAGGCACCGGCACATGGAACTCATCGCAAACGGCGCGCAGCAGCTCCGTCACCGTGAGCTTGGGGTTGAAGATGTAGGCGACGTTGCAGTGCGCCGGGATCTGGCCCAGGAAGCAGCGGCACACGGTGGTCTTGCCGGCACCGATCTCGCCGGTCAGCAGCACGAAGCCGCCGCCGCCGTCCAGCCCGTACAGCAGGTGGGCGAGCGCGTCGCGGTGGCGCTCGCTCATGTAGAGGTAATGCGGGTCCGGTGCGATGGAAAACGGCGCTTGCCTGAGGCCGAAGAAGGGCGCGTACATGGGGCGGCAGGATAACCACCCCGCCCTGGTGCGACGGCTATGCTGCCGGCCCTGATGCGCACCGACCCCGACCCCGACCCCGCCCCCGCCCCCGACGCCACAGCCCCGCTGCCGCCCTCACGTGCCGAGGCGCTGCGCTTCTGGCTGTGGCTGGGCTGTGTCAGCTTCGGCGGGCCGGCCGGGCAGATCGCGATCATGCACACCGAGCTGGTGGAGCGGCGGCGCTGGATTTCCGAGCGGCGCTTCCTGCATGCGTTGAACTACTGCATGGTGCTACCCGGCCCGGAGGCGCAGCAACTGGCCACCTACATTGGCTGGCTGATGCACCGCACCTGGGGCGGGCTGGTGGCTGGCGGGTTGTTCGTGCTGCCATCGCTGCTGCTGCTGATCGTGCTGTCCTGGGTGTACATGACCTGGGGTGATCTGCCACCGGTGGCAGCGGTGTTCGCGGGCATCAAGCCGGCGGTGACGGCCCTGGTGCTGCATGCGGCCTGGCGGGTGGGCGGCCGGGTGTTGCGCAATGGCTGGCTGTGGGCGCTTGCGGCGGCTTCATTCCTCGCGATCTTTGCGCTGGGGATGCCGTTCCCGGTCATCGTGTTGCTGGCCGGTGTGGCGGGCTGGGTGGGCGGGCGCTGGCGGCCCGGCCAGTTCCGCATGTGTCCGGCGCACGGCGAGGCGTCGGCCGCCTGCCATGCACCGGCCGTCATCGATGACGACACGCCCACGCCTGCGCATGCGCGCTTCAGCGCGGCGCGCTGCCGGGTTGTGCTGGCGGCCGGCCTGGGCCTGTGGGCGGCGGCGCTAGGCGCCCTGGTGTTGTGGCAGGGCTGGCAGGGCGCGGCGGCGCAGATGGGCTGGTTCTTCACGAAGGCAGCGCTGCTGACCTTCGGCGGCGCCTACGCCGTGCTGCCCTATGTGCATCAGGGCGCGGTCGAGCACTACCAGTGGCTGACGGCGGCGCAAATGATGGACGGGCTGGCGCTGGGCGAGACGACGCCCGGGCCGCTGATCATGGTGGTGGCTTTCGTGGGCTTCGTCGGTGGCTGGGGGCAGGCCTGGTTTGGGCCTGACTCGCAGTTCCTGGCCGGTGTGGCGGCAGCGGTGGTGGTGAGCTTCTTCACCTTCCTGCCGTCCTTCGTGTTCATCCTGCTGGGCGGCCCGTTCATCGAGTCCACGCACGGCCGGCTGCAGTTCACGGCGCCGCTGACCGGCATCACTGCCGCAGTGGTGGGCGTCATCCTGAACCTCGCGCTGTTCTTCGCGGCCCACGTGCTGTGGCCGCGCGGTTGGGCGGGCGGCATCGACTGGGCCGCCGCCGCCATCGGCCTGGGCGCCGCGCTGGCGCTGTTCCGCTTTCAGGCCGGTGTGATCACGGTGGTGCTGGGCAGTGGCCTGGCCGGGCTGGTGCTGAGTTTGTTCTAGTCCCGGAAGCTGGGTGTGCCCTTGCCGGCCATCATGGCCTTTTGCAGGTCTTCGCTCATCAGCATCGCGGCGTTCCAGGTGGCGATGTGGTTGAGGCCGTCGGCCACCGAGTGATCGCGTGCGTAGTTGAGCTGCTCCTTGCTGCCGCGGATGGACAGGGGCGACTTGGCAGCAATGGTGGCCGCGATTTCTCGCACGCCGGTCTGCAGCGCCTCGCGGCTGTCGAACACGCGGTTCACGAGGCCGATCTCGCGTGCCTCGGCGGCCTCCACGCGCCGGCCCGTGTAGGCCAGCTCGCGCACCAGGCCCTGGCTGCCGATGAGCTTGGGCAGGCGTTGCAGCGTGCCCACGTCGGCGACCATGCCGATGTCGATTTCCTTGATGGAGAAGTAGGCGTCAGCGCTGCAGTAGCGCATGTCGGCGGCGCAGATGAGGTCGATACCGCCGCCCACGCAGGCACCGTGAATGGCCGCGAGCACGGGCTTGCGGCAGCGTTCCAGGCTGGTGAGGGTGTCCTGCATGTCCAGGATGAGACGGCGCAGCGCTTCGCGCATGCGGCCGTCGCAGGGGTCCTGGATCTGCGGGGCGATGCCCATCATCATGGCAAGGTCGATGCCAGCGGTGAAATGCTTGCCTTCGCCCTCCAGCACCGCCACGCGCGCCTCGGGCTGCGCGTCGATCCAGTCGAAGGCGCGGCGGAAGTCCTGCCACATCGTGGCGTTCATCGCGTTGGCCTTGTCCGGGCGGTTCAGGCGGACGGTGGCGATGTGGTCTTGGAGTGTGACGGTGAGGGTTTCGAGATTCATGGGCGGGCGGGGTTGCTCTGCGAAGTCAGCATGATGCGCCGCCAAGCACTGGGGTCACTGTCGCCATCGAGCCAGCGCCGATACTTGCGCCCATGATTCACGCCACCAAACGCATTGCCGGCGGCGCCGGCCTCGCCTCCGTGCTCGTCAAGCGCGCCGCCACGCTGGAGCTGGACTGGGACACGCGCAGCAAGAGCCGCTTCTCGGCCACCGACTCCACCGGCCGCGAGATCGGCGTGGTGCTGCCGCGCGGTACCACGCTGCGCGGTGGCGACGTGCTGATCGCCGAGGACGGCTCCATGTTGCGCGTCATCGCTGCCGCTCAGCCGGTGCTGCAGGTGCGCTTCTGCAGCGAGCACGGCCAGCCGTTCGACCTGCTGCGCGCCGCCTACCACCTCGGCAACCGCCATGTGCCGCTGGAACTGCAGCCCGAGCTGCTGCAGTTCGAGCCCGACTCCGTGCTGGCCGACATGCTGCGCCGCCAGCATCTCATCGTCAACGAGGCGCAGGCGGCCTTCGAGCCCGAGGGCGGCGCCTATGGTGAGGGCGCAGGTCATGGCCATCACCACGGCCACGAGCATCATGAGCACGGGCCAGGATGCAATCATGACCACGGGCATGCTGCCTCGCCCGCGCCGGTGCGCAAGCCGCTGGCCATCCCTGTGAAGGCCCACGACCACGGGCATGACCACGGCCATGTCCACGGCCCCGGCTGCAATCACGGACATGACCACGACCACTGACGCCGCGCTGCTGCACCTGCTGTGGCTGGCCTCGCCGGCGCTGCCGGTGGGCGGCTTCAGTTACTCCGAGGGCCTGGAAGCGGCGGTCGACGCCGGCATCGTGCACGACGAGGCCAGCGTCGGTGACTGGCTGCTGAACCAGCTCGAGCTCGTGCAGGCGCGTGGCGAGCTGCCCGTGGCCGCCGCCGCCCATGCCGCCACGCTGGTGCTGGACGGTGCGAAGCTGGCTGAGCTGAACGCCTGGGTGCTGCAGACCCGCGAGACCAGCGAGAGTCTGCAGCAGGCCCAGCAAATGGGCCGCAGCCTGCTGGTGTGGATGCAGGGGCTGATGCCTGACGCGCCTGTGCTACCGCTGCTGCAGGCGCTCAAGCCCGCACCCACCTGGCCCGTGGTCATGGGCGCGGCGGCCGCGTCGCGCGGCGCGGCGTTAGCGCCTGCGCTGCAGGCCATCGCCTTCGGCTGGGCCGAGAACCTGATGCAGGCTGCCGTGCGTTGCGTCCCGCTGGGCCAGACGTCTGGCCAGCGCCTGCTGGCACGCCTCGTGCAAGCCATCCCGGGCGCCGTGTCCACGGCATTGGCCGCGCCGGAGCCCGTCGCTTTTGCACCCTTGCTCGGCGTGCTCGGCGCCCGCCACGAACACCAGTACTCACGTCTTTTCAGATCATGACCGCACCGCTGCACGCCATTCCCCACCGCACCAAGAAGCTCCCGCCGCTGCGCGTCGGCGTCGGCGGGCCGGTGGGATCGGGCAAGACCACTCTCGTCGAGATGCTCTGCAAGACGATGCGCGACACCTGGGATCTCGTTGTCGTCACCAATGACATTTACACGAAGGAAGACCAGCGCCTGCTGACCGTCGCCGGCGCGCTGGCGCCCGAGCGCATCATGGGCGTGGAGACGGGTGGCTGCCCGCACACCGCCATCCGCGAGGACTGCTCCATCAACCTGGAGGCCGTGGACCGCATGCTGGAGAAGTTTCCCGACGCGGACATCGTCTTCGTCGAGAGCGGCGGCGACAACCTGGCGGCCACCTTCAGCCCCGAGCTGAGCGACCTGACCATCTACGTCATCGATGTGGCCGCCGGCGAGAAGATCCCGCGCAAGGGCGGCCCCGGCATCACGAAGAGTGACCTGTTCGTCATCAACAAGACCGACCTCGCGCCGCACGTGGGCGCCGACCTGGACATCATGCGCAGCGACACCGCCCGCATGCGGCCCGTGAAGCCCTGGGTCATGACCAACCTCAAGACCCGGGAGGGGCTGGCCGAGGTGGTGAGCTTCATCGAGAAGAAGGGCCTGCTCGTTGCCTGACGCCGTTCGCTGGCCAGCGCGGCTCGCGCTGAGCGCGGCGCGCGATGGCAGCGGCGTCACGCGCGTGCACGCCCGCCACCATGGCCCGCTGCGCCTGCTGAAGACGCTGTACCCGGAATCCGTGGGCATCGCCCATGCCGTGCTGGTGCATCCGCCGGGCGGCCTTGTCGGTGGCGACCGGCTGGACATCCAGCTCGACGTGCAGGCCGGCGCCCACCTGCTGGTCACCACGCCGGCGGCCACGCGCTTCTACCGCTGCACCACCAGCGCCGGGCCGCCCCAAGCGGGTGGACTCCCCTCGGGGGAAGGACTGGGCGTCGCCCAGCCCCAGGGGCCTCGATTTCTTGGCGAAGCTGCGCAGATCGTGCACGCGACGGTGGGTGAGGGTGCGCGGCTGGAATGGCTGCCGCAGGAGACGCTCGCCTACCCGGCCTGCATCGCCCGCAACGAGGTGAAGCTGACGCTCGCCCCTGGCGCCAGCCTGTTCGCTACCGAGGTGCTGGGCCTGGGCCTGGCGGGTGCTGGCCAGCCCTTCGACAGCGGGCGACTGCTGCAGCACCTGGAGGTGACCGGCCAGTGGCTGGACCGCGGCTGGCTGGATGCCGCTGACACCGCCCTGCTGGACGGCCCCTGCGGCTTGGCCGGCCACCGTGTGCTGGGCACGCTGGCCTATGCGCAGACGGTGGCGTTGCCCGACGCCGAGGCGCTGCTGACGGACAGTCGGGCCCTGCTGGCCGACCTGCCGCTGAGCGGGGTCACCCACCTGCAGAGCTCGCGCGGTGCGCTGCTGCTGATGCGCGTGGTGGGGGACGAGGTGGAGGCTGTCACGGCTGCGCTACGCACCGTGCGCGCACTGTGGCGCGAACGGCTGTGGGGGCTGCCCGGCCACGCGCCGCGCATCTGGGCAACCTGAGCAGCGCCCTCGGCGCCCACAAAAAAGCCCACGCGGACGTGGGCTTGTCGTGAGGCTCAGAGGCCAGCCTTGCTGGCCGGCCGCTGTGGCGCGTCAGTCGTCGCCGCCGGGAATCTGCTGACGCAGATGCACCTTGGTGTCGGCGTTCTTGCGCATCTTGATGTTGATCATCTCCACGCCCAGCGAGAAGGCCATCGCGAAGTAGATGTAGCCCTTGGGCACATGGTGACCAAAGCCCTCGGCCACCAGCACGACGCCGACGACCACGAGGAAGGACAGCGCCAGCATCTTGATCGTGGGGTGGTTGGACACGAAGCGGCCAATGGGGCTGGCGAACAGCATCATCAGGCCCACCGAGGCGACCACAGCGGCCACCATGATGCGCACGTCGCTGACCATGCCGACGGCGGTGATGATGGAGTCCAGCGAGAACACCAAGTCGATCAGCATGATCTGCACGATGGCAGCACTGAAGGCGGCCTTGGCGGCCTTGCCTGTGCTGACCTCGTGCGCTTCATCCTCGCCTTCCAGCGAGCCGTGGATCTCGACCGTGCTCTTCCAGATCAGGAACAGGCCGCCGCCGATCAGGATGAGGTCACGCCCCGAGAAGCCGTAGCCGAACAGATGGAACAACGGCTCCACCATGCCCACGATCCAGGCCAGCGTCATCAGCAGGCCGATGCGCATGAACATCGCCATGAACAGGCCCAGGCGGCGCGCGGTTTCCTGCTGCGCCTTGGGCAGCTTGTCCACCAGGATGCTGATGAAGATGATGTTGTCGATGCCCAGCACCAGCTCCAGCGCGGTCAGCGTGGCGAGGGCGATCCAGGTCTGCGGGTCGGAGAGCAGTTCAAGCATGGTGGGTGCAGGGGTTCAGCGGCCGTGAAAAACCCAGCATTGTCGCAAGGCGGTGGCCAGTCTGTCGTTGAACGAAGCTTCGCTTTTAGTTGCGTCCTGGGGCCGGTGCGCGGCGGCGCGTCACGGGTGGGCCAGGTCGCGCAGGTGCGTGGGCCCGACGCGTTTCTCGATCTCAGCCAGCAGCGGCCGGCCCCAGCCCAACATGAACAGGGCCTCACCGACGACGAACATGGGCCCGACCAGCAGGCCGACCAGGTCGTCCACGAAGGCCGGCTTGCGGCCCTCGTAGTAGTGGCCGACGAACTGGAACACCCAGCCGACCACGAAGCTGCCGACGCCGACCGCCAGCCACATTGCCAGCGACGCCTGGGCGAAGGGCATGGCCAGCGCCGTTAGCAGACCGTTGACGACGGCGGTGGCTCCGCCCAGCGCGAGGTTGCCGCGTGTGAGGTACCAGAGCGTGGACAGCGCCCACAGCAAGATGGCGGCGTTCATGGGGGTGCTGCCGATGCTGAACTCGGCGCGCGCCAGCAGCGCGCTGATCGCGAAGACGATCAGCGGGATGCCGATGAAGTGTGTGGTGATGTTGCGGCGGTCGCGGTGATAGGCGGCGTATTGCGCCATCAGGTCGAGAGCGGGGCGGAACAGGCTGGCCATGAGAGGCTCCCGTGAGGAGAGGATGGCTATGCTAGTTCAGCCCGGCGCGCGAACGGCGCGCTACAGCACGCAAAAACCCCGCAGATTCCCCACTTGAGCATCGTGACGACAACCCGCCGACAGCTGCTGGTTGCGCTGGCCGCCCTGGCCGGCTGCAGCAGCGCCCCGCGCCTGCCAGCCACCGCCCCCCATCCCGACACCGTCCCTGAGACGGGCGACAACGAACTGCGCGTGCTGGTGTTCCGGGCCGGCGCGGCGGCGCGCATGGGCCATAACCATGTGCTGCGCGCGGCTGACCTGCGCGTGGACTGGCCGGCGGCCGGCCCGGTGCTGCGCTTCCGGCTGGCGGCGCTGGCCGTCGACCCACCGGACCTGCGGGCCCGGCTCGGTGCGGCCTTCGCGAGCGCCGTGGACGACGAGGCGCGCGCCGGCACACGCACCAACCTGCTGAAGGCGCTGGATGCGGCCGCGCATCCGGAGGTCGCCGTGCGCACACTGCAGCAGGTGGGTGAGGGCCCGTGGCGCGCTGTGGAAGCCGAGATCACTCTGCACGGCGTGTCGCGGCGGCAGTGGTTCCCCGTCGCGGTGCAGGGGCGGCGTGCGCAGGGCGAGGTGGTCGTTCGCCAGAGTGACTTCGGCCTGCAGCCCTTCTCGGTGCTGGGCGGGCTGCTGGCCGTGCAGGATGCGCTGGTGGTGCAGTTCGAGCTGCTTCAGCCCTGAAGCCGCAGCAACATCAGGTCCTTGTCCAGTCGGCGGCCGTCAGGCAGGCGTATTGCATCGGGCAGGCTGCCATAGCGGGTGAAGCCGGCGCTTTCGTACAGACCGGTCGCCGCACGGTTGCCGGCCGTCACGCTGAGCGTCACCTGGGCCAGCGCGGGTAGGGCGCGCAGCCGCTCCAGCGCGGCCTGTAGCAGTGCGCGGCCGATGCCGCGGCCGCGGTGGGTGTCGGCCACCATCATGCCCACCAGATGCGCGATGTGTTGCACCTTGCGGCGTGGCTCGCGCTCGCAGGTCAGGGCGCCGACGACGCGGCCCTCGTCCAGCGCCAGCAGCGTGAACAGCGTGAGGCCGTTGCCCGCCAGGCGGCTGCGGTAGCTGGCGATGTCGCGCAGGCGCTCGGTGTCGGCGTCCGACGTGAAGGCCTCGGGATGGCTGGCCAGCATGGCATCGCGCAGGGCTTTGTAGCCCAGCAGGGCGGGCTCCGTCAGCGGGCGAATGTGGACTTCAGCCATGCAGGTCTGCCAGGTGGTTGAAGTTGGCGAACGCGGCCTCGTCGTCAAAGTGCGCGACGCCGTGCGGCAGCGAGCGCATCCAGCGCAGCACGGCCCGTCCGCCACTTTGCAAGTAATCTGCCAGCTGCTTGCGCAGGCGGGCATGCAGCAGCGCATGGGTGGGGTGCTCGCGCCCGGCCTGCGCGAACGCCAGGCCGTGGGGCTGAGCAGCCTGGCGCAGGCGCTCGGCGAGGTCCGGCGGCAGCCACGGGCAGTCGCAGGGCGCGGTCAACAGCCAGGCGTCGTCGGGGAGGGTCTGCAGCCCGGCCAGCATGCCGGCCAGCGGGCCGGCGAAGGCGAGGCCCGGCGGGTCGGCCAGCACGGGATGGCCGAGCGCGGCGTAGACATCGGCATGGCGGTTGGCACTGATGAGCAGCCGGTCGGCCTGCGGGGCGAGGCGCTCGATGACGTGCGTTACCAGCGGCCTGCCGTGCAGCAGCTGCAGACCCTTGTCCACGCCGCCCATGCGGCTGCCCCGGCCGCCCGCCAGCACGAGGGCGTGCAGCGACTCAGCCACCGATGTAGTGCATCTCGACACGCGGCTCGGCCGTGGCGGCGGCCGTGCCGCGCAGCTGCGAGTAGCGGTCATCGCGTCGCGTCCAGACCCCGGCGATCGCCCCGGCCAGCTGTTCGTCGCTGACCGTCTCGGGGCCACGTAGCAGCGCCCGCAAGTCGTGGCCGCGGTTGGCGAACAGGCAGGTGTAGAGCCGCCCTTCGGTGGACAGCCGGGCGCGGTTGCAGTCGCCGCAGAAGGCCTGCGTGACACTAGAGATGAAGCCCACCTCGCCGCCGCCGTCGGCGTACGCCCAGCGCTCGGCCGTCTCGCCGGGCGCGCTGGCGGACAACGGCGCCAGCGGCCATTCGGCGGCAATGCGGCGCTGCAGCTCGCGACTGGGCAGCACCTGGTCCATGCGCCAGCCGTTGCTGGTGCCGACGTCCATGTACTCGATGAAGCGCAGCACGATGCCGCTGTGCCGGAAGTGGCGTGCCATCGGGAGGATCTGATCCTCGTTGACACCGCGCTGCACGACCATGTTGACCTTGATCGGCCCCAGGCCCGCGGCCTGCGCGGCATGGATGCCGGCCAGCACGTCGGCGACGGGAAAGCCGACGTCGTTCATGCGCTGGAAGACGGCATCGTCCAGTCCGTCCAGGCTGACAGTCAGGCGGTTCAACCCTGCGGCGCGCAGGCCAGCGGCCTTCTTCGCCAGCGTGGAGCCGTTCGTGGTCAGCGTCAGGTCCAGCGGCCGGCCGTCGGGCGTTCGCACGGTCGCCAGCATGGCGATCAGCGATTCCAGCCCGCGCCGCAGCGTCGGCTCGCCGCCAGTCAGGCGCAGCTTCTCCACGCCCAGTCTTGCGAACACGCGCGCCAGCCGGGTGATTTCTTCGAAGCCCAGCAGGTCAGCATGCGGCAGGAACTGGTGGTGCTTGTCGAACACCTGCTTGGGCATGCAGTAGCCGCAGCGAAAGTTGCAACGGTCCGTCACCGAGATGCGCAGGTCGCGCAGTGGCCGGCCCAGCGCGTCGGCCGGCGGCTGCGCGCCAAGGCCCGGCTCTGGCAGGGCCAAGCCCTGCGTCCGGTCGTCGTGCAAGGGGATCACACGTGGGGTCATGAGGTGAATTGTGGCAGTGGCACTTAAGCCTCTCGGCACTTGCGGCCAAGCGGTGGCCACGCTTGAATGTGCGGCGATGCCCCAGATCCTCCACCCTGACCTGCCGCAGTTCGTCGCCTTCGGCGAAGCGGCGACCGAATTGCTGCGTACGGGCCCCGACCGCTGGCGCAGTGCCTGCGGCGGCTCGCCTTGGCGTTTGGCGATGGCGATGTCGGGGCTGGGCCAACTGAGTGCCTTTGCCGGCGCGGTCAGCAGCGATCCCTTCGGCGCCAAGATCTGGCATAGCAGCCAGGAGGCTCACCTCGACATGCGCTTCATCCAGCAGCTGCCGCGGCCGCCGTTGCTGGTGGTATCGCACGAGCCGGGCGTGGCGCCGTGCAGTGTGCTGGGCCAGGACAGCGCCGACCTGCATTTCCGTCCCGAGGGTCTGCCCGCGGGCTGGACGCGGTCGCTGCGCTGGGCGCATTTCGGGGGGCTGGGGCTGGTGCGTCAGCCGCTGGTTGGCCGCCTGTTGGCGTTGGCGCAGGCGCTCAAGGGCGAGGGCCGCCTGATCAGCTATGCGCCGGGGTTCTTCGCCCCGTTGATGGACTCCAGCTATGACGATACGCTGGAGCAGATGTGCCGGCTGGCCGATGTTGTCCATGTGTCCGACGCGGAGCTGCGCGGCCTGTTCCGCGCGTCGGACCACCACACCGGCCTGGCCCAGATCGTGGCGTGGAACCCCGGCGTGCGCTTGCTGCTGGGCCGTGGCGTGGTGGGCTCGACGCTGTTCCATGGTGTGCAGGAGTGCAGCGCGCTGCCGCCGCCGGTGGAGGTGGTGGACGACATCGGCGCGGACGATGTTGCCACCGCCGGCCTGCTGGACAGTCTGATGCGCGACGCCAGTGCCCCTGTCGAGCAGCACTTGCGCTGGGCGCTGGCTGCGCGCGCGGCCGCCTGCACGGCTCCGGGCTTTGCGCCGCCGCGGCCCGGGCTGGTGGCGGCGTTCACCGAGGCGGTCGAGGTCGGCCCTTTCTAGCGCCCGGGGGGCGTGCCCGAGGCGGGGCGGCGGGTGGATCGGATTCAGGGTTTTCCAGGCCGGGCCTTGATCTGGCGCAAGTGGGTCTCTACGATTAACCGACCGGTCGGTAGAGAAATGAAATGTCCGAATCCCTGATCCAGATCGAACAGCACGGCGGCGTGCGGCTGCTGCGTCTGAACCGCCCGGAGGCGCTGAACGCCTTCACGGCCGCCATGCTGGTGCAGTTGCGCCATGCGCTGACGGCCGCTGCCGAAGACGGCGCGACGCGCTGTGTGCTGATCACCGGGGCCGGCCGCGCCTTCAGCGCCGGCCAGGATCTGGCCGATCCGCTCGTGGCGCCCAGCCGCGAGCCCGGTGTGGCACCCAAAAACATCGGCCACATGCTGGACCAGCACTACATCCCGCTGGCGCTGCAGCTGCGGAACATGCCCGTGCCGGTGGTGGCCGCTGTCAATGGCGTGGCGGCGGGGGCGGGCGCCAATGTCGCGCTGGGGTGTGACCTGGTGCTGGCCGGCGAAAGTGCCAGCTTCATCCAGGCCTTCTCCAAGATCGGTCTGCTGCCGGATTGCGGCGGCACCTGGTTGCTGCCCCGCCTGGTGGGCCGCGCCAAGGCGCTGGAGCTGGCGTTGCTGGGCGAGCGGCTGAAGTCGGCCGAGGCCGAGCGGCTGGGCCTGGTCAGCCGCGTGGTGCCCAACGCCGAGTTGCCGGAGGTCGCCATGGCCGTGGCGCAGAAGCTGGCCAGCCTGCCCACCCGGGCACTGGTGCAGACGCGGCGTGCGATGGACGAGGCGCTGCACCTGGAGTTCGAGCCGGCGCTGCGCCGCGAAGCCGTGCTGCAAAGCCAGCTGGGCTTTGCGCACGATTACCTGGAAGGCACGGCCGCCTTCCTGGACAAGCGCCCGCCGGCGTTCAAGGACCGTTGATGGACGCACAAGCCCTGGCCGAGAAGGTTCGCGACGTGATGCTCGCGGATGACGCCGCCAGCCGCATGCTGGGGCTGCAGATCATCGAGATCGCGCCAGGCCGCGCAGTCGCGACGATGACCGTGCGGGCCGACATGCTCAACGGCTTCGGCATCTGCCACGGCGGTCTGATCGCCACGCTGGCGGATTCCGCCTTCGCGTTCGCTTGCAACAGCCGCAACGCGCTGACCGTGGCCTCGGGCTTCGGCATCGACATCCTCAAGAGCGCCCGGCTGGGTGATGCGCTCACCGCCACGGCGACGGAGACCTCGCTCGCGGGCCGCACCGGCTTGTACGACATCACCGTCACCAACCAGCATGGCGACTTGATCGCCGTCTTCCGCGGTCGCTCGCACCGCCTGGGTGAGCGGCGGGTCTTCGACGAAGGAAATCCATGAGTGCCAAAGCCCCGATCCGCATGCCGAAACCGGGCGAGCTGGACCCGATCGAGTCCGCCAGTCGCGACGAGCTGCAGGCTCTGCAGCTGGAGCGGCTGCGCTGGAGCCTGCAGCACGCCTACGACCACGTGCCGCACTACAAGGCCAGCTTCGACGCCCAGGGCGTGCACCCGTCGGACCTGAAGACGCTGGCCGACCTGGCCAAGTTCCCTTTCACGACCAAGCACGACCTGCGCGCGAACTACCCATTCGGCCTGTTTGCGGTGCCGCGCCAGCAGCTGGCGCGCATCCACGCGTCGTCGGGTACAACCGGCAAGCCCACGGTTGTCGGCTATACGCTGAAGGACATCGACAACTGGGCCAACCTTGTCGCGCGCTCCATCCGCGCCTCGGGTGGGCGGGCGGGCGATCTGGTGCATGTGGCCTACGGCTATGGCCTCTTCACTGGCGGCCTGGGTGCGCACTACGGCGCCGAGCGCCTAGGCTGCACGGTCATCCCCATGAGTGGTGGCCAGACCGAGAAGCAGGTGCAGCTCATCACCGACTTCAAGCCCGACATCATCATGGTCACGCCCAGCTACATGCAGGTGCTGATCGAGGAGTTCCGCCGCCAGGGGCTGGATGCGCGCGAGTCGTCGCTGAAGATCGGGATCTTCGGCGCCGAGCCGTGGACCGAAGCCATGCGCCGCGACATCGAGCAGGGCGCCGGCATCGACGCAGTCGACATCTACGGTCTCTCGGAAGTGATGGGCCCGGGCGTGGCCAACGAGTGCATCGAGAGCAAGGACGGCCCGGTCATCTGGGAAGACCATTTCTACCCCGAGATCATCGACCCCGACACGGGCGAGGTGCTGCCCGACGGCAGCGAGGGCGAGCTGGTGTTCACCTCACTCACCAAGGAGGCGATGCCCGTCATCCGCTACCGCACGCGTGACCTGACGCGCCTGCTGCCGCCTACCGCGCGCAGCATGCGCCGCATCGGCAAGATTGTCGGCCGCAGCGACGACATGCTCATCATCCGCGGCGTCAATCTCTTCCCCACGCAGGTGGAGGAGCTGGTGCTGCAGGAGCCGGGGCTGGGTGGCCAGTACCAGTTGGTCGTCACGCGTGACGGCCACCTGGACGAGCTGGTCATCCGCTGCGAGCTGGCGCTGGGCGCGACGGACGACGGCATCGGCAAGCGGCTGACCGAGCGCATCAAAAACCTGATCGGCGTGAGTGCCAAAGTCAGCGTCGAGCACCCCGAATCCATCGAACGCACGCTGGTGGGCAAAGCCCGCCGCGTCGTGGATCAACGCAAGAAATGAGCCCACCCCCTACGCGCTTCGCGCGCCCCCTTCGAGGGGGCACCACCAGCAGCCCGGCAAAGCCGGTTCTGCGGTAGTCGCTTGATCAACGCATTTAGGAGCCTGCTGATGTATACGCAAGCAATGGACTTGATGGCGCGGGAAGCCAAGCCCAAGGTCGTCAAAAGCGCCGAGGAGCTGGCCCGCGAGGAGGCCTTCGAAGCCCGCATCGATGCGGGAGATTTCATCGAGGCCAAGGACTGGATGCCCGATCACTACCGCAAGACGCTGGTGCGCCAGATCAGCCAGCATGCGCACAGCGAGATCGTCGGCATGCTGCCCGAGGGCAACTGGATCACCCGCGCGCCCACGCTCAAGCGCAAGGCGATTCTTCTCGCCAAGGTGCAGGACGAGGGCGGCCACGGCCTCTACCTGTATGCCGCTGCCGAGACGCTGGGCACCAGCCGCGACGAGATGACCGAGGCGCTGTTGTCGGGCAAGGCGAAGTACAGCTCCATCTTCAACTACCCCACGCTGACCTGGGCCGACATTGGCGTCATCGGCTGGCTGGTGGATGGTGCGGCCATCATGAATCAGGTGCCGCTGTGCCGCTGCTCCTACGCGCCGTACGCGCGGGCCATGATCCGCGTTTGCCGCGAGGAAAGCTTCCATCAGCGCCAGGGCTACGAGAGCCTGCTGGTGATGATGCAACAGGGCACTGCCGCGCAGAAGGCCATGGTGCAGGACGCCGTGAACCGCTGGTGGTGGCCGGCGCTGATGATGTTCGGCCCCGCCGACAAGGACTCGCCCAACAGCGAGCAAAGCATGCGCTGGGGCATCAAGCGCGTCTCCAACGACACCTTGCGCCAGAAGTTCGTGGACGCGACCATCCCGCAGGCCGAGATCCTGGGCGTGACCGTGCCTGACCCGGACCTGACCTGGAACGCCGAGCGCGAGAGCTACGACTTCGGTGCCATCGACTGGAGCGAGTTCTGGCGCGTGGTGGGCGGCGAGGGCCCCTGCAACCGCGAGCGCCTGGCCGCCCGCAACAAGGCCTGGGACGACGGTGCCTGGGTGCGCGAGGCCGCGATGGCCCACGCCAAGAAGCTGGCCACGCAGGCTCAAGCCGCCTGAAGGAAACGACATGAGCAATACCAAGAACGAATGGCCGCTGTGGGAAGTCTTCGTCCGCAGCAAGGCGGGCCTGGACCACAAGCACTGCGGCAGCCTGCACGCCGCAGATTCGGCCATGGCCATCCAGATGGCGCGCGACGTCTACACCCGCCGCCAGGAGGGCACGAGCATCTGGGTCGTGCGCTCCGAGCAGATCGTCGCCAGCGACCCGGTCGAGAAGGGCAGCCTTTTCGAGCCGGCCGATGACAAGGTCTACCGTCACCCCACCTTCTATGAGCTCCCCGAAGAGCTCAACCACATGTAAGGACTGGCCCACCCCCTGCTCGCTTCGCGAGCCCCCTCAAGGGGGCAACGCCGACGGCCCGGCAAAGCCGGTTCCGTGGCGTTCGCTGGGTTGAACCCACTTGCTGCGAATCGAACTACGAAAACCGTGATGTCTGATCCCCGATTTGTCTACGTCCTGCAACTGGCGGACACCTGCCTCATCCACGCCCAGCGCCTGGGCGAGTGGTGCGGCCACGCCCCGGTGCTGGAGGAAGACCTGGCCCTGTCCAACATGGCCCTGGACCTGCTCGGTCAGGCGCGTGGGCTGCTGACCTATGCCGGCCAGCTCGAAGGCGCCGGCCGTGATGAAGACCAACTGGCCTTCCTGCGCGAGGAGCGTGACTACCGCAACCTCGTGCTGGTGGAGCTGCCCAACGCGGTGGCCAGCCCCAGCGATGGCAGCGGCGGGCGTGACTTCGCGCTCACCACTTTGCGCAACGCTGCCGTGTCGATCTGGCTGGAGTTGCTGTACGAGCGCCTGCAGACCAGCGCCGATGCGGAGCTAGCCGGCATCGCCGCCAAGTCGCTGAAGGAAGTGCGCTACCACCGCCAGCACAGCAGCGACTGGGTCGTGCGCCTGGGCGACGGCACGGCCGAGTCGCAGGGCCGCATGAAGGCGGCGCTGGCGGTGCTGACGCCGTACTTCAACGAGCTGTTCTCCGCCGAAGGTGTGGAGGGCGTGGCCCCCGCATGGCGTGAGGTCGAGGGCGAATGGCGCGCTCGCTGGGCCACGCTGATGGCCGAGGCCACGCTGAGGCTGCCGCGTGACAGTGCGCTGCAGCCTCAGGGCCACTGCGGCGTGCATAGCGAGCACATGGGTCATCTGCTGGCGACGATGCAACACCTGCAGCGCACCTACCCTGGCGGCGTCTGGTGATGAACCTGGACCGCGTGCGCGCCAAGCTTGCCGCCGTGCCCGACCCGGAGATCCCGGCGGTGAGCCTGGTGGAGCTGGGCATCGTGCGCGGCCTGCATGCCACCGACGCCGGTCTGGAGGTGGTGCTCACGCCCACCTACAGCGGCTGCCCGGCCACCGAGCTGATTGCCGACGATGTGCGCGCCGCGCTGGCCGAGTTCGGCCCGGTGACCGTCACGCTGCAGCGCGTGCCGGTATGGACGACCGACTGGATCACGCCCGAGGGGCGCGAGAAGCTGCAGCAGTACGGCATCGTGCCGCCGCAGTGCCACGTTGGAGATGGCAGCGAGCAGGCCATCCTGATGCTGCCGCGCCTGCGCTGCCCACGCTGCAGCGGTGCGGCGACCGAGCAGCTGTCGCGCTTCGGTTCCACGCCATGTAAGTCCACCTGGCGCTGCATTGAATGCGGTGAGCCCTTCGAATACTTCAAGCCCATCTGATGACCTTGCGGGGCAGGCCGATCGAGCGAAGCGAGTCGCCCTGTCCCCAACTGATCGAGACCCATGGCACTCCACTTTCATCCCCTGCGCGTGACCTCAGTCGAGCGAGACACCGACGATGCGGTCGTCGTCGGCTTCGACACGCCGGCCGAGGGCTTCGGCTTCGAGCCGGGCCAGTACCTGACGCTGCGCGCCACCCTGGGCGGCCAGGAGTTGCGCCGCAGCTACTCCATCTGCTCTGACCGCGCGCTGAAGGTCGGCATCCGGCGCGTGGACGGCGGCGTCTTCTCCACCTGGGTGCACGAGCAGCTTCGGGTGGGCGACGTCATCGAGTCCTATCCGCCGCAGGGGCGCTTCGTGCTGCCGCCTGCGCCGGGCGCCGGGCGTCATGTGCTCTTCATCGCGGGCGGCTCCGGCATCACGCCCATGCTGGGCCTGATCAGTGCGATGCTGGCGCGCGAGCCGGCATCGCGTGCGACGCTGATCTACGCCAACCGGCGCACCGCGTCGACGATGTTCAAGGAAGAGCTTGAAGACCTGAAGAACCGCTACCTGACGCGGCTGTCGCTGCACCTGGTGTTCAGCCGCGAGTCGGTGGACGCGCCTCTGTATGCCGGCCGGCTGGACGCCGGCAAGCTCAGCGCCTTCCTGGCCGGCCCGGTGCCAGCGGCCAGCGTGGACGCGGTTTTCGTCTGCGGACCTTTCGAGATGAACGAGCAGGCCGAGGCGGCCCTGCGGGGCCACGGCGTGCCGGCCGAGCGCATCCATGTCGAGCGCTTCGGCACGCCGCAGTCGGTCAGTGGCCAGCCCGCGCCGCACGAGACGCGGCCCGGCGACGCTGCCGAGGCCCGGGTGACCGTCATCCGTGACGGCATCGCCCGCGAGATCGCCTTCCGGGCGGGTGACCCGAGTCTGCTGGATGCCGCGGCCCGCGAAGGCATGGACGTGCCGTTCTCGTGCAAGAGCGGCGTGTGCTCCACCTGCCGCTGCAAGCTGATGCAGGGCCAGGTGCGCATGGACCGCAACTTCGCGCTGGACAAGGATGAGGTGGCAGCGGGGTTCATCCTCAGCTGCCAGGCCCACCCCCTCACCGAGCAGGTGGTGATTTCGTTCGACGAGCGCTGAAAGAATGAAGCCCCTTGTCCCAGGATTCCCTTGGCCGGTCCCCCGAGGGGACGGCGATGCTTGCGGTCTTGAGTCGCAAGCACATCGCCGGCGCGGTCCGGCTTGGGAGCGGCCCGGCGCTTGGCCCGCAATGAACCACTGACATGCCGAGAAAAAGAGCCCCCACTTTCGAAGCTCAGCGCGACGACATCCTCGCCGCCGCTGCCCGGCTGTTTGCCGAGCAGGGCTTCAGCGCCACGTCCATGAACCAGGTCGCAGAAGCCTGCGGCGTGGCCAAGCCGACGCTGTATCACTACTTCCAGGACAAGCAGGCGCTGCTGGCGCAGATCTGCGACAGCCATGTGCACCTGCTGCTGGCCCTGGTGCAGGAGGTCAAGGCGCAGCAGCTGTCGCCGGCCGAGCAGCTGCGTCTGATGATCGAGCGCTTTACGCGCGTGTATGCCGGCGCACAGGCCCAGCACCGTGTGCTGACCAGCGAGATCCGCTTCCTGGCCGAGGCCGAGCGCGAGCGCCTGCTCGACGTGGAGCGCCGCGTCGTCGCCGAATTTGCGGCGGCGCTGTGCCAGGTGCGCCCCGAGCTGCGCGGCGCTCGGCTGGACAAGCCCCTGACCATGCTGCTGTTTGGCATGATCAACTGGACCTTCACCTGGCTTCGGCCCGACGGCGACTTGTCGCACGAGGCGCTGGCAGCGTTGGTTGGTGACCTGTTCTTTGGCGGGCTGGGCGCGGTGCAGCTGCGCCAGTCCGCCTTGACCCCATAACCCCGAGGAGACGAGACCCATGAAGCGCTTCAAGCAACTTGCCCTGGCCTTGGCCGCAACGCTCAGCCTGGCCGCCCACGCGGACATCAACATCGGCGTGACGGTGTCGGCCACCGGCCCGGCCGCGTCGCTGGGCATCCCGGAGAAGAACACCATCGCGCTGATGCCGACGACGCTGGGCGGCCAGAAGGTGAACTACATCGTGCTGGACGACGCGTCCGACACGACCACTGCCGTGGCCAACACGCGCAAGTTCATCACCGACAACAAGGTGGACCTCATCATCGGCTCCACGGTCACGCCCAACTCGCTGGCCATGATCGATGCGGTGGCCGAGAGCGGCACGCCCATGATCTCCATGGCCGCCTCGGCCCGCATCGTGGAGCCCATCGACGCCAAGAAGCGCTGGGTGTTCAAGACGCCGCAGAACGACATCATGATGGCGCTGGCCATCGTGACCCACATGGTGGACAACGGCGTCAAGACGGCCGGCTTCATCGGCTTTGCCGACGCCTACGGTGAAGGCTGGTGGGGCGAGTTCAACAAGATCGCCGCCGCCAAGAAACTCAACATCGTCGCGAGCGAGCGCTACAACCGCACCGACACCTCCGTCACCGGCCAAGTGCTCAAGCTGGTGGCCGCCCGGCCCGAGGCCATCCTGATCGCCGGCTCCGGCACGCCTGCCGCGCTTCCGCAGAAGGCGCTCAAGGAGCGCGGCTATGCCGGCAAGATCTACCAGACTCACGGCGTCGCCAACAACGACTTCCTGCGCGTGGGCGGCAAGGACGTGGAAGGCACACTGCTGCCGGCCGGTCCGGTGCTGGTCGCGTCGCAGCTGCCGGCCGATCACCCGGTGAAGAAGAGCGCCGAGGCCTACATCGCCAAGTACGAGGCGGCCCACGGCAAGGGCAGCGTGTCCACCTTTGGCGGCCACGCCTGGGACGCCGGCCTGCTGCTGGCGGCCGCTGCGCCCGAGGCGCTTAAGAAGGCCCAGCCCGGCACGCCCGCCTTCCGTGCGGCACTGCGCGATGCGCTGGAGAACGTCAAGAACGTGGCCGGCGCGCATGGCGTGTTCAACATGTCGCCGTCCGACCACCTCGGCCTGGACCAGCGCGCCCGCGTGATGGTGCAGATCGACAAGGGCACCTGGAAGCTCATCAAGTAAGCCGCGACCGCGGCGCATGCGGAGGACGGCCTTGCGGGGCCGTCTTTTTTCGACCAGGCCGCCGACCCATGCGGCCTTGAGGACCAAGAGATGGCAGTTCCCACCCTCCAGAGTTACATCGCCGGCCGTTGGGTTGGCGAGCGTGCGGCCAAGGCGCTCACCAGCGCGATCAACGGTCGCGTCGTCGCCCACACCCACGAGGAAAGGCTGGACTTCGCCGAGGCGATGTCCTTCGCGCGTGGCACCGCCTTGCCCGTCTTGCTGCGCGCGCATTTCCAGGATCGTGCCCGCGTGCTGAAGGCGCTGGCGGCTTACCTGCTGGAGCGCAAGGAAGTCCTCTACGCGATCAGTGCCCACACGGGCGCCACGCGCAGCGACTCGTGGATCGACATAGAGGGCGGCATCGGCACCTTGTTCGCCTACGCCTCCATCGGCGGCAAGGACCTGCCCAGCAGCAACGTGCTGCACGAGGGGCCTGCCATGCGGCTGGGCGCAAACAACCACTTCATCGGCAGCCATGTGCTGGTGCCAAAGCGCGGCGTGGCGCTGCACATCAACGCCTTCAATTTCCCCATGTGGGGCATGTTGGAAAAGTTCGCGCCCAGCTTCCTAGCGGGCATGCCCTGCCTGGTTAAGCCCGCCACGGCGACGAGTTATGTGGCCGAGGCCTGCGTGCGGCTCATCGTCGAGTCGGGCCTGGTGCCCGCCGGCGCACTGCAGCTCGTCATCGGCGGCACGGGCGACCTGTTTGAACGGCTGGACGAGGCCGACGTTGTGACCTTCACCGGCAGCGCCGATACGGCGCTGATGCTGAAGGCGCACCCCAACCTGCTGAAGAAGAGCATCCCGTTCAATGCCGAGGCCGACAGCCTGAACTGCGCCATCCTCGCGCCTGACGTGACGCCGGACGACCCCGAGTTCGACCTCTTCATCAAGGAGGTGGCCCGCGAGATGACGGCCAAGGCCGGCCAGAAGTGCACGGCCATCCGCCGCACGTTGGTGCCGCGCCCGCTGGTGGATGCGGTGGCCACGGCGCTGAAGGCGCGGCTGGCCAAGACGGTCGTCGGCGACCCGGCCGTGGACGGCGTGCGCATGGGCGCACTGGCCAGCAAGGCCCAGCAAGCCGACGTGGCCGAGCGCGTGGCGCAGCTGGCGCAGAACTGCGAGCTGCTGCTGAGCGCGCGTGACGGCTTTGCGCCCAAGGGCGAGGGCGTGGGTGACGGCGCGTTCTTCGCGCCCACGCTGCTGCTGGCCCGCGATTCGGTCGCCAGCGACGCCCATCATCTCGAAGCCTTCGGCCCGGTGACGACGCTGCTGCCCTATGGCGATTTCGAGGAGGCGCTGCACCTGGCAACGCTGGGGCGCGGCAGCCTGGTGGGTACCGTCTGCACCAAGACGCCCGCGCTGGCCG
Organism: Pelomonas margarita; assembly: GCF_043555875.1. Taxonomy (NCBI): domain Bacteria; kingdom Pseudomonadati; phylum Pseudomonadota; class Betaproteobacteria; order Burkholderiales; family Sphaerotilaceae; genus Roseateles; species Pelomonas margarita. Next base: position 199,244 of record NZ_JBIGHW010000003.1, on the reverse strand, counting down.
CGCAGGCGGTGCCGACCTTTGCCGCCTGGCATGGCCGCATGCTGGTGCTGGACCGCGAGGCCGCGCTGGAAAGCACCGGCCACGGCTCGCCGCTGCCCAAGCTCAAGCACGGCGGACCGGGGCGTGCGGGCGGCGGCGAAGAACTGGGCGGCCTGCGCGCTGTGAAGCACTATCTGCAGCGCTGCGCCGTGCAGGGCTCCCCAACGATGATCTCGGCGATGACCGGCGAGTACCAGCGGGGCGGCGCCGTCACCGAGGGCGAGGTGCACCCGTTCCGGCGCTACTTCGAGGACGTCGAGGTCGGCATGAGCCTGGTGACGCACCGCCGCACGGTCGGTGAGGCTGACATCGTGGCTTTCGGGGGGCTGTCGGGCGACTACTTCTATATGCACTTCGATGAGGTCGCGGCCAAGGCTTCGCCTTTCGGCCAGCGCATCGCGCACGGCTACTTCGTGCTGTCGGCCGCTGCAGGTCTGTTCGTGAGCCCGGCCCCGGGCCCGGTGCTGGCCAACTACGGGCTGGAGAACCTGCGCTTTGTCACGCCGGTGGCGATCGGCGACACCATCCAGGCCCGGCTCACCGCTAAGCGCAAGGTCGACCGCCCGCCGCGTGAGGACCAGCCCGGTTACGTTCCACAGGGCGTGATCGGCTGGGACGTGGCCGTGACCAATCAGCGTGGCGAGCTGTGCGCGAGCTACGAAATCCTGACGCTGGTGGCCAAGCGGCACGCAGGCTGAGACCTGCGCGGCGGGCGTCAGCGCGCGGCCGGACCTTCGGCCGCCGCCTTCAGGTCGGCGCGGCGTGCGCCGGTGAAGCGCTTGGCCCAGTAGGAGTCGCGCATGTCCTCCACGCGCACGGCGCTGCCGGTGCGCGGGGCGTGGATGAACTTGCCTTCGCCGACATAGATGCCCACGTGGCTGAAGGTGGCGCGCATGGTGTTGAAGAACACCAGATCGCCCGGCTTCAGTTCGTCCTTGCGGATGGGGGAGAGGCTGCCCATCTTGGCCTGCTCGTCGGCGCGGCGCGGTAGCACCAGGCCCACGCTCATCTCGAAGATATGGCGTGTGAAACCGCTGCAGTCGAAGCCGTTTTCCACCGAGTTCCCGCCGCGCGTGTAACGCACGCCCAGGAAGTTCATGGCCGACAGCACCAGGTCCGAGGCCGTGTCGCGCACGCTTTCCAGCAGCCGGGCCGGTGCATTGGGCTCGCCGGTCGGTGTGCTCAGCAGGCCGCGCTCGCTGAGGAAGCGGCTGACGGCGTCACCCGGCGTGGCCGCGGGGGCAGGCTTTGTCGCGGCGGCCTTGTCCACTGCGGCCTGCTGCTGCAGGCTCTGTCCGTAGGCGCCGGTCATCGTGCCCGGGGGCGGTGCCGGCGGCAGGGCCGAGGCCTGGGCCACGCCTTGCGCATGCGCGGCGCAGCCCCAGGCCAGCAGGCCAGCGGCAGCAACACGGTTCATCAGGGCGAGGGGAGCCAGACGCATGCAGGACGGGAGAACGGGACGGGCCGCGAGGGCCGGGTAGCAGTAGTGTGAAGGCGGCGCGCAGGGTAGGCCGGGGCGGCTGCCAGCGTCAACCGACGCGGACGTAAAGCGTCGGATTTTCAGGGCAAACCCCGGCTTCGCCAGCGGCGACGTCGGTGGAAACCCTGGATTTTGTCACGGGCGCCACGGGGTCAGACTGACGTCAGTGGTGCAAGCCCACACTGATCGGCATGAAGACCTACGCCGACTTCCACCGCCACTCCCTGGACGACCGCGATGCTTTCTGGGCCGAGCAGGCCAAGCGCATCGACTGGCAGACCCCGCCGCAGCAGGTCTGCGACACCAGCCGGCCGCCGTTTGCGCGCTGGTTCGTCGGCGGCACCACCAACCTCTGCCACAACGCGGTGGACCGTCATGCGGCGGCCAGGCCGGATGATGCGGCGCTGATCTGGGTGTCCACCGAGGTGGGCCGGGAGATCGTCTACAGCTTTGCGCAACTGCACGACGAGGTGCAGACCATGGCCGCCATGCTGCAAGCGCAGGGCGTGGGCGAGGGTGACCGCGTGCTGATCTACATGCCCATGATCCCCGAGGCCGCGTTCGCGATGCTGGCCTGTGCGCGCATCGGCGCCATTCACTCGGTCGTGTTCGGCGGTTTCGCATCGGTCAGCCTGGCCAGCCGCATCGACGACGCCGCACCGAAGCTCATCGTCAGTGCGGACGCCGGCAGTCGTGGCGGCAAGGTCGTGCCCTACAAGCCCTTGCTGGACGAGGCCATCACGCTGGCCGCGCACAAGCCCGAGCGCGTGTTGATGGTGGACCGCGGCCTGGCCGCGTTCACGCCCGTCGCGGGCCGCGACCTGGACTACGCCGCGCTGCGCGCCCAGCATGCCGGTGCCCAGGTGCCGGTGGTCTGGCTGGAGTCCAACCGCATCAGCTATACGCTCTACACCAGCGGTACGACCGGCAAACCCAAGGGCGTGCAACGCGACGTCGGTGGCTACGCCGTGGCGCTGGCCACAAGCATGGACTACATCTTCGGCGGCAAGGCCGGCGAGACCTACTTCTCTACCAGCGACATCGGCTGGGTGGTGGGGCACAGCTACATCGTCTACGGCCCGCTGATCGCCGGCATGGCCACGCTGATGTACGAAGGCCTGCCCATCAACCCGGACGCTGCGATCTGGTGGAGCCTGGTCGAGAAGTACAAGGTCACGGTCATGTTCAGCGCGCCGACGGCCGTGCGCGTGCTCAAGAAGCACGACCCGGCGCTGCTCAAGCGCCATGACCTGTCGTCCTTGCGCGCGCTGTTCCTGGCCGGCGAGCCGCTGGACGAGCCGACAGGCCGCTGGATCGCCGAGGGCTTAAGCGTGCCCATCATCGACAACTACTGGCAGACCGAGACCGGCTGGCCGCTGCTGACCGTGGCCCACCACATCCCGGGCGTGGCGCCAGTGCCTACGCGCTTCGGCTCGCCCGGCGTGCCCATGTATGGCTACGACGTGCAGTTGCTGGACGAGCAGACCGGCGAGCCGCTGACCGAGGCGAACCAGAAGGGCGTGCTGACCATCGCGCACCCGTTGCCGCCGGGTTGCCTGCAGACCGTGTGGGGCGACGACGAGCGTTTCGTGCGCACCTACTGGAGCAGCGTGCCTGGCAAACAGGTGTACTCCACCTTCGACTGGGGCCTGCGCGACGAGGACGGCTACACCTTCATCCTGGGCCGCACCGACGACGTCATCAACGTGGCCGGCCACCGCCTGGGCACGCGCGAGATCGAGGAGTGCATCTCCAGCCATGGCGCCATCGCCGAGGTGGCGGTGGTGGGCGTGGCCGACCAGCTCAAGGGCCAGGTGGCGCTGGCCTTCGTCGTGCTGCGGGACCCGGCCCAGTCGAGCCCGGCGCTGGAGGCCGAGGTGCTCAAGCATGTGGACTGCCAGTTGGGTGCCGTGGCGCGGCCGGCGCGGGTGCACTTCGTGAGCGTGCTGCCCAAGACGCGCTCTGGCAAGCTGCTGCGCCGCGCGCTGCAGGCCGTGGCCGAGGGGCGTGATCCGGGCGACCTGACGACGCTGGACGACCCCGGCGCGCTGGCGCAGGTCAGGGAGCTGTTGGGCCGCTGACGCGGCGCGCGATGCCGGCCGACCCGGGCTGCCCGCGATGCTGAGCTACTGCCAGGCCGCGCCGCCGCCCGTGCTGGCTGGCGTGGTCGCACGCTTCTCGCAGCGCCGCTGTGCCGACGCGCACCGGCATGTGCCGGTCTTCGGGCTGCCGGCACGCATCGACCGTTTCATCGAGTTCTATCTCGGCGAGCCCGTGCATGTCGGCGAGGGCGGCGGTGAGCTGCGCGCCGCGCCCGACATCGCGCTGGTTGCACCGCATACGCGGCCCGGCAAACAGTTGCAGATGGTCGGCGACGTGGACACCTTCACCGTGCATTTCGAACCCACCGGCCTGCACCGGCTGTTCGGACTGCCGCTGCGCGGTCTGGCCGATCAGGCCGCGCCTGCCGCGGACCTGCTCGGCCCGACGGTCCGCCGGCTGCGCGACGACCTCGCACGGGCGCCCACGTTCGACGCCCGCGTGGACATCGCCTGCCGCTGGCTGGCCGAGCGCCTGCCGTCGGTCCGGCCCGCCGACGCGCTGGACGCGGCTGCCTGCGCGTGGCGCGCGGGCGATGCGGCCGTCGCGCCATGGGCCCGCCGCCTGGGCTGGAGTGAGCGCCACCTGCACCGCCGCTTTGTCGAGCGCACGGGCCTTGCGCCCGCGCTCCATGGCCGGCTGCTGCGCTTCCAGGGGCTGATAGACGCGCATGCGCAGGCGCCGCAGGCCTCGCTGACCGAGCTGGCGCTGGTGGCGGGCTACTTCGATCAGTCTCATTGCATCCGGGACTGCCGCGCCTTCACGGGGCAGTCGCCCGGTGCCTTCCTGGCCGCGTGGCCGGACCTGGGCCGGGGCTGAGGCCTGGGCAGCGCCGTGTCCGATCCGTCCAATCGCGGCTGTGGCGAGGCGCCTAGAGTGGTGTCATGCGTCCGCTGCCCCACTCACCCGCTCCCCCTCGCCGCCGCTGGTTGACACAGGCGTTGAGCGTCGCGACCCTGCCCCTGATCGGAACCCCGACCATGCCCAGCCTTGCCCAGCCCTTCCTCGAACCCGATGTCGCCGCGCTGCTGCGCGTGATGGAGGACACCTGGAACGCATCCGACATGGACGCTATGTTCGCCGTGGCCACGCCGGATATCCACTGGGTCAATGTTGTGGGCATGCACTGGCAGGGCCATGCCGATGTGAAGAAGGCGCATGCGGTCTTCTTCGATGTCATGTTCCGCGGCGTGCCGTTGAAGCTGGAGGCTGTCGAGCATGTAAAGCCCCTGCCGGGCGGGCTTCGGCTGCTGGTCGTGCGCTGGCTGCTGGGGGCGTACAAGACGCCCTCCGGCGAGCCACGCCCGACGTCGCACAACCGCATGTCCATCCTCGCCGTGCCCGGCCCGGCGGGGCTGCTGATCAGCCATGTGGCCAACATCGAGGTCAGCTCGCAGGCGGCGCGCCACAACCCGGTGTGATCGACGGCCGGGCCTGGCAACGGCGTCAGAATCGCGGCCTTCCCACAAGGAGAGGCCATGAAACCCGTGCTGATGACCCTGGCGGCGCTGCTGTGCGTTGCTGCGCAGGCGCAACCCAAGCTGCCCGCCCCGAATTTCCCCACGTTCGCGTCGACCGCCGACGTGAAGTCCCGCTGCGATGCGGGCCTGAAGGGCGCGAAGCAACGTGTGGCTGCACTGGAGCGGCGCAAGGTGGACGCCGGCTGGCTGGCCGCGCTGGACGACCTGACTGTCTACCTGGAAGACCATCAGTACCCCAACGACTTCGTGCTGAACGTCCACCCGGACAAGGCTATTCGCGACGCGGCCCAGGCCTGTTCACTGCGCTGGGCCGATTTCGGCTCCAGCCTGGGCCAGAACGAGAAGCTCTACCGCGCGCTGCAGAAGGCGCCGAAGCAGGACGGCATCGACGCAGAGTTCGTGCGCCTGGCGTCGGGCCAATTCGAGGACAGCGGCGTGGCGCTGCCGGGCCCGAAGCGCGCCCGGGCCAAGCAGATCCTGGACAAGCTGATCGAGCTGGATCAGCAGTTCAACAAAAACATCCGTGATGCAGGTACCCGCGTCGCCTTCACCGAGGCCGAGCTGAAAGGCGTGCCCGCCAGCGTGTGGGAGAAGGCCAAGCGCGACGACCAGGGCCGCATCCTGCTGGGCGTGGACTACCCCAGCTACGTGCCCGTCATGCGCCAGGCCGAGAGTGGCGACGCGCGCCAGCGCATGTGGCTGGCCAAGACCAACGAGGGCGGTGAGCCCAACCTTGCGCTGCTGGCCCAGATCGTCACGCTGCGCGGCGAGTACGCCAAGCTGTTCGGCTTCGACAACTACGTGGATTTCAACCTGCGCCGCCGCATGGCCAAGGACGGCGCGACGGCCACGAAGTTCCTCGACTCGGTGACCGGCGCCGTCAACGCGCGCGAGAAGACCGAGCTGCAGGAGTTGCGCGCCGCCAAGGCCCAGCATCTGGGTACGCCGCTGGCGCAGACGCAGGTCGAGCGCTGGGACGCCACGTTCTACAGCGAGCGCGTAAAGCTGCAGAAGTTCAGCGTCGACCAGAACGCCTTCCGCGCCTACTTCCCGCCGCAGGCCAGCCTGGCGTTCTCGATGCGCATCATCGAGAAGCTGATGGGCGTGAAGTACACGCGCATCGAGAACAAGCTGTGGCACGACGAGGCACAGACCTACGTCGTCAGCGACGCAGTGTCGGGCCAGCCCATCGCGCAGATGTATGTGGACCTGTACCCGCGCGAGGGCAAGTACAACCACGCCGCCGTGTGGCCGCTGCGCGGCAGCGCCACGCGCGCCGGCCGCACGCCGGCGGCGGCTCTGGTGGTCAATTTCGACCGCGAGGGCCTGACGCTGGACGAGGTGGAAACGCTGCTGCACGAGCTGGGCCACGCGGTGCACGTGAACCTGTCCAAGACGCGCTACGCCGCAACCGCCGGCACGGCCGTCATGCACGACTTCGTCGAGGCGCCGTCGCAGATGCTGGAAGACTGGGTCTACGACAAGGACGTGCTGAAGCTCATGCAGGACGTCTGCCCGACCTGCAAGCCCGTGCCCGATGCGCTGGTGGCTCAGGCCCAGGCTTCCAAGCACCACGGCAAGGGCGGGCAGTTCGGCCGACAGCACCTGTACGCCAGCTACGACCTGACGCTGCACCAAGCGCCCAAGCCCGAGCCGCTGTCGCTGTGGGCCAAGATGGAAGGCGCGACGCCGCTTGGCTATGTCCCCGGCACCCAGTTCCCAGCCGGCTTCGCCCACATTGCCGGCGGCTATGGCGCGGGCTATTACGGCTACCTGTGGAGCTTGGTGGTGGCGATGGATCTGCGCACCGCATTTGCTGCCGACAAGCTCGGCGCCGACGTGGGCCGCCGCTACCGCGACGAGGTGTTGGGGCAGGGCGCGCAGAAGCCAGCGCCCGAGCTGGTCAAGGCCTTCCTGAGCCGCGAGAGCAACTCGCAAGCGTTCTTCGAGTACCTGAAGAAATGAACAAAGGGCCGCGTCAGCGGCCCTTTGTTCATGCGCGCAGGGGCGTCAGTGCCCGCAGCTGCTACTGCCACAGCCCGAGGCACCGGCTTCGGCTGTGACCGCCTCACGGCACTCGCCCGTGGCTGGGTCGAAGCCACGCTGCTCCATCGTGAACACCAGCGCCGCATCCATCATCTCGGCATGCTGCGGGAACCAGCCCGCCAGCTCCGTGCGCAGGATGGACAGCGGCTCACGGTCGTTCAGCTCGTTCGCGTAGCGCAGCGCCTCGCGCATCACGTTCAGCACCATCGCGTGCTGGCTGCTGTGGCAGTTCTGCGGCTCGAAGCCGCAGCGCGCCATCCAGTCCTCCTCCATCGCGAAGTGGGCCTGGGTGTGGGCCAGCAGCGCGTGGTAGGCGGGCAGGGCGTCCTCGCCCGCATCCAGCGCGGCGCCGAAGACGTTCAGCAGCTCGATGAACTCCTGGTGGGTGGTGTCCAGCTGGGGCTGGTTCAGGACGAGGTTGTCGGTCCAGGCAAGGGTGGTCATGCGGGAATGCTAGTCAGGCGTTGTCGTGGCGGCGTTGAGCCAGCTCAAGCCAGCCGTGCGCGATGTCGGGCCACCTGGGCGCGCACCTGCGCCGGTGCCGTGCCGCCCAGCACGTTGCGGGCGTTCAGCGAGCCTTCCAGCGACAGCACATCGAACACATCGGCCTCGATGCGGGCGTCGAAGGCCTTCAGCGCGTCCAGCGACAGCGCGGCCAGGTCCACGCCCTGGGCGGTGGCCGTCTTCACGGCGTGGGCGACGACTTCGTGCGCGTCGCGGAAGGCCACGCCCTTCTTGACGAGGTAGTCGGCCAGGTCGGTGGCCGTGGCGTGGCCCTTCAGCGCCGCGGCGCGCATCGCCTCGGGCTTGGCGGTCAGGCCGGCCAGCATGTCGGCAAAGATGCGCAGCGTGTCCTTCAAGGTGTCCACCGTGTCGAACAGCGGTTCCTTGTCTTCCTGGTTGTCCTTGTTGTAGGCCAGCGGCTGGCCCTTCATCAGCGTGACCAGGCCGATGAGGTGGCCCACCACGCGGCCGGTCTTGCCGCGCGCCAGCTCGGGCACGTCGGGGTTCTTCTTCTGCGGCATGATGCTTGACCCGGTGCAGAACGCATCGGGCAGCGCGATGAAGCCGAAGTTCTGGCTCATCCACAGGATCAGCTCCTCGGACAGCCGCGAGATGTGGATCATCACCAGTGACGCGGCGGCCGAGAACTCGATCGCGAAGTCGCGGTCGCTGACCGCATCCAGGCTGTTCTGGCACACGCCTTCCATGCCCAGCGTGCGGGCCACGCGCTCCCGGTCCAGCGGGTAGCTGGTGCCGGCCAGCGCGGCGGCGCCCAGCGGCAGGCGGTTCACGCGGCGGCGGGTGTCGAGCATGCGCTCGGCGTCGCGGGCGAACATCTCCACGTAGGCCAGCAGGTGGTGGCCGAAGGCGACCGGCTGCGCCACCTGCAGGTGCGTGAAGCCGGGCAGGATGGTGTCGGCGTACTGCTCGGCCTTGTCCACCAGCACGCGCTGCAGCTGCGTCAGCAGGCCGGTGATGTCGTCGATCTCGCCGCGCAGCCACAGCCGCACATCGGTGGCGACCTGGTCGTTGCGGCTGCGGCCGGTGTGCAGCCGCTTGCCAGCAATGCCCACGCGCTCCGTCAGGCGCGCCTCGATGTTGAGGTGCACGTCCTCCAGGTCCAGCTTCCAGTCGAACTGGCCGGCCTCGATCTCGGCGGCGATCTCGCCCAGGCCGCGCTGGATGGCGGCATGGTCCTCGGCGCTCAGGATGCCCTGCGCCGCCAGCATCTCCGCGTGCGCCAGGCTGCCGGCGATGTCGGCGCGCCACAGGCGCTTGTCGAAGCCCACGCTGGCCGTGTAGCGCTTCACCAGGTCGCTCATAGGTTCGGAAAACAGGGCGGACCAGGCTTGGGACTTGTTGGCGAGTTGGTTGTCAGACATGGGGCGAACAGCGTTGGGGCTGCGCGCACAATCGCGCGCAGCCCGGCATTATCGAACGCCGCCTCCGCCATGCTTTCGTCTCTCTTCAAGCGTCGTCGCGAGCCGCCTGCCAGCGTCTGGCACGACTCCCTGCAGGTCAGCCAGTGGCTGGGCTTTGCCGCGACCGAACTGCCCCAGCTGTCCCGTGCGCCGCTGCTGGACCCGACGCGTGCCTTCGACGTCTGCCACGTGGGCCTGGTGCTGCGCGCCGTGCTGGGCGTGCAGCTGCTGCTGGCGCTGGGCATGGCGCTGGTGGCGCGTGACGCCAGCCAGTGGCTGTCGATGACGGCGGGCGGCACGGTGGTGACCATGTTCGCCGTGCTGTTCTGGCTGCTGGCCGTGTGCGCCGCCCGGCGGCTGTGGCCGCGCCTGCCCGAGCCGGTGCAGTGGCTTGCCTTGATGGCGCTGGGCGCCATGGGCGCGGCGATGGGTTTTGCGCTCTACAACCTGGCCAGCGAGGAGCCGGCGTCGGCCTGGCGCTGGGGCAGCATCGCTGCGTCGGGCGCCAGTGGCGCGGCCGTGCTGCTGGCCTGGCTCAAGCTGCGTGAGCACAGCCAGCGCCCGGCCGATGCGCTGGCCCAGCTGGTGGAGCTGCAGTCGCGCATCCGCCCGCACTTTCTGTTCAACACGCTGAACAGCGCCATCGCGCTGGTGCAGGTGGACCCGGCACGCGCCGAGGGGGTGCTGGAAGACCTGGCCGAGCTGTTCCGCGTCGCGCTGGCGGACTCCAGCGCCTCGGTCACGCTGGCCGAGGAGGTGGAGCTGGCGCGGCGCTACCTGGCCATCGAGCAGATCCGCTTCGGATCGCGGCTGCGCGTGACCTGGCAGCTGGACCCGGCTGCCGGCAGCGCGAGGCTGCCGCCCCTGCTGCTGCAGCCGCTGGTGGAGAACGCGGTGCGTCACGGCGTGGAGCCCAACGACGAGGGCGGCGAGCTGACGGTGACGACGCAGCGGCGCGGCGGCGAGGTGGAGATCTGCATCGTCAACAGCGTCGGCGCGCCGGCCCGCACCGCTGGCCACGGCCTGGCATTGCGCAATGTGCGCCAGCGGCTGCGGCTGATGCATGACGTGGCGGCCGCCTTCGACCTGGAATCCACCGACACTCGCTTCTCCTTGCGCATCGTTCTGCCGTTATGACCGCCCTGCGAGTCCTCATCGTCGATGACGAACCCCTGGCGCGGCTGCGGCTGCGTGGCTTGGTGGAGGCCATTACCGAACCCCGCTGCGAGGTGGTGGCCGAGGCCGCCACCGCGTCCCAGGCCACCGCCTGGCTGCGCGAGCATGGCTGCGATCTGCTGCTGCTGGACGTTCAGATGCCCGGCGCGGACGGGTTGCAGTTCGCCGACAGCCTGGCCGGGCGCGCGGCCGCCGGCCAGCCGGTGCCGATGGTCGTGTTCGTCACCGCGCATGCGATGCACGCGCTGCGTGCCTTCGAGCTGGACGCGGTGGACTACCTCACCAAGCCCGTGCGCCGCGAACGCCTGCAGGCGGCGCTGGCCCGCGTGTGGCAGCGCATGACCGAACGGGCTGCCGTGCAGGCGCGCCAGCCCGCCGATGCGCCGGCTGCGCCCGACGCCGACTTCATCACCATCACCGACCGCGGGCGGCTCAAGCGCGTGCCGCTGTCGGAGGTGCTGTACTTCAAGGCCGAGCTGAAGTACCTGACGCTGCGCACCGCCAGCGAGAGCCATGTGATGGACGGCGCGCTGTCCGACCTGGAGCAGCGCCACGGCGACCGCTTTCTGCGCGTGCACCGCAATGCGTTGGTGGCCCGCTGGGCCGTGCGCGAGCTGGAGCGGCATGCGCCCACCAGCTTCGGCGAGCTGGACGGCGGCGACGCTGCCGATGGCGCCGACAGCTGGGCGGTGCGCATCGTGCATGTGGACGAATGGCTGGCCGTGTCGCGCCGGCAGGTGGCGGCGGTGCGGGAGGCGCTGGCGGGGCAGGGGCGCTGATGCAACGCGCCTGGCTTGCGGCGGTGGCGCGCGCTGCTGGTGACCGCCTGGCTGCATGACGGGGCGCCACCGTCGTTGGCTAGGCCTGCTGATGCTGGCCGGGGGGCTGGGGCTGGCGGGGGCGCAGTGGTGGGAGGCCGCCGTGACGGTGCCGGCGGCAACCGCCGCAGACGGCGCTGCGGTTGCTGCTGTTGGGCCTCACGAGGGCCGGCATGCTGCTGCGGCTGCGCCGCTGCCCGTCAGTCCGGTAGGCAGCGGGGCCCAGGCTGGCGCCGCGCCGTCGGGCGATGACCTGGAGATTCCGCAAGACGGCCTACAGGTGTGTGGCGTGGGGCACGTTCCGGCTGCTGAGTTGCGGCGCTGGAGGGCAGAGCCGGCATGGGGGGAAGTTCAGGCCGAGCGTCTGAATCAGGAGATGGCGCAAGTGGGCAAGCAGGCGCTGGCCAAGATCGCTGCCCGGTTGGCGGCGGGCAACGATCGCCAGCAGGTCGCGGCGCGACTGCTGATGCAAGACCGGGACGGTGCCGCGCTTCTGGCTGAGCGCAGCCGCGATGCACAGGCGTACCAGATGGCGTTGATGGCCTGCGGCGGCCCTGGTGGCGACACGGCGAACTGTGCGCGCCTGACGCCGCAGCGTTGGGCTGCGTTGGATCCGTCGGACGCTCGGCCGTGGCTGCGCTTGATGGATGCTGCCCGCCAACGCAAGGATGCTGCCGGTGTCGATGCGGCCTTGGCCGAGGCGGCGGCGCGCCCGCGCTTTTCGCGTGTGCGCGGGCTGCTGGCGGCCGAGGTGGTGGCCGTGGCGGACGCGGTGCCGGACCTGGGCGGGGTGGGGCATGCGCTGATGGCCGTGCTCTCGATGGACTTGGCGATGACCGGCTTTGACATGGCTTTTCCGCTACGCGTTTGCAAGGGGGATGCGCTCGCGGACGCCACGCGCCTGGCGCACTGCCGCGCGTTCGCCCGCCAGGCGCTGGCGGGCGCGACAGATCTGCTGGAGGCGTCGGTGGCGCAGACGCTGGCGGATCGCGTGGGCGTGCCGCGCGATCAGCAGGCGCTGGACGCCGCCACGATCAAGGCCGCGCGAGAGCGGCTCGGCGACCTGACGATCGCTGCCGTCGGCATGGACTGCGCGGCGATGCAACGCACGACGCAGTTCGCCCGTGACGTGGCCAGCCGAGGGGAGTTGGCTTTCGCGCTGTCGTTGGTGCCTGCAAAGGCCGCGTCGCGCTGATTCAGTGGTCGCTTGACATGGCCTGTACCGCGCGCAGGTGGGCGAGGATCAGCGGGTTCACGCGCTCTGGCTCGCTGAGTGGCGCGAGGTGGGCGCCGTCGTCCAGCCAGGCAAGCTGCGCCCGGGGTAGGCGGCGGGCCAGCGTTTGCGCCACGGCGCGGGCGCTGTCGCGCGTGGCGCCGCCGCAGATCAGCTGCACGGGCATCTGCAGGCGGGCGAGCTCGTCGTCGCGCCAGCGCGCGGCGTACAGGCCTTCGAAGTGGCGGCGGATGGTTGGCATGGGCTCGGCGAGGCGGGCGCGCTGGGCGGCATCCAGCTCAGGCCAGATGTCGCGGCCCTGCCAGTAGCCGACGAAGCCGCGGGCGGCGGCGTCCAGGTCGCCGCGATCCAAGTCAGCCTCCACCGTCTGCGCCACCTGCCGGGCTTCGTGCAGGGCCGGTTCACCCTCATCCAGCATGCCGAAGGCGACCGGCTCGTACAGCGTCAGCGAGCGCACGCGCTGCGGTAGCAGCAGGGCCATTTGCAGCGCGGTGGCGCCGCCATAGCTGTGGCCCACGAGGTGCAGGGGCTGATCGGGCGGCAGGTCCAGCGCGGCCAGCACGGCCTGGGCTTCGGTGCGCAGGTCGCCTGGCGCGCCGTCGGGCCAGCCAGCCCGCCCGCCGTGGCCCATGAAGTCCGGCGCATGCCAGGGGCCGCTCAGGCCCTGGGCGGTGGCGTCGGCGATGAGCCGGCGCCATTGCCGGCCGCTGGCGCCGCTGGAGTGCAGGCAGACGATGGGCGAATGGGGTGCGATGTCGGTCATGGCAAGTTCATGGCGGTCGGCCGGCCATCGTACGGGCGCGCAGCGGGGCCAGCCCGGCGGGACTCAAGCCGTGAAATTCGTCACTTCTGTGCAGATGATTTGTATCAAATAAATCAAATATAACGACACAAAAGGTAAATTTGAATTTTTGAACATCATGGTGTGTCGAGCCTTTCGCCGCCCCTCGATTCCAGCGACGCCGCGTGTCGCGGGTGCCGCGGGTGTCGAGCGTGGGGCCGGCCTGCCGACGGGAACATCACTGTGAACCAACTGATGACCATCGATGCTGTCGTGCGCCTGATCCGTACAGGCCGGGCGCTCGCGATCACGGGTGTGGAGGAGGCGCTGGACCAGCTGCCGATCGGCGCCTGGATTGGCGGTACCGCGCCCCACATGAAGGACGCCAAGGTGTGCGCGAGCACGGAGCGGCAGGTCTTCGTGACCGAGTTGCCCGCACGGGGCCTGACGTCGGTGCAGTACTACGACTTGGAGCGCATGGCCGCGATCAGCGCGCATGCGCCGGCGCAGGGTTACAGCTTGGTGATCGTGCCGGACGGCGGCTCGGCGCATCTGCGCTTTGCCTCGGAGTTCGGTGATGAGCCCGGCGTCACGCCGCGCCCGACGGTGGGCTGGGTGGCCTCGGTGGACTCCGCCCGCCGGGGACTTCGCCAGCCGCTGGTGTACTTCGGCAAGACAGGGCAGAAGCTGGCGGAGGGCGCCGTCGTTGCCCATGCACGTGTGCCTCAGGGCATGTTGCTGGGCGACGGGGTGGCGCGCCTGATGGCCCCGCGCGGCCTGGACGTGCTGTGCTTCGCACACAGCGGTTCGGCCACGGTGGGCGCCGGCAGCATGGCCGCTGCGGGTTTGATGGCCTGAGCGGCCGGCAACCCGGCGCTGCCGCGCCGTCGTCAGCCCGTGTTGCGCAGGCCAGCGGCGATGCCGTTGATGGACAGGTGGATGCCGCGTTGCACGCGCTCCATTGCCGGGTCGTCCTTGGCGATGTGGCGGTAGCGGCGCATCAGCTCGACCTGCAGGTGGTTCAGCGGGTCGATGTAGGGGAATCGGTGCTCGATGGAGCGGGCCAGTGACGGGTTGGCCGCCAGGCGCTTGGCGTCGCCGGTGATGAGGCCCAGCGCCGTTTGCGTCCGCTCGAATTCTTCCTTGATGGCCGCGAAGATGCGCTTGCCCAGCTTCTTGTCTTCCACCAGCTCGACGTAGCGCTCGGCCAGCGCTAGGTCGGCCTTGGCCAGCACCATGTCGAGGTTGGACAGCACGGCGCGGAAGAACGGCCAGCCCTTCAGCATGCGCTTGAGCAGCGCAAGGTTCTTGGCGCGCTGGGTCGGCTCGTCGCCGAGGAATGCCTCCACGCCCGAGCCGAAGCCACACCAGCCCGGCAGCGCCACGCGCGCCTGGCCCCACGAGAAGCCCCAGGGGATGGCGCGCAGGTCTTCGATGGCCCGCGTGGCCTTTCGCGAGGCGGGGCGCGAGCCGATGTTCAGCTCGGCGATCTCGCGGATGGGCGTGGACGCGAAGAAGTAGTCGGCAAAGCCCGGCGTGCCGTAGACCAGCTTGCGGTAGGCGTCGAAACTGGCGTCCGACAGCGCCTGCGCGGCCTGCAGGAAGCTCTTGGGCGCGCTCTGCGTGGGGTGCAGCAGCGTGGCTTCCAGCGTAGCGGCGACCAGCGTCTCCAGGTTGCGGCGGCCGATCTCGGGATGGGCGTACTTGGAGGCGATGACCTCGCCCTGTTCGGTCAGGCGGATCTGGCCGTTCACGGTGCCCGGGGGCTGGGCCAGGATGGCCTGGTAGCTCGGGCCGCCGCCACGGCCCACGGTGCCGCCGCGGCCGTGGAACAGGCGCAGCGTGATGGGGCCGACGCGCTTGAGTTCGTCGAACAGCTCGACCAGCGCGATTTCGGCGCGGTACAGCTCCCACGACGACGTGAACATGCCGCCGTCCTTGTTGCTGTCGGAGTAGCCCAGCATGATGTCCTGCTCGCCGCCCGAGCGGTCCACCAGGCCGCGCACGCCGGGCAGCGCGTAGAACTCGCGCATGATTTCCGGCGCAATGCGCAGGTCGCCGATAGTCTCGAACAGCGGCACGATGATGAGGTCGCTGGTTGCGTATTCGGCGAGTACGCCGCGCAGCAGGCCGGTTTCCTTCAGCAGCAGCGCCACTTCCAGCAGGTCGCTCACGGACTCGGTGTGGCTGATGATGTAGTGGCGCAGCGCTTCGCGGCCGAAGCGAGCCAGCGCCTCGCGGGCGGCCTCGAAGGTGGCGAGTTCGAACTGGGTCTTGTCGGTGTAGCTGGCGCCGATGACGCGCAGCGGGCGGGCGTCGTTGAGCAGCTTCAGCAGCAGTTCGCGCTTTGCGGCCTCGTCCAGCGCCGAGTAGTCGCTCTCGATGCGCGCGACGGTCAGCAGCTCGGCCAGCACCAGCTCGTGCTGGTCACTGCTTTGGCGCAGGTCCAGCGTGGCGAGGTGGAAGCCGAACACCTGCACGGCGCGCATCAGCGGCGCCAGGCGCGGCGCGATCAGCGCCTCCGCGTGGTGGGTCTTGAGGGACGCCTCGATGATGCGCAGGTCGGCCAGCAGTTCGTCGGGTGTGCGGTAGGGGTCCTGCGGCGCGACGGCGTGGCGCAGCGCCTCGGTGCCTGTCAGCTCGTGCAAGGTGGCGGCCAGGCGGGCGTACATGCCGGTGAGCGCGCGGCGGTAGGGCTCGTCCAGTCGGTGGGCGTTCTGGTCGGGGCTGCGTTCGGCCAGCGCTTGCATGTCGGCCGACACGCCGGTCAGGCGCAGCGAGATGGACAGGTCGGCGCCCAGTTCGTGCAGCTCGGTCAGGTAGTGGCGCAGCGCGACCTCGCTCTGGCGCTGCATCGCGCGCTTCAGCGTTGCGGCACCGACGTTGGGGTTGCCGTCACGGTCGCCACCGATCCAGTTGCCCATGCGCAGGAAGCTGGGTAGCTTGGTGCCGGGCAGGTGCTCCTCCAGCTCGGCATAGAGCTTGGGGATCTGGCGCAGGAAGGTCGAGTGGTAGTACGACAGCGCGTTCTCGATCTCGTCGGCCACCGTCAGCTTGGAGTAGCGCAGCATGCGCGTCTGCCACAGCTGCGTGATGCGGGCGCGCAGCAGGCTCTCGGTCTCGCGCTGCTCGCGCTCGGTGCCGTCACGGTCGCGCTGCTCCAGCAGGCCGGCGACGGCGCGCTCGGCGTCCAGGATGCTCTTGCGCTGCACTTCGGTCGGGTGGGCCGTCAGCACCGGAGAGATGAAGCCGCGCTGCAACACTTCGGCGATCTCGGTCGGGCGGATGCCGGCCTCGTGCAGATGTTCCAGGCAGTAGGCCAGCGAGCCGGGCTGCAGGCTGCCGGCGCGCTCGTGCACGTCGCGGCGGCGGATGTGGTGGCGGTCCTCGGCGATGTTGGCCAGGTGCGAGAAGTAGCTGAACGCGCGGATGACGCTGACGGCCTGGTCGCCCGACAGGCTCTTCAGCAGCTTGTCGAAGCGCTTGCCGGCTTCCTTGTCGTGCTTGTGGCGGTAAGCCACAGACAACTGGCGCACGCGCTCGATCAACTCGAAGGCTTCGCGGCCTTCCTGCTCCCGGATCACGTCGCCGAGCAGGCGGCCCAGCAAGCGGATATCGGCGACCAACGGCTCGTTTTTGTCCGTCTTCTTGTCGACATCGGGGCGGGAAGGGGCGGCTCGTGAGGGCATGGCGGGTCGTCCGGTCAGAAGGTGAAAATCAAAAAGGTAACGAAGTTACCAAAATGTCACTCTAGCAGTTTCCTGCTGGGCGAGATGCCGTCTCGCGCGCTGTATCGCGTGTGCGACGCGGGCTTTGGAAAGCAGTGTTTGTGCCCGTCTGGCCGGTGATCCAAGGGTGAGCAATGTGTAGATGTCGATGGCGTGTCGCCGAACTTCGGCGTCGGCGAAGGGGATGTTGCGCAAGTGCGTCAGTCGGTGGGCGTCGATGAGGGGAGGGGGAGGGCGCCCCGGTTGGGGTCAATCGACGCTTTGCGCAAGGGCAGGCGCTTGGCCCGTCATGGCGGGAAGGTCTGAGCCTGTGAAGGTCGTTCAACCTTGCAAACCCGATTGCGCCCCAAAACAGAATCGACTACCGTTGACAACGTTGTCTATTTCAAGATCGGCCCCTTGGGGCGGCGATCCCTGTCGTTTATGGGATCGCTATCAGTTTTGTGTTTTCAAGCGCCTGTCGTTCCGTGCGAGCGAGCCCGGTTCTGACGGCTGGAAACGCACGATCGTTGGGAGGATGAGACGGCCTGTGGCAGCGTCGCTACGCAGGTAAACCCCAGCAGGATTGCGGTATCCAAGAAAATAAAGTCCGGCTGTGGCTTGAGATGGCAGCCTCTCGCAGCACCTGTTGGTATCGCTAACAGTTGCTGACATCAACAGGCCGTGAATCTGCTGTCCCAGGCGTGATCACGGTCAACACAAGCAAGGAGACAAATGAAGCATCACCAAACCTTGAAGAGCCGGCGGTCGGCAGCGCGCGTACGGCTGAATCCGGTGGCCCTGGCATCCACGCTCGCGCTACTGGGTGGCGCGGGCGCCGTTCAGGCGCAGCAGGCGACTGCAGCAGCAGGCACGCAGTCGTTGGAAACCGTGGTCGTCACGGGCATCCGCAAGTCGCTGGACAGCGCCGTCACGCTCAAGCGCGAGTCGCGCGGCTTGGTGGATGGCATCGTGGCCGAAGACATCGGCAAGTTCCCCGACACCAACCTTGCTGAGTCGATGCAGCGCATCGCCGGTGTGTCCATCGACCGTTCCGCCAGCGGTGAGGGCTCCCAGGTCACGGTCCGCGGTGTCGGCCCCGACTTCAACATGGTGCTGCTGAACGGCCGCCAGATGCCCACCGCCGTCATCGGCTGGGAGAATCAGGGCGCCAATGGTTCGCGCGCTTTCGACTTCGCCAACCTGTCGGCGGACTCCATCTCTGCGCTGGAGGTGTACAAGACGGCGCGTGCCGAGTCTCCCACCGGCGGCATCGGCGCCACCATCAACGTCAAGACGGCCCGCCCGCTGGATGTGCGCGAGCGCATCGCCAGCATCGGCGTGAAGGCCAACTACGACGCGTCCACCGGGCGTCTTCCCGGACCGCTGCAAGGCGACAAGCTGACGCCGGAGATCTCCGGCATTTACAGCGACACCTTCGGCAACCGCACCTTGGGTATTGCCATCAGCGGTAGCTATTCCAAGCGCGACTCCGGGTCCAACAAGGCCTACACGCAGAACGGCTGGGGCACCAATGACCCGGCAGTCAAGGCGGTCAGTCCGACCGGCAACATCGTCAACCAGCCGGCCGGCCTGTACGCCACGTCGCGCGAACTGCGTTACTCGCTGACAGGCATGGAGCGTGAGCGCCTGAACGGTCAGGTGACGCTGCAGTTCGCGCCGACCAAGGATCTGAAGTTCACCGTCGATCACACGATCGCTGTCAACACGCTCAGCTCCAAGAACGCCGAAATGTCGAGCTGGTTCAACAACTCGTTCTCCGGCAACCTGAAGACCAGCCCGGCCACCAAGTTCACGTCCGGCGCCGTCGCTGCGCCGATCGTGCAGACGGCCATCTGGGACGGCACGCATGACCTGGCGCTCAATGTGGGCGAGTACGCGCAGAAATCCAAGCTGAACTCGACCGGCTTCAACGCCGCGTGGAAGCTCAGCGACGCGCTGAGCGTCGATCTCGACGCGCACAGCTCCAAGTCCAAGACCACACCGGACAGCCCGTTTGGCACCTACGTCGCCTTCGCGGTGCCGATGTTCAACCAGGGCAACGCGACGGCCTACTACGACAAGGACCTTCCAATCCTGGGTCTGCCTGGTCAGGTCTTCGACGCCACCAAGCTGAACGTGAGTGGCACGCAGTTCCGCAACAACCTGAGCGATCAGACCATCGACCAGGCGCAGGCGCGGACGACCTATCGCATCGACGCCGACAACAAACTGGTGGCTGGCCTGGGCTTCACGAAGACCAAGAACCGCTCCGCCAGCTACAACAATCAGAACAACGACTGGAGCGGCGTTGCTCCCACGCTGGGCCAGTTCGCCAACATCGCCTCGGGCACCTACAACCTGAGCAGCTTCTTCAACCGCATTCCGGGTCATGATGACCCGCGCCTGACGCCGAACTTCTACACGGTGGATTTCCTGAGTGCCCGTGCCCGTGCCATCCAGGTCAAGATGGCCAACACGCCGGGTATGACCCAGGCGCAGGCCGAGGCCTACTTCTCTGCCGCGACCGACTACACCAAGGGTGACGACTGGCGAGCGACGGAGAAGTCGTCGTCGATCTACGGTCAGTGGGATCACGCCTTCGACACCGCAGTACCGATGAACATCTCGGTGGGTCTGCGCTACGAGACCACCAAGGTGGAGGCTTCTTCGCAGGTGGTGAACCGCGCGGGCACGACGACCTGGGGCTCGCAGAACGAGATCAACCTGCCCTCCGGCAGTACGAGTTTCGGTACCAAGACCGGCAAGTACTCCTATGTGTTGCCCAGTATCGACTGGGATGCCGATCTGGCTGACAACTTGAAGGTGCGCGCCAGCTATGGCGAGAACATCGGTCGTCCGGGCTGGAACCAGATGCAGGGTGGCCTGAGTCTCGGCGGCACGGCCAACCCGAACGGCGGAGGCACCGGCTCCACGGGCGATCCGGCGCTGAAGCCGCTGAAGTCCAAGAATCTGGACCTGTCGGCCGAGTACTACTACGCCAAGTCCAGCTACGTGGCGGCAGGTGTGTTCTACAAGCAGGTGAGCAACTTCGTCACCACGGCAGTCGTGAGCCAGACCGTGGCGGGCATCAACAACCCGGCCAGCGGCACCGCCTACACCACCGCGCTGGCCGCTTGTACGGCAACCGGCACGCAGCCGCTGTGCATCCGCAACTACATCTTCCGCAATTTCAACGGCCAACCCGGCGTGACCGCGACTGGCCCGCTGACCGCTGCGGAAGTCGCCGGCAACATCACCAGCGCTGTTGCGGGCGCCACGCCCATCGCCTTCCAGGTCACGACGTTCAGGAATGGGCCCAGTGACAAGATCAAGGGACTGGAGCTGAACTTCCAGCACATGTTCGGCAACAGTGGCTTCGGTGTGTCGGGCAACGTCACCAAGGTGTCGACGGGTCTGAAATTCAACAACCTGCGCACGGATCAGCAGACGGCGCTGCTGGGTGTCAGCGACTCCGCCAACCTGGTCGGCTTCTTCGAGAACGAGGTCTGGTCCATTCGCGGCGCCTACAACTGGCGCGGCGAGTTCCTGGCAAAGATCGGCGATGGAAACGGCGATAACCCGGTCTACACCGAGGCCTATGGTCAGCTGGATGCGTCCCTTGGTTACAAGCTCGGCAAGAACCTGACGCTGCAACTTGACCTGCTGAACCTGAACGACGGCTACATCCGTCAGCATGGGCGCACGAACGAAATGCTCGTGTCGGCCATCCAGACCGGCCGTCGCTATTTGATCGGCGCCCGCTACCGCTTCTGATCCAGGAGCTTGGCCACCCGGTGAAAGCCGAGTGGCTCCTGTTGGCCGAGGTGAGCGCTTTCACGCTTGCCCCGGCCAACATTCTTTGCAGAATTCCCTGGCCGAGCGGGCGCCCCTTTGCCCGCTCGGCCCATACTTCTCCGGGATGAGATCCGAGGTGACGACAGGCGTTCGACGAATCGTGGTGCTGGGCGGTGGATCGGCCGGCTGGCTGACTGCCGCGACGCTGGCCGCCGAACTGGGCGGCGACGCGCCCGATGCGCTGCAGATTACATTGATCGAGTCCCCTGATGTGCCCGCCATCGGTGTGGGCGAGGGCACCTGGCCCACGATGCGCGCCACACTGCATCGCATCGGCCTGAGTGAGCTCGACTTGATCCGGGAATGCGACGCGTCTTTCAAGCAGGGCTCATGCTTCGACGGCTGGTTGCACGGCGGTGCCGGTGATCGCTACTACCACCCGTTCACACTGCCGCACGGCAATGGCGACGTCGACCTCGCTGGCGCCTGGCTGCAGGTGGGCGGCGAGCAATCATTCGCCGAGGCCGTGAGCCCGCAGCCCCATCTGTGCAGTGCGCACCTGGCGCCCAAGCAGACGACGACGCCGGACTTCGGCGGGGTCATGAACTACGGCTACCACTTCGATGCGGTCAAGCTGGGACATCTGTTGCGCCGCCATGCGATCCAGGTGCTGGGCGTGCGGCATGTGGTGGCCCACTTCACGGCGGTCCGTTCGCATGACAACGGCGACATCGCCGCGCTGATGACGCGCGAGCATGGCGATCTCGAAGGTGACCTCTTCATCGACTGCTCAGGCATGAGCTGCCTACTGTTAGGGCAGCACTACGGTGTCGGCTTCCGTTCGGAGAAGGGCGTGCTGTTCAACGACAGCGCGATGGCCGTGCAGGTGCCGCATGCCGATGTGCAGGGGCCGCTGGCTTGCGCCACCATCGCCACCGCGCATGCGCAGGGCTGGACGTGGGACATCGGCCTGCCCACACGCCGCGGCGTCGGCCTGGTCTATTCAAGCAGCCACACGGACGACGCGGCCGCCGAGCGCGCGTTGCTGGCCCATCTGCAGTGCACCGGCGCGCCCGATGTGGACACCACGCCGCGCCGAATCCGTTTCATCCCGGGCTATCGAGAGCAGTTTTGGCATCGCAACTGCGTCGCCGTGGGATTGGCGGCAGGCTTCATCGAACCGCTGGAGGCGTCGGCGCTGGCGCTGGTCGAGTTGTCCGCCGCGATGATCCGGGACGACATGCCCGCGACGCGTGCCGACATGGACGTCGTGGCGCGTCGTTTCAACGAGGCCTTCGCCTACCGCTGGGCTCGCATCATCGATTTCCTGAAGCTGCATTACGTACTCAGCCGCCGCGACGATGCCGACTACTGGCGGGAGCACCGCAGCGCGTCGACGCAGCCCGAATCGCTGCGTGAACTGCTGCAGCTCTGGGCGCATCGCGCGCCGTCGCGCAACGACTTCTACCGGGCGGAGGAGGTCTTCCCCGCCGCCAGCTACCAGTACGTGCTGCATGGCATGCAGTTCAGGCCCGCCTCGCGGCCGCTGCGTGCCGACAGGCTCGCAGCGGCCCAGTCCTGCATGAAGGACGTGACGACCATCACCCGTCGCCTGCTGGGCGGTCTGCCGCGCCACCGCGATCTCCTCCAACACATCCACGCGCACGGTGTTCCGGCTGCGTGACCTCACCCTAGATTTCCATGCTGCAACTGCTCAACAACATCCAGCACAAGGACCTGCGCGTCGTCACGCAACGCGGTGCGAAGTGGGGGGACGACTTCATGTCTGCGCCCGTCACGGTGAATGAGTTCCGCAAGGTGCAGTCGCACTACCCCATCGTCTTCCAGCCCGACGGCAAGGGCGGCTTCGTGCCCACCGCGCTGTTCGGCCTGCAGGAGGGGCAGAACCTGTTCCTGACCGGCGATGGCTGGGATTCCGACTACCTGCCGCTGTCCGTGCAGCGCCTGCCGTTCTCCATCGGCGTGGCCGACGATGAACTGCGCATGATGGTGGACACGGCGAGCAAGCGCGTCAGCCGCGGTGCTGAGGGCGAGGCCCTGTTTCTGCCGCACGGCGGTACGACGGATTTCACCGAGAACGCCAACTCGGTGCTGCATGCGCTTCATGAAGGCCTGGAGGTGACGACCGAGTTCGTCCAGACACTGATGGCCAACGACCTGCTGGAGTCCTTCGTGCTGAATGTGGAGCGCCCCGACGGCACGCACGGCGAACTGGTGGGCTACTACATCGTCAACGAAGACCGGCTGGCCGCACTCCCTGCCAGCACCGTGGGCCTGCTGCATGAGGCCGACTACCTGATGCCCGTCTACATGGCCATCGCGTCGCTGTCCAACTTCACGCCACTGATCAAGCGCCACCTCGCCCGCGAGGCCTGAGCAGCATGCGGGCACCCTGCGACTTCAGCGCGGATGCCTTGCCGGCCGAGGTGCTGCAGTCCACCCGGCCGGTGCTGCTGCGCGGGCTGGTGCGGCATTGGCCGCTGGTGCAGGCCGCGCAACGCGCTGACGCCGCGTTCTGCGACTACCTGCGCGGCTTCGGCGCGAACACGCGACTGAGCCTGTGGCGCGGCGCGCCGGAGATCGGCGGGCGCTTCTTCTACAACGACGACTTCAGCGGCTTCAACTACCGCAGCGAGGTCCAGATGCTGGGGGCGCTGCTGGACGAGTTGCTGGCCGGCACGCCGGACGCGCTCTACCTGGGGTCCACCGAGGTCGACCGCGCCTTCCCCGGCCTGCGCCAGGCCAACGACGTGCCCGCGCTGGCCGCGTGCAACCCGCTGGTGAGCCTGTGGCTGGGCAACCGCATGCAGGTGGCCACGCATTTCGACCTGCCGGACAACCTGGCCTGCGTGGTCGCGGGCCGGCGCCGCTTCACGCTGTTCCCGCCCGAGCAGGTCGTCAATCTCTACATCGGCCCGCTGGACTTGACGCCGGCCGGCCAGCCCGTCAGCCTGGTCGATGTGACCCGGCCCGACCTGCAGCGCTTCCCGCGCTACGCGCAGGCGCTCACGCAGGCGCAGACCTTCGAGCTGCTGCCCGGCGACGCGCTGTTCATCCCCAGCCAGTGGTGGCACGGCGTCGAGTCGCTGGAGCCCATCAGCGCGCTAGTCAACTTCTGGTGGCGGCAGTCGCCCGCCTTCATGGACACGCCGCTCAACACGCTGTTGATGGCGCTGCTGTCGCTGCGCGACCTGCCGCCGGCGCAGCGCGACGCGTGGCGCGCGCTGTTCGACCACTACATCTTCGACGCTGACGGGCAGACCGCAGCCCACATCCCGCCCGCAGCGCGTGGCGTCCTCGCGTCCATGACTGACGACACCGCTCGCCAACTGCGCTCGATGCTGCGCAACCGCCTCAACCGATAGGCCTGCCATGACGACTCCCGCCTCCAAACCCATTCGCCGCGTCGTCATCGCGGGCGGCGGCACTGCCGGCTGGATGGTGGCCGCAGGCCTGTCCAAGTGCCTGGGCAGGCAGGTCGACATCTGCCTCGTCGAGTCCGAGGAGATCGGCACCGTGGGCGTCGGCGAGGCGACTATCCCGACGCTGCACTTGATGCACGAGATCCTGGACCTGGATGAGCGCGAGTTCATCCAGGCCACGCAGGCCACCTTCAAACTGGGTATCAGCTTCGAGAACTGGCGCAACGTCGGCGAGCACTACTTCCACTCCTTCGGCAAGACTGGCCAGGGCCACTGGACGGCGGGCTTTCACCACTTCTGGCTGGAAGGCCGCCGGCGCGGCCTGGCCAGCCACTACGGCGACTACTGCCTGGAGCTGCGCGCGGCGATGGAGAACCGCTTCGCGCTGCTGCCCGACAACGGCATCAACTACGCCTACCACTTCGACGCCACGCTGTATGGCCAGTACCTGCGCCGCTTTGCCGAGGACCTCGGCGTGCAGCGCCTCGAAGGCAAGATTGCGCAGGTCCGCCAGGACGCTGACAGCGGCTTCCTCACCGGCCTGCAGTTGGCCGACGGCACGCTGGTCGAGGGCGACCTCTTCATCGACTGCACCGGCATGCGCTCGCTGCTGCTGGGTCAGACGCTGGGCGTGCCCTACGAGAGCTGGTCGCACTGGCTGCCCTGCGACAGCGCGCTGGCCGTGCAGACCACGCGCGTCGGCGAGCCCGTGCCCTACACGCGCTCCATTGCCCACCCCTGGGGTTGGCAGTGGCGCATCCCGCTGCAGCACCGCGTCGGCAACGGCGTCGTGTTCAGCAGCAAGCATGTCAGCGATGACGAGGCCAAGGCGGCGCTGCTGGCCAATGTCGAGGGTGAGGTGCTGCGCGAGCCGCGTGTCATCCGCTTCACGCCGGGTCAGCGCGAGCGGGTCTGGGAGAAGAACTGCGTTGCCATCGGCCTCTCCAGCGGCTTCCTGGAGCCGCTGGAGTCCACCAGCATCCACCTGATCCAGAAGGGGCTGACGCGGCTGGTGGAGCTCTTCCCCACCGACGGCGTGCGCCAGAGCGACATCGACGAATACAACGCGCAGACGCGCGAGGCCATCGAGGTGGTGCGCGACTTCATCATCCTGCACTACCACGTGACCAAGCGCGACGACTCGGCCTTCTGGCGCGGCTGCCGCGACATGGACGTGCCGCCGCTGCTCAAGCACCGCATCCAGCATTTCCGGGATACCGCGCGCATCGCGCTGCGCCAGGGCGAGCTGTTCGCCGAGAACTCCTGGGTGCAGGTCATGATGGGGCAGGGCATCCTGCCCGCCAGCCATCACCCCATCACGCGCAACATGGACGACCGCGTGCTGGCCGACTTTCTTGGCGGCATCCGCAAGGACGTGGCCCGCACGCTGATGAAGCTGCCCAGGCACCAGCAGTTCATCGACGGGTTCTGCCCCGCGCCGCATGCCGACCTGCAGGGCAGCCCCGCACGGCTGCACATCAACCCTGACGCCCGCGTCGAGGTGATGACGCTGGCCGATGGCGCCAGCGTCTACATCGTCGACGACTTCGCGCGGGACCCCGACGCGCTGGTCGCGCTGCTGCAGTCCGACCGGCAGCGCTTCAAGGCCGTGCCGGGCCATCCGTACCCGGGTCTGCAGCTGGGCCTGCCCGACAGCATGCTCGGCGAGCTGGACGCCTTCTTCCGCCAGCGCCTGGGCGGCGCGTTGCAGCTTGGCGCGTCGCTGGGGGCGATGGCACGGTTCTCGCGCGTCGTGCAGGACCCCGCCACGCTGGACGCCCGCCAGCGCATCTGCCACCGCGACGACTCCGGCATGGCTGCCGACGAGACGGTTGCCGCCGCAGTGCACTACCTCTTCAAGGACGAGCAGCTGGGCGGCACGGTGTTCTTCCGTTCGCTGCTGCCTGAAGCCGACACCGCGCGCCTGCGCCATGACGCCGACGTGCTGGATGCCAGCGCCTTCGGTGACAAGTACGGCATCGCGCCCGGCTACATGACCGACAGCAACCGCCACTTCGAGGTCATCGGCCGCGTGCCGGCCAGGTGGAACCGCGCCATCTTCTACGACGGTGGCATCTTCCATTCCGGCGACATCCGCTGGGCCGAGGCCCGGGCCGGCTACCTCGCCGAGCCCGGCCGGCTGACGATCAACGCGTTCTTCAAGAGCCGCCGGCGCTGAGAGGGCGTGTCACGGCCTCGATAATCGACGGCTTATGACCGCTCCCACCTCCATCACCATCGCCACGCGCGAGAGCCGCCTGGCGCTGTGGCAGGCCGAACATGTGCAGGCCCGCCTGGGCCGCGAACTCGGCATCACCGCCACGCTGCTGGGCATGACCACCCGTGGCGACCAGATCCTCGACCGCACGCTGTCCAAGGTCGGTGGCAAGGGCCTGTTCGTGAAGGAGCTGGAAACCGCGCTGGCCGAAGGCCGCGCCCAGCTCGCCGTGCACTCGCTGAAGGACGTGCCCATGGAGCTGCCCGAGGGCTTCACGCTCGCGGCGGTGCTGGTGCGCGAGGATCCGCGAGATGCCTTCGTGTCCAACGACTACGCGTCGCTGGCCGACCTGCCCGAAGGCGCCGTCGTCGGCAGCTCCAGCCTGCGCCGCGTGACGCAACTGCTCAGCCTGCGGCCCGACCTGCGCGTGGAGCCGCTGCGCGGCAACCTCGACACCCGGCTGCGCAAGCTCGACGAAGGCGGCTACCACGCCATCGTGCTGGCCGCCGCCGGTCTCAAGCGGCTGGAACTGGCCCATCGCGTGCGTGCGGTGTTTGAGGTCGAGCAGATGCTGCCCTGCGCCGGTCAGGGAGCGCTGGGCCTGGAGATTCGCGCCGATGACGTCGGGCTGGCGGCCGCGCTGGCTCGGCTGGCGCACATGCCCACGCTGCTGGCCTGCGAGGCCGAGCGGGCCGTGTCTCGCGCACTGGGCGGCAGCTGCAGCCTGCCGCTGGCTGCCCATGCGCGCTGGCAAGGCGCCACGCTGAGTCTTGACGCGGCGCTGGGGCATGCCGAGCTGCACACCTCGCCGTTGCTGCGCGCGCAGGCCCGAGGCGACGTGACCGACGTCGCCGGCGCCCGAGCACTGGGCCAGCAGGCCGCCGCGCAACTGCGCGAGCAGGGCGCCGGCGCCTACCTGCCCGGATGACCACCCTCATCGTCACCCGGCCCCGCCCGCAGTGCGAGGCCTGGCTGGCGCGGCTGGCAGCGCTGGGCGTGCAGGCGAGGGCGTTGCCGCTGATCGAGATCCTGCCGGCCCGCGATGCCGCGCCTGTGCAGGCCGCCTGGGGCGCACTGGCCGCTGTGGACCTGGCCGTGTTCGTGAGTCCCAACGCCGTTGAGCAGTTCTTTGTGCGCGCCGGCGGCGCCGCCTGGCCGGCGCACACGCTGGCCGCCTGCGTGGGCCCGGGCAGCGCGCAGGCGCTGGCCGCACACGGCGTGCCGGCGACCCTCATCGTCCAGCCTGCAGTCGATGCGGCTAGCCTGGACTCCGAACACCTGTGGCAACAACTGGCCCCCCGGCGCGACTGGGCCGGTGCCCGCGTGCTGCTGCTGCGCGGCGACGGCGGCCGCGAATGGCTGGCCGAGCGCCTGGCCGAGGCGGGCGCGCAGGTGGAGGCGGTGACCGTCTACCACCGCAGCGGCCCGCACTTCGATGCCGCCGAGCAGACGCTGCTGGCCGATGTGCGCGCCCGCCCGCAGGCCCATGCCTGGCTGTTCAGCAGCGCCGAGGCCGTGGGCCACCTGCAGGGCCAGGCGCTGGCCGGCCAGCGTGCCATCGCCACCCACCCGCGCATCGCCGAGGCCGCCCGTGCTGCTGGATTTCATCCTGTGGTTTTGGCGCGACCCGACCCCGAAGCGGTGACGCAGGCCCTGAAGGCCCTCTGACAGAATCCGTCGCACTGTGACCGAGCCGATTTCCGCTGTTGTTCCCGCGGCCGAGCCCCTGGCTCCGCTGCCGCCATCCACCCCCTCGCTGCCTGCGTGGTTGCCCTGGCTGCTCGCGCTGCTGGGGGCGGCCGTGCTGGTGTGTGTGGCGCTGGCCTGGCAGAGCCTGTCGCGCCAGCAGTCGCTGGAGCAGGAGTTGGTGCGCCGCCAGGAGGCCAGCCAGGCCCAGGCCACCGAGGCGCGGCTGGCCGCCAAGCAGTCCGCCGAACTCGTGCGCGACACGGCCGCCAAGGTCTCGCTGCTGGAGGCCCGCCTGGCCGAGGTCGCGCTGCAGCGAGGCCAGCTGGAGGAGCTGATCCAGTCCATGTCCCGCTCGCGCGACGAGAACGTCGTCGGCGACATCGAGGCCGCCATCCGCGTGGCGCTGCAGCAGACGCAGATCACCGGCAGCGCCGAGCCGCTGGTGGCCACGCTCAAGCAGGCTGACGAACGCCTGCTGCGCTACAAGCAGCCGCGCCTCGAGGGCGTGCGCCGCGCCGTCGCCCGTGACCTGGACCGCGTGAAGGCCGTCGCCACGGTGGATGTGTCCACACTGACCATCAAGCTCGACGAGGTCGTGCGCATGGCCGATGAGCTACCGCTGCTGACCGGCGGCGATGTGGTCAGCAGCCCGCGCGAGGAGCGTCGTGCCGATGCGGCAGCCAAGGAGCGCGAGCGGGCGCTGCGCTTGCAGCGCGAGCAGGCCGCCGCTGCGGCCGAGGGCCGACTGTCGCTGTGGTGGTGGCAGGCGACCCAGCAGTTGTCCAGCTGGACCGGGCTCGCTTGGGGCGAGGCCAAGACCCTGCTGCGCGTGACGCGCATCGACCATCCGGAGGCTGCGCTGATTGCCCCTGACCAGAGCTTCTTCCTGCGCGAGAACCTTAAGCTGCGCCTGCTTAACGCGCGCCTGGCGCTGCTGAGCCGCCAGTTCGACACCACGCAGTCCGACCTGCGCGACAGCCAGGAGATGCTGAACCGCTACTTCGACACGCGCTCGCGCAAGGTCACCAGCGTGGCTGAACTGCTGCGCCAGGTGGCTGGCCAGGCCCGTCAGGTCAGCGTGCCGCGCCCGGACGACACGCTGGCCGCGCTGACCGCCGCCGCGGCCGGCCGCTGACGCAGGAAGGCATCCCATGCGCCTCGTCATCTGGCTGGTCCTGCTGTTCGTCGTCGCTGTCGTCGCGGCGCTGACGCTGGGGTCCAACGACGGCCTTGCCAGTTTTTACTGGGGTGGCTGGCGTCTGGACATCTCGCTCAATCTCTTCCTGCTGCTGCTGCTGGCCGGGTGTTTCGCCATCGTGACGGCCATCCAGGCCTTCGAAGCCCTGACCACGCTGCCCAAGCGCGCCCGCGAGTGGCGCCTCGCACAGCGCGAGCGCAGTGCCCAACTGGCGCTGCGCGAGGCGCTCGTGGAGTTCTTCGGCGCCCGCTTCAGCCGTGCGCAGAAGGCGGCCCAGAAGGCGCTGAACATCCAGTCCGCCACGCCCGAGTTGTCGGCCGACCAGGCCTTCATGTCGCTGGCCCATTTGCTGTCGGCCGCCAGCGCACACCGGCTGCAGGACCGCCGTCACCGCGACGATCAGTTGGGCCAAGCCCTGGAGTCTGCCCGTCGTGCCGGCGGCGCCCGTGGCCAGGAAGACGGCGCCCGGCTGCTGGCTGCCGAGTGGGCGCTGGACGACCGCGACTCCGCGCTTGCGCTGCGGCTGCTGGGCGAACTGCCGCCCGGCGTTGCTCGCCGCACGCAGGCGCTGCGGCTGCGGTTGCAGGCCTCGCGCCTGGCCAACCAGTCGCTGGACGCCCTGCGCACGGCGCGCCTGCTCGCCAAGCACCAGGCTTTCTCCAAGGTGGCTGCGCAAGGTCTGCTGCGCACGCTTGCCTTCGAGGCGCTGGATGCCGCCCGTGATGTGGATCAGCTCCGCACAGCCTGGCAGCAGCTCGATCCCGCCGACCGCCGCGATCCGCTGGTGGCCGCGCGTGCAGCGCATTGCGCCGCACAGCTGGGCGCCCCCGACGATGGCCGAGGCTGGCTACGCCCGTTCTTCGACGACCTGGCCGAGTTGTCGGCTGACGATCGCCACGCGCTGACGCTGGCCCTGGTGCCGGTGCTGGCGGGTTGTGGGCCCGACTGGCTGCAGCGCCTGGAAGCCGCTCAATCACGTTTCCCGCGCGAGCGCGCGCTGGCCTATGCGTTGGGCCATGCGCTGGCCGAGCGCCAACTGTGGGGCAAGGCCCGGCTGATGCTGGATGCCGTTGCGGAGGATGTCGCGATGCCCAGCGCTGCCCGCCGGCGCAGCTGGCTGGCCCTCGCGGCGCTGGCCGAGCAGGAGGGCGATGACGTCCGCCGCGCGCGCTGCTTCGAGGCGGCGGCCCGCCTTCCGTGAGAGCCACGGGCGCTGTCGACATCAAAAATTAGCAAACTATTGCTGAGCGTCTGAAAATCTGGTTATACTGTGAGGCTTGCAGCGGCTGTAGCTCAGTTGGATAGAGTACTTGGCTACGAACCAAGGGGTCGTGGGTTCGAATCCTGCCAGCCGCACCAAAAATAAAAAATTAAATCAACGGATCGCCAGTGCCATCGGCACCGGCCCGTCATAAAAATCGTCAGATTTCAGCGGCTGTAGCTCAGTTGGATAGAGTACTTGGCTACGAACCAAGGGGTCGTGGGTTCGAATCCTGCCAGCCGCACCAATAACAAGAAGTAGTTCAACGGGCCAGTGTCGAAAGACGCTGGCCCGTTTTGTTTTGGGCGCCCGCACGGCGTCAGCGCGCGCGGCGCGTCGTCAGCTGTCGTGGTCGAGCCGCTGCTGGAGCAGCGGCGCCGTGTACTCCAGGCATTCGATGACGCGGCGTGCGCTGGGCGTGAGCTGCCGGTCGCGGTTCCACAGCACTCCCGCGGGGCGCAGCAGGCGTGGCAGGGTCAGTGGCAGCGTGTGCAGCGCCTGCAGGCCCTCGCTGGCATAGGTGCCGGCCATCACGGCCACTGCGTCGGAGATCTGCAGGTAGGCCCGGGCAAAGTGCGTGGACAGCGTCTCGATGTAGTTGTTCGACAGCGGCAGCTCATGTGCCTGCAGGGCGCGCTCCAGCGGGTCGCGCAGGATGGACTCGGGCGGCGGCAGGATCCAGGGGTAGTCGCGCAGGTCGGTCCACTTCACGCCGCGCTTCTTCGCCAGCGGGTGGTGGGCGCCGGTCATCAGTCGAACGGGCTCCTCCAGCAGTTCCTTCTCGTGGAAGCCGCTGACCTCGCCGGGCGGCGGCAGCCGGCCGACGACGAGATCCAACTGGCCGCGCCACAGGTCGGGCAGCAGTGTGGCTTTGGAGCCTTCGATGACCAGCACGTTGGTGCCGGGCGACTGCTGCTTGAGCAGGGCCAGCGCCTGCGGCAGCAGCACCGACGCCGACGCCGGCAGCACGCCCACGCGCACCTTGCCCTCCGTGCCGGTGCTGAGCGCCTTCAACTCGTCTCGCGCCTGGTGCAGGTTTGCCAGCAACGTGCGCGCATGGCGCACCAGGCATTCGCCGTAGACCGTGGGTTTCAGGCCCTGGTTTGTGCGCGAGAACAGTTCCAGTCCCAGGCCCTTCTCCAGCTCGGCCAGCGCCTTGGATACGGCCGGCACGGTGACGTGCGTGACCTCGGCGACCTGTGTGAGGTTGCGGTAGGTGTCGATGGTCACCAGCAGGCGCAGTTGGCGCGCCTTCAGGTTGATCTGCACATACCAGTCGAGTTCGGCCATCAGCGGCTTGAGCGTTTGTTCACTATGGCTTGAATGTTATGGGCGCGGGTGCAGGCTGTCGCGCCTGGCGAGGGCGGGGAAAAGCCGAAACCACAGGCCCACGACGGCCAGCACGCCAAGGCCGCCCAGCAGCACCGAACCGACCGGGCCCAGCACGGCCGCCGTGGCACCGGACTCGAACTCGCCAAGCTGGTTGCTGGCGCCGATGAACACCGAGTTGACGGCGCCGACACGGCCGCGCATGTCGTCGGGCGTCTCCAGTTGCACCAGTGATTGGCGGATGACGACGCTGATCATGTCGGCCGCGCCGCTGATGGCCAGCACGGCGAAAGCGATCCAGAACGAGGTTGTCAGCGCGAAGCCGATCATGGCGAGGCCGAACACGGCCACTGCGCCGAGCAGCCAGTGGCCGGCGCGGCGAGCGATCGGGTGGCGGGCCAGCCACAGGCCGACCAGCAGCGCGCCCAGGGCGGGTGCCGCGCGCAGCAGGCCCAGGCCCTCGGGACCCACATGCAAGATGTCCTTCGCGAAGATGGGCAGCAAGGCGGTGGCGCCGCCCAGCAGCACGGCGAACAGATCCAGCGAGATGGCGCCCAGCACGACGGGCCGTTGCCAGATGAAGCGCAGGCCGGCCGTCACCTCGTGCCAGCTCGGTGCTGCGCGGCGCGTGGCGACCGTGCGCGGCGCGATGCCCAGCACCGCCGCAATCGCCACCGCCAGCAGCAGCAGCGACACCGCATAGACGCCGGCTGCACCCCAATGCGCCGCGTCAGCAGCAGTGGGCGAGGGCGTGTGCCCGAGCTGCCGGCTCAGCCACGGCCCCAGGGCGTACAGCGCGCCGCCCAGCGCAGGCCCGCCGATGATGGCCGCCTGCATCGTGGAGCTGGCCGCAGCCACCGCGCGCGGCAGCAGCGCCGGCGGCACGAGGCTGGGCATCAGCGCTTGCTGTGCCGGCATCTGCAAGGCGCGCGCCATGCCCAGCAGCACCGACAGCGACAGGATCAGCCCCGGCCCCACCCATGCACCCGCGCTGCCCAGCGCCAGCATGGCGGCCACGACGCTTTGCAGCACCAGGCTGGCGGCCAGCAGCAAGCGGCGGTCGCGCTGGTCCACCAGATGGCCGGCGGGCAGCGTCAGCAGCAGCGCGGGCAGGAACTGCGCCAGGCCCACAAGGCCCAGGTCCCAGGCGCTGCCGGTCAGGTCGTACATCTGCCAGCCCAGGGCCACCATGAGCATCTGGTTGGCTGCACCGCCGCTGACACGGGCGGCCAGCAGGCGCAGGTAGTCACGTTGCTCGCGCAGCTTCGGCGTGGCTGCGTCAGGGGTATCCGGCGTATTCATCGCGGCGCAGTCTAAGGCGCTGCACATCGGTGCATCAGGGTTTGTGCCCAGGGCGTGGCGGGTGCGCCGCAGCATCAAAAAAGTGCCAGCGAATCTGCTTTTTGTGGCTGGGCTGCGAAGAGGGGCGCTCCTACGCTTCAGCCTGCCAAATCAATAGGGTCCGGCCAGCATCAGACAGCGGCGGAAACCTCTCAAAACCAAGGAGCAGTCAATTGGCCGAGAAAGTCCACCTGAAGATCGCGATTGCGGAACATCCGCATACCTCGGCCATTCGCAGTGGCGCGATTCCCATCGAAGGCGTGGATGCGGAATTCGTCACCGTGCAGCCGCAAATTGGCGCTTTCCGGCGCATGGTGCGCGATGTCGAGTTTGACGTCTGCGAAATCGCACCGACCACCTACATCATCGCCCGCGCCTATGGCGCACCGTTCGTCGCGCTGCCGATCTTTGTCGTGCGCCGCTTCCACCACGCCGGCCTGCTGGTTCGTCCGGACGCCGGCATCAACTCGCCCAAGGACCTGGAAGGCAAGAAGGTTGGCGTGCGCGCCTACTCGGTGACCACGGGTGTGTGGACGCGCCAGGTGCTGATCGACGAGTACGGCCTGGATGCGTCGAAGGTGACCTGGGTCGTGGACGACGAGGAGCATGTGACGCAGCTCAAGCTGCCGGCCAACGTCATCCACACCGCGCCGGGCACCTCGCTGCACGAGATGATGGCCAGGGGCGAGTTGGCTGCCGGGTTTGCTGCTGCGGCCGGCATCGGCCGCACGGGCGCGCCGACGGGGGGCTGGAAGGAAGTCGAGACCGATTACCCGGATCTGTTCCCGAACGCGGCGCCCATCGAGGCGGAGTATTTCAAGCGCACGGGGATTTATCCGATGCACGGCACCATCGTCGTCAAGGATGAAATCCTCGCCAAAAACCCCTGGGTCGCGCAATCAATATACAAGGCCTTTGATCAAGCGAAAAAGGAATGGCTGGCGAAGCTGGATTCCGGGGAGGCCGCGACGGCCGGCGACAAGAAATATCTGAAATTGCGAGACGTGGTGGGGTATGACCCGCTGCCCTATGGCTTGAAGGAAAACATCAAGACCATTGAAGCGCTGGAGCAGACCGCCTTCAAGCAGGGTTTGACGCCGCGCCGCATGGCGATCAACGAATTGTTTGTCGACCCGAACGCATAAGGTTTCCGGAGCCAAGATGATCATCGACTGCCACGGTCATTTCACGACCGTTCCCGCCTCCTTTCGCGACTGGCGCGCCGCCCAGGTGGCGTCAGCCAACGACCCGGTCAACGCACCGCCGCTGTCCGGCGCCCATGTGTCCGACGACGTCATCCGCGAGGCCATCGGCAACGGTCAGCTCAAGCTGCAGCAGGAGCGCGGCGGCGACCTGACGTTGTTCAGCCCCATCGCCGGCCTGATGAGCCACCACCTCGGCAACGAGCGCACCAGCCTGGAGTGGGCCACCATCTCCAACGACCTGGTGAAGCGCGTCTGCGAGCTCTATCCGGACAACTTCGTGCCGGTCGGCATGCTGCCGCAGTCGCCGCTGGCGCCACCGAAGAATTCGGTGCCGGAGCTCAAGCGCATCGTCAACGAGCTGGGTTTCGTCGGCGTCAACCTGAACCCCGACCCCAGCGGCGGCCACTGGACCGGCCTGCCCATGACGGACAAGAGCTGGTACCCGGTCTACGAGGCGCTGTGCGAGCTGGACGTGCCGGCCATGATCCACGTCGCGGCCTCGTGCAACGCCTGCCACCACGGCACCGGCGCGCACTACCTGAACGCCGACACCTCGGTCTTCATGCAGCTGCTGCAGGGCGACGTGTTCAAGGACTTCCCGACGCTGCGTCTCGTGATCCCGCACGGCGGCGGCGCGGTGCCCTACCACTGGGGCCGTTACCGCGGCATGTCGCTGGAGCTGGCCAAGCGCCCGCTGGAAGGCCTGCTGGACAACGTCTTCTTCGACACCTGCGTCTACCACCAGCCTGGCGTTGAGCTGCTGACCAAGGTGATCCCGGTGAAGAACGTGCTGTTCGGCTCCGAAATGATCGGCGCCGTGCGTGGCCGCGATCCGTTCACGAACCACTACTTCGACGACACCAAGCGCTACGTCGACCAGTGTGACGCCCTCAGCGCCGAGGACAAGCACGCCATCTTCGAGGGCAATGCCCGTCGCGTGTATCCGCGCCTGGATGCGCTGCTCAAGGCCAAGGGACTATAGGCCTAGCTACAGCAGCTGACCGTTTGCTACTCATCCACGTCCCAATGTTTCAACACCAAGCGCGCTCTTCCATGGTCACCACTCCGGTGACCAGCGCTGCACGCCCGCTGGTCTGGCGCTTCGGGCCGTTGGCGGCGTTGCTCCTCCTTGTGGGCACTAGCCCACTGCGTCGTCACGCCTTGCCATCGACCCGCCTCGCCAGCCCCTCGGGCGAGCCCAACTGCTGCATCCAGGCCCCATGAACATCATCGACATCCACCCTCACATCATCTCGGACGACGAGACCCGCTACCCGCCGGCGCCGCTGTTCGGCAAGCGCTCGGACTGGTCGCAAGAGCGCCCCAGCACGGTCGAATCGCTGATCGCCGCGATGGACGCCGCAGGTGTTGCCAAGGCCGCTGTGGTGCACTCGTCGACCACCTACGGCTTCGACAACAGCTATGTCGTCGACGGCTGTAACCAGTATGCGGACCGCCTGGTCGCCGTCGGCTCCGTCGACATGCTGGCCGACGACGTGCCCGCGGTCATCAAGGGCTGGGCCGACAGGGGCTTGGCCGGCCTGCGCATCTTCACCGGCGGTTCGACCAAGGACTTCGACCCCAGCGAGCTGGACAACCCCAAGAGTTTCAAGGCCTGGGAAGCTCTGGCCGAGCTGGGCCTGCCCATGTGCATCCAGACCGGCCCCATCGGGCTGCCACAGGTGCGCATGCTGTGCGAGAAGTTCAAGAACGTGAACATCATCCTCGACCATCTCGGCCGCCCCGATGTGCTCGACGGCCCGCCGTATGCCAACGCGCAGAGCCTGTTTGACATGGCCGACCTGCCCAACCTCTACATGAAGCTCACGCCGCGCATCTTCGGCGACGTGAAGAAGGAAAAGGCCTCGGCCGAGACCTTCTTCCCCCGTGTGGTTGAAGCGTTCGGGCCTCAGCGCCTGGCCTGGGGCTCCAACTTCCCGACCTCGCCCGGCACGTTGGGCGAGATCCTGGCGACGGCGCAGGCGGGCCTTGGCAGCCTGTCCGCCGCCGACCGCGAGTGGATCTTCGGCAAGACCGCGCAGACGCTCTACCCGCGCCTGGCCTGA
Source organism: Pelomonas margarita (assembly GCF_043555875.1). Taxonomy (NCBI): domain Bacteria; kingdom Pseudomonadati; phylum Pseudomonadota; class Betaproteobacteria; order Burkholderiales; family Sphaerotilaceae; genus Roseateles; species Pelomonas margarita. The sequence continues at coordinate 162,909 of NZ_JBIGHW010000003.1, read as the reverse complement.
GCAGCCCCACCAAGAAAGAGAACCACGCGATGGAGACAACCACGAGACCCGCCAGACCCCGGACGCCGCTGCGCATCTGGGTCGTGCTGGGGCTGCTGATGGCCGGCCTGCTTATTTCGTTCATCGACCGCACCAGCCTGTCCTCGGCCCTGGCCGACAAGCACTTCATTGAGCAGTTCGCGCTGAGCAGCGTGGACCGCGGCTGGCTGAACTCGGCCTTCTTCTGGTCCTACGGCCTGATGCAGCTGCCCATGGGCTGGCTGGTGGACCGCTACGGCGTGAAGTGGCCGTACACGGTGTGCTTCGCACTGTGGTGCCTGGCCACGGCGGCCACGGGCGCCGTCACCGCGCTGATGGGCCTGATCATCATGCGGCTGGTGGTGGGGGCGGCCGAGGCCATCGTCATCCCGGCCAGCTACCGCTGGATCGGCAACAACATGAGCGAGCACCACAAGGGGTTGGCGGCCGGCATCCTGTCCATGGGCGGCAAGTTCGGCCCGGCCATCGGCGCACCGGTGGCGGCCTGGATGATCGTCACGTGGTCGTGGAGCTGGATGTTCGTGCTGACCGGTCTGCTCGGGCTGCTGTGGCTGGTGCCCTGGCTGCTGTGCGTGAAGAGCGACCTGCCGAGCAAGGAGCAGCTCATCGTCTCCAAGGCGCATGCCGCGTCGGTGACGCTGTCCAGCATCCTGAAGAGCCCCGTCATCTGGGGCGCCATGATCAACAACTTCTGCTACGGCTACTTCACGTTCTATTGCATGACGTGGATGCCCGCCTACCTGGTGGAGCAGCGTGGCCTGTCGCTGAAGGACTCCGGCCTCTACACCTTCTTCAGCTTCGCGGGCATTGCCATCGTCGCCACGGCCGCCGGCTGGCTGGCCGATCGCATCATCGAGCGCGGCCATAACGCCGTGATGGTGCGCAAGGCCTTCGTCATCGCCGGCTTCATCGGTGGCACGACGGTGCTGCTGGGCACGACAGCTGGCTCGCTGGAAGCGGCGCTGTTCTGGAACGTGCTGTCGCTCACGCTCCTGGGCCTGGCCACGGCCAACAACCTGGCGCTGTGCAAGCTGACGCTGATCCCCAAGCAGGCCATCGGCCTGGCCACCGGGGTGCAGCAACTCGCCACCAGCCTGGCCGGCGGTGTGTCTGCCTCGCTGTCGGGCTGGCTGCTGCACACCAGCGGCAGCTACGACCTGCCCATGAAGGTCATCGTCGTCTTCCTGCTGATCGGCGCGGTCAACACGGTTGTCCTGCTGCAGCCCAAGTGGGCACCAAAGGTGGCTGCGCCATGACGCCCCTCGTCCGCGGAGTACCGCAGCCGGCCCCCCGAGGGGGCGGCGATGCATGCGGCATTGAGCCGCATGCACATCGCCATGACGGGCCGGCTTGGGAGCGGCCCGGCGCTCGGCCCGACGAATTCATGCGTCGCCCTCAACCCTAGACGTTCAAACACCATGGCAAAGATTGTTTTCGGCATGGCCGTGCCGCACAGCGGCATGCTCGGGCAGAAGCCCGAGGACTGGCTCAACAACGCCGAGCGCGACTTCAAGAACCCGGAACTCTGGTTCCGCAACAAGACCTGGACCTACCCGGAGCTGGAGGCCCACCGCGGCAAGGTCTTCGAGCCCTACCTGACGCTGGAAGAACGCACCGTCCGCGCCGCGCGCTGCCGCGCCGCGCTGGACGAGATGGCAGCCGCCTACCGGCGCGCCAACGTCGACGTAGCCATCATCCTCGGCAAGGACCAGAAGGAAATCTGGCCCGACGTGTCGCCCTCCATCGCCATCTACAGCGGCGCCGAGGTGCACAACGGCCCGCCGCAGCGCTCGGTCTATGCGCCCGATCACCACGTCGTGCACCAGGCCCACCCGAAGCTGGCGAACTACCTGCTGAAAACCTTCCAGGCCAAGGGCTTTGACCTGTGCGACCTGCAGGCCTGGCCCGAGAACGTGTGGATGGAGAAGCAGATGAAGCAAAAGGCCGACTACCCCGTCGTGCCGCATGCCTACAGCTTCGTCTACCACCAGATCATGGGCGACAACCCGCCGCCACACGTGCCGGTGCTGATGAACCTGTTCTACCCGCCGACGCAGCCGTCCATGGCGCGCTGCATCCAGTTCGGGGATGTGCTGCGCGATGCCATCGAGGCCTGGCCCGAGGACGTGCGCGTGGCCGTCATCGCGTCGGGCGGCCTGTCGCACTTTGTCAACGACGAGGAGTTCGACCAGGACATCCTGAAGAAGCTGGCTGCCTACGACTACGAGGGCCTGGCTGCCATCCCCGACGGCTGGTTCCAGTCCGGCACATCGGAAATCAAGATCTATTCGGCCGTCATGAAGGCGCTGCAGCACACGGGTGCGCAGATGACGCTCGTCGACTACGTGCCCTGCTGGCGGACCGCCGCCGGCACCGGCGAAGGCATGGGCTTCATGTATTGGATGCCTTGACCCGCCCCTAAGCGCTTCGCGCGCCCCCTCAAGGGGGCACCGCTGGCGGCCCGGAAAAGCCGGTTCCGCGGCGGTCGCTTGGCAAGACACCACTCCTTTGAGAGATCGAAATGACTGAACGTCTGAACAGCATCATCAAGGCCTTCGAGGCCGGCAAGCCCGCGTTCGCGGCCTTCTCCAAGCTCGACAAGCTCAGCGCCGCCGAGTTCGCCGATTCGCCGTATGACGGCATCGTCTACGAGATGGAGCACAACCCCTACGACGTGGCCGCTCTGGGCGACGCGTTGCAGTACATGCTCAACCGCAAGCAGATTGCCGAGACGGGCTCGGTGGCGCCCAAGGTCACGCCGCTGTCCCGAATCCCGGCGAACGGTGTGGAGATGAACCAGAGCTTTGCCAAGCAGGTGCTGGACCGTGGCGCCTACGGCGTCATATGGCCGCATGTGTCCACCGTGGAGCAGGCCTACAACGCCGTGGCGTCGTGCCGTTATGCGCGGCCCAAGGGCGCGCCGCTGTACGAACCCAAGGGCGTGCGTGGTGATGGCCCGGCCAACGCGTCGCGCTACTGGGGTCTGAGCATGGCCGACTACTATAAAAAGGCCGACGTGTGGCCGCTGGTTCCCGAGGGCGAAATCCTCGTCGGACTGATGTGCGAGAGCCCCGAGGCCATCGAGAACCTCGATGACATCCTCGCCAACGTGCCCGGCATCGGTTTCATCCTCATCGGCGAAGGCGACCTCAGCCAGGCGCTGGGCTTCCCGCGCCAGTACGAGCACCCCGAGGTGCAGGACGCGATGCGCCGCATCGTCGAGACCTGCCACAAGCACAAGGTCGTCGTGGGCAACCCGCACGTCACGGCCAAGAACCACAAGAAGCTGCTGGAAGAGGGCTACCGATTCCTGATGGCTGCGCCGACCAAGAGCTATGGCGTCGTCGGCCTGGCTCAACAAGCTGCAACTTCTTACTGACATGAAGCCCCCACGCTCACTTTGTTCGCTGCCCCCCGAGGGGGTGCTGGCCTTCCCTTGGGGCGGCCCGGCGGGAGGCCAGACATGAACGGCGCCGAAAGCCTCGTCGCGACCCTGGTCGACCAGGGCGTCGACATCTGCTTCGCCAACCCCGGCACGTCGGAGATGCACTTCCTGGCGGCGCTGGGCAACAACACGAAGATGCGCAGCGTGCTGTGCCTGTTCGAGGGCATCGCCACCGGCGCGGCCGACGGCTGGTGGCGCATGAAGGACAAACCCGCGTCCACGCTACTGCACCTGGGGCCGGGTCTTGCCAACGGTCTGGCCAACATCCACAACGCCAAGCGGGCGTCGTCGGGCATGGTCAACATCATCGGCGAGCACTCCCTCTCGCACCTGAAGTACGACCCGCCGCTGACCTCCGACATAGAGGGTCTGGCACGGCCGTTGTCGCACTGGGTGCGCCGCTCGGACTCGGCCGGCAGCATTGCCTGGGACGCCACGCAAGCCGTCGCCAAGGCCGGCGAGCACCCGGGCCAGATCGCCACGCTGATCCTGCCCGGCAACACCGCATGGGAGCAGGCCGGTGCGACGGCCGCATTGCCCGCCATCGAAGCCCCGCAGCGCAAGGCGCCTGATGTCGCGCGCATCGAGCACATCGTGCGTGTGCTGCGCTCGGGCGAACCGGCGCTCATCATCCTGGCCAACAAGGCCACGCGCGGCACGGCGCTGAGCAAGGCCGGCCAGCTCGCCGCTGCCACTGGTGCGCGGCTGGGCTCGCAGTTCTTCACCGCCCGCATCGAACGCGGGGCCGGACGTACGCCGATTGAGCGCATTCCCTACGCCGTGCCGCAGGCGCAGGCTTTCCTGAAGGGCTTCAAGCACCTCATCACCGTTGAGACGCGCGAGCCGGTCGCCTTCTTCGCCTACCCCGACAAACCCAGCCTGCTGAAGGCCGAGGGCACGCAGGTGCATGCGCTGGTGCAGGCCGATGAGGACAGCGAACTCGCCTTCGACATGCTGCTGGACGAGCTGGACGCCCGGCGCGTGCCCGGCCTCACGCAGGCGCGCATCGAGACGCCGGTGCCCACCGGGGCGCTGAACCCGCTGTCCATCGCCCACGTGCTGGCCGCGGCCATCCCCGAGCACGCCATCGTCGTTGACGAGTCGCTGACCACCGGCCGCGAATCCATGGGCCACACGATGGGCGCGCTGCCACACGACCTCATCAACAACATGGGCGGCTCCATTGGTTACGCCACGCCTGTAGCCACCGGCGCGGCGCTGGCCTGCCCGGACCGCCGTGTCATCTGCATGGTGGGCGACGGCAGCGCGATGTACACCATCCAGTCGCTGTGGACCCAGGCGCGCGAGAACCTCAACGTCACCACGGTCATCTTCGCCAACAACAGCTACGCCATCCTGAAGGCCGAGTACGCCAACATGGGCGCGGGCACGCCGGGCGAGCGCGCGCTGTCCATGATCGACATCGACAAGCCCCGCATCGACTGGCTGGCCATGGCCCGCAGCATGGGCGTGCCAGCCATCGCTGTCGAGACGGCAGAGAGTTTCTACAAAGCCCTCGCAGATGCCAACCGCGAGCCGGGGCCGCGCCTCATTGAAGTCCGCCTCTAAGGCCAAGAACAAGAGACAACCGACATGCTCAACACCAAGCTCACCCTGCGCACCAACCTGGCCGACTACGCCGTCACCAAGGCGATGAAGGACGGCCGCGTCAGCTCTGACGTCGTCACGCTGGACTACTGCGGCCCCACGCCCGCGCACAACGGCTTCAAGGCCATGGTGCGGGAGAACAAGTTCGAGGCCGGCGAACTGGCCATCGTCACCTTCCTGCAGGCCAAGGCCTACGGCAAGCCGTACGTGCTGCTGCCTGCGCCCATCTCGGGGCGCTTTCAGCACCATTGCGCCGGCTTCAATATCGACTTCGGCGACCTCAAGCCCAAGGACATCGAAGGCAAGCGCGTGGGCGTACGCACCTACACGCAGACCACCGCGCTGTGGATACGCGGCATCCTGCGGCATGAGTACGGTGTGGACCTGGACAAGGTCACCTGGATGACGCTGGGCGATGGCCACCTGGCCGAGTACAAGGACCCCGAGAACTGTCAGCGCCTGCCGGCGGGATCGAGCATCCCCGACATGATGCTCAAGGGTGAGCTCGCCGCCGCACTGCTGGGCGAGGACATGCCCAAGGACCCGCGCGTGCGCACGCTGGTGCCCGATGCGCACAACGCCGCCAAGGCCTGGTTCGAGCGCGAGCACGTCGTGCCCATCAACCACATGTTCGTCGTGCACGAGGAGTTGTCCAGGACGCGGCCTGACGTCGTGCGCGAGGTCTACCGCATGGTGGCCGAGAGCCGCGCCGCCGCGGAAGGGCTGCCGGCCGTGTTCCCGCCACTGGGCCTGGAGGCAAACCGCAAGGGTCTGCAGCTGGCCATCGACTGGGCGCTAGACCAGAAGATCATTCCGCACCGCCTGACCGTGGACGAGCTGTTCGACGACGTCACAGGCTCGCTGGGCTGATCCCTTTGCCGTGGCGCCCGGGCCGGGAGGCCTGGGCGCCGCGTGGTGCAGCGCTACATTCGGCGCATGTGCCGTGTTTTCGTCTCGACGCCCGACCGCCCATGAGCAAGGACTCCCGCGCCGCTGCGGCCACCGTGCCGCAGGTCCGGCTCTACGTGGACAAGCCCGAGAGCGAGCAGGAAGCCTGGTTCGTCAATGTCGGCCACGTGACCGAAGGCGGCCGTCGCCGCACAGCGCCGCATGCGCACCCTGCCTATGGCCAGGTCATCTTCGTGCGCCAGGGGCGCGGCGTAATGAACCTTGAAGGGCGCAGCGTGCCCTTCAGGGGCGCCTGCGCACTGCTGCTGCCGCATGACTGCGTGCATGGGCTGGACTACGAGGTCGACGTGGACCGCTGGGTCGTCACCATCGAGCAGACCTTTCTGCACCAGGTCAACGCCCGCCTGCCCGAGTTCCTGCAGCTGTGGGCTGAGCCGCGCGTCATCCCCCTGGACTACGACGCCGAGGCGCCGCTGCATTTCTACAACCTCGTGCGCCGGCTGGAGCAGGAGGTACGTTCCAAGGCCATCGGCCACATCATCGGCACCGAGTCGTTGCTGACCTCCATGCTGCTGCGCCTGGTGCGCAGCACGCGGCTGGACCAGATCGACAAGGAAGGCGCCACGCGCAACGCGATCAAGCTGGCCGACCGCTTCCGCGAGCTGGTGCACCAGCACTACCGTGAGCACCTGAAGCTGCAGGACTATGCGTCCAGGATGGCCGTCTCTCCCACCCAGCTGCGTGCCGCCTGCGTGGCCGCCACCGGCACGCCACCCAACAAGCTCATCCATGCCCGCCTCATCACCGAGGCCAAGCGCAACCTGATCTTCGGCGACATGTCCATCGAGCAGATCGCCTACGGGCTGGGCTTTGTGGACACGGCCTACTTCACGCGCTTCTTCCGCAAGGAAGTGGGGCAGTCGCCCAGCCAGTTCCGCGCCGCCGCGCGCCAGTCCTGAATCGCCCCCCCCGGGGAAGCCCTGATCGCGCCCGGCCGGCGCACAAAAGTGCCAGCGAAGCTGTCTTTTGTGTAGGGCGCTGCGGTGGCCCGCTCCCTATTCTTGTCGTCATACACAGGGCAGGAACCCTGGGATGACGAGAACGATGTGGAGACAACGATGATGAAGTTCGCGCTGAGCTGGGTCATGCTCGGCTGCCTGGCCGCCCCGGCCCTGGCCCAGTCCTCCTCGGTGCAGCTGTTCGGCATCGTCGACGTTGCGGTGTCGCGCGTCGACGGCGGGCAGAGCAACCTGGGCTATTTCAGCGATTGGCAGATCGGCCGCCCCGGCCGCTGGAACGTGCATTCGGCGTCCAGCTCGCGGCTGGGCCTGCGCGGCAGCGAGGACTTGGGCAACGGCCTCAAGGCCGGCTTCCTGCTGGACCACCGCTTCCAGCCCGACAGCGGGACGGTGGAGCCGCGTGACGGCGTGAGCTACTCGGGTGGCGCGCGCAGCTACAACGCCGGTTTCTGGAACGCGCAGGCTTATGTGTCGCTCGCCAGCCGCGAGCTGGGCGAAATCCGCCTGGGCCGCCAGGCCACGCCGACCTTCGTGCTGGGTCTGCTCAGCGACCCCTGGGGCATGGAGTACAGCGTGGCGGGCCTGGCCGGCTTCACGCGTGGCGGCAACTTCGTCGGTGCCAGCAACAACGCGCTGCTCTACCTGTCGCCCAGCGTGGCCGGCCTGTCGGCCCAGGTGCTGGTCGGGGCGGGCGAGGGCGGGGCGGCCGCCACCGCCACGGGCGCGCCCAACGGGCGCAATCTGGGCCTGGGCCTGCGCTACCAGGCCGGCCCGTTGCTCGCGATGCTGGCCTTCAACGATTCGCGCCGCAGCGACGCCACGCTGAACCGCACGCTGGCGTTCGGTGCGACCTACGACTTCGGCCGCTTGAAGGGCTTTGCGAACTACTCGGTCGGGCAAAACAGCACGCCCGGCAATGCGCGCATGACCACCTGGCTGCTCGGTGCCCATGTGCCGCTGGGCAGCGGCTTCGTGCGTGCGGGCGTGGGTCACCATGCGCCGCCGGCGGGCTACAACCCCAACAGCGTCACGCCGGGTGCCACCGCCGCGACCACGCCCAACCCCTACGCCGCCTATCCCGTGCTGCTGGGCCAGTCGTCCACCAAGCTCGGCCTGGGCTATGTCTATACGCTGAGCCGGCGCACCAGCCTGTCGGCCGATGTCGGCACCAACCACACCCAGGGCTACAGCCGCTCCAGCGGCGTGCAGGGAGGCATCAAGCATGTGTTCTGAGCGGCGCCCCTTCATCGCGACGTTGGTGCTGGCTGCCACGGCGTTGCTGGCCGGCTGCGTCACACCCCCCCAGATGCCGCGCTGCAGCGCCGATGAGCTGGCGTACGTGGGCACCGACGGCACAGGGCTGCGCGCGCTGCGCTTTGACAGCTGCGCGGGCCGGCTCGCCTCGCTGGGTGTGGTGGCCGACGTGGCCAAGCCGCGCTGGACCACGCCGCACCCGCGCCTGCCCGTGCTCTACGCCGCACTGGACAGTGGCCGCGTGGCAGCCTTCGCGGTCGACCGTGCCAGCGGCGCGCTCGCGGTGCTGAACGAGGCCCCTGCCGGCGGCGCCGGCACCACCCATCTGCTGCTGGATGCGCCGTCCCAGACGCTGCTGGCCGCCAACTTCGGCGCGGGCTCGGTGTCCACGCTCGCGGTGCAGCCGGACGGCCGCGTGGGCCCCACCATCAGCACCCGCCAGGCCAGCGGCAGCGGCCCGCACCGCCGTCAGGCCAGTCCGCATGCCCATGGCAGCGCGGTGGACCCGGGCGGCCGCTACGTGCTGGTGCCCGACCTCGGGGCCGACCGCGTATTCGTCTACGGGCTGAACCGCGCCACACGCACCCTGGCCGCCGACGATGTCGGCCGCAGCCTCGTCGTGCCGCCCGGCAGCGGCCCGCGCCGCGCTCTGTTCGGCCGCGATGGCCGCTTCGCCTATGTGCTCAACGAACTCAGTGCCGAGCTCATGGTGTTGGCCTGGGACGGCGCGCAGGGCCTGCTGACCCCGCAGCAGACACTGGCCGTGTCGACGCCCGGGTTCCAGGGTGTGCGCAGCGCGTCGGAGATGCTGCTCAGCGCCGATGGGCGCTTTCTCTACGTCGGCAACCGCGGCGAGCACCTGTTGACCGTCTATCGCGTGGACGCCGCCAGCGGCGCGCTGACGCTGGCCCAGCGCCTGCCAAGCGGTGGGGAGGGGTTGTGGGCGTTCGACCTGCATGCCTCCGGCCGCTGGCTGCTCGTGGCCCATTACCGCAGCAACCGCGTCCAGCTCTTCGCCGTCGACCCGCTGACGGGCCAGCTCACCGACACCGGCCGCACCGTCGAGTCGCCCGCACCGGTCAGCGTCGGCTTCATGCCATGAGGGCGGCGCTCCCGGCCGCCCATTGATTCCACAGGAGACACATCTTGGATCGCAGAAAGTTCCTCGGCGGCGCATCCGCCACGGCGCTGGCCCTGGGCCACGCCCCTCTGAGCGCGCTGGCGCAGTCCGCCCCGGCCGCCCGGCAGCGCCCGCTGCTGCTCAACCGCATCGGCCCGTCGGCATCGCGCCTGTTCATCGCCAATGCTGACGGCACGAACGAGCGCAAGCTGGTCGACAGCGGCACGCTGGACTACAACGCCAGCTTCTCGCCCGACGGGCAGTGGATCGTCTTCACGTCCGAGCGCGACGGCCTGGGCAATTCCAACCTGTACCGCTGCCGCACGGACGGCAGCGCCGTGGAACGCCTGACCGACGGGCCCGCCGTCGAGGACGCCGCCGTCTTCTCGCCGGATGGCCGCAAGCTCGCTTTCGTCAGCACGCGCGATACGCTGCTGGCCAACATCTGGGTTATGGACCTGCAGAGCCGCGAGCTGCAGAACCTGACCGCAGCGCTGCCGGCCAAGGCCGACTCGCCCAACGGCTTCTTCCGCCCGAGCTGGTCGCCCGACGGCCAGTGGCTGGCCTTCTCGTCCGACCGCCACACCGACTGGAAGGGCCACCACAAAGGCGCCGGCTGGGAGCACACCCAGGAGTTGAGCATCTACGTCATCCGCGCCGACGGCACGGGCTTGCGCAAGGTCAGCAGCCGCAAGGACTACTGCCAGGGCTCGCCCAAGTGGTCGGCCGACGGCAAGCGCATCGTCTTCTACGAGACGCTGGCCGAGTACACCTACTGGGTGCTGCGCCCGGACCTGCTGCTGAAGATCGACGCACAGATCGTGTCGGTCGACGTGGCCAGCGGCGCGCGCACCGAGCACACCAGCGGCCCGGGCTTCAAAATCAGCCCGCAATACCTGGGCAACGATGAGATCGTCTACCGCCGCAAGGGCGGCCCCGAGGACGGCCTGTACTCCACGCAGGCGGGCAAGGCCCCCATCAAGCTCGCCGGGCTGCGCACGCCCACCTGGTCGCCTGACGGCAAGCAGGTGGTCTACGAGAAGTTCACCTGGCGCGGCTGGCAGCAGAACCAGGCGCTTTACAGCTGGGACGCCACGCGCGAGTACCGCTACACCGACGTGTGGCCGGCGTTCTCCAAGGACGGCTGGATGGTGCTGACGGCCAAGGGCGAGGACGGCTCGGTGGACGTCATGAAGGCCGACGGCAGCGAGCGCCGCCGCGTCTACGACGTGACGAAACAGAGCGGCCTGGACCCGACGTTGGTCAAGCGCGGCCTGGCGGGCGCTTTCTTTCCGGTGTGGTCGCCCGACGGCGAGTGGATCGTGTTTGGCGTGGGCCAATGGTTCACGCAGCGTGGCAAGGGCCGGGCCAAGCTGATGCGCGTGAAGCGCGACGGCAGCGGCCTGGAGCAGCTCACCGATGACAGCATCTTCAACGCAGGCTTCCCCAGCTACTCGGCGGACGGCCGTGAGGTCGTGTTCCGCATCGCCAATGAGGATGCCAACAGCGCCTCGCTGGGCGGTCTGGCGGTGCTGGACCTGGCCACGCGCAAGGTGCGCCGCATCACCAGCGGCTACGACAACATGCCGATGTGGAGCCCGGACGGCAGTCGCATCATGTTCAACCGCGGCGTGCGGCTGCCGGGCAGCATCTGGTCCAACTTTGACCTCTACACGGTCAAGCCCGACGGCAGCGACCTGCAGCGCCTGACCAGCCACCCGGCCAGCGACGGCCACGCGGTGTGGACGTCTGACGGTAAGCAGATCCTCTACAACAGCGGCCAGGCCGGCTACCGCGACGAGGCCTGCCACTACGACCAGACCTTCCAGCCCTATGGCCAGCTGTTCGTGATGAACGCCGACGGCTCGGGCAAGCGCCAGATCACCGACAACATCTGGGAAGACTCGACGCCGCAGTACGTGCCGCCTGGCGCCCGCTGACCGGCCGGCTCCCGCTCGCCCACCCGCCACCGACACAACGCGCCGACACAGGCGCGGGTGGCTTCGCTTTGCCTAAAAACAGGAGACAAGACCATGAAGAAGCCCCCGAAGCCGGGCCGCCCCCTGATGCGCTGCGGCGCAGGCGCCTTGCTGGCGTTGACACCGCTGGGCGCCGCGCTGGCCCAGGCCACCGAGCCCGGTGCGACGCAGCAGATCGAGAAGGTCGTCATCACCGGCTCGCGCGTGATCAGCAACGGCGACAGCAGCCCGTCGCCGGTCACCGTCATGCGCGCCGACGAGCTGCTGGCGTCCAAGCCTGGGGCCACGCTGGCCGAGGCGCTGAACAGCCTGCCGGTGTTCGCCGGCTCGCGCGGCGCCACCAGCAACCCCACCACCTCGGGCAGTGCGGCAGGCGGCAACGGTGCCGCCAACCAGCTGAACCTGCGCAACATCGGTGCCACGCGCACGCTGGTGCTGATGGATGGCAAGCGGGTGCCGCCGACGCTGTACAACGGCGTCGTCGACGTGGACCTGATCCCGCAGATGTTCGTCGAGCGCGTGGACGTGGTGACCGGCGGTGTGTCGGCCGTCTACGGGTCGGACGCGATGAGCGGCGTCGTCAACTACATCATTAATCGCCAGTTCAACGGCGTGCGCGCGGAGGCGAGCTACGGCCTGTCTGCACTGGGCGACGCGGGCCGTGCGTCGGCGGGCATCGCGTGGGGCGGCAACGTCGCGCCTGGCCTGCATCTGGAGGCGGGCTTCGAGGCGCGTGAGCAAGACGGCATCGACCATCGCACCAGCCGCGACTGGCTCACGCAATGGGGCGTGACTGGCGCGGGCACGACGGCCAACCCCTATGTGCTGCAGAACAACGTGCGGCAGAAGGACTTCCCGTTCGGTGGCCTCATCACCAGCGGTGCGCTGGCGGGCCAGGTGTTCAAGACCAACGGCCAGCTCAGCCCCTTCGTGGCGGGCACATCCACCGGCACCACGTCCCTGCAGTTGGGCGGGGACGGTGGCTACTGGGATGCCAGCCTGATGTCGGCGCTGTCGGGGCGGCAGTTCTTCGGCCGGGCCGACTACCAGGTGTCGGACAGCGTGCGCGCCCACGCGCAGATCTCCGGCAACCTGAAGACCAACACCAACTGGGCCGAGACACCGCAGCTGGCCGCTGTGTCCCTGCGCCGCAGCAACGCCTTTCTGCCCGACGCCGTGCGCGCGCTGATGCCGGCCGGCGAGAGCACCTTCCGCTTCAGTAAGTTCATGTCGGACATCCCGCGTGCCAACGCGGTGGCCGACGCCGAGCAGTGGGTCGCGATGGCCGGCGTGGAAGGTAAGGGTGCCGGCCTGAGCTGGAGCGTGGACGTCGTGCACGGTCGCGCGCGGCTGGAGACGGCGCTGAACAACGTCATCAACCGCCAGTCGCTAGCCGCCGCGCTGGACGCCGTCAGCAGCAATGGCCAGGTCGTCTGCAACATCCGGGTGAGCAACCCCGGCCTGGCGGACGATTGCGTGCCGCTGAACGTGTTCGGCCCCAGCGCCGCGTCGGCCGCTGCCATCGACTACGTGACCGATACGGTGCGCTTCGGCTCCACGACGACGATGAACGATGTGTCTGCACAGGTCAGCGGCAGCCTGTTCTCGACCTGGGCCGGCCCGGTGACGGCGGCCCTGTCCGGTGAATGGCGCGAGCTGTCCTTCAGCTCCACCAGCTCGTCGCGGCCGGGCGACCTCGTCAGCTGCACCGGCCTCACGCTGAATTGCACGGCTGGCACCGTGCGCAACGAATACGTGTTCGGCGAGACGCCGCAGGGCGTCAGCCAGCGCGTGTGGGAGGTTGCCGGTGAGCTTGACGTGCCACTGCTGAAGGATGCCGCCTTCGCCAAGCAGCTGAACCTGAACGCCGCCCTGCGCGACACGCACTACGACACCAGCGGCAACTACAAGACCTGGAAGCTGGGGCTGGACTGGCATGTGCTGGACGCGCTGCGCTTTCGCGTGACCCGCTCGCGGGACATCCGCGCGCCGACGCTGTATGACCTGTACGCGCCCACCTCCATCGTGCAGGTGCGCCCCACCGACCTGCTGACGGGGCTCACGCCGACGGTGCCGCAGTACGACCAGTCGAACCCCCGTCTGACGGCCGAGATCGGCAACACGACGACGGTGGGCCTGGTGTGGAAGCCCGCACCCAGGCTGAGCCTGGCGGTCGACGCTTACCGCATCCGCATCAGCGACGCGGTCACGCAGGTGGCCGGCTCCACGACGACCTTCCAGCAGCTCTGCTACGCCAGCGGTGGCGCGTCGACCTACTGCGCGATGCAGACGCGCCCCAACGGCTACACCGACACCTCGGCCGCCAACGCGGTGACGGCCTGGACCACCAGCTACATCAACATCGCCGAGATCGAGACTTGGGGCGTGGACCTGGAGGCCAACGTGGCCGGCACGCTGCTGAACCGCCCTGCGTCGCTGCGCGTGCTGACGGCCTGGCAGCCGCATGTGTACTACCGCCAGCCGGGGCTCGCGACGGTGGACCAGGGTGGCGTGGCCTTCGGCGCTCTGGGCCTGGCGTCGACGCCGTCGGTGCGCGTGTCGGCCTTCTTCCGCTTCAAGCCGACCGATGCGGTCAGCCTGGAGCTGGGCCAGCGCTGGCGCAGCGCGATGAAGCTGGGCGGCGATCCGACGCAGGTCTGGGTCAACAACCACATGGCCTCGTTCGCGACCACCAGCCTCAACGTGGCCTACGACTTCGGCCTGTCCCTGGGCCGCCATGAGGGCGATGCGCAGGTCTACCTGAACGTCGACAACCTGTTCAACCGCACGCCGCCGCCGGGCGCCTTCTCGGGCAACGGCACGCGTGCTGGCCTGCGCGACGGCTTCTCGCCGGCGGACGACCCGCGCGGGCGCTACTTCACCGTCGGTGCGCGCCTGCTCTTCTGAGCTTGTCGCGCCGGCGCCCACTTTCCTTCACTTCAGAGCAGTCCCATGTTCAAGCAACTGATCAACGGCGAGTGGGTCGCCGGCGCGTCCTCGTCCCGCAACATCAACCCGTCGGACACCCGCGACGTCATCGGCGAGTACGCACAGGCCGATGCCGTCCAGGTGGCTGACGCCATCGCTGCGGCCAGCGCCGCCGCGCCCGCCTGGGGCCTGACGACGCCGCAGCAGCGTTTCGACATTCTGGACGCCGCGGGCAGCGAGATCCTCGCGCGGCGCGCCGAGCTGGGCGAGCTGCTGGCGCGCGAGGAGGGCAAGACGCTGCCCGAGGCCGTCGGTGAGGTCATGCGCGCCGGCAACATCTTCAAGTTCTTCGCTGGCGAGGCGCTGCGCCAGGGCGGCGAGGCGGTGGCGTCGGTGCGGCCCGGCGTGGGCGTGGAGGTCACGCGCGAGCCGCTGGGCGTGGTCGGCCTCATCACCCCGTGGAACTTTCCCATCGCCATCCCCGCCTGGAAGATCGCGCCCGCTCTGGCCCATGGCAACGCGGTGGTCTTCAAGCCCGCCGAGCTGGTGCCCGGTTCGGCCTGGGCGCTGGCGGACATCCTGCATCGCGCTGGCCTGCCCCGCGGCGTGCTCAACCTCGTCATGGGTCGTGGCGCGGTGGTGGGCCAGGCGATGCTGGACGATGCGCGTGTGCACGGCATCAGCTTCACCGGCTCGGTGACCACCGGCCGGCGCGTGGCCGAGGCCTGCGTTGGCCGCCTGGCCAAGTTCCAGCTGGAGATGGGCGGCAAGAACCCCTTCATCGTGCTGGACGACGCCGACCTGGACGTAGCCGTGACGTGCGCCGTCAACAGTGGCTTCTTCTCGACGGGCCAGCGCTGCACGGCGTCCAGTCGCGTCATCGTCACGGACGGCATCCATGACCGCTTCGTCGCGGCCGTCATCGAGCGCATGCGCTCGCTGAAGGTGGGCGATGCGCGCAAGGCCGGCACCGACATCGGCCCGGTCGTCGACGAGCGCCAGCTTGCGCAGGATCTGGGCTACATCGAGATCGGCAAGGCCGAGGGCGCCACGCTGGCCGCTGGCGGCGAGGCGATGGCGCACAACGCGGATGGCGCGCCGGGCTTCTACCTGCAGCCCGCGCTGTTCACCGACACGACGCCGGCCATGCGCATCAACCGTGAGGAGGTCTTCGGCCCGGTGGTCAGCGTGCAGCGCGCGCGCGGCTACGAGGAGGCGCTGGCGCTGGCCAACGACACGCCGTTCGGCCTGGCTTCGGGCATCGCGACGACGAGCCTCAAGCACGCCACGCACTTCAAGCGCCACGCCCAGGCCGGCATGACGATGGTGAACCTGCCGACGGCGGGCGTGGATTACCACGTGCCCTTTGGCGGCCGCAAAGCGTCCAGCTACGGACCCCGCGAGCAGGGCCGTCACGCGGCGGAGTTCTTCACGACGATCAAGACTTGCTACACGCAGGGCTGATTGCCCGATGCGGCACGGGTAGCAAATGCTGTATATATTTACAGCATGTCGTTCACGCCCCGCCGCATCGCCGCCGCCCAGCCGGCCCTGGTTCCCGTCGCCTCCATCAAGGGGCGGGGCACGGCCACGGCCATGCCACATCGCTTCGAGCGGCATGAGCGCGAGCAGGTCGACGACGGCTGGGGCTCGCTGGACCAGGACGCTGCCCAGGAGCACCTGCCGCCGGCCACGCAGGTCATCGAAGAGCTCGCGAAGAAGATCGTTACGAGCAACCAGTCGCCGGACATCTCTTTCGACTACTCGATCAACCCCTACCGCGGCTGCGAGCATGGTTGCGTGTACTGCTTCGCGCGGCCCACGCACAGCTACCTGAACCTGTCGCCGGGGCTGGACTTCGAGACCCGCATCGTCGCCAAGGTCAATGCCGCCGAGCGGCTGCGAGAGACACTGGCCTCGCCGCGCTACGAGCCACGCTCGCTGGTGCTGGGCACGGCCACCGACGCCTACCAGCCGGTGGAGCGCCGGCTGGGCATCACGCGCCGCGTGATCGAGGTGCTGGCCGAGGCGGGCCACCCGTTCTCCGTCGTCACCAAGAGCAGCGGCATCGAGCGCGACCTGGACCTCATCGCGCCGATGGCGGCGCAGGGGCTGGTGTCCGCCTATGTGTCCGTCACGACGCTGGACAACGAGCTCGCCCGCATCCTGGAGCCGCGCGCCGCAGCCCCGGCGCGGCGGCTGCGCACGTTGCGGCTGCTGGCCGAGGCCGGTGTGCCGGTGGGGGTCAGCGTGTCGCCCATCATCCCGTTCATCAACGAGCCGGAGTTGGAGCGCATCCTCGAAGCCGCCGCCGAGGCTGGCGCCAGCAGCGCCTTCAGCATCCCGGTGCGGCTGCCGTGGGAGGTGAACCCGCTGTTCCAGGACTGGCTGCAGCGCCATTTCCCGGAGCGCGCCGAGCGCGTGATGGCGCGCATCCGCGACATGCGGGGCGGCAAGGACAACGATGCCCGCTTCGGCACCCGCTTCACCGGCGAGGGCGTCTGGGCCGATCTGCTGCGTGCGCGGCTGCGGCGGGCGGCGGCCCAACTGGGGTTGCGCACCGAGCGCCGGCCGGTGCAACTGGCGCTGTTCCAGCGGCCGGCCCGGCCGTCGGCCCCCGCGTCCGCGCAGGGCAGCCTGTTCTAGCGCCGGCAGCCGGCCAACAGGTCCCAGTCGGGCCGGTAGACATCGGCCCGCGCGCCCACCCAGCCCATGGCGGTGTGGAAAAGGTGGTCGTGCGACGCCGGCTTGTCGCGCAGCGAGGCCAGGCAGCCGGGCTTCAGTGACCCGGCCAGCGCGCCGCCCTCGGGCACCCACAGGATCATGGGCACATGGGTCTGCTCGCGGGGCGCGAACGCGTAGGGCATGCCGTGCAGGTACAGGCCGTTCTCGCCCAGTGACTCGCCGTGGTCCGACACGTACAGCAGGCCGGTGTCGAAGCGCGGCTGCTGCAGCTGCAGCCAGGCGATGGCACCGGCCAGCAGGTGGTCAGTGCTCACGAGGGTGTTGTCGTAGGCGTTGACGACCTGCTCGCGCGGGCATTGCTGCAGCGCGTTGCTGCGGCACTCCGGCTTGAAAGCCTTCAGCTCGGGCGGTGAGCGCCTGTAGTAGGCCGGGCCATGGCTGCCCATCTGGTGCAGCACCAGCACCAGGCCGCGCTGCAGGCGCTCCGGGTCCAGCGCCGCCACGCGCTGGCTCAGGCCGTGCAGCAGCGCCGCGTCGAAGCATTCCTTGCCGTCGCAAAGCCCGGGCGGCAGCGGCGGCGTGGCCGGCGCCAGCTCGCTCGTGAAGCTGTGGGGCACACGGTCGCACAGGCCTTTGCAGCCGCTTTGGTTGTCCAGCCAGAGCACGGCCAGGCCAGCCCGGTGCAGCACGTCCAGCAGGTTCTCCTGCCGGCCCTTGAGGCTGGTGAAGGCGTCGCGGCCCAGCGGCGAGAACATGCAGGGCAGGGATGCCGCCGTGGCCGTGCCGCAGGACGTGACGTCGCGCAGGCTCACGAGGCTGTCGGCCGGCAGCTTGGCCAGTTGCGGGTTGGTGGGGCGCGCATAGCCGTTTAGGCTGAAGTTCATGGACCGTGCCGTCTCGCCCACCACGAGCAGCAGCAGCGGCGGTTTGCCGTCTGGCGCACGCGGCAGCAGGCGGGCGTCGGCGCCGATGACGGCCGGCGGGCCGGTGGGCGCCTGCCGGCTGCGCACGGCGGCCGCGCTCAGCGAGTACACGGCATTCAGCGGCGTCACCATGTAGCGCAGCGCCTTGTGGTTGCGCATCGTGGACGACAGCTCGGCAAACACGGCCAGCGCCAGTAGCACCATGGCCAGCAGGCCCAGTGCGAAGCCGGCAAGGTTGCCGCCCAGCCGTGCCCCCAGGGCCTGAGGCGGCGCGGCGGGCCGGCGCAGCAGCCACCACAGGGGCAGGGCGCCCAGCAGGGTGAGGCTCAGCAGCAGCCGCCCGTTCAGCAGGTCGCGAGTCTCATGCACGTCGGTCTGCGCCATGTTCGTGACCATTGTTGGGTCGAACACGATGCCGTAGCTGCCGATGAAGTGTGCCAGCGCGGCGGCGCTGAGCAGCAGCACGGCAAGCACGATCTTGATGAGGCGCGGCCACGCCAGCAGGCTGAGCAGGGCGCCCGTGGCCGCCGTGACCATGCCGGCGAAGGCCGCGATGAACAGCGGGCTGGGCTCGGCCATGAGGTGCAGCTGGCGCCACAGCGGCCAGTTGGCCAGCAGGCTCATCCACAGCGCGGCCAGCCAGGCCTGGGTCAGCGGCCGTGCGGCGTCGGGGCGCAGCCATGCCAGCAGGCGGCGGGGCAGCGAGGCGCGGCGGTCGGGGGGCAGGTGGAGGCAGTCGGCGGAGTGCAAGACTGTTCAGGCGGGGGCGGCCGCTTTGCCGCTGCCGGAACGCAGCGCCACGCCGCCCGTCGCGCGGGTCTTGATGGTGCCGCTGCCCATGGGCTTCACGTAGCGGTTGTGCAGCTCGTCGATGCGCTGGGCGAGGTCTTGCGCACCTTCGATCTTCTCGGCGTGGCGGCGCAGCACGAGGCCGGCCATGTCGATGAGCTTGGCGCTGCGTGTCAGCTCGCCTTGCTGGATCAGCAGCTCCACGGCCACCTTGGCCGTGCCGCGCAGCGAGTGGCGCATGGCCGTCTCGGCGACGTTGAAGATCTGCTGGTGGCAGTCACGGAACTGGTCGGCCGCACCCTCGTGCGTCTCGGCCATGGCCACGAGGATCTCGGTGCTGGCCTTGGAGGTGCAGTGGCGCAGCCCCAGGGTTTTCAGGACGGGCATCATTTCCTCAAGCTCGACCTCCTGGCTGGACAGGCGCAGCCACAGCGCCGACAGCAGCGACGCGACCTCCAGGTCGAAGTCACCAGCGTCGGCTTGGTCGGTGAACTCGCGCGCGATCAGCAGCGCCTGGCCCACGCGCCGTTCCAGCAGGTAGGACAGGCCGCGGAACACAAGATCGAAACGCTGCAGCCGGATGGCGCCGGGGGCACGTTCCAGTGCGCTGGTCAGCGCGTCGTGCGCGTACTTGAAACCCTTGTAATCCTTGTTGTCGAAGCGGATCAGCCCCACGAGGACGACGCTCAGCATGTCGAACAGCTTGGAGCGTAGCCCCAGCGACATGGCCCGCTCCAGCATGCGCAAGGCCTCGACGCGGTGGCCCGAGTAGAAGCCGAGCGCCCCGCAGCGTTGCAGGCGCAGCAGGCAACCCGGCGTCAGGTTCACGGCGGTCTGGTAGGTTTTCAGCGCCTCGGCCAGATCGCCCTGTTCCATCTGCACATGGCCCATGAGGTCGTGCGAGTCGGCGTAGTCAGGGAGCTCGCCGATGAGGTTCTCCAGCGTGCGGCGGGCCTTTTGCAGGTTGCCGGTGGCCACCTCGGTGCGCGCGACGCCCAGGCGCGCCCAGGGCACGGTCTTGGCGGCGATGATGGCTTCGTAGAGGATCCTGGCGTCATCGAAACGCTTCAGCCGCAGCAGCAGCTCGGCGCCGATGCGCGCGGCGTACAGCCAGTACTTGGCCTTGGTCTCGAAGCGCGCCATGCACAGGTTGGCGGCGGTCTCGAAGTCCTCGTTCTCGATGGCCTCGAAGATGTCCCTCAACAGACGCTTGCGCTGGCGCGCACTCGTCAGCCGCTCCGCCAGGTTGGCGCTGGTATAGGGCTTGATGAGGTAAGCGTCCAGCGCGGCCTCGGCGGCCTCGGCCACCTTGGCGTAAGTGGCCTCGCTGGTCACCATGACGAAGACGGTGGAGTGGGGCAGCAGGCCTTCGCGCCGCAATTCATCCAGCAGGTCCTGGCCCGAGGTGTCGCTGCTGTCGAAGTGGTAGTCGCACAGCACGATGTCGAAGGTGTGATGTTCCAGCATCACGCGGGCGTCCTTCACACGCGGCGTCTGGCGCACGGTGCCCACGCCGAGGTCTCGCAATTGCGCCGACATCAGGCTGCGCGAGCTGGAGTTGCTGTCGATGATCAGCGCCGATGCCCCCTGGATGGTCTGGTCCATCAGGAGCATGCGCCCTCCTGCCTTGGCAGGCGGCCACAGGCCGGAGGTGCAGACGACAGCGAGGGAATCACTGATGACGGGTTGCGTTGAGGTTGCTGCACTGTAGGCGCGACAACTTCGCAGGGTGAGATGGTTTACGCGGGGCAGCCCCGGGATTTCGTGACATCGGACGCGGGAAACCCGGCGCCGGCCGCAGCCCCTTCACCCGTGAAAAGGCCGCAGTCCCCCGGGCGGGGCTGCGGCCTGTCACTCACCCTGCCGGCGCGGGGCCGGCGTGTGGCGGCTTACTTGAACAGGTCCTTGACGCGATCGGTCCAGCTCTTGGCGTTGGGCGAGTGCTTCTCGCCACCCTTCTTGAGTGACTCGTCCAGCTCCTTGAGCAGCTTCTTCTGGTGCTCGGTGAGCTTGACCGGTGTTTCGATCGCGATGTGGCAGTACAGGTCGCCTGGGTAGCTGCTGCGCACGCCCTTGATGCCCTTGCCGCGCAGGCGGAAGGTCTTGCCGTGCTGCGTGCCCTCGGGCAGCTCGATCTCGGCCTTGCCGCCCAGCGTCGGTACCTCGATGCCGCCGCCCAGCGCGGCCGTGATCAGCGAGACGGGCATCGTGCAGTGCAGGTCGTCGCCGTCGCGCTCGAAGATGTCGTGCTGCTTGATGCGGATTTCGATGTACAGGTCGCCCGCCGGGCCGCCGTTCACGCCAGGCTCGCCGTTGCCCGCCGAGCGGATGCGCATGCCCTCGTTGATGCCGGCCGGGATCTTCACTTCCAGCGTCTTCTGCTTTTTCACCTTGCCCTGGCCGTTGCAGGCCGTGCAGGGGTCGGGAATGATCTTGCCGCTGCCGTGGCAGTGCGGGCAGGTCTGCTGGATGCTGAAAAAGCCCTGGCGCATGTGCACCGTGCCCGAGCCGCCGCAGGAGCCGCAGCTCTTGGCGCTGGTGCCGGGCTTGGCGCCGGTGCCGGAGCAGGTCTCGCAGCCTTCCCAGCTCGGGATGCGGATCTGCGTTTCCTTGCCGCGTGCGGCTTCTTCCAGCGTGATCTCCATCGCGTAGCTGAGGTCGCTGCCGCGGTAGACCTGCTGGCCGCCGCCGCGACGCTGCCCGCCGCCCTGGCCGCCGAAGATGTCGCCGAAGATGTCGCCGAAGGCCTCGGCAAAGCCGCCGAAGCCCTCCGCGCCCGGCCCGCCGCGGCCGCCCATGTTGGGGTCCACGCCCGCATGGCCGTACTGGTCGTAGGCGGCCTTCTTCTGCGGGTCGGAGAGCATCTCGTAGGCCTCCTTGGCCTCCTTGAACTGCTCCTCGGCCGCCTTGGCCCCGTCACCCTGGTTGCGGTCAGGGTGGTACTTCATGGCCAGCTTGCGGTAGGCCTTCTTGATGTCGTCTTCGGTCGCGTTCTTGGCGACGCCGAGGACTTCGTAGTAATCGCGCTTGGAAGCCATTGCTCTTCTCTGTAAGGGCAAAGGCCCGGCGGCGCCTCGCAGCGCTGCCGGGCCGAGTCAACGAGGGCTTACTTGCCGTCCTTGACTTCCTTGAACTCGGCATCCACGACGTTGTCGTCGGCCGGGCGCTTGGCTTCGCCTTGCGGCGCGGCCTGGGGCTGCTCGGCGGCACCGGCACCGGCACCGGCACCGGCACCGGCGGCGCCCGCGGCGGCTTGCGCGGCCTGCTGGTCGGCGTACATCTTCTCGCCCAGCTTCTGGCTGGCGGTCATCAGCGTCTCGGTCTTGGCCTCGATGGCGGCCTGGTCGTCGCCCTTGATGGCTTCTTCCAGGTCCTTGGCGGCCGCTTCGATGGCATCCTTCTCGGCCGCGTCCAGCTTGTCGCCATGCTCGGCCACCGACTTGCGCACGCTGTGCACGAGGCCGTCGGCCTGGTTGCGGGCCTGCACCAGCTCGACCTTCTTCTTGTCCTCGGCCGCGTTGGCTTCGGCGTCCTTCACCATCTTCTCGATCTCGGCTTCCGACAGGCCCGAGTTCGCCTTGATGGTGATCTTGTTTTCCTTGCCGGTGCCCTTGTCCTTGGCGCCGACGTGCAGGATGCCGTTGGCGTCGATGTCGAACGACACCTCGATCTGCGGCACGCCGCGCGGGGCCGGCGGGATGCCTTCGAGGTTGAACTCGCCCAGCGACTTGTTGGCTTGGGCCAGCTCGCGCTCGCCCTGGTAGACCTTGATCGTCACGGCCGGCTGGTTGTCGTCAGCAGTCGAGAAGGTCTGGCTGAACTTCGTCGGGATGGTCGTGTTCTTCTTGATCATCTTCGTCATCACGCCGCCCAGGGTCTCGATGCCCAGGCTCAGCGGAGTGACGTCCAGCAGCAGCACGTCCTTGCGCTCGCCGCCCAGGACCTGGCCCTGGATGGCGGCACCGACGGCCACGGCCTCGTCGGGGTTGACGTCCTTACGCGGCTCCTTGCCGAAGAACTCCTTGACCTTCTCCTGCACCTTGGGCATGCGGCTCATGCCGCCGACCAGGATCACGTCATCGATGTCCGACACCGACACGCCGGCGTCCTTGATGGCGATGCGGCAGGGGGCGATGGTGCGCTCGATGAGCTCGTCCACCAGCGACTCCAGCTTGGCGCGGGTCAGCTTGACGTTCAGGTGCTTCGGACCCGTCGCGTCGGCCGTGATGTAGGGCAGGTTGACATCGGTCTGCGACGAATTCGACAGCTCGATCTTGGCCTTCTCGGCGGCTTCCTTCAGGCGCTGCAGGGCCAGCACGTCCTTGGTCAGGTCGACGCCTTGTTCCTTCTTGAACTCGGTGACGATGTAGTCGATGACGCGCTGGTCGAAGTCTTCGCCGCCCAGGAAGGTGTCGCCGTTGGTCGACAGCACTTCGAACTGCTTCTCACCGTCCACGTCGGCGATCTCGATGATGGACACGTCGAACGTGCCGCCACCCAGGTCATAAACGGCGATCTTGCGGTCGCCCTTGCCATGCTTGTCCAGGCCGAAGGCCAGGGCGGCGGCGGTGGGCTCGTTGATGATGCGCTTGACGTCCAGGCCGGCGATGCGGCCGGCGTCCTTGGTGGCCTGGCGCTGCGCGTCGTTGAAGTAGGCCGGCACCGTGATGACGGCCTCAGTCACTTCCTCGCCGAGGTAGTCCTCGGCGGTCTTCTTCATCTTGCGCAGCACTTCGGCGCTGACCTGCGGGGGCGCGAACTTCTTGCCGCGCACTTCCACCCAGGCGTCGCCGTTGTCGGCGGCGGCGATGGTGTAGGGCATCAGGTCGATGTCCTTCTGCACTTCCTTCTCGGTGAACTTGCGGCCGATCAGGCGCTTCACCGCGTACAGCGTGTTCTTCGGGTTGGTCACCGACTGGCGCTTGGCCGAGGCGCCGACGAGGATTTCGCCGTCTTCCTGGTAGGCAATGATGGACGGCGTCGTGCGAGCGCCTTCGGCGTTCTCGATGACGCGGGTCGTGTTGCCTTCCATGACCGCCACGCACGAGTTGGTGGTGCCGAGGTCAATGCCGATGATCTTTCCCATGGGGTGCTCCTGAGGATTCTGTGATGTGTTCGATTTGTGGATAACTCGGCCGCCTTCAAGAGGCGCGAGCTGTGAATTAGTGAGGACAGAGCATGTCGCTGTGCGCCAAGGTCTGTCCCCAGGTCATTAGCGAGGCGCGGCCACCGTCACGAGCGCGGGGCGCAGCACGCGGTCGGCGATCAGGAAGCCCTTTTGCAGCACGGTGACCACCGTGTTGGACTCCTGCGTCGGCGCCGGAACCATGGAGATGGCCTGGTGCTGGTGCGGGTCGAACTTGGCGCCCTGGCCGGGGTTGATCTCGACGACCTTGTTGCGCTCCAGCGCGCTGGACAGCTGGCGGCGCGTGGCGTGCACGCCTTCCAGCACCGTCTCGACGCTGGCGTTGGGCGTGGCGATGGCGCCTTCCAGGCTGTCCATGACCGGCAGCATGGCTTCGGCGAAGGCCTCGACGGCGAACTTGCGGGCCTTGGCGATGTCTTCGTCGGCACGGCGGCGCACGTTCTCGACCTCGGCCTTGGCGCGCAGGTAGGCGTCGCTCATCTCGGCCAGCCGACCTTCCAGCTCGGCGATCTTGATCTCGGGGTTCAGTTCAGCCGCCGTGGGCTCGGGGGCGCCTGCGGCGTCTTCGGGCAGGGGATGTTCGGTAGTCATGGCAGAAAAGAAAGCAACCGCGCCGACGTGGGGCGCGATGTCCTGGTTTCAAGAGGGGGATTGGAGAGAAATTATCCGGGTCAACCCGGATCTTCGTCGTCCACGGAGGCTGACCAGCGGTCCCAGTCCGCCAGGCGGCGGCGGTCCTGCTTGGTTGGCCGGCCTTGCTCGATGGTGGCAGCCGGCTCCGGTGCCAGTCGGCGGGCCTCGGCGGCAGCCTCGCGGGCGGTGATGCTGGCGGGCGTCTCGGCATAGAGCGCCTGGGCTTGCGGTGCCGGCCCGCGCTGGTTGGACAGCCCCAGCACCGCGACTTCGCGCGCCACCGTGCCGATGCGCAGGCTCAGCACATCGCCGATCCGTACGTCACGCGCCGGCTTGACCGGCTGGCCGCCCACGCGCACACGGCCGAGGTTGATCTCATCGACGGCCAGGGCGCGTGTCTTATAGAAGCGCGCGGCCCACAGCCACTTGTCCAGCCGCATGGCGGCGGGCGCTTCGCTCATTCGCGCGCTCCGGCGGCCAGCGCCCGGGCGCGTTGTGCAGCCAGCGTGTCGCCGTGGGCAGGGTCGGTGGGCCAGCCCTGCAGGTGGCGCTCGGCCAGCTGCGCCAGCGCCCGCATGCCGGCCGGGTGGTCGTTGAGGCAGGGGATGTAGCCGAAGCGCTGCCCGCCCGCGTGCAGGAAGGCCTCGCGAGCCTCCTGGTTGATTTCCTCCAGTGTCTCCAGGCAGTCCGCCGAGAAGCCGGGGCAGATCACGTCCACGCTCTTCACGCCGCCCTGTGCCAGCTTCACGAGGCTGGGCTCGGTGTAGGGCTGCAGCCATTTGGCCTTACCGAAGCGGCTTTGGAAGGTGACCAGCCATTCGCCGTCCCTCAGACTCAGCGCCTCGGCCAGCAGGCGGCCGGTCTTCAGGCACTCGCAGTGGTAGGGGTCGCCCAGGTGAAGTGTGCGCTCGGGCATGCCGTGGAAGCTCATCACCAGCTTCTCGGCGCGGCCGTCGCGCTGCCAGTGCTCGCGCACGGTCTTGGCCAGCGCGGCGATGTAGGTCGGGTCGTCGTGGTAGCGGTTGACGAAGCGCAGCTCGGGCAGGTGGCGGGTCTTGAGCGCCCAGCGCGACACATCGTCGATGACACTCGCTGTCGTGGCGCCCGAGTACTGCGGGTAGGCGGGCAGCACCAGCACGCGGCGCACACCTTCGCGCTTGAGGGCGTCCAGTGTCTGGCCGATCGACGGCTGGCCGTAGCGCATGGCGTGGGCCACGCGCACGCACAGGCCGCGCTCGCCCAGCTGGCCTTGCAGCAGCTTGGCCTGCTTCTCGGTCCAGACCTTCAGCGGCGAGCCCTCGGCGGTCCAGACGGTCGCGTACTTGGCCGCCGACTTGGCCGGCCGCACGCGCAGGATGATGCCGTGCAGGATCAGCGCCCACGCCAGCCGGGGTATCTCGACGACGCGCGGGTCGGCAAGGAACTGCGCCAGGTAGCGTCGCAGCGCCGGGGCGGTCGGGGCGTCGGGCGTGCCGAGGTTGCACAGCAGGACGGCCACGTCGGTGGCCAGGGGGCCGCCGGGTGCCGCACCGTGACGATGCGTGGGTTCGGGAGAGAAGGGCATGGGGGAGGCTCAGCGCCGCGAACGCGGGCCGCCGAAGGCTTGGGGTTCGGTGTCGGCGAAATGCAGCACCTCGAAGCGCACGATGGGGGATTGCTCGTCGGTTGGCAGGCCGCCCAGGCCGATGACGCCGCTGCCGTGCAGCGTGCAGCTGCCGCGCTTGAGGCTCAGCAGCTCGCCCGATTCGCCGAAGCGCACATAGGTGCCGTTGTAGGAGAGGTCGGTCAGCTCGAAGCTGCTGCCCTGCCAGTCGATGCGGGCATGCGAGCGCGACACGCGGGCGTCGGTGATGCAGTAGGTGGCCTGTACGCTGCGGCCCAGCACGATGGGCATGGCGCCGAGGTCGAATACGCGGTCCAGGTCGTGCCAGATCAGGCGCATGCCGTCGGGCTCGACGGAGCGCATGGGCTCGCCGAACTGCGTGGCCGTGTCGTCTGCGCTGACCAGTGGCGTGGCGTCCATGCGGTAGACATGCACGGGCTCGACGCGGCCACGCACCGAGATGCGGTCCAGGCTGCGAAAGCGCCCCTTGGAGGCGTGGTGCAGGCCGGCCAGCACCTCGGCGGTGATGAGGATCTCGCCGTCGCCGGCGTGATCGATGAGGCGGGCCGCCACGTTGACCGCGTCGCCGAAGCAGTCGCCGTTGAGTTCCACCACTTCGCCGCGAGCCAGCGCTACCTGCAGACGTAGCGACAGCATGGCCGGGTTGTTCATGCGCCGGGCACGCTGCACGGTGCGCTCCAGCATCTCCTGCATGCGCTGGGCGGCCCGCACGCCTTCGCGCGGCGTCTCGAACGCGGCCATCAGGCCGTCGCCCAATGTCTTGATGAGGTGGCCGCCGCTTTCCAGCACTGCCTCGCTGACCTGGCTGACCGTCTGCGTGACCAGGCCGCTGGCCTCGGCATTGCCGAGAGACTCATACAGCCCGGTGCTGCCACGCAGGTCGGCGAAGAGAACGGTGCGCTCGCGGATCGCGGTCATGTCGAAAGTTTATAGGCGCAAAAAAGGCCGGGGGACCGGCCTTCGTTGATATCCCGATCAGAGGTTGTCGAGATAGGTGCGCAGCTTGTCGCTGCGACTCGGGTGCTTGAGCTTGCGAATCGCCTTGGCCTCAATCTGGCGGATGCGCTCACGGGTCACGTCGAACTGCTTGCCGACTTCTTCCAGCGTGTGGTCGCTCTGCAT
Source organism: Pelomonas margarita (assembly GCF_043555875.1). Classification (NCBI taxonomy): domain Bacteria; kingdom Pseudomonadati; phylum Pseudomonadota; class Betaproteobacteria; order Burkholderiales; family Sphaerotilaceae; genus Roseateles; species Pelomonas margarita. Next base: position 135,686 of record NZ_JBIGHW010000003.1, on the reverse strand, counting down.
CTCGATGCCGAAGCGCATGCGCAGCACCTTGGCTTCGCGCGGCGTCAGCGAGTCGAGGATGTCCTTCACCACGTCGCGCAGGCCGGCCTGCATCGCAGCCTCGATGGGCGCAGTGTTGTTGGTGTCCTCGATGAAGTCGCCCAGGTGGCTGTCGTCGTCGTCGCCGATCGGCGTCTCCATGGAGATCGGCTCCTTGGCGATCTTCATGATCTTGCGGATCTTGTCTTCCGGGATCTCCATCTTCTCGGCCAGGGTCGGGGCGTCCGGCTCGTAGCCGAATTCCTGCAAGTGCTGGCGCGAGATGCGGTTCATCTTGTTGATCGTCTCGATCATGTGAACCGGGATGCGGATGGTGCGGGCCTGGTCGGCGATGGAGCGCGTGATGGCCTGGCGGATCCACCACGTCGCGTACGTCGAGAACTTGTAGCCGCGGCGGTATTCGAACTTGTCCACCGCCTTCATCAGGCCGATGTTGCCTTCCTGGATCAGGTCCAGGAACTGCAGGCCGCGGTTGGTGTACTTCTTGGCGATGGAGATCACGAGGCGCAGGTTGGCCTCGATCATTTCCTTCTTCGCGTCACGAGAGGCCTTCTCGCCCTCGTTCATCTTTTTGTTGATGTCCTTCAGGTCATCCAGCGGCACGACGGCCTTGGCCTGAATGTCCGTCAGCTTCTGCTGCAGTTCCTGCACCGGCGGCAGGTTGCGGCTCAGGATGGCGCTGTAGGGCTTGCCGGCGGCGACTTCCTTCTCGGCCCACTTCAGGTTCAAGGCGTTGGGCGGGAAGGTCTTGATGAAGTGTTCCTGCGGCATGCCGCACTTGTCGACCACGATCTTGCGCAGCTCGCGCTCGTAGCGGCGCACGTCGTCGACCTGGCTGCGCAGGATGTCGCACAGCTTCTCGATGGTCTTGACCGTGAAGCGGATGGTCATCAGCTCGGCGCTGATGGCCTGCTGGGCCTTGTTGTATGAAGCCGATTTGTAGCCTTCCTTCTCGAAGGCCTTGCGCATCTTGTCGAAGTTGCCCGACAGGGAGTCGAGCTTGACGAGCGCGGCGTTCTTCAGCTCTTCGAGCTTCTTGGTCAGCGCCTTGGAGCCGCCGTTGCCGTCGTCGTCGTCTTCCTCGTCGAACTCGTCGAAGTCTTCTTCGGCGACATAGTCGTCCGCCTCGTCGGCCGCGACGAAGCCGTCGACCACCTCGGAGATCTGCATCTCGCCGGCGCGGATCTTGGTCGAGAACTCGAGGATGTGGGCGATGGTCGTCGGCGATGCCGAGATCGCCAGCATCATGGCCTGCAGGCCGCCTTCGATGCGCTTGGCGATTTCGATTTCGCCTTCACGGGTCAGCAGTTCGACCGTGCCCATCTCGCGCATGTACATGCGCACCGGGTCGGTCGTGCGGCCGAACTCGGAGTCCACCGTCGACAGCGCGGCTTCGGCGGCTTCTTCGGCTTCTTCTTCGGTCGACGTGGCCGTCGTGTTGCCCTGGATCAGCAGCGTGGCGGCGTCGGGCGCCTGCTCGTACACCGCGATGCCCATGTCGTTGAGCATGGACACGATGGCTTCGAGGATTTCCTCGCTGACCAGCTTCTCGGGTAGGTGGTCGTTGATTTCCTGGTGCGTCAGGAAACCACGCGTCTTGCCCATCTTGATGAGGGTCTTCAGCTCGCTGCGGCGCTTGAGGGCTTCCTCTTCGGTCAGCGCGGTCTCTTCCAGGCCGAACTCGCGCATCAGCGCACGCTCCTTGGCGCGGCTGACCTTCATGCGCAGCGGCTTGGCCTTGACGGTGGTTTCTTCCGCAACCGCCGCAGGCTCCTCGGCTTCTGCCTCTTCGCCTTCACCCTCGGCGTCGGCGTCGGCGTCGATGTCGGAGAAGTCTTCGTCGTCCTCGGACTCCTTCTTCGCGCCGGCCTTCTTGGACGTGGTTTCCGCCTTGGGCTTGCGGCCGCGCTTGGGCTTGTCCTCGTCGACGGTGGCTGCCTTGGCCGGCTTGGCTGCGGCCTTGGCCGCAGGCTTCTTCTTGGGTTCTTCGGCGGGGGCGACGCTGGCCTTGGGCGCGGTCTTCTTGGCGGTCATGCAGGTCCTTCGAGGGGTTGCGCGGGTCAATTCAGAAATGCAGCAGCCACCGCAGCCGGCCCGGGCTCGATCGCAAAACCGGCGGGGCTGGGGGCGGTGGCTTTCATCGCCGGGGTTTCAGTGAGGGACCCTGGCGTGGCGCGAACAAGCTGGCGTGATCGTTTGGAGTGCAGAGGTGGCGGATGTGGTGGCCTTTAAAACTCGCAGGTGCCTTGTTTCGCAAGGTGGCCGGGCCCGGCATCGCTCTGCCGTCACTCTTGTTGACGCGCGCGGAAAACGCAAGATTATCAGCGACAAACCGCCGAATTGCAAAATATTGGCCGGGCAAACCCTAGGATCGCACGCCGTGCCGCTCGCGCAGCCGGGCCAGGGCCTCCAGGGCGCGGCGGCGTTCGTCGTCGGTAGCGCCACTGCCGCCGGGCAGCTCGGCCGGTGCGCGGGTGTGCAGTTCTGAGACGGCATGGGCCAGGTCGCCGGCGGGGTCGGACTCCTCGATGCCCAGTTCCTGCGACGGACGCACCAGGCGCTGCGCCTGTTCGCCCAGGCCGTCGGCGTGCAGCCCGGCCTGCACGACGGCCCAGGGGCTGGCGCCGTGGTGGGTCAGGTGGCGCTCCAGCCAGTGGATGAGCTGGCCGTGCATGCCGGGCAGGTCGTGAAGCAGCGCCCGGTCCTCGTCTGGCAGCGTCTCCCACAATTCGCTGTGCTGCAGAAGCAGGCGCACGGCGTTGTCGGTGGGCGTGGGCGGCGCGGCGCGCGGGCCGGCCGGGCGTTCCTCCTCGCCGCGGCGCTTGCCTTTCCAGTCGCCCTTTCCCTTCCATTCCCCCTTGGGCTTCCATTCGCTCTTGGGTTGCCAGCGAGGTTTCTCGGCCGGGGGCTCGCTCGGCGGGCCGTCGGCGGCTGTCGTGCCGGGTGCGGCCTGGCCCAGCCACAGCGTCTGCAGCTCGGTCTCGGGCATCTGGCCTTGGCGGGCCAGCTCGCCCAGCAGCTGGCGGCGCAGCAGGCCGTCGGGCAGCAGGCTCCACAGCGGGTGGGCCTGCTTGAGCATGCGGGCGCGGCCTTCCGGCGTGCCGAGGTCGCAGCCGTCGGCGGCCACGACGCTCAGCTGGCGCGACAGCGGCACGGCGCCTTCGACGCAGCGCTCGAACGCGTCGGCGCCCAGGTCGCGGACGTAGGAGTCGGGGTCGTGCTCGCTCGGCAGGAATAGGAACTTGACGGTGCGCGTCTCTGTGGCGTGGGGCAGGGAGGCCTCCAGCGCCCGCACGGCGGCGCGGCGGCCGGCGGCGTCGCCGTCGAAGCTGAACACCACGGTGTCCGTGTGGCGGAACAGCTTGTGGACGTGCTCGGCCGTGCAGGCCGTGCCCAGCGTGGCGACGGCATTGCCGATGCCGTACTGGGCGAGCGCCACGACGTCCATGTAGCCCTCGACGACCAGCGCATAGCCGCGCTGGCGCATGGCCTGGCGGCCTTCGTAGAGGCCGTACAGCTCGCGCCCTTTGTGGAAGACCGGCGTCTCGGGCGAGTTCAGGTACTTGGGTTCACCCTTGTCGAGCACGCGGCCGCCGAAGCCGATGACCTCGCCTTGCACGTTGCGGATGGGGAACATGACGCGGTCGCGGAAGCGGTCGTAGCGCTTGGCGTCCTGGCCGGGCTCGACATCCGGCGTGATGACCAGCCCCGACTCCACCAGCTGCGGGTCGTCGTAGGACGGAAAGCCGCTGGCCAACGAGCGCCAGCCCTCAGGCGCGTAGCCCAGGCCGAAGCGCGCGGCGATCTGGCCGGTCAGGCCACGGCCCTTGAGGTAGGTCACGGCCCGTTCCGACTTGCGCAGCTGCGCCTTGTAGAAGTCGGACGCGCGGGCTAGCACGTCGGTCAGGCTTTGCTGCTTTTGCTTTTCGGCCTTGGCTTTCTCGCGCTGCTCGGGCGAGCGCTCGTCCTGCGGCACCACCATGCCCACCTGCTGGGCCAGGTCCTCCACGGCCTCGACGAAGGTGGCGGCCGTGTGCTCCATCAGGAAGCCGATGGCGTTGCCGTGCACGCCGCAGCCGAAACAGTGGTAGGTCTGGCGGCTGGGGCTGACGATGAAGCTGGGGGACTTCTCGCCGTGGAAGGGGCACAGGCCCTTGTGGTTGATGCCGGCCTTCTTGAGGTCGACATGGCGGCCGACCACATCGACGATGTCGACACGGGAGAGCAGGTCGTGGATGAAGCCCGGTGGTATCACCCCAGCAGTTTAAAGACGTGCCTGCGTGGGCGGCTTCAGTTGAGTGGTCCAGCCGTCGTGCGCGAAGCGGGTGATCCAGCCTGGCAGGCTTTGTGGCGCCATGGCAGCAGCGATGCCATGGCCCTGGCCCAGGCGGCAGCCCAGACGCAGCAGCTCCCGTGCGTGGGCGCGGCTCTCAATCCCCTTGGCCATCACTGCGCAGCCGATATTGCGTCCCAGGCCGATGACGCTTTCCACCAGCGACAGGTCCTGGGCGTCGCCCAACATGCCCTGGACGTAGCTGCGGTGCAGCTTGAGCGTGTCGACGGACAGCTGTTTCAGCGAGGACAGCCGCGAATAGCCGGCACCGAAGTCATCCAGCGCGATGCTCACGCCCAGCACCAGGCAGCGCTGGATCAGCGCCTGCGTGGCGGCGGTTTCTTGCAGCGCGTCGGCTTCGAGGATGTCCAGGTGCAGCAGCGCGGCCAGCCCGGCGGGATGGCGCTGGATGAGTTCCTGCAGGCGTTGCGGGAAGTCGGCGCGGCGCAGCTGGCGTGCGCCCACGTTGACGCTGACCGGCAGGCCGCGGCCACCATTGATGCCCGCCTGGGCCCAGGCTGCCGCCTGCGCGAGGGCTTGTTCGATGACCCAGTCGCCGATCTGCACGGCCAACCCGGTGGTCTCGGCCAGCGGCAGGAAGTGCGCGGGCGTCAACAGCCCGCGGTCAGGGTGGTGCCAGCGCAGCAGTGCCTCCACACCCATGACTTGGCCGGTGCGCAGGTCGATCTGGGGCTGGTAGTAGAGCTCCAGCTCATCGCTGTCCAGCGCACGCTGCAGCCGCGCCAGCGCGATGAGGCTGGCCTCGTCGCGCTGGTCCAGCGCCGGATCATGAAACTGCGCTACGCCACGGCCGGCGTGTTTGGCGCGGTACAGCGCATGGCCGGCGTGGCGCAGCAGCGTCTCGGGGTCGGCGTCGTCCAGTGGATAGATGGTGGCGCCCATGCTGGCTCCGATCTCCAGCGCCAGTCCGTCGCCGATGCGGCTCTCGCGCACCGCGACGGGCGTGGACAGCAGGCCCATCAGGCGCTCGACGGCCCTGTGCCCCTCCTCGAGCGACTGCACGCGCAGCAGCACGGCGAATTCGTCGCCATGCAGGCGCGCGAGCTGGTCGGCCGTGTCGGGCCAGGCGCCACGCGCGCCGCGCAGTGTGGCCTGCAGCCGGCGGCTGAGCTGCAGCAGTACGGCGTCGGCGACGAGCTGGCCGTGTTCGACGTTCACGCGGGCGAAGTCGTCCAGGTCGATGACGGCGATGACGAGCTTGAAGTCGTCGCGGTTCGCCGCGCCCATGGCCTGGTGCAGCAGCCGCATGAACTCGTCGCGGTTGGGCAGCCCGGTGGCGATGTCGTAGCGCAGGCTTCGCCGCAGCTGCTCCTGCTGGCGCAGGCTCTCGCCCAGGTCGGTCAGGCTGAGCAGGCGCCAGCGCGGCGCTGCGCCGTCGGGCTCGGGCACCGGGCTCAGGCGGGCCGCGAAGATGTGGCGGCCGCCGTCGTCCAGTTCGGCCTGCAGCTGCCCGCTCCAGCTGTCGCCGGCGCGCAGCCGGGCCGCCATGTCGGCCGGGTCGTGCGCGCTGCGTTGCAGGTTGGGCGTGCTCAGGGGGGCGGCCACGCGGCCGATCAGCGTCTCGCGCGGCGCATGCAGGATCTCGCAGTAGGCCGGGTTCACCTCCACGACGCGCCATTGCGAGTCCAGCACCGCCAGGCCCTCGGCGGCCTGCTGGAACAACGTGGCGGACATGCGCTCGCGCTCCTCGGCGGTGCGGCGCCAGCTGATGTCGGCCAGCGTCATGATGAGGTGGCGCGCGCGGCCGTCGCGGTCGCGCTGGGGCACGTGGGCGTGCAGCTCATGCCAGCGCCAGTCGCCGCCATCGGCGGCCAGGCGAAGCGACAGTTCGAGACGGTCCTCGCCGGGCATGCCCATCAGGTCGCGCAGCGCGCGGCGCGCCGGCTCGCGGTCGCGGGGGTGGGCCAGCCGCATCCAGTCCAGCGGCGCGTTGCCGGCGGCGGCTGTGGCGTCGGGCGGTGTCGTCAGCGCCAGCCAGCGGGCCGAGGCATGCCGGCGCCCGTCCGGCAGTCGCCATTCGGCCAGCGCCAAGCCCTGAGCGTCGAGAGCGCTGCGCCAGCTGTCACGGTCGCGCAATTGGTGCTGGGTCAGCGCGATGACCGCCAGCGGCAGGGTGGCCAGCAGGCCGCCCGCAGCATAGGCGGCCGGCGTGGCGGCGGCTCCCAGGGCCCACAGCGCCAGCAGGCCCAGGCCCAGCCGTGCGTTGCTGCGCGGCGAGGCCTGCAGTGCGTGCAGGCACAGCAGCAGGTGTGGCAGCAGCAGCATGGCCAGGCCCGCGTTGGGCAGCCAGGGCTGGGCGGCCTGGGCGGCCAGGGCCGCCAGCGCGATCAGCGTGCCTGTCCAGCGTCCGCTGCGGCGGGGCTTCAGCGTGCTGGCCTGCAGGGCGGTGCCGCTGCTCACCAGCGCCATGGCCCAGGTGGCAGCGAGGGCTGCGGCCGCGACAGCGGCGCTGGCCACCGGCTGGCCGGTGGCCAGCACCAAGCCGAAGGCCAGCAGGCCGGCCGGCAGCGGCGCGGCCACCCCGGCCAGCAGGCCGAAGCTGCCGACCTCACGCAGCGAGGCCAGCCGGCCTGTGAGCCCGAAGCGACGCAGCAGCGTGCGGTTGAGCACCGCCGCCAGCAGGGGCAGCGCGAGCGTGGTCAGGACCGGGGGCGTGGCCATCAGGTCAGCAGGGTTGCCGTGCGGGTTCAGCAGCAGCGGCAGGCCACAGCCCAGCAGCAGCCCGGCGATGACCAGCGGCAGCATCCAGGCGCTCAGGCGCCAGAGCGCGGCCAGCCCCAGCGTGGCCAGCAGCAGGGGAGCCAGCAACTGGGCGGCCGGCTGGGCCGATGGCGGCGCCGGCAGGCGCAGCGGCGCCGGCAGTTCGGGGGCCAGCATCGACCAAGCCGCCAGCCCGCCGCCGGCCAGTCCCGTCAGCGCCGCCAGCCCTGCGCGCCGCAGTCGGAGCCAGCCGCGTCGCTGGTCGTGGATGCGGCGGGGGCCGGGTGGCAGGGTCGAGGGTGGCGCTCCCGTCGTCGTGTGACCGACGCTCTCGGTCGTGTCGCCCATGCTGGAGAGCTGCACCATGGCTCAGCGCGCGGCGTGGCGCGTGTCATCACGCAGGCGGCGCACTGCCTGCGGACGATGTCCGCAGCCCGGGCCTGCTGGTGTTGAGGCGATGCACATGCGCGCGAGTTTAGGTGGCGGCGCCGTGCCACGTGAAAAAGGCCGCCTCGCGGGCGGCCCTTGATTCACGGGGGCGCCTGACGGGCAGGCGCCTGGGGAACGCGATCAGACGGCGAAATCGGTCAGCTGGGCGCCGCCGGAAATGGCGGCCTTCAGCCATTTCGGCTGCAGGCCGCGGCCGCTCCAGGTTTCACCGGTGGCCTGGTTTCGATACTTGGCAGCGACTTTGGACGTCTTGACCGGCTTGGGCGTGCGCACGCTCAGGTCTGCCACCGTCAGGCCATATTCGCTCATCAGCGTGCGGACCTTGTTGATGGCTTCGCCGCGCTCGCGGTCCTTGGTTTCGTTGATCTGTTCATCCAGCGCGGCGCGTTGGGCAAGGAGTTCTTTGAGACTGGACATGTAGCTATTCCTCTTGCGAATTGACCGATGAGGCTCGCGACCCTGGGGTTTGCGGCCTCGGAGCGGGCGGTGCGGGCCGCTCGAATATCTCCGTGCCCGGATTAAATCGCGACGGGGAGGTTTTATGCAAGAGTTTTCGTTGGCCGGTCGCTACGGGTTTTCATTTGGCGACGGCTATTTTCGGGATAAGGCCGCCGCCCAGGCTGCGTGGCGCGCCGCCACGGCTGGCGTGCCTGCGCCGGCGGGGCGCAGAAACTGAAAGGGCCGGCGACTGGCGTCCCGGCCCTTGAGTATCTCGACAGGTTGGCGCTCAGGCGGAAGGCGGCACGTAGCCGGCGACGGCTTCGGCGCCGGTGCCGAAGAAAAACTGGTCGGCCTGCCGCATGAGGTATTGCCGGGCGCGCAGGTCGGCGAGGTTCAGCCGGTTTTCATTGACGAGCATGGTCTGGTGCTTCATCCAGGCGGCCCAGGCTTCCTTGCTGACGGATTCCCACACTTTCTTGCCGAGTTCCGTATGCACGGGGTAGGGCGGGAAGTCCAGCCCTTCGGCTTCCTTCTTCAGATAGGCGCATTGGACGACGCGGGACATGGCGGAACTCCTGGGTATCAAAACAAAACGGGTGGCACTTTAGCGTGCCGGGCGTATCGGGGGCGGATGGGGGCTTAGTTGAAACGTTTGACAAGCACCAGCGAGCGGCGGTCCCAGTTGTATTTGCGCTTGCGTTCCTCGGGCAGCCATTCGGGGTCGACCTGGCTGAAACCGCGCTTGATGAACCAGTGCATGGTGCGCGTGGTCAGCACGAAGATGCTGTCCAGCCCCATGGCCTTGGCGCGTTGCTCAACGCGCTTGAGCAGCCGGTCGCCGTCGCCCTGGCCCTGCACTTCCGCCGAGACGGTCAGCGCCGCCATTTCGGCCGTGCGGGCTTCGACATAGGGGTAGAGCGCGGCACATCCGAAGATGACGCCGTCGTGCTCGATGACGGTGTAGAGCTCGGCATCGCGTTCGATCTCGGTGCGGCTGCGCTTGACCAGGGTGCCGTCGCGCTCGAAGGGCTCGATGAGCTGGATGATGCCGGCCACGTCGTCGGCGCTGGCCTCGCGCAGGCTCTCCAGCTTCTCGTCCACCACCATGGTGCCGATGCCGTCGTGGGTATAGACCTCCTGCAGCAGCGCGCCGTCCACGGCGAACGGGATGATGTGCGAGCGCTCCACGCCGGCGCGGCAGGCTTCGGCGCAGTGGCGCAGGTAGAAGGCCACGTCGGTGGGCTCGGGGGCCGGGCCGGCCTGGGCCACCATGCGCTCGGCGTCGGCCAGTGCCAGCTCGGTGTCGATGGGGCTGTCGGGGTCGCGGATGTCCTCGGGCACGCCGGGCACCTCGCAGACGAACAGCAGCTTGTCGGCCTGCAGCGCGATGGCCGTGGCCGTGGCGACGTCTTCCATGCTGAGGTTGAAGGCCTCGCCGGTAGGCGAGAAGCCAAAGGGGGACAGCAGCACGATGGCGCCGATGTCGATGGCGCGCTGGATGGCGCCACCGTCGACCTTGCGCACGAGGCCGGAGTGCTGGAAGTCCACGCCGTCGACGATGCCGACCGGGCGGGCTGTCAGGAAGTTGCCCGAGACGACGCGCACGGTGGCGTTGGCCATCGGCGTGTTGGGCAGGCCCTGGCTGAATGCTGCCTCGATTTCGAAGCGCAGCTGGCCGGCGGCTTCCTGGGCGCAGTCCAGCGCGACGGCGTCGGTGATGCGCCGGCCGTGGCTGTAGCGGGGCGTCTGGCCCTTGGCGGCCAGCTGCTCGTTGACCTGTGGGCGGAAGCCGTGGACGAGCACGATCTTGATACCCATGGCGTGCAGGATGGCCAGGTCCTGCACGAAGTTGTTCAGCTTGCCGGCGGCCACCAGCTCGCCCGGCATGCCGACGACGAAGGTCTCGCCCCGATAGGCGTGGATGTAGGGCGCCACTGAACGGAACCAGGGCACGAAGGTGTGGGGGAAGACGAGACCGCTCATGGCGCGGGATTCTCGGGCCTGCGGGACAATGGCGCGGCAATGAGTTCCCAAAACCTCGAGAGCCGGTCTCCAGCGCCGGCTCTTTCCATTTCCTTCCCTGAATCGCTGCCGGTCTCGGCTCGACGCGACGAGATCGCTCAGGCGATGGCTGACCATCAGGTCGTCATCGTCTGCGGCGAGACCGGCTCCGGCAAGACGACGCAGTTGCCCAAGATCGCGTTGGCCATGGGCCGTGGGCGCCTGAACGGCGGCGGGCTGATCGGCCACACGCAGCCGCGGCGCATCGCCGCCAGCAGCGTGGCCAAGCGCATCGCCGAGGAGCTGAAGACGCCGCTGGGCGAGGTGGTGGGCTACAAGGTGCGCTTCCAGGACCGGCTGTCCAAGGGCGCGTCGGTCAAGCTGATGACGGACGGCATCCTGCTGGCCGAGACGCAGAGTGACCCGCTGCTGAAGGCCTACGACACGCTCATCATCGACGAGGCCCACGAACGCAGCCTCAACATTGACTTCCTGCTGGGCTACCTGCGCGAGCTGCTGCCGCGCCGGCCTGACCTGAAGATCATCGTCACGTCGGCCACCATCGACGCGGACCGCTTCGCGAAGCATTTCGAATCCAGCAAGGGCCCGGCGCCGGTGCTGATGGTGTCGGGCCGGCTGTTCCCGGTCGAGCAGCGCTACCGCCCGTTCGAGGAAAGCCGCGAGTACGACCTCAACAACGCCATCACCGATGCGGTGGACGAGTTGTGGCGCGAGGGTGGCGGTGATGTGCTGGTGTTCCTGCCCGGCGAGCGCGAGATCCGCGAAGCGGCCGAGGCGCTGCGCAAGCACCACCCGCCGGGCGTGGACATCCTGCCGCTGTTCTCGCGGTTGTCCGAGGCCGACCAGAACAAGGTCTTCGAGCCTCACGGCGCGCGCCGCATCGTGCTGGCCACCAACGTGGCCGAGACCTCGTTGACGGTGCCGGGCATCCGCTACGTCATCGACCCGGGCCTGGCGCGCGTGAAGCGCTACAGCTACCGCAACAAGGTCGAGCAACTGCTGATCGAGAACATCAGCCAGGCGGCGGCCAACCAGCGCGCCGGCCGCTGCGGGCGCGTGTCCAACGGCATCTGCGTGCGGCTGTACAGCGAGAAGGAGTTCAACGAGCGGCCCAAGTTCACCGACCCGGAAATCCTGCGCAGCAGCCTGGCCGGCGTCATCCTGCGCATGAAGTCGCTGCATCTCGGGGATGTGGAGCGCTTCCCCTTCCTGGAGGCGCCGCGGCCCAAGGCCATCGCCGACGGCTACCAGCTGCTCAACGAGCTGGGCGCCACCGACGAAGCCAATGAACTGACCAGCCTGGGCCGCGAGCTGTCGCGCCTGCCGCTGGACCCGCGCGTGGGGCGCATGATCCTGGAGGCCCGCACGCGCGACGCGCTGACGGAGGTGCTGGTCATCGCGTCGGCGCTCAGCGGCCAGGACGTGCGTGACCGCCCGCAGGAAGCGGCCCAGGCCGCCGACGAGAAGCACAAGAAGTTCGACGACGAGAAGTCGGAGTTCATGGGCTACCTCAAGTTGTGGAAATGGCTGGGCGATTCCAAGGGCGGGGAGGGCGAGCACAAGCTGTCCCACCGCAAGCACGAGGCGCTGCTGCGCGAGAACTTCGTCAGCCCACGCCGCGTGCGCGAGTGGCGCGACGTGCATTCGCAGCTGCAGACGGTCGTCGCCGAGCATGGCTGGCGGCTCAACCAGAGCGCGGCGACTTACGAGCAGATCCACCTGTCGATGCTGGCCGGCCTGCTGGGCAATATCGGCCAGAAGAGCGACGATGAGGACTGGTACCTCGGCGCGCGCGGCATCAAGTTCTACCGCCACCCGGGCGCCCACCTGAGCAAGAAGCCGGGGCGCTGGATCGTCGCGGCCGAGCTGGTGGACACGTCGCGGCTCTACGGCCGGGGCCTGGCCAACATCGAGCCGCAGTGGTTGCCGCCCATCGCCGGTCACCTGATCAAGACGCAGCTGCTGGAGCCGCACTGGGAGAAGAAAGCCGCCGAGGTCGTGGCACTCGAACGGGCGACCCTCTACGGCATCGTGCTTTACAGCGGCAAGCGCGTGAACTTCGGTCGCGTGGACGCGAAGACGGCGCGCGAGATCTTCATCCGCGAGGGGCTGGTCAACGACGATCTGCCGGAAGACCTCGTGCGCAGCCTGCCGTTCATAGCCCACAACCGCCGCCAGATCGCGAAGGTCGAGGCGCTTGAGCACAAATCGCGCCGCCAGGACGTGCTGGTGGACGACGAGCTGATCTACGCCTTCTACGACGACAAGCTGCCGGCGCACGTGTACAGCGGCGCGACGCTGCTGAAGTGGTGGCGCCAGATATCGGAGCCCTCCGCCCGCGAGTGCGCGGGTGACTCCCCGGGGGAGTCAAGTCGGTCTTGGGAGCGGCCCGGCGACCGACTTGGCAGCAAGCCCGACGCCAAGCTGTTGTATCTGAGCCAGGACGAGCTGATGCGCCATGAGGCGTCGGGTGTCACCAGCGAGGCGTTCCCCAAGGTCATTCGCCTCGGTGGCGTGGACTGCGCGGCGACCTATCTGCACCAGCCCGGCGACGCGCGCGACGGCCTGACGGTGACCGTGCCCATCTTTGCGCTGAACCAGGTCAGCGAGGAGCGCGCCGAGTGGCTCGTGCCCGGCATGCTTGCGCCCAAGGTGACGGCGCTGCTGAAGAGCCTGCACCAGAAGCCGCGGGCGCGTCTGACGCCGCTGCCTGACTTCGTCGCCGAGTTCATCGAGCTGCAGCCTTTCTGCCAGGGCGGCCTGGTGGACACGCTGCTGCGGGCCGTCAGGGACCGCAGCCAGATCGCCGTGCAGCGCAACGACTTCAAGCTGGAGCAGCTGCCCGCCCACCTGTTCATGAACTTCCGCGTCGTCGACGAGCACGGCCGTCAGTTGGGCCAGGGGCGGCAGCTCGCGGCACTGAAGGCGGAGCTGGGCGGGCAGGCGCGCTCGGCCTTCCAGGCGCTGGCGGCGCTGAAGCTGCCGGCCAAGGACGAGGTACCCAAGCCCGCACCGCCGCCCGTGGCTGGCAAGGGCATCCGTGCCGAGATCGTCAAGAAGCCGGAGCCTGCGCGTGATGCGAGCCAGGCCTACACGGACTGGACGTTTGGTGAGCTGCCCGAGCTGCTGGAGGTGCGCAAGGGCGGGCAGACGCTGATCGGCTTCCCGGCGCTGATCGACAAGGGCAACCATGTCGAGATCGAGGTGTTCGACGAACCCGAGGTGGCCGCCGCCAAGCACCGCGCCGGCCTGCGCCGGCTGATCGCGTTGCAGCTGAAGGAGCCGCTGAAGTTCCTGGAGAAGAACATCTCCGACCTGCAGCGCATGTCGGTGCTGTTCATGGGCCTGGGCACGGCCGAGGACCTGCGCGACCAGGTCATCGGCGTCGCGCTGGACCGCGCCTTCCTGGCCGACCCGCTGCCCGCCGACCCGATCGGCTTCAAGAAGCGCATCGACGAAGGCCGCAGCCGGCTCAACCTGATCGCGCAGGAGGTGGCGCGTGCCGTGCACGCGGTGCTGCAGGAACTCGCCAACGCGACCCGCAAGCTCAAGGACGCGCGGCCGCCCAAGGATGTGTCGGACGACATCGCCGCGCAGCTGCAGCGGCTCGTTCCCAAGCGTTTCGCCATCGACACGCCCTGGTCACAGCTGCAGCATCTGCCGCGCTATCTGAAGGCCGTCACCGCGCGGCTGGACAAGCTGCGCGCCGACCCGGCCCGCGATACCAAGCTGATCGGCGAGATCCGGCCGCTGGAGCAGCGCTACACGCGCCGCATCGCCGAGCTCAAGGGCGTGCGCGATGCGCGGCTGGACGATTTCCGCTGGCAGCTTGAGGAATTGCGTGTCAGCCTGTTCGCGCAGGAGCTGCGCACGCCGCAGCCCGTCAGCGTGAAGCGGCTGGAGAAGGTCTGGAGTCAGCTGGCGGGCTGACGGCCCGACCGTGAGCTGCAGCACGAAAGGCATCGATTGCGGGATGACCCGGGGGAAATCCGTCGCATTTCGATGCTTCTTTCAGGTTCGGGCCAGCTGGCGTGGAGTCCAATGCAGGAATAACAAGTGTTACGCCTGCGGTCACTTCTGTCGTGTCTGAGCCCACTCCTGCTGTTGCTGCGCCGTCCCCGCTGAGAAGCTTCGGCCGCTTCGAATTGCGCGCCTTGCTGTCCAAGAGCGTGCGCAGCCTGATCTGGCGTGTGTTCGACGCGCGGCACGGCCAGGAGCTGATGCTGTGCATGCCGCGCGAGAAGCCCAACAGCGCCGCGGCCCTGGAGCACTGGTTGCGCATGGCCCAGGGGGCCGAGCGCGTGCAGCATCCCAACCTGGCACAGCCCTTCGAGATCGGCCAGGTCGAGCACTGGCCCTACGTGGCCTACGACCGGGCGCTGGGGGAAACGCTGGACGAGCGCCTGGCGCGCCAGCCGGCGCCGCTGCCCCTGGATGCCGCGCAGTGGATCGGGCAGGTGCTGGAGGGGCTGGCCTTTGCCCACGAGGCGGGCCATGCACACCGCGACCTGCAAACGGCCAGCCTGCTCATCGACAGCAACGACAAAGTGCGGCTGATGGGGCTGGAGGTGGTGCAGGAGGTGTTCCCCGCCACGGTGGACTTCAACGCCGTGACGCGTCGCGCCGTGCGTGAGTCGGCCGAAGAAGACGTGCTGTGCGTGGGCCTGATGCTCAACCGCATCCTCAGCGGCAAGCCGGTGCTGGAGGAGAACGACCTGCAGCACGTGGTGCAGCAGATGCAGCCACTGGGCCGCGAGATCGTGCGCCTGGGCTGGGAGACGCCGCACCCCATCCCCGACCCGCTGCGCGCCATCTGCAACCGCGCGACGGACCGCCAGCTGCGCCAGCGCTACCACCTGGCCCGCAGCTTCTGGCGTGCGCTGGACGGCTGGCGCCAGGCGGCGGCGCAGGACAACGGTGGCCCCATCGTGCTGCTGCTGGACAAGCTGCAGCGCCTGGGCCACCTGCCGACGACGACCACCGGCATCCACCGCTTCACCGCCGGTTCGGGCCTGGAGGCACAGCACGCCAGCGCGCTGTCCGACCTCGTGCTCAAGGACATGGCCCTCAGCCTGGAACTGCTGCGCCGCGTCAACAACGCGCTGCGCCAGAGCGGGCACCAGTCGGCGGACAGCGGCGAGACCGTGCTCAACATGCAGCGCGCCATCCAGATGCTGGGCATGGACGGCGTGCAGCGCGCGGCCAACGCGCTCAAGCCGTGGCCCGGCCCGCTGTCACCGGTGGCGGCCGAGATGCTGCGCCAGGTGATGGCCCGCGTCATCAAGGCCGGCCAGGTCGCGCAGGCGCTGCGCCCGGCGGGCTACGACGCCGAGGTGGTCTACCTCATCACCGTGATGCAGAACCTGGGCCGGCTGCTGCTTCAGTACCACTTCCCGGACGACGCCCAGCAGATCCGCCAGCTCATGGTGCCGCCCGAGCCCACGGAAGAGGTGCCGCACCCGCCTTCCCTGAGCGAGCAGGCGGCGGCCTATGCCGTGCTGGGTTGCGACCTGGACGCGCTGGGTGCGGCCGTCGCCCGCCACTGGGGCCTGGGCGACGAGTTGCTGCAGATGATCCGCCGCCAGCCGCTGGACGCGCCGGTGCATCCGCCGCGCACCGATGGCGACACGCTGCGCCTGACCTGCAGCCTCGCCAACGAACTGGTCGATGCGCTGACCCTGCCCGAGGCCAGGCGCCGCCCCGGCGTGGAAGCCGCCACGCGCCGCTACGCCAAGCCGCTGGGCCTGGGGCTGCGCGAGGTCATGGACGCCCTCAACCCCGGCGCCCAGAAGGCCGGCCAGCCGGCGCCCGCCACCGCGGCGCAGACGCCCGCCGCCAGACCGCCCCAAGCCAGCCCCCTGCGCGAACGCCTGAGCGGCCGCAGCTCCTGACCTCCGCCTCTCCGATGACCGACGACACCCCTCCCGAGCTGGGCCGCTTCCGCCTGCTGCAACGCCTGGGCGAGGGGGCGCAGGCCACGGTCTGGCTGGCCCATGACCCGCTGCTGGACCGCGAGGTGGCCGTCAAGCTGCTCAAGACGCAGGCCGTGGACGCCACGGCGCCGGGCACCGTCGACGAATGGCTGCACGAGGCCCGCGCCGTCAGCCGGCTGACGCATCCCAACATCGTGCCGGTGTTCGAGGCCGACACGCAGGGTGGCCGCTCCTACCTGGTGTTCGAGTACGTCAGCGGCGGTACGCTCAGCGAGCGCCTGCGCGCCGGCCCCCGGCCCAGCGCGGCCGAGGCCGTCACGCTGATGCTGGGCGTGCTGGACGGCCTGGTCGCCGCCCACGCCGCCGGCCTGGTGCACCGCGACCTCAAGCCCAGCAACGTGCTGATGGACGCGCGCGGCCGCCCCCGGGTGATGGACTTCGGCATCGCCGCGCGCGTGTCGTCGGCGGCCAACCAGCCCTCGCGCGTCGTCGGCACGCCGGGCTACATCTCGCCCGAGGCTGCGGCTGGTGCAGTGCCGCACCCGCAGATGGACGTGTTCGCGGCGGCCATCGTGCTGGCCGAGATGCTGTCCGGCCAGCGCCTGAACTACGACCCCGATCCCTGGCGTGCCGTGCAGCGTGCGCAGACGACCGATCTCGAGCTGCCCTCCGGCCTCGGCCGCGACGTGGACGATGCCTTGCGCGCCATCGTGCAGCGCGGCCTGGCGCGCGATCCCGATGCCCGCTGGCCCAGTGCTACGCAGATGCGCGATGCGCTGGCCGCCTGGCTGCGGCCGGTGGTGGAGCCCGATGCCGATGCCCAGGACGCGCCGGTGCTGGATTTCCTGCTGCGGCGCATGCGCCACAAGAGCGATTTCCCCGCGCTGTCCGATGCCATCGCCAGCATTCAGCGGCTCACGCAGTCGGAGAACGAGAGCCTGGCCAGCCTGTCCAACGAGATCCTCAAGGACGTGGCGCTCACGCAAAAGCTGCTGCGCCTGATCAACACGGCGGCCTACCGGCACACCGGTGGTGGTGGCATCAGCACCGTGTCGCGCGCGGTGGCGCTGATCGGCTTTGCCGGCATCCGCAATCTCGCGCTCAGCCTGGTGCTGCTGGAGCGCATGGAGAACAAGGGCCACGCGCAGCGCCTGCGCGAGGACTTCCTGCGCTCGCTGATGGCGGCCTCCCTGGCGCGCGAGCTGTGCCTGAACCCGCGGGAGGCCGAGGAGGCCTTCCTGGGGGCCATGCTGCACCACCTCGGGCGAACGCTGACCGAGTTCTACTTCCCCGAGGAGGCCGATGCCGTGCGCCGCCTCGTCAGCCCGGCCGACGACGGCCTGGCCGCCAGCGAGGCCGCCGCCTCCGCCCAGGTGCTGGGCATGAGCTACGAGGCGCTGGGCCTGGGTGTGGCCAAGCAATGGGGCCTGCCCGAGAGCCTGCAGCGTTCGATGCGCCGCCCGCCGGGCGAGGCGCCGGCCAAGCATGTCGACGAGGCGCCGGAGCGACAGCGCTGGCTGGCGCGCGCCTCCAACGAGATGGCCGACCTCATCCTGCAGACGCCGCCCGATCAGGCCTATGCCAAGGTCAAGGCGCTGGCCCAGCGTTACTCGCGCGCACTGGGCATCCGGCCCGAGAGCTTCGAGGAGGCCGCCGACACCGCGCGCCAGCGCCTGACGCAGGTCACCGAGGCGCTGGAATTGCGGCTGCCGCAGAACTCGCGCGCGCAGCGCCTGCTGGCGCCGCTCGCGCCGGCCGCACAGGACTCCCTGACCGCCCATGAGTTGGCACCCACCATGGTCATGGAGCGCACCCAGGCCATTGCGGCGCCGCAGCCGCAGCCTCAACAGCAGGTTGCCGAACTGCTGGCGGCCGGCGTGCAGGAAATCACCGACGCCATGGTCAACAGCTTCCAGCTCAATGGCGTGCTGCGCATGATCCTGGAGACCATTTACCGCGCGCTTGGGTTGCGGCGCGTCATCTTCTGCCTGCGTGACGGCCGGGGCCAGACGCTGACCGGCCGCCTGGGTGTGGGACAGGACGTGGAGCGGCTGGCGCCGCTGTTGCGCGTGGAGCTGACCCAGCAACCACCCGACCTGCTGGCCGCCGTGTGCATCAAGGGCGCCGACACGCTGATCCAGGACGCCCGTGCGCCCAACGTCGCGGCCCGTCTGCCGGCGTGGTTCAAGGGCGAGATGCAGGCGCAAAGCTTCCTGCTGCTGCCGTTGGTGCTCAAGGGCGCGCCGCTGGGGCTCATCTATGCCGACCACGCCGAGGCTGGCGCGGTGCAACTGGGCGAGAAGGAGTTGTCGCTGCTGCGCACGCTGCGCAACCAGGCAGTGATGGCGTTCCGGCAGGCGAGCGGCTGACGTCGCCTGCGCCCGGGCGCGGTGCCATTGGGCTGAACGGTGAGGAGGGGAGGGTGACGAGCCTGACCCCGGCACTGGTTGCAACGCTTAGGGCTGCTTGGTTCCCCACCTGACCCGGTTGGGCGCGCTTCCATGCGGGGAGGCCCGTCGAGGCGCATTCTAACCGGCTACAGACCCCGGTTGATCGAAAGATCCATGGCCAGCGCCAGCAGCGCGAGTGCGGTCAGGTAGCCCAGCAGGTGCAGCCGGTCGCGGCTCATCGCCCAATGGCCGCAGGCGGCATAGCCGATCAGTGCGACCAGCTTGATGCCCAGCCAGCCGTCGCGCAGCGGGTGGTAGCCCATGCTGCTCCACAGGCTCAGGCCCGACACCACCAGGCAGGCATTGATGCCCACCGACAGCACCACCAGCCGGGCATCGCGCGCCAGCTCCTGCACGCGCAGCGTGCCGAACTGGCACACCGCGCCGCGCAGGAAGAACAGCGCGATGCTGACCCAGGCCAGCAGCGCGTGCCACTGCACCAGTTCGTGAAAGTTCAGGGCCATCGGTGAGCCGGCTGGCCCCTCAGCGCAGGGCCAGGTCGTCCTCGCTGAAACGGATGTCGAGCGGCTCGATCAACAGCTGCTTCTCGCCCGCCTCCACCGTGCCCGCCACCCAGGCCTGGATGCCACAGTCGCGCGCCACTTGGGCTGTGCGCTCGGCGTCCTCGGCCTTGACGAAGATCGCAAAGCCGGCGCCCATGTTCAGCGTGGAGTAGGCCTCGCGGTCGTCCTGGCCGGCCTGCTGCTGGATGAAGTCCAGCACGGCGGTCTTGGGCGGTACGGTGTGGATGCGGTAGGTCAGCGCCGACGGGTGGCGCAGCAGCTTGCGCCAGCCGTGGCCGGTGATGTTGGCGCAGTAGTGCGGCGCGATGCCGGCCTTCCACAGCGCTTCGGTCACCGGCGAGTACAGCGCGGTGGGTGCCAGCAGCGCCTCGCCGTAGGTCAGGCCGGGTTCGATCTCGGTCAGGTAGCCCTGCGGCAGGCGCTCTGCCAGCTTGCGAGCCAGGCTCAGGCCGTTGGCATGGATGCCGCTGGAGGCCAGCAGCACGATGGCGTCGCCGGCGCCGAGCTTGTCGCCGACCGACAGCCGCTCCTTGGGGTTGATGAGGCCGGTGCAGGAGGCTGCCAGGTCGATGCGGCCGTCTTCGACGATGCCGGCCAGTGCCGGCGTCTCGCCGCCGCCCCAGGCGACCTGGCAGGTATCGCAGGCGGCTTTCCAGCCGGCAACCAGGGCTTGGGCGCGTTGGGCGTCGCCGAACCAGTCGCTGCCACCGGCGGCCCAGTAGGCCTGCACGACCAGCGGCGTGGCGCCGACGGTGATGAGGTCGTTGACCGCCATGGCGATGGTGTCTTGCGCGATGCCGGCGAAGAAGCTCTTGCCGGTCAGCTTGGCCATCTCATCGGCCACCAGGGTCTTGGTGCCCAGGCACTCGACGATGGAGGCGACGTAGAACGGGCCCACGTCCACGACATAGGCCGACTCGCCGCGCGAGGCCTTGACCTCGCTGAAGCCGTGGCTGGTCAGGTGGGATGCGGTGGCGGCGGCGGCACGCTGGGCGGTGACCTTCAGCGGGTCAATCAGGTCGTAGTTGACGCCGGCTTGGTCGTAGGTGAGGGGGGCTTGCGAGGTCATGGGCCGGGATTATCCCCGGTGGCCCCACCCATAGAATCGCGGCCCATGAGTTATCTGGTCCTGGCCCGCAAATACCGCCCGCAGAGTTTCGAGCAGCTCGTCGGGCAGGAGCACGTCGTGCAGGCCCTGGCGAACGCGCTGACGCAGGGGCGCCTGCACCATGCCTATCTGTTCACCGGGACGCGTGGCGTTGGCAAGACGACGGTGTCGCGCATCCTCGCCAAGAGCCTGAACTGCACCGGTGCTGATGGCGCGGGCGGCATCACGGCCCAGCCCTGCGGCGTGTGCAATGCCTGTCGCGACATCGACTCCGGCCGCTTTGTCGACTATGTGGAGCTGGACGCAGCGTCCAACCGCGGCGTTGAGGAGATCTCGCAGCTGCTGGACCAGGCGGTCTACAAGCCCGTCGTCGGCCGCTTCAAGGTCTACATGATCGACGAAGTGCACATGCTGTCGAACACCGCGTTCAACGCGATGCTGAAGACGCTGGAGGAGCCGCCCGAGTACCTGAAATTCGTGCTTGCGACGACCGATCCGCAGAAGGTGCCCGTCACCGTGCTGTCGCGCTGCCTGCAGTTCAACCTGCGGCCGATGGCGGCGGCGGATGTGCAGAGCCACCTGGGCAATGTGCTGGGCGCCGAGAACGTGCCCGCCGAGCCGGGCGCGCTGCGGCTGCTGTCGCGCGCGGCGCGAGGCTCCATGCGCGACGCACTGTCGCTGACCGACCAGGCCATCGCCTTCGGCGCCGGAAACCTGACCGAGGCTGGTGTGCGCCAGATGCTGGGCAGCGTGGACCGCGGCCATGTCGTATCCATCGTCGATGCGCTGGCGGCGGCCAGTGGCGAGGCCGTCGTGGCCCAGGCCGATGCGCTGCGAGGCGCAGGCCTGTCGGCCGCCGGCACGCTGGAGGACCTGGCCTCCCTGTTCCAGCAGATGGCGCTGGCGCAAGCTGCGCCAGCCGCGCTGGACGACGCCGACGGCGAGACGGCTGAGATCCGGCGGCTGGCCGCTTTGCTGCCTGCCGATGAGATCCAGCTGATGTACAGCATGGCGCTGCACGGCCGCGCCGAGCTGCACCTGGCGCCTGACGAGTACGCCGGGCTGTTGATGGTGCTGCTGCGCATGCTGGCCTTTCGCCCGGCCGGCACGACGCCCAAGCCAGTGAAAGCTGCGGCACTGGTGCGTCCGCCAGCGGTCGCCAAGGCCGTGGTGGCGGTGCCGCTGCCCAAGGCCGTGGCGCCGGTGGCCGACATGCCCGCGCCAGTGCCTGCACCCGTGCCCGTTCCCGCGCCCGCGATCGCGGCACCTGTCGTGGCGCCGCAGCCATCGCCAGCGCCCGTGAGCGCGGCGCCTGCGCCTGTGGTGTCGCCCAAGGCGGCCGAGCCGGCCGCTTCGTTTGGCGCCCGTCTGCGCCCACGGCCCGTCGAGCAAGCGGCGGTGGACGATGAAGCCGACTTCGGCGATGGCCCGCCGCCCGACGACGCGCCGCCGCCGTGGATGGAGGCCGATGACGCCCCCGTCACCGCCACGCCCGACGCCCGCGAGCCGGACGCGCCGCGCCGCATCGAGCTGCGCGAGACCCCCGAAGGCGCACGCTGGGCCGAGCGCATCGCGGCGCTCAACATCCTCGGGATGACCGGCGAGCTGGCCCGCCAGGCCCAGGCGCTGGGTTGCGAGGCGGCGGACGGCCGGGAGGTCTGGCGCCTGCGCGTGGAGCGCGAGTCGCTGCGCGCGCCGGCGCTGGTCGCCAAGCTCGAAGCCGCGCTGGACGCCAAGCTGCTCATCGAGGCCGGCGTGGCCGAGGACTCCATCGCGCTGCGCACCGTCGCCCGCGCCGAAGCGCAGCAGCGCGCGGCCGAGGACCTGGCCGAGACGCACCCGATGACGCGCACGCTGCTTTCCCAATTCCCGTCGGCACGCATCCTGCCGGGCTCCGTGCAGCCCGTGCTGACACCTTCAACTTAAAGGACAAGACCATGATGAAAGGCCAACTCGCCGGCTTGATGAAGCAAGCCCAGGCGATGCAGGACAACCTGAAGAAGGCGCAGGAAGAGCTCGCCAACGTCGAGGTGGAGGGCCAGAGCGGCGCCGGCCTCGTGAAGGTGCTGATGACCTGCAAGAACGAGGTTCGCCGCGTGACCATCGACCCCAGCCTGCTGGCCGATGACAAGGACATGCTGGAAGACCTCGTCGCGGCCGCCTTCAACGACGCGGCTCGCCGCGCCGAGGCCACCAGTGCCGAGAAGATGGGCAAGCTGACCGCCGGCATGCCGCTGCCCCCGGGCATGAAATTCCCCTTTTGAACGCACTCGACACGCTGATCGAGGCGCTCAAGCGCCTGCCCGGCGTAGGCCAGAAGTCGGCTCAGCGCATGGCCTACCACCTGTTGCAGCATGACCGCACGGCCATGCCGCGGCTGGCCGATGCGCTGACGGCGGCCAGCGAGGGCATCCGCCACTGCGAGCGCTGCCACACCTTCAGCGAGGCACCGATCTGTGGTGTCTGCGCCGATACCGAGCGCGATGGCCGTCTGCTGTGCGTCGTCGAGACACCGGCCGACCAGGCGGCGCTGGAGCGCACCGGCTCCTACCGAGGCTACTACTTCGTGCTGCTGGGGCGGCTGTCGCCGCTGGACGGCGTGAGCACGCGCGAAATCGGCGCGGCCGAGCTGCTGGTGCGGGCCTCGGAGGCCGGTGTCGGCGAGGTCATCCTCGCCACCAGCTTCACAGCCGAGGGCGAGGCGACGGCGCATGTGCTGGCCGAGGCCTTGCGCGTGCGCGGCATCAAGTCCACACGACTGGCGCGCGGCGTGCCGGTGGGCAGCGAGCTGGAGTATGTGGACCTGGGCACCATCGCCCATGCATTGACGGATCGCCGTTGAAGGAAGCCGCCTGATGACCATCGCCCAACTCTGCCTGCTGGTGGCCTGCGTGCTGCCCATCGTCTGCGCTGGGCTGGCCAAGTCCAAGGGTTTTGGCAAGCGCCGCCGGGATGGCGGCTTCGACAACCACGCACCGCGCGAATGGCTGGCCCGGCTGCAGGGCTGGCAGGCCCGCGCCAACGCGGCGCAGGCCAACAGCTGGGAGGCGCTGCCCGTCTTTATCGCGGGGCTGGTCGTGGCGCATCAGCACCAAGCCGCCCAGGCCTCTGTGGATGCGCTGGCCGCGGGCTTCATCGCCGCGCGCCTGGCCTTCATCGGCCTGTATCTGGCCGACCAGGCCTGGTTGCGGTCTGTGGTGTGGGTGGCCGGCCTGGCGGCCTGCGTAGCGCTGTTCTTCGTGCGCTGAGGCCGCCAGCCTCCCAGATCAGGGCGCGGCCGACGCGACGACGTTGCGGCCCTTGCCGCCGCGTTCTTTGGCCAGCGTGCGCGCTGCCGGGGCCTTGGCGGCCCGGGCGCTGGCCTTGGCCTTGGTGCTGCTGCGCGTGGATGCCGAGGCCTTTGCCACTGTGGTGGGCTTGAAGGCGGTGTAGACCACGACGGCCTGGCCCGGCTTGAAGCGGGCGCTGCGGCCGACGTTGTTCCACTGGGCCACCTGCTCGGCCTTGACCTTGTAGCGCGCGGCGATGCCGGCCACGGTGTCGCTCTTGCCGGCCTTGACGCTGATGCGGCGCAGCGGCGGCGCATCGGGGGCCAGGTTCAAGCTGGCGGTGTCGGCCAGGCGCTCGGAGACGTCGTCGCGCACATGCTCGGCGCGCGGCACCAGCAGCGTGGAGCCGGCCTTGACCAGCATCTTGGGCGGGATGCGGTTGAGCTCGCGCAGCGCCGCCTCGGCCATGCCGGTGCGTCGGGCCGCTTCGGCCGGACTCATGGTCTTGGGCACGACCCAGGCCGTCCAGGTGGCCAGCGGGCCGGGGTGGCGGGCCAGGTTCTCGGCGAAGGCGCTGGCCTGCTCGTAGGGCAAGAGCACCTGTGGCGTGGCGGCCGCCAGGATGACCGGCTTGTTCATCTGTGGGTTGAACTGCTGGAAGGTTTCCAGCGTCAGTCCGGCCAGCTCGGCGGCCAGCGCCACGTCGAGGTCGCGCTCGATCTTGACGCTCAGGAAGTAGGGGTGGTTGGCCACCGGCGGCAGGCTCAGCGCGAAGCGGTCCGGTGCCAGCACGATGTTCTTCACAGCCTGCAGCTTGGGCACGTAGTAGCGCGTTTCGTCGGGTAGCTTGAGGCTGGCGTAGTCGGTCGGCCGGCCCAGGCGCTGGTTGCGTACGATGGCCTTCTGCACATTGCCCTGGCCCCAGTTGTAGGCGGCCAGTGCCAAGTGCCAGTCGCCGAACATCTTGTGCAGGCGGCCGAGATAGTCGAGCGCGGCGCGCGTGGAGGCCAGCACGTCGCGGCGGTCGTCGCGGAAGATGTTCTGCTTGAGGTCGAAGTCGCGGCCGGTGGCGGGCATGAATTGCCACATGCCGGTGGCCTTGGCGCTGGACACGGCGTGCGTGACGAAAGCGCTCTCGATGAAGGGCAGTAGCGCCAGCTCGGTGGGCATGCCGCGCTTCTCGACCTCGTCGACGATGTGAAACAGGTAGCGGCTGCCACGGGTGGTCATGCGCTCGACGTAGTCGGGCCGGGCGCTGTACCAAGCCTCGGCCTTGCGCACCCAGTCGTCGTCCAGGTCCTGCAGCTGGAAACCCTTGCGCACGCGGGCCCACAGGTCGGCGTTGGCGTCGGGAGCGTCGAGGTCGACCTTCTCGCCGGGGCGCAGGCTGTCTTCCAGCAGGTCGGCGCCCATGGCGCGCAGGGCAACCGGCGCCGCAGCCTCGGTGGCGGGCGCGGTGTCGACAGCTGGTGTGGGGGCGGGGAGGGCAGCCGGCTCCGCGGTGGGCGCGGGTGGCAGAGTGGTCGTGGCGCAGGCGGTGAGCAGGGCCGCGATGGCCAGGGGGGCGAGTCGATGGAGCAGCGTCATCGGAATCCGTTCTTCCATTCGCGCAGGGTGGCGAAGACGTCGACCGGGCTGGGCGCGGTCGGGAGTTGGAGGGGGGCGTGGCGCCGTGCGGCGTCCTGCAGCGCCGGTTCGTGGCAGCGCAGGAAGGGGTTGATCTGGCGTTCGGTGGCAATGCGGCCCGGCAGCGTGGGCTGGCCGGCAGCGCGCTGGGATTCGCACCAGCCGGCGTAGGCGGCCAGCGCGGGGTTGGCCGGCTCCACTTCAAGGGCGAAGCGCAGGTTGGAGAGCGTGTACTCGTGGGCGCAGCACACGCGCGTCTGTGGCGGCAGCGCGGCGAGCGCCTGCAGAGACGCGTGCAGCTGGGCCGGCGTGCCCTCGAACAGGCGGCCGCAGCCGGCGCTGAACAGCGTGTCGCCGCAGAACAGCAGCGGGTCGGCGCCCGCGGGCTGGGCGAAGTAGGCGATGTGGCCAGCGGTGTGGCCGGGCACGTCCAGCACCGTCAGGCGCAGGCCCAACAGCGTGACGTGGTCACCGCCGCACAGGCGCGTCACCGGTTCAGGCAGGCGCTCCCGGGCGGGGCCGTAGATGGGGCCTTGCAGCCGGCTGCGCAGCGCGTCCACGCCGCCGACGTGATCGCCGTGGTGGTGGGTCAATAGAATGCCCGCCAGCGTCAGGCCTCGTGCATCGAGTGCCGCGATCACCGGTGTGGCGTCGCCAGGATCGACGACCAGGGCCTCGTGGCCGTTGTCCAGCAGCCAGAGGTAGTTGTCGTCGAAAGCAGAGAGAGGCGTGAGCGTCAACGTGAGCGTCACCAGTAAAGAGCCGATTATAGATTTGGCAGCCTGGCTGCAGACCCCGCCGGGCCGCTACCTGCTGGCCTGGGAGCAGGGCCAGGTGGACGCCGCGGTGGCCGACCTGTTCGGCTTCCATGCGTTGCAGCTGGGCCTGCCCGAACTCGATGGCCTGCACGCCAACCGCATGCCGCACCGCTGGCTGGTGGGGCGTGACCTGCACTGCGAGTTCGAGGCCCTGCCGTTCGAGAGCGCCAGCCTGGACCTGGTGGTGCTGCCGCATGCGCTGGAGCTGGCCGATGACGCCCACGCGCTGCTGCGCGAGGTGGAGCGCGTGCTGCGTCCCGAGGGCCGTCTCATCGTGTTTGGTCTGAATCCGGCCAGCCTGTGGGGGCTACGCCAGAATCTGGGCCGCCTCAAGCGACGCAGCGAGCCCTATCTGCCCCGCGAGGGCGACTTCATCGGCTATTGGCGGCTGCGCGACTGGCTCAAGCTGCTGAGCTTCGAGGTCGAGGCGGCGCGCTTCGGCGTCTACCGCCCGCCGCTGCGTACCGAGGCTTGGCTGGCCCGCTGGCAGTGGGTGGAGGCCGTGGGCGCACGCTGGTGGCCGGTGCTGGGCGCCGTCTACTTCATCCAGGCCATCAAGCGCGTGAACGGCACGCGCATGGTGGGCCTGGCCCGCAATCAGCGCCTGGCCGCCAAGAAGGCGCCAGCCGTTGCCCTGAACCATCATCAAAACAAGAAATGACCGATACCCCCAAGCCCGCGCTCGCCATCAAGAAGCCGCAGGTCACCATCTACACCGACGGCGCCTGCAAGGGCAACCCGGGCCCTGGCGGCTGGGGCGCCTGGCTGTCCAGCGGCGGACATGACAAGGAGCTGTTCGGCGGCGAGCGCGAGACCACCAACAATCGCATGGAGCTGATGGCGCCCATCGAGGCGCTGGCTTCGCTCAAGCGCAGCTGCGAGGTGGTGGTCTATCTGGACAGCGAGTACGTGCGCAAGGGCATCACCGAATGGATCCTCAACTGGCAGCGCCGCGGCTGGAAGACCGCCGACGGCAAACCGGTCAAGAACGCCGACCTGTGGATGCGGCTGGACGCGCTGCGAAAGCTGCATGCGGTGGAGTGGCGCTGGGTGAAGGGTCATGCGGGCGACCCCGGCAACGAGCGCGCTGACATGCTTGCCAACAAGGGCGTGGCCTCGATCAGTAAAGTGCGCTCCACCTAAACCTCGCGGGGATTGCCCATGACCTTGTTGCCCAAGCGGCTGGCTCTGGCCTTGGCGCTGTGCGCCTGCGGTGCGGTGCAGGCCCAGACCTACACGGTCGTCTGTGTGAAGACGGCCTGCGGCCAGCTGCAGGCGCGCGAGAGCGAGGGCCGGCTGGAGGTGAGCTACAGCTACCGCAACAACGGCCGCGGCCCGAGCCAGCAGGAGACGCTGAGCTTCGCGCCGGACGGCGCCTGGATGGGCTATCGCAACGAGGGAACGGCCACCTACGGCGCGCGCATCGACGAGCGCTTCTCGCGCGACGGCGATGGCACCGTGCGCTGGCAGTCGCCGGTGGACCGCGGCGAGCGGGCCGGCGTGTCGCGAGACGCCGTCTACCTGCCGGTGGAAGCCAGCCCGGCCTGGGCGGCGCGGGTGGCGCGCACGCTGCTGGCCAGCAAGACCGGCCGTACCGAGGTGTTGCCCGTCGGCCGCCTGGCGATCGAGCGCGTGCAGCGGCTGACGCTGGCGGGCCTGGGCGGCGAGGTCGGCCTCTACGCCATCACCGGCCTGGACCTGGAGCCGCGCTACCTGTGGCTGCGCGAGGACGGCCACGCGCTGTTTGCGCAGGTCTACCCGGGCTGGGGCGGCACGGTGCTGCAGGGTTTCGAGGCCGAGGTGGATCGGCTGGGCGAAGCGCAGCAGGCGGTCGAGCTGGCGCGGTTGCAGCGGCTGGCGCGCGAGCTGCCCAGGCCGCTGCCCGGGCTGACCCTCATCGAGGGCGTGCGCTGGTTCGACGCGCAGGCCGCATGGCTGCGTGGGCCGTCCGACGTCTACCTGCGCGACGGCCGCATCGCCTTCATCGCCAGCCCCGGCGCGCTGCGCCAGGTCGTGCCCGCGCAGCGCGTCAGCGGCCAGGGCCGCACGCTGCTGCCCGGCTTCGTGGACATGCACGCGCATGTGACGCCAGGCGATCTGCTGCTCAACCTGGCCGCCGGCGTGACGGCCGTGCGCGACGTGGGCAACAGCCATGCCGACATCGCCCAGCTGCGCGAGCGCATCGCCCGGGGCGAGCTGCTGGGCACGCGCATCGCGGCCAACGGCTTCATCGAGGGCAAGAGCCCGTTCTCGTCGCAGGCCGACTTCGTGCCCGACACGCTGCCCGAGGCGCTGGCCGCCGTCGACTGGTATGCCGCACACGGCTACCGCCAGCTCAAGCTCTACAACTCCATCCGCCCCGAGTGGGTGAAGCCCATGGTGGCGCATGCGCGGCGCCTGGGCCTGCGCACCGGCGGCCATGTGCCGGCCTTCATGACTGCGCGCGAGGCCGTTGAGGCGGGTTTCGACGAGCTGCACCACATCAACCAGGTCACGCTGAACTTCCTCGTCAGCCGCACGGACGACACGCGCACGCTGCTGCGTTTCAATCTCGTGGGGGACAAGGCGGCCGAGCTCAAGCTCAATGACCAGCGCACGCGCGACTTCCTGGCCCTGCTGAAGAAGAAGGGCACGGTCGTGGACCCGACCATGGTGGCCTTCGAGGGCCAGTTCACGCAGCGCCAGGGGCAGCCCAACCCCAGCTATGCCGTCGTCGCGGCCAACCTGCCGGCGGTCGTGCAGCGCAGCTTCCTGTCGGCCGAGACGGAGATGGACGACGCGAAGGCCAAGCGCTGGGGCGCGAGCTGGCGGGTCATGACGGACCTGCTGCGCCGCATGCACGCGGCTGGCATTCCGCTGGTGGCTGGCACTGACGCGACGGCTGGCTTCGCCTTCCAGCGCGAGCTGGAGCTGTACGCGCAGGCCGGCATCCCGGCAGCGCAGGTGCTGAAGATCGCCACCTGGAACGGCGCGAAGTACAGCGACCGGCTGCACGAGATCGGCAGCATCGAAGTGGGCAAGCGGGCCGACCTGCTGCTGGTGGACGGCGACCCGGTGGCCGACATCCGTGCCATCCGCCGCGTGGCGTTGGTGATTCAGGGGCAGGGTGACGAGACCCGCGCGCTGTCGCCCGCCGCGCTGTACCAGGCCATGGGCATCCTGCCCTTCGTGCCGGCCGCCGAGGTGCGCCAGTGATCCGGCTGGCCGCACTGCTGCTCGCGCTGCCGCTGCTGGCGGACGCCGACACCACGCTGCGCTTCTGCGCGGCCGGCAGCCCCACGACCTTCGACCCCGCCGTCACCGACAGCGGCATCGACCACATCTCGCACCTGCCCATCTTCGGCACGCTGGTGGAGACCAAGCGCGGCACCGACGAGCTGGTGCCCGGCCTGGCCACGCGCTGGCGCGTGAGCCCAGACGGCCTGGCCTACACCTTCGAGCTGCGTCGGGGCGTGCCCTGGCACAGCAACGCCGACTTCCAGCCCACGCGGCCCTTCAGCGCCGATGACGTGCTGTTCACCTTCGGTCGCCTGCTCAACCGTGACAGCGCCTTCGCCAAGGCTCTGCCGGCGGTGGCGCCCTACGTGGTGTCCTTTGGCTGGGAAAAGCTGATCCGTCAGGTCGAGAAGCTGGGCGAGCACGAGGTGCGCATCACGCTCACCGAGCGCGATGCCGGCTTCCTGGCCACGCTGACGCAGACCTTCACGGTCATGCAGTCGGCTGAACTGGGCGCGCAGCTGCTCAAGGCTGGCACGCCGCAGCGCATCGCGCAGCTGCCGGTGGGCACCGGGCCCTTCCAGCTCAAGAGCTTCCGCAAGGACAGCGTCATCCGCTACGGCGCCCACCCGGGCTGGTGGCGGCGCGCGGAGGTGCCGCGCGCAGACCAACTGGTGTTCGCCATCACGCCCGACGCCACCGTGCGCGCCCAGCGCCTTCGCCGCAACGAGTGCGACATCGCCGCGCCCGTGGGCCCGGCCGAGCTGGCCCAGCTGCGTCGGGACCCGGCTATCAAGCTGGCCACGGCGGCCGGCATGAACGTCGGCATCCTGGCCTACAACACCCGAAAGCCCGCGCTCGCGAAGCTGGCCGTGCGCCAGGCGCTGGACATGGCCATCGACAAGGCCGCCATCCTGCGCACCGTGTACGGTGACGCGGGCACGGCGGCGACCACGCTGATCCCGGCGTCCAACTGGTCACACGACGCGACGCTCAAGCCCGCGCCGCACGACCCCGCCAAGGCCCGCGAGCTGCTGAAGCAGGCCGGCGTGCTGCCGCTGAACCTCACGCTGTGGGCTATGCCCGTGGTGCGCTTCTACAACCCCAACGGCCAGCTGATGGCGCAGATGATCCAGGCCGACTGGGCCAAGGTGGGCGTGAATGCGCGCATCGTCACGTACGAGTGGGGTGAGTACCTGCGCCGCATCGACGCGGGCGAGCACGACGTGGCCATGTCCGGCTGGAACGGTGATCCCGAACCCTCGGGCACGTTTGCGCAGCTGGCCTGCGGGTCGGCCAGTGGCAGCTTCTGGTGCAACCCCGCCTACGAGCAGCTGCTGGCCCAGGGCCGCCAGGCCCAGCAGCTGGACCAGCGCAAGGCCGTCTACAGCAAGGCCCAGCAACTGGTGCTGGAGCAACTGCCTTGGACGCCCATGGCCTATGGCCGCGTGGCGGTGCCCATGCGCGCCACGGTGAAGGGCTTCGTGCTGGAGCTGGACGGCAGCACTTACTTTGATGGCGCACTCCCGCGCTGACGCAAGGACAACAAGATGAGCATCAAGAGCGACAAGTGGATCCGCCGCATGTGCGAGCAGCACGGCATGATCGAGCCGTTCGAGCCCGGCCAGGTGCGTGAGCAGGACGGCCGCAAGATCGTGAGCTACGGCACCAGCAGCTATGGCTACGACATCCGCTGCGCGCCAGAGTTCAAGGTCTTCACCAACATCCACAGCACGGTGGTGGACCCGAAGAACTTCGACGAGAACAGCTTTGTGGACGTCAACAAGGACGTCTGCATCATCCCGCCCAACAGCTTCGCGCTTGCGCGCACGATGGAGTACTTCCGCATCCCGCGCAACGTGCTGACCGTGTGCCTGGGCAAGAGCACCTACGCCCGCTGCGGCATCATCGTCAACGTCACCCCTTTCGAGCCCGAGTGGGAAGGCTATGTGACGCTGGAGTTCAGCAACACCACGCCGCTGCCGGCAAAGATCTACGCGGGCGAGGGCTGCGCGCAGGTGCTGTTCTTCGAGAGCGACGAGGTCTGCGAGACCAGCTACAAGGACCGCGGCGGCAAGTACCAGGGCCAGGTGGGCGTCACGCTGCCCAAGACTTGAGCGCGATGACCGGGTGAGTGCCCGGTCTTTTCGGGCTTTATCCGGGCTTTGCGGCGCCGAGGCGTCGGCACGATGGCGACATCCGCCAGACGACCGCAGAGGCCCACATGACCACCCCCACGCGCCCTCCGTTCGCGGCCCCTCAAGGGGTTGTGTCAGCTTCTTTGGATGGCCGTGTGGTGCTGCCATGCTGATCCCGCTGCACCTCATTGCCGTGCCCGCCGACGAGCCGCGCGGCGCGGGTGACCCGGGCCACGTCTGGAGCGGGCTAAAGATTGCGCAGGGCGTCAACCTCGGGGACATCCGCGCGCTGGGCCTCACCGTGGCCGGCGCGGCCAGCGGGCCGGTTTCCACCGCCGAGCTGCTGCGCTTTGGTCAGCTGATGAGCGATGCCGGCCTGGCTATCAACCCCACGCGCATGCTGTACGACCGGCAGTACGCCTATGAGTGCCTGGCCGACGGCCACGGCAGCGAACATCCGGGCCTGCGTGAGCTGGCGCTGTCGCTGTACGAGGCCTACCAATCCGCCGGAGAGTGGATCGGCTTGGCGCACTGAGCCCCCTGGCCTAGGGTTTCCCTGACCCGAAGCCTGTCTTTCCTCACTCGGGGCGCGGGGGCTGGCGCGGGTACGCTCGTGCTTTTGCATCTCCGCCGCTCCCCCATGACCCGTTTCTCCCGCTCCCTGCTGGCCGCTGCCGCGCTGGCCGCCACTGCCGCCCATGCCGACGAAGGCATGTGGATGCCCAAGCAGCTGCCGCAGATCTCCAAGGCGCTGAAGGCCGGCGGCCTGGCGCTGGACCCGGCCAAGCTCAACGACCTGACCGCGTTCCCCATGGGCGCGGTCGTCTCGCTGGGTGGCTGCACGGCGAGCTTCGTGTCGCCGCAGGGCCTCACGGTTACCAACCACCACTGCGCCTACGGCAGCATCCAGTACAACTCCAAGCCCGAGCGCGATCTGCTGAAGAAGGGCTTCTACGCCGCCACGTTGGCCGATGAACTGCCCGCCGCGCCCGGCAGCCGCATCCTCGTGACCGTGGACATGAAGGACGTGTCGGCCGAGGTGCTGAACGCCCAGACGCTGGCACTTACCGGCAAGGCCCGCACCGATGCGATCGAGGCCACCGAGAAGAAGTTGGTCGCCGCCTGCGAGGCCGACAAGGGCCACCGCTGCAATGTCTACCCCTTCTTCGGCGGCCTGCAGTACCAGCTGATCAAGCAGATGGAGATCCGCGACGTGCGCCTGGTGCACGCCCCGGCCACCGGCGTGGGCCTGTTCGGCGGCGATGCCGACAACTGGATGTGGCCGCGCCACACCGGCGACTACAGCTTCTATCGCGCCTACGTGGGCCCGGACGGCAAGCCTGCCGACTACCACAAGGACAACAAGCCCTACGAGCCCAAGCATCACCTGAAGGTGGCCTCGCCCACGGCCAGCCCGCTCAACGAGGGTGACTTCGTCATGGTCACCGGCTACCCGGGCCGCACCAACCGCCATCGCCTGCCCACCGAGGTGGACTTCGCCTTCGGCTGGCAGCACCCCACGCAGATCAAGACCATGGGCCAGGCCATCGACCTGATCAAGGCCGAGACTGCCGGCCGCCGCGATGCCGAGATCAAGATGGCCAGCCGCATGCAGGGCCTGCAGAACTTCTACAAGAACCTGCAGGGCCAGCAGCAAAGCTACGACGGCAGCGACATCCTGGCGCGCAAGCAGGCCGGGTTCGACGAGCTGCGCGCGTGGGTCAACGGCTCGCCGCAGCGCCAGGCCCGCTATGGCGCGGACCTGGCCGCCACAGAGAGCTTGATTGCCGAGCGCCAGGCCCTGGCCCGCAACGAGCACTACATGAGCTTCATGTCGCCGACGCTGCTGGGCGCTGCCCGTCAGCTCTACCAGGCGGCGCAGGAGCGCGCCAAGCCGGACGCCGAGCGCAAGAGCGGTTACCAAGAGCGCGACATGCCGCGCCTGAAGGCCGGCCAGCAGGCGCTGGACCGCCGCTATGACGAGCAGACCGACAAGCGCGTGGCCACGCACTTCCTCGCCGCCTACCTGGCCCAACCCGCCAACACGCTGAACGCCGCATGGCTGAGCGCGCTGGGCCTGCAGGCCGGCCAGAACGAGGCGGCCATCCGCGCCCGCCTGGACGCCCTCTACGCTGCCAGCAAGCTGGGTGACACCGCCAGCCGCATGGCCTGGCTGGACAAGGACGTGGCCGCCTTCAAGGCCAGCGACGACGCCTTCATCAAGCTGGCCGTGGCGCTGTACGACGACGACCAGGCCCGCGAGAACCGCGACAAGGAACTGGCCGGCAAGCTGCAGAAGGCCTATGCCGGCGTGCAGCAGGCCAAGATCGACTTCGCTGCGAGCCGCGGCCAGGCGGTCTACCCCGACGCCAACAGCACGCTGCGCATCAGCTTCGGCAAGGTGCAGGGCCGCGAGACCGGCCGTGACGGCGAAAGCTGGAAGGCCTTCACGACGCTGCGCGGCATCGTTGCCAAGCACAAGGGCCCGACCGAGGCCGGTGGCGAGTTCGATGCACCGGCCGAGCAGCTTGCGGCCATCAAGGCACGCGACTTCGGTGCCTACGGCGTCAAGGCGCTGGACTCCGTGCCCGTGAACTTCCTGGCCACGCTGGACACCACCGGCGGCAACTCCGGCAGCCCGGTGCTGAACAAGAAGGGCGAGCTCGTTGGCCTGCTGTTCGACGGCACGCTGGACGCCGTCATCTCCGACTGGGACTTCAACCCCAAGATGGTCCGCAGCATCTGCGTTGATTCGCGCTACATGCTGTGGCAGATGAGCAAGGTCGACAAGACGACTCGCCTGCTCGATGAAATGGGCGTCAAGTAAGCCGCAGCGCCCCAAGGAAAACGCCTCCTCGGAGGCGTTTTCTTTCATGGGGGCCGAGCGCCGGGCCGCTCCCAAGCCGGCCCGCCTTGGGCCATGTGCAAGCGGCTCGATGCCGTTTGCATCGCCGTACCCTCGGGGGACCGATCAGGTTCGCCCGGATTCAGCGTGGCGAGACTGGGCGAGGGGCTACTCTTTCGCGATGGCCTCGACCTGAATGCGCAGGGTCACATCCATCTTGAAGCCCCAGTCCTTGCCGGCGCCCAGGCCGAAGTCGTCGCGGTTGAAGCTGCCCGAGGCGTCGGCGCCGCAGAAGTCGCGCTTGAGCATGGGGTGCGGGATGCACTTGAGCTGGTGGATGGCCAGCGCCAGGGGGCGGGTCTGGCCATTCAGCGTCAGCTCGCCCACGACGCGCGCAGGCACGCCCCCCGCGCCGCCGTCGAAGCGGCCCCTGAAGGCGGCTGTGGGGTGGCGGTCGACATTGAAGAAATCCTTGCCCCGGGCCCAGGCGTTCATCGTGTCAAGGCCGAAGTCGATGCTCGTCAGGGCCATCTGCACGTCCACGTGGCCGCTGCCGTTGGCCTTGTCGTACACGATGGTGCCGGCGCTCTGGTTGAGCTTGCCCCGCCAGATCGACAGGCCCATGTGGTCGGCCTCGAAGCTGGGGTAGGTGTGCGTGGGGTCGATGTCGTAGGTGACGGGCGCGGCCTGGGCGAGCGAGGCCGCGAGCAGGGCGGGCAGCAGAGACAGGGGCTTCATCGGAGTTCCTTGTGGGTGGATGCCTGACACTATGACGAAGCAGGCGCCCTGGTTTCGACGGGC
This sequence comes from Pelomonas margarita, assembly GCF_043555875.1. Taxonomy (NCBI): domain Bacteria; kingdom Pseudomonadati; phylum Pseudomonadota; class Betaproteobacteria; order Burkholderiales; family Sphaerotilaceae; genus Roseateles; species Pelomonas margarita. Next base: position 100,952 of record NZ_JBIGHW010000003.1, on the reverse strand, counting down.
GCCATCATCGCCGCCATGAACCTTCGCCCACTGCTCGCCCTGCTGACGCTCGCGCTCGCCGCCTGCGCGCCGCTATCACCCCAGCACCCGCCCACTGAAAAGCGCTACACCGCCGCCGAGCTGCGCGCGCTGCAGCCGTCGGACTTCTCCTGGCCGGCCACGTCGGAGGCCGGCGAGCGCGCGCTGCGCAGCCAGGCGTTGGCGGACATCCGCAGCGTGCTCGCGCTGCCGCCCGGCCCGGCACGCGATGCCGCCTTGCCCGCGCTCTTCGATCGCGTCGCGCACCACAACGCCGAGATCGATGCTGCCCGCCCGCTGCTGCTGGCGGTGCTGCCAACGCTGGGCGAGCGTGAGCCCGAGTTCCAGCGCGCGCTGCTGACGGCCGCGCACACGCTGTACGCGGCCGAGGCGGCGCCCTTGCTCTGGCCGTTGTTGCCACAGCTCACCACGAGCAAGCCCTTCGCCATTGCCGCTGCCACGCTGCTGCAGGCCGAGCCCGGTGCCGCGGCGCGGCTGGCTGACATGGTGCCGCGTCAGTTCCCCGCCTGGGCCGACGATGCGCGGCTGACCGCGCTGATGCGGCGACTAGCGCCTGCGGCTGCCGAGGCGCCGCCGTTGCCGGACCTGCTGGCCGCGCCGCTGCGGCCGGGCCTGCCGCTGATCGTGAGCCTGCAGCGCCCCGGCCGCCAGCAGATGGGGCTGGCGCTGGTGCGCCGCGCGGATGGCCGCTTCGTGCGTGATGCAGCGGGCGATCTGTTCACGTCACCGCAGCTGGCGCTTGCCCGCACGGGCCTGCCCGGCACGCTCACCAACGGCAACACGCCGCAGGGCCTGTTCACCATCGTCGGCGCCGGCACGGCCACCAACCCCAACATTGGCCCCACGCCCTATCTGCACAGCAAGCTGCCCATCGAAGCCACGGTGGCGGAGTTCGAGCATGCGGCCGGGGCCGACGGTGCCGTGTGGAGCGAGGCCGTCTACGACAGCTTCCTGCCTGCGAGCTGGCGCCACTGGTTGCCCATCAAGGAAGCCTGGCTCGCCGGCCGTGCGGGCCGCGATGAACTGTTGATGCACGGCACGACCGTCAACCCGGCCTACTACGCCGGCACGGCCTACGCCCCCGGCACGCCGCAGCAGGGCTGCCTGATCTCCAGCGAGCGCTGGGACCCGGCCAGTGGCCGCCTCGTCGCGAGCCAGCACCTGACGCTCGCACAGGCCTACGCCACGGCCAGTGCGCGGGCAGACCTGGCGGGCTATCTGCTCGTCGTCGAGCTGCCGGGCGAGGGGGCGGTGACGGTGGTCGAGGCGCTCGGCCTCGTCACGGCCGCCGGGCGCTGAGGTCTGCATGGCACTGCTCCAGACCTTCGCGCTCTTCGTGGCCACAGCGGTGGCCGAAATCGTCGGTTGCTACCTGCCCTGGCTGTGGCTCAGGCAGGGCGGCTCGGCCTGGCTGCTGTTGCCGGCCGCGGCCAGCCTGGCGCTGTTCGCGTGGCTGCTGACGCTGCACCCGACCGCGGCCGGCCGCGTGTACGCGGCCTACGGGGGCGTCTACATCGGCGTGGCCATCGTGTGGCTGATGGTGGTGGACAAGCACAGGCCCACGCTGACCGACTGGATCGGCGTGGGCCTGTGTTTTGCCGGCATGGGGGTCATCATGGCCGGCTCGCGGTCGGCAGCCTGACCTCACCGTGCTGCGCCACGGCTTGTGCGTGGGCCAGCGCGGGCTCGGCCGCCGCGCAGCCCAGCGCCCCTGCAGCTTTGTCGACCCAGCGCGGCAACTGCGCGTGGAAGGCCTGAGTGGCGGCCATCAACGCGTCGATGCGTGCGTCCGGCCAGCCGGCCTGGCGGCCAAGGGCGGCGGCCTGCTGTAGCAGTGCTGCCGAGTCGGCGCTGGCGGCCATCTGCTCGGCGACTTGGCCGCAATCGGCCGGCCGCGCCGCGCATTGGGCTTCCAGCAGCGCCAGCCCCTCGGGCGCCTGGGCCGCGTCCCGCGCCAGCGTCTCGCGCCCGATCCGGGCACGCAGGTAAGCGGCGGGCGGGGGCTGCAGCGTGTCCAGCGCCGCCTGCACGGTGGCGGTGAGGCCGCCGGGGTGTTCGTGCCAGTGGTGTGCGCGGGTCAGGTGTTGCCAAGCCCCGGGCCATGTCGGCGCAGAGGCCAGTCGGTGCAGTCCGTTGTCGGGTTCGGCGCGCACGCGTTCGGTCGCCAAGGACTGCTGGCAGCCGGCCGTATCGTCGATGTAGCCACAGGCCGATGAGGCCCAGCGAAGTGCCAGAGCGTCGCCCCCGGCCCGGGCCTCGGCCAGTAGGCTGTTCGCCCAGATGGCCTGGGCCGCAGCATCGGCCGCCTCGGGCTGGCGTAACAGCCAGGCGGCCACGCGCTGGCGGGCGTTGCCAGTGGACAGCGCACGCTGCAGGCGTTCCTGCAGCTCCTGCAGGGCCAGGCGGCCCAGCGGTGCGGGCAGCTGATCGAACTGATCAGCCGTGTCAGTCGTGCCGGGCAGCGGCAGACGCCCCAAGCCGCAGAGCTCGATCGCGATCAGTGCTGCGGGCGTGCGAAGCATGGGTGCAGCGGGCTCGGGTGTGTCATTGATGGCGGGCGCTAGCGGCCTAGCAAAGTTCGCAGGCGGTGGGAGTGGTGGGCGCCTAGCTTGGGGCGGTTCGGTGGTGGGCGCCAGCCAGGCGAAGCCCGCCAAGGCCGCGAGCGCAGCCAGTAGGGCGAGAGTGGTCCAGCGATTCACGGCGCGCAGCATCGGCCAGCGGCGGCGCACCGGGCATCGGGAAATCGATAGGCCCCGTACGCGTCAAGGCCTGCAGAATCCGCCGCGCCCGGCTGTCTCCCTCGCCGGGTGTTGCACGTCAGCCGCTGTGCCAGGCCGCACAGATCGTCGGTGCATGCCGCCCCGTGCCACGGGCCCAGCATCCACCCACGAGCTCCTTTTCATGACGGCATCACACCGCTTTACCGGTCACGCCTGCGCGCCGCGTCGTTGCGCCATCCTCCTGCTTGCCCAGACCCTGCTGGCCGTGCCGCCTGCGTGGTCGGCCACCTCCACGGCCACGCGGCCGCAGCTGTCGTCGTCCGAGCAGGGCAGCTACACAGTGGCTAGTTTCCTTGGCAGCTGGAGCCCGGCAGCGGTAGGCACCAAGAGCGCAGGCGACTATGTCGTCAGCCCCAGCGGCCCGTACCGGACCGTGCAGGCCGCCGTGAATGCCGCCATCGCGGCCGGCGGCACCACGCGCAAGTACATCCAGATCAAGGCCGGCACGTACACGGGGCTGGTGGTCATCCCGTCCGGCGTGCCGCTGACCGTGTATGGCGACAGCCAGACCGGTGTGGTGCTGCAACTGGGCGCGCATTACGCGATGACCGGATCGGCCTTCAAGTCGGCCGTGGGCAACGCGGCTGACTTCGGCAGCGGTGTGCCCAGCCGCGTCAGCGGCTACTACAACGACTGCGGTGGCCGCAGCATGCTTGGCACCAACTGCACGGCCACGTTGGTCAGCTATGCCAGCCAGCTGCAGATCAAGAACCTCACCATCCAGAACACCTACGGCGAGAACAACGCTGCGGCCAACGGCCAGCACCAAGCCGTGGCTTACCTGAACAACGGTGGCGACCAAGTGCAGCTGGACACCGTGCGCCTGCTGGGCAACCAGGACACGCTGTGGTTGGCCGGCTCGGGCAAGCGCACCCACGTGCGTAACAGCTTCATCCAGGGCGACGTGGACTTCATCTTCGGCGACATGACCGCCGTGTTCGACGCCTGCGAAATCCGCTACACGAACGCGCGCACCAGCACCGGCGTCATCGTGGCGCCCAGCCATGTGCTGGCCAACAAGGGCTTTTTGTTCAAGGGCGGCTCGTTCACGACGACCGGCGGGAGCAACAGCGTGTCGTTCGCACGCCAATGGCCGCAGAACGGATCGACCACCGGCCAGATGATCGTGCGCGAGGTGGCGCTGGGTGGTCACATCAGGAGGACCGCGCCCTGGGCCGACTGGAACAGCAGCAACCCGGTCAACTACGGCAGCGCCGGCAACCGCCGGCTGGCCGAGTACGCCAACACGGGCAGCGGTGCGGCGCCCTGATGGGCGGTGCGTCGGCGCATGACGCACACCCGCTCCCCCTGATCGGCCATAGCCTGGCCTGGCGTTGTGGCAGGAGCCAGTCGATCGAATCGACGGCGTCCGCCGTGAGGGGCAGCGCTTCAGACCGTCGGGTAGGTGCCGGCCACGAGGATGTCGCGCGTCACGTTCGTCAGTGCGCGGTGGCCGCAGAAGGCCATGCTGACGTCCAGTTCCTTGTGCAGCATCTGCAGCATCTTGGTCACGCCGTCCTCGCCCATCGCGCCCAGGCCGTAGACCATCGCGCGGCCCACCATCGTGCCCCTGGCGCCCAGTGCCCAGGCCTTCAGCACGTCCTGGCCGGAGCGGATGCCGCCGTCCATCCAGACCTCGATCTGGCTGCCCACCTCGGCCACGATGGCCGGCAGCGCATGGATGCTGCTGGGAGCGCCGTCCAGCTGGCGGCCGCCGTGGTTGCTGACGACGATGGCGTCGGCGCCGGCCTGCACGGCCAGTTTGGCGTCCTCGACCTCCATGATGCCCTTGAGAATGAGCTTGCCGCCCCAGCGTTCCTTGACCCAGGCGATGTCGGCCCAGGACAGGCGCGGGTCGAACTGCTCGTTGGTCCAGGCCGACAGCGAGCGCATGTCGCTGACACCCTTCACGTGACCCACGAGGTTGCGGAAGGTGTGGCGGCGGGTCGCCGCCATGCCCAGGCACCAGCGCGGCTTGGTCATCAGATTGACGATGTTCCTCAGCGTGGGCCGGGGCGGCGCGGTGAGGCCGTTCTTCAGGTCCTTGTGGCGCTGGCCGATGACCTGCAGGTCCAGCGTCAGCACCAGGGCCGAGCATTGCGCGGCCTTGCAGCGGTCGATCATGCGGGCCATGGCCTCACGGTCGCGCATCATGTAGAGCTGGAACCAGAACGGCGACGAGGTGTTCTCGGCGATGTCCTCGATGGAGCAGATGCTCATCGTCGACAGCGTGAACGGGATGCCGAACTTCTCGGCTGCGCGGGCGGCGTGGATCTCGCCGTCGGCGTGCTGCATGCCGGTCAGGCCCACGGGCGCGATGGCCACGGGCATCTTGGCGTCCTGGCCGATCATCTTCACGGCCGTGCTGCGGCCTTCCATGTTGACGGCCACGCGCTGGCGCAGCTTGATGGCCTGGAAGTCCGTCTCGTTGGCGCGGTAGGTGGTTTCGGTCCAGGAGCCGGAGTCGGCGTAGTCGTAGAACATGCGCGGCACGCGCTTCTCGGCGAGTTGGCGCAGGTCTTCGACGCAGGTGATGACGGGCATGGCAGCGGTCAGGGCGGTTGGGGCAACCGTGGATTTTCCTGCCTGCGGGCCGGCGCCGGGGCGGTGCGCCCGAGTGCTCAGCGACTTGAGTTTTTCAGAACGTCAGCGTGGTCGGCCCGGCGTCGCGCGATTGCGGCCGCAGGTACTGGCCCAGTGTGCCGGCCATCGCGGCCACGACGCCCACAGCCAGCCGGCCGGCCTGGCGCAGAGGGCGCGGCTTGGCCGCGCTGCTGGTGCCGGCCTGGCGCGGCCGGGCGACGGCCTGCAGCAGGGCCAGCTCCTGCTGGCGCTCCTGGATCAGGAACACCAGCCGGCCGGGGTCGGCGAAGCGGGCGGCCAGTGTGCGCACGGCCTTCAGCTCGCGCCGGCGCACCATGACGCCCTGAGCGCGCAGCGGGCAGCCCAGCGTGCGGCTGCGCAGGTAAAGCGCCTTGGCGGCCAGCCGGTCGGGCAGGCAGCCCACGCCGGCAAACAGGCAGGCGGCGAGGTTGAAGGTGGCCTCGGCATGGCCCAGGGCTGCCGCGTTCACATAGGCCGTCAGGCCGTCGCCTTCGCTCATGGGGCCGCCGCGGCCCGTCATCAGCACGCGGCCGAGCTGGAACTGGCCGTTGGCGCTGCCCCGCGCGGCGGCGCGCAGTAGCAGCCGGCGCGCCAGCACCGCGTCTGCGGCCACGCCCAGGCCCTCCAGCTGGCACAGTGCCAGCATGGTCATGCCCTCGGCGTCACCGGCCGCAGCAGCGGTACGGAACCAGCCGGCCGCGCGCTCGTAGTCCGGTGGCGCGGCATGGAACAGCGCCAGGCCTTGCTGCAGCGGGTTGACCACCGGGGTGATGGTCGCGGCGATCAGGGGCCTGGGGGACGTGCGCTTGTTTCGGGTGTTCATCCAGCGGCAGACGGGTCGTGGCAACGGATGCTCGTGGCATCGCGCGCTGGATTCTGCGTCAGAGCCGTCCTCACTCGTGCGTCGACGAACACCGCATGCAGGGGGGGGCATGGCGCCCCCCCCCCCCCCCGCGCTGGTATGGGACCACGGCGCTTGTCCTTGACCAGCCGGCCGGTCATGGATCAGCGCGCAGCGCCGAAGTTCTGTGTCCAGTAGCTGCGGTAGCCGGTGTTGGCTGTGCCCGCCATGCAGGCCGCGCCGAGGTCGCGGTACGACGCGTTCATCAGGTTGGCGCAGTGGCCCTCGCTTTTCATCCAGGCGTCCACGACGGCGGTGACATCCGGCTGGCCGGCAGCGATGTTCTCGCCCACGCTGCGCCAGAGGTAGCCGGCGGCGGTGGCGCGGTCGCCCACGCTGCTGCCGTTGCTGCCGGTGTGGCTGAAGAAGTTCTGCGCCACCATGTCCTCGCTGTGGCCGGCGGCAGCCTGGGCGAGGTTGGCGTTCCAGACCAGCTCGGTCGTCGCCGGGAAGCTGCCGCGTGTGCCGCAGCTGGCGCCGGCGCGCCGGTGGGCGTTGACGGCGGCCAGCATGTCCGCCTGGAAGTTGCTCAGATTGCAGGTGAGCCGCGTGCCGGCAACGGGGGCCGGGGTGGCGGGCGTGGTCGGCGTGGTGGCGGTAACGGGTGTCGAGCTGTTGCTGCCACCGCCGCCACCGCCGCAGGCGGCGAGCAGCAGGGACAGGATCAGGGCGGCAGCTCCGGCCAGCCGGAGGGCGGGGGCATGGTGAGCGTGGCTGTGCATGGCCGCCAGCGTCGCATGGGCGGCGTGGGGCCGGGTTACGGGGTGCAGCGGCCGGCGGCGCGCCGCAACATCCGCTCACACCTGCCGGCCACGGCCGGCGTCGGGCGTGACAAAGCGCTCACATCTGCCACCACGCCGGCAGCAGTGCGCGCACGTCGGGCCGGCGAAAGCGTTGGTCCAGCAGCCAGACGTAGCCCTTGTCGTCCACCGAGCGCAGCACGCGGCCAGCTGCCTGCACGACCTTCTGCATGCCCGGGACGAGGTCGGCGTAGCCATGGTCGGCGCCGAACATCGCGTCCAGCCGTTGGCGGAACTGATCCTGCAGCGGCGACACCGGCGGCAGGCCCAGCGTGGCGATGAAGGCGCCGATGAGGCGCGTGCCGGGCAGGTCCACGCCCTCGGCAAACGCGCCGCCCAGCACGGCGAAGCCGACGCCATGGCCGTCCTCGACAAAGCGGTCCAGGAAGCCGCGCCGCGCGGCGTCGCCCATCGCGCGGGCCTGGCTCCATTGCGGCACGTGCGGGTGGCGCAGTGCCAGCCGCTGCGACGCCTGCTCCAGGTAGTCGAAGCTGCTGAAGAAGGCGAGGTAGTTGCCCGGAGCTTCAGCGAACTGCGTGGCGATGACGTCCACCAGCGGGTTCAGCGATGCCTGGCGGTGCTCGTAGCGTGTGGACAGCGGTGCCACGCGCACGGTCAGGTGCTCGGGCGGGAAGGGCGCGGGCACGTCGATCCAGGCGGTGTCTTCCGGCAGGCCCAGCAGATTGCGCGGGTAGTCGGCCGGGCCCAGCGTGGCCGAGAACAGCGTGACGCTGTGCAGCCCCTCGAAGCGCTCCTTCAGGAAGAAGCCGGGCACGATGTTGCGCACCGACAGCAGCACGTCGGTCGTGCCGTCGTCGTCGTCTTCCAGCAGCGAGAGGTTGACGGGCGCGTCCAGCGGCGAGGGCTGGCGCGCGGCGGTGCTGCGCTGCAGGTCGCACAGCGAGTGCGTGTCCAGCCGGTCCAGCAGGCGCTGCAGTCCCAGCACGTCGAAATAGAACTCCAGCAGCGGGCCCACTTCGAGCGGGTGGTTCTGCACGTGCTCGCCCAGCGCCGTGTTGACGCGCTGCAGCGCCTCGGCCAGGTCGTCGGGAATAGCTTTCAGCGGCTGGTAGTCGGCCGGCTGCGCGCGGGCCAGCGTGGCCAGTTCGCGGGCCAGCCGGCGCAGCGGCGGCTGCAGCACCTTGGGCGCGTCGGCCACGGCGCTGCGCACGCGGTCGAGGCTGAGGCTGGTGCTGTACATGTCGCGCGCACGGTCAACGAGGTTGTGCGCCTCGTCCACCAGCAGGGCGAGCTTCCAGCCCTGCGCTTGCGCCAGCCCGTAGAGCTGGCCGTGGGGGTCGAAGGCGTGGTGCACGTCGCCGACGACGACGTCGGCCCAGCGCAGCAGCTCCTGGCCAAGGTAGTAAGGGCAGACGCCATGTTTGAGCGCGATGCGGCGCTGCGCGGGTGCGTCCAGCCAGCCGGCCAGCACGGCCTCGGCGCGTGCTGCAGGCAGTGCGTCGTAGAAGCCGTGGGCCAACGGGCAGGCGTCGCCATGGCAGGCCTTGGTGGGGTGCTCGCAGGCCTGCTCCTTGGCTACCAGCGTCAGCACGCGCAGGGCGCCTCGCGGCGCGTCATCCGATGCCGCCTTCGCCGGTGCGGCCTCGCGCAGCGCGTGCAGCGCCTCCAGCGCCGTGATGCGGCCGGTGCCCTTGCAGGTCATGTAGCCGATCTTGTCGAGCCGCTGGCCGGGCATGGCGCGCAGCAGCGGGTACAGCGTGCCCAGTGTCTTGCCGATGCCGGTGGGCGCCTGAGCCAGCAGGTGGCGGCCGTTGGCGGCCACGCGGTAGACGGCTTCGGCCAGCAGGCGCTGGCCCGGGCGCAGCTCGGCGAGCGGGAAGGGCAGGGCGGAGAGGCTGGCGTCGCGCGCGCCGCGGTGCGCGGCCTCCTGCGCGGCCCAGGCCTCGAACTGCGCGCAGCGCGCCTCGAACGCAGCCTGCAGCGCGGTGGCGGTGAACTTGTCGCGCAGCACGGTCTCGTGTTGCGTGTCGGCGTCCACATAGACGAGCGCCAGCTCCAGCTCGGCCAGCCCGCGGTCCGCAGCGATGAGCGCGCCGTAGGTTTCCAGCTGCGCCCAGTGCAGTGCGCGGCGGTTGTCGGGGATGAGTTCCACCGGGCCGCGGATGGTCTTGATCTCTTCCAGCCGGTTCACGTCGGCTTCAAACCCGTCGGCCCGTCCGCGCACGCGCAGGTGGCCGTGCACGGCTTCCAGCGGCAACTCGATCTCGTAGCCGGGCGAGCGCCGCGCCAGCACGGCCAACTGCATGGCCTGGCCCTCGAGCGCCGTGGCGGACGGCGTGAAGCGCCGGTCCAAGCTGCCGCGCTTGGCGGTGAACTCGCACAAGCTGCGGACGGAGACGGTGTAGGTCCAGTCCGCCATCAGAAGAGCGAGAGGTTCTCGCGCTGAGGTTCCTTCACGCGCTCGATGGCTGCCGTGGGCGGCGGCACCTCGCTGGCATGCACGAGGTTGCCGATGCGCACGCCCATCAGCCGCAGCCGCTTGTCGAACTTGACGCGCTTGAGGCACAGGCCCACCGCCTGGCGGATGTCGGCTGCGCTGGTGACGGGGATCTTGAGCGTCTGGTCGCGTGTGACGGTGACGAAGCCCTCGAACCGCAGCTTGATGCCCACGGTCTTGCCCGCGTAGCGCTTGCGCGCGAGGTCGCCGGCCAGGCGCTCGCACAGCTCGTCCATGATCTGGCCCAGCAGCGCCTTGTCATGCCGCGCGCTCAGGTCGCGCTCGAAGGTGGTCTCGCGGCTGACGGACACCGGCTCGCTGTGCGTGACGACGGCGCGGTGGTCGCGGCCGTGCGAGGCGTTGTGCAGCCAGGCGCCGTAGCTGTCGCCGAACTGCTCGATGAGCCAGCGCGGGTCTGCCGCCGCGATGTCGCCCACCGTCTCGAGCCCCAGCTTGACGAGCCGGTCGCCGGCCTTGGGCCCGATGCCGTTGATCTTGCGCACGGCCAGCGGCCACACGCGCGTGGGCAGGTCGTCCATCGTCAGCACGGAGATGCCGTCGGGCTTGTCCAGCTCGCTGGCGATCTTGCTGAGGAGTTTGTTGGGCGTGATGCCGATGGAGCAGGTCAGCCCCGTCGCGCGGCTCACCGAGTTCTTGATTTCGCGCGCCACGGCCTTCACGCCGCCCAGCGGGTCGTGGCCGACCGCATCGCGCACGCCGGGCACGTCGGTCAGGTCGATGTAGATCTCGTCGATGCCGCGGTCCTCGATGACCGGCGCGACCTCGGCCACGGCGGCTTTGAAGAGGCGCGAGTACTTGCGATAGCTGTCGAAGTCGGCCGGCAGCAAGACGGCGTCGGGCGCCCGCAGCGCGGCCTTCATCAGCCCCATGGCTGAGAACACGCCCAGGTCGCGCGCCGCGTAAGTGCTGGTGGTGACGACACCGCGACCCGTGTAGTCACGTAGCTTCGCGTAGCGCCAACTGCCGTCCTCCAGCTGTTGCGGCGCGTCCGCCCGGCGCCCGCCGATGACGACCGCCTGGCCTTTGAGCTGCGGATAGCGCAGCAGCTCCACGGACGCATAGAAGGCGTCCATGTCGAGGTGGGCGATCCAGCGCTCGGGCAGCTGCATGTCAGCGCGGCGCGGGGATGGGCGAGGGCGGCATGCGCCGGATTGTCACTGGGAATAAAGACAGGATCCGTCGGCATGGTCAGAATGCGCGCTCTTGTCGAGCGAGGCCCCATGCGTTTTGCGTTGCTGTTGTCCACCTGCTTGTTGCTGGCCGCCTGTGCTGGCAGCCCGTTGAATCCGCCGCGAAACCAGCCGGCGGTGGCCCAGCCGGTGTCGCGCACCCCGCCCACCGAGACCCGCGACACGGTCGTGGCGCTGAGTTTCTCGGGCGGCGGCCTGCGGGCGGCGGCGTTCGCCTATGGTGTGCTGGAGGGGCTGCGGGCGCTGCCCTCAGCAGGCAATCAGAGCCTGCTGGACGACGTCGGCTTCATCACCAGCGTGTCGGGCGGCTCCATCACGGCCGCGTATTTCGGTCTGCATGGCGCCGACGGGTTGCAGACTTTCCGTGACAAGGTGCTGATGCGCGATGGCGAGGCGGGCCTGCGCTTCAGCCTGCTGAACCCCACCAACCTGATGCGGCTGCTGGCTGGCGGCCTGAACGACCGCAGCAACCTCAACGACTGGCTGGAGCGGGACGTGTTCAAGGGGGCGACCTTTGCGGACATGTTCAAGCGCGAGCGACCGGTGGTGTGGATCAATGCCAGCAACGCCCAGTACCGGCTGGCCTTCCCTTTCCACGAACGGGCGTTCGAGTCCATCTGCAGCGATCTGGCGAGCTTCCCGGTGTCCGAGGCGGTGGCAGCGTCCATGGCGGTGCCGCTGTTCTTCGCGCCAGTGGTGCTCGAGAAGTTCCCGGATGCCTGCCGAGAGCCGCTGCCCACCAGCCTGGCGCGGCGCGGCGCCGAGCGCGACGACCAGTACCGGCTGCGGCTGGCTTTACAGCGCGCCATGAAGGACTACCGCGACCCGCGCGCCGGCCGCTACCTGAAGCTGGTGGATGGCGGCGTGACCGACAACCTGGGCCTGGTCAGCATCCTGCAGAGCCGCGTGCTGCTGGACACGCCTTACGGCCCTATCGGCGAGCACGAGGCGGTGACGCTGCGCCGGCTGCTGTTCGTCGTTGTGGACGCCGGCCAGGGCCCCAGCGGCGACTGGGGGCGTGAGCTGGCCGGGCCCTCGGGCGTGGACATCGCGACAGCGGCCGTGGACACCGCCATCGAGAGCACGATGCGCATGAGCTACGCCTACTTCGTGCCCATGATGCGCAACTGGGAGCGCGACCTGGTGACCTACCGCTGCTCGCTGCCCGACGCGCGCAAGGATGCGCTGCGCGCACTGGACCCGCACTGGCGCTGCGAGGACATCCGCTTCAGCGTCACGCAGATCAGCTTTGCCGATCTGCCCGAGGCGGACGAGGCGGCGCTGAATGCGATCCCGACGCGGCTCAAGCTGCCGGCCGAGCAGATCGACCGCCTGATCGCGGCCGGGCGTGACGCGGCGGCACGGGACGCAGACGTGCGGCGTTTCTCGCGCATGGTGCAGCGCGGCGAGTGAGCCGCCGCCGGCTCACCAGTGCGCGTGCACCTGCGGTGCGATGCGGCGCTGGTAGAGCTCTGCCAGCGCCTGCATCAGCGGCGCGGGCAGCGCGGCCAGGTCGGCGGCGCTGACGTTCTCGTCCACCTGGGCCGGTGTGCGGCCGCCGGGGATGGCCGTGGTGACCGCATCAGACATGAGGATCCAGCGCAGCGCGAGGCGCGCCATGCTGACGCCCTCGGGCAGCAGGCGGCGCAGTTCCTCGACGGCGGCCAGGCCCTGTTCGTAGTCCACGCCCGAGAAGGTCTCGCCCTTGTCGAAGGCCTCTCCGTGGCGGTTGAAGCCGCGGTGGTCGTCGGCGCTGAACTGGCTGCTGCTCGTGAACTTGCCCGACAGCATGCCGCTGGACAGCGGCAGCCGCGCCAGCACACCGACCTGCGCGGCCTGCGCGGCGGGCAGGAAGGCCTCGAGCGGCCGCTGGCGGAACAGGTTGAAGATGATCTGCACCGACTGCACGCCGGGGAACTTCAGCGCCGCCATCGCCTCATCGATGCGCTCGACGCTGACGCCGTAGTGGCGCAGCTTGCCCTCGCGCACGAGATCGTCCAGTGCGCCGAAGACCTCGGGCATCGTGTAGACCGCCGTGGGCGGGCAGTGCAGCTGCAGCAGCTCGATGGCGTCGGTGCCCAGGTTCTGCAGGCTGCGCTCGATGAAGGGGCGCAGGTTGCGGTAGCCCTCGGCCACATGCGGTTTGAGGCGCCGGCCGGCCTTGGTGGCGACGTGGAACGGGTCGTTCGGCCGCTCCTGGCGCAGCCGTGCCAGCAGGCGCTCGCTGTGGCCGTCGCCGTAAACGTCGGCCGTGTCGAAGAAGTTCACGCCACGGTCCAGCGCGCGGTGCAGCGCGGCCATCGCGGCCGTGTCGTCGGTGTCGCCCCAGGTGCCGCCGATGGCCCAGGCGCCGAAGCCGATGGCGGAGACGTTCAGGCCGGTGCGGCCGAGGGGGCGGTAGATCATGGCGTTGCTGCTGAGTGAATGAGGTGAGGGCGCGAAGTGTCGTTGATAGCGCTCTCATTTTCTATCTCGGGTCTTTTCGCTCTGGTTCGGGAGCGGCATCTAGACTGCTGCTGCCGCCCGCACCGGGCATGGACTGTGACGCGAGTCACTTCACTGGAGAAATGCAATGGGACTTCTGGACAACCTGCTCGGCGCTGCCACCCAAAGCCTGGGCCAACAGGCCGGCGGAGGCGGTCAAAACTGGGTGGCGCTGATCTCCGGCCTGCTGGCCAACGGCTCGCTGCAGGGCGGCCTGCCCGGTCTGGTGCAGCAGCTGCAGGCGAGCGGCCTTGGCGAGCAGGTGCAGAGCTGGATCTCGACTGGTGCCAACCAGGCGGTGTCGGGTGAGCAGCTCGCCGGCGCGCTCGGTGGCGCGGGTGGCCTGCTGGCCCAACTGGCGCAGCAGGCGGGCGTGTCGCATGCGGAGGCGGGCGATCAGCTCAGCCAGCTGCTGCCGCAGATCATTGACCGGCTCACGCCCAACGGGCAACTGCCGGCCGGCGGGCTGGGGGACATCGCCGGCATGCTGGGCGGGCTGCTGAGCCGCTGAAATGAAAGCGGCCCCGTGAGGGGCCGCCGTGCGTGAGCGGGGTGCCTCAGAGCACTTCGGACGCGAAGTCGGCCAGCCGCGAACGCTCGCCGCGAGCCAGCGTGACATGGCCGCTGTGGGCCCAGCCCTTGAAGCGGTCCACCGCGAAGGTCAGGCCCGAACTGCCCTCGGTCAGGTAGGGCGTGTCGATCTGCGCCAGGTTGCCCAGGCAGACGATCTTGGTGCCGGGGCCGGCGCGCGTGATCAGCGTCTTCATCTGCTTGGGCGTCAGGTTCTGGGCCTCGTCGATGATGACGAACTTGTTCAGGAAGGTGCGCCCGCGCATGAAGTTCAGGCTCTTGATCTTGATCTTGCTGCGCACGAGGTCGTTGGTGGCCGCACGGCCCCATTCGCCGGCTGTGGAGCCCCCCTTGGCCAGCACCTCCAGGTTGTCGTCCAGCGCGCCCATCCACGGGCCCATCTTTTCTTCCTCGGTGCCGGGCAGGAAGCCGATGTCCTCGCCCACGGGCACGGTCACGCGCGTCACGATGATCTCGCTGTAGCGGCGGTCGTCGAACACCTGGGCCAGCGCGGCGGCCAGCGTCATCAGCGTCTTGCCGGTGCCGGCCGTGCCGGTCAGCGTGATGAAGTCGCAGTCCGGGTCCATCAGCAGGTTCAGCGCGAAGTTCTGCTCGCGATTGCGCGAAGTGACGCCCCAGACGGCGTGCTTCTGGTTGCCGTAGTCCTTCAACGTGCGCAGCACCGCCGTCTTGCCGGTGATCTCGGTGACCTTGGCGTACAGCGGCGTCGCACCCGGGGCCTCCAGGTAGACCAGCTCGTTGACCAGCAGCGTGGGCACCAGCGGGCCGGAGATCCGGTAGAACGTGGTGTTGCCCTGCTGCCAGCTCTCCATGGTCTTGCCGTGGCGGTCCCAGAAGTCCGAGGGCAGCGCCTGCACGCCGGTGTAGAGCAGGTCGGAGTCTTCCAGCGTCTTGTCGTTGCGGTAGTCCTCCGCCGGCAGGCCCAGGGCGCGGGCCTTGATGCGCATGTTGATGTCCTTGGACACCAGCACGACTTCGCGGTCCGGATGCAGGTTCTTCAGCGCCTGCACGACGCCGAGGATCTGGTTGTCCGCCTTGCCCTGCGGCAGGCCTTGCGGCAGTGGCGTGTCGATCAGCTGGGTCTGGAAGAACAGATTGCCTTCCGCCTCGCGGTGGCCAGTGCCGGCCAGCGGCAGGCCCTTGGCCATTTCCTCGATGGAGCTGCTCTTCAGGCTGGCGGCGAGCTGGTCCAGCTCACGGCTGACCTGGCGCACGTTGCGGGCGACTTCGGTCATGCCCTTCTTGTGCCCGTCCAGCTCCTCGAGCGTGATCATGGGCAGGTACACGTCGTGTTCCTCGAACCGGAACAGCGACATCGGGTCGTGCATCAGCACGTTGGTGTCCAGCACGAACAGCTTGGCCGCACCGGCCGGCTTGCGCGCGCGTTTTGGCGCAGCGGCCTTGGCCGGAGCCTTGCTGGCTGACTTCGTCGGCAGTGCGGGCTTGGTGGCCGGGGCAGCGGCAGCGGGGGTGGGTAGGCGCAGTACCTCGGCTGTCGGGGCCGCAGCCGACGCAACCGGTGCGGCAGCGGGCGTGGCCGGCGCGCCGCGAGGCGCCGCGCGGGATTTGCTGGGGGTCAGATCGGCCGAGTAAGCAGTGGCATCGAGGCGGCTGGCGCGTTGTGCGGGAGGCTTGGGCAGTGGCATGTACGGCGTGTCGGCGGAAGGTGAACCCCATGCGCAACCGGCTCCAGAAAGCAAAAAGCCGCACAGGATGAGTGCGGCTTCTTAATTGGAGTCTGGAATGCGGCCCGGGGCATGAGCCGATTATGCACATCCAGCCATGGCCCGCGATGTCAGCGCGGGCGTAGGTCAGGCCCTCAGGCGGCTTCCTTCTTCTGGCCCTTGACGGCCTTCAACACCTCGTCGACATGGCCGGCGACCTTAATGCCGCGCCATTCGCCCACCAGGATGCCGTTCGGTGCGATCAGGAAGGTCGAGCGCTCGATGCCCTTGACCTTCTTGCCGTACATGATCTTGTTCTTGACCACGCCGAACATGTGGCACAGCTTCTCTTCGGTGTCGGCAATCAGCTCGAACGGCAGTTCCAGCGCCTGCTTGAACTTGTCGTGCGAGGCCATGTTGTCACGCGACACGCCGAACACGACAGCGCCGGCCTTCACGAAGTCCTTGTGGCGATCGCGGAACTGCATCGCTTCGGTGGTACAACCCGGCGTGTTGTCCTTCGGGTAGAAGTACAGCACGACCGATTTGCCCAGGAAGGCGTTGGCAGTGAACTTCACGCCGCCGGTGGCTTGAGCCTCAATTTCCGGCAGGGGTTTGTTGAGCGCAGGCGTCATTGGGGGGTGCAGCAAGTTGAGCTCGCGGGGTCTCCGGGTCGTGAGTGCCAACCGTGCAGCAATTCACGCGGGCGCCCGCAAGCAATAGCCTGTCATTATAAGGCCTCGGCCCCGGCCGACTGCCGGAGGTCATCCCTCGATCAGCAGCGCCGCCAGCACGTTGCGGCCTTCGCTGGCCAGCACGTTGTAGGTGCGGCAGGCGGCGGCGATGTCCATCACTTCGAAGCCAATGCGAGCCTCCACCAGCCCGCGCCACAGCGCCGGGCTCGGGAAGCGCAGCCTGGCGCCGCTACCGAAGACGACCAGCTCGGGCTTCAGTGCCAGGATTGCTTCGAAATGCGCGGGCTGAAGTTCCTCGAAGCGCGAAGGCGACCAGGGGTGGACCTCGCCTTTCCAAGGCACCAGCACACTGGCCGTGTGGGGCTTGCCATTGACCCAGACGCCCTGGGTGTCGTGGCGCGAGATGCTGTTGCCGCCTTGCGGCTCGTCGAGCTGAAACTTCATCTGAAAACGCGGGGCAGAGGGCCGGCCGCGAGTGTCGCCCAGAACGGCGAGTCCCATGCCCCGGCCCTTAAACTTCGGGGTTCCCCTTGCCTTGCAGCCCCCGCTGCGTCGGAGCCCCCTTTTGAAGCCCATCGCCAAGTCCAGCAAGCTAGCCAGCGTCAGCTATGACATCCGCGGCCCCGTGCTCGACAAGGCCCGGCAGATGGAGGAGGAGGGCCAGAAGATCATCAAGCTGAACATCGGCAACACGGCCGTGTTCGGCCTGACGCCGCCTGACGAGATCGTGCAGGACATGATCCGCAACCTCGGCGATGCCGGCGGCTACACCGACAGCAAGGGCCTGTTCGCACCGCGCAAGGCGGTGGTGCACTACACGCAGCAAAAGGGCGTCAAAGGCGTCACGGTGGACGATGTCTACTTGGGCAATGGCGCGTCCGAGCTGATTCAGATGGCCATCAATGCGCTGGTCAACGATGGCGACGAGATCCTGATTCCCTCGCCGGACTTCCCGCTCTACACGGCCGTCGTCGGCCTGTCCGGCGGCCGCCCGGTGCATTACCGGTGTGACGAGGGCGCTGGCTGGCTGCCCGACCTGGCGGACATCGAAAGCAAGATCAGCCCGCGTACGCGCGGCATCATGGTCTGCAACCCGAACAACCCGACCGGCGCGCTGTACCCCAACGACCTGTTGCTGGGCATCATCGAGCTGGCCCGCAGGCATCAGCTCGTCATCTTCGCCGACGAGATCTACGACAAGACGCTGTACGACGGCAACGTCCACACCAGCATGGCTGCGCTGGCCGACGACGTGCTGTTCATCACCTTCAACGGCCTGTCCAAGAACTACCGCAGCTGCGGCTATCGCGCCGGCTGGATGGTGGTCAGCGGCGAGAAGCGCCATGCCCGCGACTACATCGAGGGCCTGAACATGCTGGCCTCGCTGCGGCTGTGTTCCAACACGCCAGGCCAACTGGCCATCCAGACGGCGCTGGGGGGCTACCAGAGCATCGACGACCTCGTCGCGCCCACCGGCCGGCTGTGCCGCCAGCGCGACCTGGCCTACGAATTGCTGACGCAGATTCCCGGCGTCAGCGTCGTCAAGCCCAAGGCGGCGCTGTACATGTTCCCGCGCCTGGACCCCAAGATGTACCCCGTCGCCGACGACCAGCAGTTCGCCTACGAGCTGCTGGCCGAGGAAAAGGTTCTCATCGTGCAGGGCACCGGCTTCAACTGGCCCGAGCACGACCACTTCCGCCTCGTCTTCCTGCCCAATGTCGACGATCTGCGCGAAGCCGTGGGCCGCATTGATCGTTTCCTGGCGGGCTATCGCCGCCGTCACTCCAGCTGAAGACCTGGTGGGACAGGCCGCCCGAGCGAAGCGAGCAGCTCTGTCCCCAACTGATATTGACTGAAAGCCCTGCAATGAAGCCCATCCAAGTCGGCCTGATCGGCCTCGGCACCGTCGGTGCCGGCACCTTCAACGTTCTGCAGCGCAACCAGACCGAGATTCGTGGCCGCGCCGGCCGGGGCATCGAGATCGCGATGGTTGCGGCCCGCAATGCCGAGCGCGCCAAGGCCTACCAAGCCATCGTGGGCGACGCCGTGCCCTGCACCGGCGACGCGCAGCAGCTGGTCAACAACCCGGCCATCGACATCGTCGTCGAGCTGATCGGCGGCATCGAGCCGGCGCGCACGCTGGTGCTGCAGGCGATTGCCAACGGTAAGCACGTCGTCACGGCCAACAAGGCGCTGCTGGCGCTGCATGGCACGGAGATCTTCGAAGCCGCGCGTGAGAAGGGCGTCACCGTCGCCTTTGAGGCGGCTGTGGCCGGTGGCATCCCCATCATCAAGGCGCTGCGCGAAGGCCTGACAGCCAACCGCATCGAGTGGATCGCCGGCATCATCAACGGGACGACGAACTTCATCCTGTCCGAGATGCGCGGCAAGGGCCTGGACTTCGCCACCGTGTTGAAGGAAGCCCAGCGCCTGGGCTATGCCGAGAGCGACCCGACCTTCGACATCGAAGGTGTCGACGCCGCCCACAAGCTCACCATCATGAGCGCCATCGCGTTCGGCGTGCCGGTGCAGTTCGACAAGGCGCACGTGGAAGGCATCTCCAGCCTGCAGGCCGCCGACATCAAGTATGCCGAGCAACTGGGCTACCGCATCAAGCTGCTCGGCATCACGCGCCGCCGTGACAACGGCTTCGAGCTGCGCGTGCATCCCACGCTGATCCCGGCTACCCGCCTGATTGCCAATGTCGAGGGCGCGATGAACGCCGTCGTCGTTCAGGCCGATGCCGTCGGCACGACGCTGTACTACGGCAAGGGCGCCGGCGCCGAGCCGACCGCGTCGGCCGTCGTCGCTGACCTCGTCGACGTGACCCGCCTGGCCACCGCCGACCCGGACCACCGCGTGCCCCACCTGGCCTTCCAGCCCGATGCGATGAGCAACACGCCCGTGCTGCCGATGGCCGACGTGCAGACCGCTTTCTACCTGCGCCTGGTCGTCGCCGACCAGGCCGGCGTGCTGTCGCGCATCACCACCATCCTGGCCGAGCACGACATCTCCATCGACGCCGTGCTGCAGCGCGAGTCTGCCGACGGCGAGCGCCAGACCGACCTCATCATCCTGACGCATGACACCGCCGAAGGCCGTATGAACGAGGCGCTGGCCAAGATGCAGGGGTTGCCGACCGTGTTGGCGCCCATCGTCCGTATCCGCAAGGAAGAACTGGCCTGAGGCCGGACACCGACATGAAGTACATCAGCACCCGCGGCGACCAGACCGAGCGCGGCTTCTCCGACATCCTGCTCGAAGGCCTGGCGCCGGACGGCGGCCTCTACCTGCCCAAGACCTACCCCAAGGTCGACGCCGCCACGCTGTCGCGCTGGCGTGGCCTGGCCTACGCCGACCTCGCGTTCGAGATCTTGTCGCTCTACATCGACGACATCCCCGCCGACGACCTGCGCGCCATCACGCGCCGCGTCTACACGGCGGACGTCTTCGGCACCGAGCAAATCACGCCCCTGACCTGGCTGGGCGACCACATCGCGCTGCAAGGCCTGTCCAACGGCCCGACGCTGGCCTTCAAGGACATGGCCATGCAACTGCTGGGCGCCTTGTTCGAATATGAACTCGGCCGCCGCGGCGAGACGCTGAACATCCTGGGCGCCACGTCCGGCGACACCGGCAGTGCGGCTGAATACGCGATGCGCGGCAAGAAGGGTGTCAAGGTCTTCATGCTCAGCCCCAACGGCCGCATGAGCCCGTTCCAGCAGGCGCAGATGTTCAGCCTGCAGGACGCCAACATCCACAACATCGCCATCGACGGCGTGTTCGACGACGCGCAGGACATCGTCAAGGCCGTGTCCAACGACCTCGCCTTCAAGCGCGAGCACCGCATCGGCACGGTCAACAGCATCAACTGGGCGCGGTTGCTGGCCCAGGTCGTCTATTACTTCGCCGGCTACTTCCAGGCGACGAAGAGCAACGCCGAGAAGGTCAGCTTCACGGTGCCGTCGGGCAACTTCGGCAACGTCTGCGCCGGCCATGTCGCGCGCCAGATGGGGCTGCCCATCGCGAAGCTGGTCGTTGCGACCAACGAGAACGACGTGCTGGACGAGTTCTTCCGCACCGGCAATTACCGTCCGCGCGGCACGGCCGACACGCACGAGACCTCCAGCCCGTCGATGGATATCTCGAAGGCCAGCAACTTCGAGCGCTTCGTGTTCGACCTGCTGAGTCGCGATGGCGCGCGGGTGAAGCAGATCTTCACCAGCCCGCAGTTCGCATTGACGGGCGATGAGCATGACGCGATCGCCGGCTTCGGCTTCAGCTCTGGCCGCAGCACACACGCCGACCGCGTTGCCACCATCCGCCGCACGTACACCGAGCATGGCATCGTCATCGACCCGCACACCGCCGACGGCCTGAAGGTTGCGCTGGAGCAGCACGATCCGGCCGTGACCATGTTGGTGCTGGAGACGGCGCTGCCGGCCAAGTTCGCCGCCACGATCCACGAGGCGCTGGGCATCGAGCCGCCGCGGCCTGCCGGCCTGGAGGGCATCGAGGACCTGCCCAAGCGCGTCAAGGTGATGCCGGTCGATGTGGAGCAGGTAAAGGCCTACATCCACGCCCATGTCTGAGCCCCGCAAGCCGCTGATTCCGCTGGACGACGCGCTCGCGTCGCTGCTGGCGCAGGTCACGCCGCTGGCCGGTACGCAGGCGGTCGCCACCGCCGAGGCCCGCAGCCGCGTGCTGGCGGCCGACCTCGTGTCGCCGGTCGACGTGCCGCCGGCCGACAACTCGGCGATGGACGGCTACGCCTTGCGAGCGGCCGATGCCGGCGCGCTGCTGCCGGTTACGCAACGAATTCCCGCCGGCAGCGTGCCCGCGCCGCTGGCCGCTGGCGAGGCGGCGCGCATCTTCACTGGTGCACAGGTGCCGGCCGGTGCGGACACCGTCGTCATGCAGGAGCACACCGAGCTGGTCGACGGCCAGATGCGCGTGACGCAGCCCGTCACCGCCGGCGCCCATGTGCGTCGCCGCGGTGAGGATGTGCGTGCCGGCGCCGTCGTGCTGCCGGCCGGCACGCGGCTGGACGCCGTGTCCCTGGGCCTCGCGGCCACGGCCGGCGCGGCGCAGCTGGCCGTCACGCGCCGCCCGCGTGTGGCCGTGTTCTCGACTGGCGACGAACTCGTCATGCCCGGCGAGCCGCTGCCGCCCGGCGCCATCTACAACTCCAACCGCTTCACGCTGCGCGCACTGCTGGAAGGCCTGGGCTGTGAGGTCGTCGACCTCGGCATCGTGCCCGACAAGCTCGACGCGACGCGCGCTGCGCTGCGCGAGGCGGCGGCCCGGGCCGACGTCATCCTGACCTCCGGTGGCGTGTCCGTCGGCGAGGAAGACCACCTGCGCCCGGCCGTTCAGGCCGAGGGCAGGCTGGACCTGTGGGCTATTGCCATCAAGCCCGGCAAGCCGTTTGCGTACGGCCGAGTCGGCGAGGCCCATTTCATTGGCCTGCCGGGCAACCCGGTGTCCAGCCTCGTGACCTTCCTGGTGCTGGTGCGCCCCTTCCTGCTGAAGCTGCAGGGCGCCACGCGCCTGGCGCCGCGTGGCTATCGCATCCCCGCCGGCTTCGAATGGCCCAAGCCCGACAAGCGCCGCGAGTTCCTGCGCGTGCGCCTGGATGAAGAGAGCGGCCTGGCGCTGTTCGGCAACCAGAGCAGCGGCGTGCTGACGTCGGCCTTCTGGGCCGATGGTCTGGTGGACAACCCCGCAGGGCAGGCGTTCAAGGCAGGGGACGCCGTGCGCTTCATTCCGTTCTCGGAGTTGCTGGCATGACGATCACCGTGCGCTTGAAGTTCTTCGCGTCCTTGCGCGAGAAGTTGGGCGAGGGCGAGGTGCTGCCCCTGCCCGACGGCAGCACGGCGGCCGATGCGCGCGCGGCGCTGCGTGCGCGCGGCGGCGCGCATGCCGAAGCGCTGGCCACAGGCCGTGCGGTGCGCTCGGCGCTGAACCAGAAGATGTGCGCGGAGTCCGCGGTGCTGGCGGATGGCGACGAGCTCGCGTTTTTTCCGCCCGTCACCGGCGGCTGATCTCTTGAACGGCCTGCACCTGACGGCCGACCTGCGCGGCGTCGACGCGGCGCTGCCGCTGATGCGTGATCCCGTGGCGCTGGCGTCGCTGTGCCGCGACGCCGTCATGGGCTCGGGCCTCAGTGGCGTCGCCGAACTGTTCCACCGCTTTGGTGCGGCTGACGAGCAGGGCGGCATCACCGGCGTCGTCCTGCTGGCCGAATCTCACCTGGCCATCCACACCTGGCCCGAACTGGGCGGCGTGACGCTGGACGTCTACGTCTGCAACTACGGCGCCGACAACAGCGCCAAGGCCGAGGCCTTAATGGCCGCGTTGCTGACGGCGTTCAAGGCGCCGATAGCGAGCGTCCAGCGGCTTGCCCGTGGGGTCTAGCACGGCACATAGATGCAGCCTTCACCTGTGAATGACTCAGCAGCCGATGAGTTGGATCACGCAGTGAGTGAAGCGCGCGCTCATCGACGTCGAGTCGATGCTGTCGAGGGGCAGCTCCATGTGCCGAACCACATCCCCCGTGCTGAGCGCATTTCAAACGTGCTGTTCTCCGTTCCTCTGTTGGCGTACTCGATCTATGGTTTCGTCCAAGATGACATCTACATCCCGGGCAGGCGCGGCCCCGGCGTGCATCTGTATGGGGTACCAATGTGGCTGATGTGCGCAGCCATGCTCAGCGTGGGCGCCAGTTTGTTGTCCGTGGTGATCGATCACTACGACACGCGAGCTAACGAGGCCAACTATCGAAAATTTGCCGCCGTGACGCAATTGCTGGGATGGGTGCTGTTCTTCGGCGCGTTTGCGTTGGATATCTGGGTCTACAGAGGGGTTGGCCGCTAGGCGTTGGCTGCGAGCGAAAGCCGAGACGCCGCGCCGACGCCGGCCGTGTAGGCCTCCTCGAACACCGAATACCCAGCCAGGTCGCTGTGCGCGAAAACGACGCGGCCGCCCGCCTCGTTCAGTGCGGCCAGTGCCGCCGAGCCGCGCAGGCCCGGCGTCGGGATGCTCATCGCGTGGCCGAAGCGGCACAGGTCGATGCGCTCGACCTGGCCTGGCAGATCTGGGTGCGTCTGCGCCAGCTCGTCGATGACGACCTGGGCCCAGTGCTGCCATGGCTGGCTCAGCAGGGCGCCGCGTTGCGAGGCGGGCAGCGCGAGGTAGGCGGTCAGCAGCGGCGGCTGCGGCGTCGGGTCCAGCGACTGGTGGCGGGCGTTCACATAGCCCAGCGCTGTCGTACCGTAGCGCACGCTGTCCCACGCGGATGGCAAGCCGGGGCGGATCAGCAGGGGCTCCCGCAGTAGCACATTGGCCGTCAGCCAGGGCGCGTAGCTTGGCTTCAGTGCACTCAGCGCGGCGGGTGGCGCGGCCAGCAGCCGGGCGCTGACGAAAAGCGGTGTCGCCATGAC
This sequence comes from Pelomonas margarita, assembly GCF_043555875.1. Classification (NCBI taxonomy): domain Bacteria; kingdom Pseudomonadati; phylum Pseudomonadota; class Betaproteobacteria; order Burkholderiales; family Sphaerotilaceae; genus Roseateles; species Pelomonas margarita. Next base: position 77,283 of record NZ_JBIGHW010000003.1, on the reverse strand, counting down.
GACGGCACGCGCGGCCCAGCGCTCGGGGGCGTGGGCGGCCTCATTCCAGGCCAGTGCCTCGATGCCGTCGCGCGTCTCGGTCACGCGCAGCACGCTGCGGCCCAGGTGCAGGCGGTCGCGCAGCGGCTCGGCGATGCGCTGGCTGAGCCAGCCGTTGCCCTCGGGCCAGGTCAGCACGGGCTCGCGCTCCGCGCTGTCATCGCCCGGCGCATGGAAGCCGTGGCGGCTGGCGAAGTAGTGCAGGCCTGCCCAGGCCGACACGCCGTCGGCGCTGGCGCCGAAGTCGTCGCGGCAGCAATAGTCCAGGTACCAGCGCAGCCGTGTGTCGTGCAGGCCCTGGTGGTCCAGCCAGGCGGCGAAGGTCTGTGCGTCGAGCGCAGCGTGGGCGGGTGTCCAGCGCGCGCGGCGTGTCGGCATCGCAAAGCCGGCGTCGCGATGCGCCTGCGCGACGAGCGCGGCAAAGCGCCGGTACTGCTCGCGCGTGGCCGCGTCGTCGGCCGGTGGCAACAGGCCCTCGTGCCAGGCGCCATCGATGAACAGGCGCTCCTGCAGGCTGTGGCACAGGTGGCGCTCGTCCCAGTCGGTGCGGCCCAGGCGCTGGCGTGACAGGCCTAGCTCGGCTAGCAGCTGCGACACCTCGTGCGCGTCCGCGCCGGGCAGCGGCAGGTAGTGCGCGCCCAGCGGGCAGGGTGCGCCGCCCAGTGCGTGCGCGCGGCTGTTGCCGCCGGCCTGATCCTCCAGGTCCAGCAGCGCGATGTCATCCACGCCGCGCTGGCTCAGCGCCCGCGCGCAGGCCAGGCCGGCGATGCCGGCGCCGACAATGAGCACGCCCGTCTTGCGCAGCGGGCCGTCTGCGCGCGGCAACTCGCCACGCAGCCGATGCCCGCGCTCGGGATGCGTGCCGACCCAGCCGCCTCGCAGCGTGGGCGCGTCGGGCGTGCAGCCGGCGGCCGCCACGCCCGCGAGCAGCAGCGTGCGCCGCCTCAATGCACCGCTCCCCATTCCTCCTCGAAGGTCTGAACCAGCACCTGGTTGCTCAGGCGGTTGACCTCGCTGGGCACGCGCGCCATGTCGGGCGGGAAGTCCAGCAGTGTGGGCAGGGTCTGTGCGCTCATGAAGCGCAGCCCTGGCGGGAACTGCGTCGGCAGCCGGAAGGGGCGGCGCGACGCGAGGATGAAGCCCCATTCGCCAAAGGACGGCACATGAGCGTGGTACGGCGTGGCCGTCAGACCTACGGACTCCAGCGTGGCCACGACCGTCCAGAAGCTGCGCCGCGCGATGAGCGGCGACGTTGACTGCACGACCGCATAGCCGCCGGCGCTCAGGCGCTGGTCCACGAACTCGTAGAAGCTGGCCGTGTAGAGCTTGCCCAGTGCGAAGTTGGACGGGTCGGGGAAGTCGATGATGATGATGTCGAAGGTCTCGGTCTGCTGCTCCAGCCAGCCGAAGGCGTCGGTGTTGATGACGCGCAGCTTGGGGCTGGACAGCGCATGGCCGTTCAGCGCGGCGAGTTTGGCGTTGTCGCGGAACAGCGTCGTCATCAGCGGGTCCAGCTCGACCAGCGTGACCTGCTCAACGCTGGCGTACTTCAGCACCTCGCGCACGGCCATGCCGTCGCCGCCGCCCAGTACCAGCACGCGCTTGGGCGCGCCATGCGCGGCCATGGCCGGCTGCACCAGGGCCTCGTGGTACCGGTACTCGTCGCGCGAGTGGAATTGCAGGTTGCCGTTCAGGAACAGCCGGGTGCCGCCAGCGCCCACGGTGACGACGATGCGCTGGTAGGCGCTGCTTTGCTTGAAGACGATGTCCTCGCCGTAGAAGCGGCCCTCGGCCCAGGTCGTCAGCCTCTCGGCGCCCAGCAGCGCGGCCAGCAGCAGGCCTGCGGACAGCGCACAGGCCGCGCCCATCGCGCCACGCGCCCGCACATCGGCCCGGAATAGCCACAGCGCCCACACCGCGACGGCCACGTTCAGCAGCCCGAACACCACGCCCGTGCGCACCAGCCCCAGGTGCGGCACCAGCACCAGCGGGAAGGCCAGCGCCACGAGCAGCGCGCCGAGGTAGTCGAAGGTCAGCACCTGCGACACCAGGTCCTTCAGCCCGTAGCGCGCGCTGAAGTGGCGCTTGAGGATGCGCATGACCAGCGGAATCTCCAGCCCCACCAGCGTGCCCACCAGCAGCACCAGCGCATACAGCAGCACGCGGAACGGCGTGGCCGCGCCCGGCGGCAGCAGGCTGTGCACGGCGAACAGTGCCGCTGGCATCAGCCCGCCGATGACGCCCACCAGCAGCTCCACCTGCAGGAACACGCCCACCAGTTGCCGCTCCACGAAGCGCGACAGCCACGAGCCCAGCCCCATCGCGAACAGGTAGACGCCGATGATGGTGGAGAACTGCAGCACCGAGTCGCCGAGCAGGTAGCTCGCCAGCGCGCCGGCAGCCAGCTCGTAGACCAGGCCGCAGGCCGCGATGAAGAACACGCTGACGAGCAGCAGCACCTCGGCGGCGGAGACGCGCGCGGCGGTGGTGGGTGGGGCGGCGTTGCTCAAGGTTTGGGTGGCGTCAGCGTCACGGACACGGCCAGCCGCGTGCCGTCCGGGCTGGCCGCGATGTTGCGCACAGCGCCGCCCAGCGCGGGCAGGTCGGCGAAGGGCTGGAAGCCGCTGCCGGCCTTACCGTCCCAGCGCAGGAACAGGTGGCCGCGCGCCATCAGCAGCGAGCCGTCCGGCAGCCGGGCAAAGTACTGCGGCCGGTTGGCGGGCTTGTCACCCTCGGGCAGCGGCGGCGTCTCCACCAGGACCTGAGGTGTGGCCTCGTCGGGGCCTTGTGCGCTGATGCGCCAGCGCTGCGGGTCGGTCTGGTCCACGAACAGCGCGCGTCGGCCATCGGCCGTGCGGCCCAGCGCGCGGCCGGGCTTGTCGGTCAACAGCGTCTGCTGGCCGCTGCGGCGGTCTATCAGCACGGCCCGGTGCTGGTTGCGCTGCGGCACGTCGTCGACGATGAAGGCGGCGATGAGTTCTGGCGTGATCCACGCGTGATAGCCGATGCGCTTGACCGGCACGACGGGCGCCACGGGCTGGCCATCCCAGCCGAAGCGCCACAGCGAGGGCTGGTGCATCTCGATGCCGTAGGCCGGGTCGGCCGTGACCACGCGGATGGCCGAGAAGCCGCTGCCGTCGGCCAGCGGGGTGGGCGAGTAAAGGTTCTCGGTCGTCTGGGTGACGGCGGTCGTGCTGCCGCTGGCGAGCTCGTGCCGGTAGACGTTGTAGCTGCCTGTGTGGCCAGCGCTGTAGACCACCGCCGCGCCGTCGGGCGTGAAGGCGGGCTGGATGTGACTTCCCTTGGTCGGCGTGATGTTGCGCAGCTCGTTGATCGTGCCGGCCTTCAGGTCCAGCCGGGCGACGAAGACGGCGACATCGGGTGGCGCGTCTGCGGCCGCGGCGGGCAGCGCGACGGCCAGGAGCAGCGTGAAGGCGTGGGCGAGGCGGCGGAGGGCGTGGGGCATGGCATGCCTGTGCAGAGCGACGGGCCGCGAGTGTCGGCTAGAAAGACACCGGCTCCGGCAGCGCCTTGCTCCAGTGGAAGATGTCCCAACCGGCACGCAGGCCGCCGGTGGTGAAGGGGTCGGTGGCGATCAGCGCCTCGACGGCGGCCTTGTCCGGCGCGCGAACGACCCACAGCGCGCCCACCGGCGTCGCGTCGGACGATGTGCGCAGCGAGCCTGCCACCCGCAGCATGCTGCGCTGGGCTGCGACCCATTCGAGGTGAGCTTGCAGCAGTTGCTGGCGCAGCTCGCCGGCGCCGGGCTTGTCGTGAAAACGGACGGCGAACAGCGTCCAGTCTTCATGGGCATTCGCCGTCAGCACGGCGAAGTCATGCTCAGCCATGAATCGCCGCAGCGACGATGTTGCCGATGGAGATGCACATCGCCCCGACGACGATGGCCAGCGCCAGGTTCTTGTGTTCGACGATCTCTTCCCACAGCTTGTAGGGCGTGATCTTGTCGACCACGATGAAGCAGATCCAGAAGATGGCGACGCCGATGAGGGCGTACATCGTCGTGCCGAGGACGACTTCGGGCTTGAGCCAGTCGAGGGTCATGGTGAGCGCTCCTTGTGCGTCTTATTTGTGGCTGCCGCCACCGCTGCTGTAGCCGCCGTAGCTGCCGCCACTGGGGATGTAGACGCCGCTGCCGCGCGTGTTGGCACGGCATTGGCGGTATTCGTTGCTGTTTTCGCCGAAGCTGGTCTTGTACTGTTGGCAGTCGTCGCTGGCGCAGGCGCGCAGTAGCGCGCCCAGCAGGAGCAGCACGAACAGTCCGAAGAACAGATAGACCAGCAGCTTGGCGCCACCGGCGTTGAAGGCCGCGGCGTCGCGCGTGAACGTTGCGGCCGGCGCGGTGGCCAGACCGAAGGCTTTTTGCACGGTTGCGGCGGGCAGCGTGCGGCCGGCGCTCCACGTGACCTCCGGGCCCTGCTGTTCCCGGCTCAGCAGGAACTGGCCGTCGGCGCTGGCGAAATCGGTCACCTGCACGCGGTCGTCCAGCCGCACGGGCCAGTAGAACTCGCCCAGCACATGGGTCGTCTTGGCCTGATAGGTCCAGCGCTGGTCGTAGGCGCGGCCCTTCCAGGTCGCGCCCTTGCGCGACGGGATGGGCGCCCCGGTCAGCGTCTGCACCAGGCTCCAGCCTTCTTGCGTGTCCACGAGGAAGGCAAAGCCCGCCAGCCGGTTGAACAGCAGGTACTCGCGCCAGAAGCTCTGCTCGTCCTCCGCATCCTCGGGGATATCGCAGCGTTCCTGGTAGCCCACGACCTGCCAGGTCTGCGGCTTGCCGCTGGCATCGGGCAGTGAACCGCTGCGGCCCAGCGGGATCAGCGGCGGCTGCCCTGGCGACTGCGCGGTGAAGCCCAGCGCCTTGGCGTCGCCCTCGGGCAGGTCGACAACGGCGTTGCACTGCGCGCAGACCATGCTCTTGGTCTGCGCGAGCTGGGGCTCCAGCGGCGCGCCGCAGCTGGGGCAGCCGATGGCGCGGCCCTTGAACCGGGCCTCGGCGATGGAGTCGCCCTCGGCCGTCGTGCGCAGGCCCTGCAGTGCCAGCTCGGCCAGCTGCACCGGGCGGCCGACGGACCAGACGAAGGAGAGATCCTGGCGGTGTTCCAGCGCGCCCACCTCGTCGCGCTCATTGCGCAACTCGACGACGCCGCCGTCCTGCGGCACGCGCGGCAGCTCGCCTTCGGCGGCGCGCACGGTAGCCTGGATCACGGCAGCCACCTGCCAGTGCTGGCCCGCCAGCGTCAGCGGCTGGCCGACCTGGGGGGCGGGCGGCGGCGCCTCGTCCAGTGGCGCCTCGAAGCTGAGGACGAACTGGCCGTTGTCCTCACTGAGCCAGGCCACGCGGGGCGTGCCGTCGGCGTCGAACAGCAGATGCCATTCGTTCCAGTTGCCCAGCTCCGAGCCGCGCTGCACGCGGCCGACCACGGCGAAACCGGCACCCATCCAGCGCCCGGTGGCGCCCAGTTGCAGCGGCGAGTAGTCGTCAAAAATCTCGGCGCTCTGGCCGATGCGGCTCAGCGTGTCACCGTCGCGCAGCAGCGTGCTGCGGCAGAAGCCGCACACGGCGCTGGCCGACGCTGCGCTCGCGAACTCGACGGGCGCGCCGCAGTTGGGGCAGCTCGCGCGCCAGCGGCGCTGTGACTCAGCCAAGCTTCTTCAGGAGGTCCGCTTTTTTGGCGGCGAATTCCTCGTCGGTCAGGATGCCCTTGGCCTTGAGGTCGCCGAGCTTTTCCAGCAGCGAGACGATGTCGTCCGGCCGGCTGACCGCAGGTGCTGGCGCGGCAGCGCCCACACCGGCTAGGCCCTGACCCAGCGTCTGCGCCAGCGTCTGGCCCAGCGCCACGCCGGCACCCAGGCCGATGGCTTCGCCCGCGATGCCGCTGCCGCCGCCGGCGGCGCCCTTGGCCATCTCGGGCAGGGCTTGCGCGGCTTGGTACTGCATGAACTGGCCCATGTTCTGGCCAATGATGCCCATGCCGATGCGCTGGTCGAGAATCTTCTGCAGCTCCTCGGGCAGCGACACGTTCTGCATCGTCACCGAGATCAGCTCCAGCCCCAGCGCAGCGAATGCGGGTGCGGTGGCGGCCTGGAGGGCGGCGGCGAACTCGGTCTGGTTGGCAGCCAGGTCCAGGAACGGCGTGCCGCTGCCGGCGACGGCGTCGCTGATGTGCTGCAGCATGAGGCCGCGCAGCTGGCCTTCCAGCTCTTGCACCGTGTAGCGCTCGCGCGTGCCGGAGATCTGGCTGTGGAAGGTCTTGGCGTCCTGGACGCGGTAGGCATAGTTGCCGAAGGCGCGCAGGCGCACGGCGCCGAAGTCCTTGTCGCGGATGGCGATGGGCTGGCTGGTGCCCCAGCGCTGGTCGATCTGCTGGCGGGTGCTGAAGAAGTAGACGTCGCTCTTGAAGGGCGACTCGAACAGCTTGTCCCAGTTCTTCAGATAGGTCAGCACCGGCAGCGTCTGCGTCGTCAGCTTGTGGGTGCCGGGGCCGAAGACGTCGGCCACCTGGCCCTCGTTGACGAAGACGGCGACCTGCGACTCGCGCACGACGAGCTGGCCGCCATTCTGGATTTCCATGCCGGCCATCGGAAAGCGCCACGACAGCGTGCCATCGCCGTCTTCCGTCCACTGGATGACGTCTATGAACTGTTTCTTGATGAAATCCATCAGGGCCATGTCGGTTCCTGCGAACGATGAAAGGGAAGTTGCCCGGAAGTATCGGGCGGCGGGCCGGAGCGGCCTGTCGCAAACACGTGAATCTCACCGCACGGGGAGGTGAGAATCTGTGCCATGCCCAGAGTACTTATCCAGGCCGACGATTTCGACCTTGGTCACGAGACCTTGCAACTGCGCCGGCACGACGGTGGCGTCGGTGCCGTCGTCGCCTTTGTCGGCACCGTGCGGGAGCACAGCAGCGGCGCGGCCGTCTCGGAAATGGAGCTGGAGCATTACCCTGGCATGACCGAAGCGGCCATCGAGGCCATGGTGGACGAGGCGCTGGCGCGGTTCGACATCCTGGGCGCGCGTGTCATCCACCGCGTCGGGCGGCTGCTGGCGCGCGAGCAGATCGTGCTGGTGCTGGTGAGCAGCGCCCACCGCGGCCAGGCCTTCCAGGCCTGCGAGTTCCTGATGGACTACCTGAAGACGCAGGCGCCGTTCTGGAAGAAGGAGCACACGCCGGATGGTGCGCACTGGGTGGACGCCCGTGTGGCCGACGACGAGGCGCTGGCGCGCTGGGGCATTGCCGCCGGGAACGCGGCGTGAACGCGCTGGCCGTGTCCATCGGCGCCGCGCTGGGTGCACTGACGCGCTGGCAGGCGGGGTTGCTGCTCAACGCACGCTGGGCCGGCTTTCCGCTTGGGACGCTGCTGGTCAACGTGGTCGGCGGCCTGCTCATCGGCATGGCGCTGGCGTGGTTCGACCGCCAGCCCGACGCGTGGCTGAAGCTGCTGCTGGTGACCGGCTTCCTCGGCGGGTTGACGACGTTCTCTGCGTTCTCAGGCGAGTCGCTGGCGCTGCTGCGCCACGGCGAGCTGGGCATGGCACTGGCCCATGCGCTGGCCCACGTGCTGGGCTCGCTGTTGGCGGCCTGGCTGGGCATGAAGCTGATACAGGGCTTGATCTGAGTCAACTTGAAAAGCGCTGAAGGGCGCCCACTTGGCTTGGCAACAGGAGGTCCCATCCCATGCGAGCCGACAAGTTCACCACCCGTTTCCAGGAAGCCCTGGGCGAGGCGCAGAGCCTGGCCCTGAGCCGTGACAACCCCTACATCGAGCCCGTCCACGTGCTGTCGGCCATGCTGGCCCAGGACGACGGGCCGCGCGCGCTGCTGGAGCGTGCCGGCGTCAAGTCGCCCGCGCTGAAGACGGCACTGGATGGTCTGATGGCTGGGCTGCCGCAGGTCAGCGGTGCCGGGCAGACCGTGCAGGCGGGCCGCGACCTCGTCGCGCTGCTGCAGGCCGCCGAGAAGGAGGCCGGCAAGCGCGGCGACCAGTTCATCGCCAGCGAGATGTTCCTGCTGGCGCTCAGCGACGCCAAGACCGACCTGGCCGGCGTCGTGCGCGGCCACGGCCTGACGCGCAAGGCGCTGGAAGCCGCCATCCAAGCGGTGCGCGGCGGCCAGAGCGTCGACTCGGCCGAGGCCGAGGGCCAGCGCGAGGCGCTGAAGAAGTACACGCTGGACCTGACCGAGCGCGCCCGCCTGGGCAAGCTGGACCCGGTCATCGGTCGGGATGAAGAAATCCGCCGCGCCATCCAGGTGCTGCAGCGCCGTAGCAAGAACAATCCCGTCTTGATCGGTGAGCCGGGCGTGGGCAAGACGGCCATCGTCGAGGGCCTGGCGCAGCGCATCATCAATGGCGAGGTGCCTGATTCGCTGAAGAACAAGCGCGTGCTGGTGCTGGACATGGCACTGCTGCTGGCCGGCGCCAAGTACCGCGGCGACTTCGAGGAGCGCCTGAAGGGCGTGCTGAAGGAGGTGGCTCAGGACGAGGGCCAGACCATCCTGTTCATCGACGAGATCCACACGATGGTGGGTGCCGGCAAGGCCGAGGGCGCCATCGACGCCGGCAACATGCTCAAGCCCGCGTTGGCGCGCGGCGAGCTGCACTGCATCGGCGCCACCACCTTGGACGAATACCGCAAGTACGTCGAGAAGGACGCCGCGCTGGAGCGGCGCTTCCAGAAGGTGCTGGTGGACGAGCCCAGCGTGGAGGCCACCATCGCCATCCTGCGCGGGCTGCAGGAGAAGTATGAGGTGCACCACGGCGTGGAGATCACCGACCCTGCCATCGTCGCCGCGGCCGAGCTGAGCCACCGCTACATCACCGACCGCTTCCTGCCCGACAAGGCCATCGACCTCATCGACGAGGCCGCGGCCAAGATCAAGATCGAGATCGACTCCAAGCCCGAGGCCATGGACCGGCTGGACCGTCGCATGATCCAGCTGAAGATCGAGCGCGAGGCCGTGCGCAAGGAGAAGGACGAGGGCTCGCAGAAGCGCTTCGCCCTCATCGAGGACGAGCTGCTGAAGCTGCAGCGCGAGTACGACGACCTGGAAGAGATCTGGACCGCCGAGAAGGCGCAGGCGCAGGGCTCGGCGCACGTGAAGGAAGAGATCGACCGCATCAAGCAACAGATCGAGGAACTCAAGCGCAAGGGCGACTTCAACAAGGTCGCCGAGCTGCAGTACGGCAAGCTGCCGGGGCTGGAGAAGCAGCTCAAGGAAGCGCAGGACAAGGAAGCCAGCAAGGTGGGCGGCAACAAGCCGCAGCTGCTGCGCACGCTGGTGGGCGCTGAAGAAATCGCCGAGGTCGTGGCCCGTGCCACCGGCATTCCGGTCTCCAAGCTGATGCAGGGCGAGCGCGAGAAGCTGCTGCAGATGGAAGGCAAGCTGCACGAGCGCGTGGTGGGCCAGGACGAGGCCATCCAGGCCGTGTCCGACGCCATCCGCCGCTCGCGCGCCGGCCTGTCCGACCCGAACCGGCCGCTGGGCAGCTTTCTGTTCCTCGGCCCGACAGGCGTCGGCAAGACCGAGCTGTGCAAGGCGCTGGCCGGCTTCCTGTTCGACAGCGAAGACCACATGGTGCGCATCGACATGAGCGAGTTCATGGAGAAGCACTCGGTCAGCCGCCTGATCGGCGCGCCGCCGGGCTACGTGGGCTACGAGGAAGGCGGCACGCTGACCGAAGCCGTGCGGCGCAAGCCCTACTCGGTGCTGCTGCTCGATGAGGTCGAGAAGGCCCACCCGGACGTGTTCAACGTGCTGCTGCAGGTGCTGGACGATGGCCGCCTGACGGACGGCCAGGGCCGCACGGTGGACTTCAAGAACACGGTCATCGTGATGACGTCCAATCTCGGCAGCCAGCACATCATGGCGCTGGCGGGGCAGGGCGAGGACGTCATCCGTGATGCGGTCTGGGGCGAGGTCAAGAGCCACTTCCGGCCCGAGTTCCTGAACCGCATCGACGAGACCGTCATCTTCCACGCGCTGGGGGCCGACAACATCAAGGCCATCGCGAAGATCCAGCTGCGCCAGCTGGAGGCGCGCCTGGAAAAGCTGGAGATGAAGCTGGACGTGTCCGAGGCCGCACTGGACGAGATCGCCAAGGTCGGCTTCGACCCGGTGTTCGGCGCCCGACCGCTGAAGCGTGCCATCCAGCAGCGTGTGGAGAACCCGCTGTCCCGGCTGATCCTGGAAGGCAAGTTCGGCCCGAAGGACGTGATCCCGGTGGATGTGGACGGCGGCGAGTTCTCGTTCGGGCGCGTCGTGCACTGATCCGCCGCCGCACCGCGCCCGGCGTCGCGTCTGAACCGAGCACGACGCCGCAGCCGCCTTCGCCGACAGGGGAGGCGGCTTTTTTACGGCTGGTGTGTAGAATACGAATAGTTCTTATTTGGTTTCTCATGAATGCAACACATTCCGGCCACCGCGATGCGCAGGCGTCGCGGCGAAATCGCTTTCATCCGATGCTGAAGCTGTGGGGCTGGCCTGCGGTGCTGGGGCTGCTGAGCACCAGCGGGCTGCTGTCGGCGCTGGTTTCCGACGACTGGGGTGATGCCTGGTCGTGGCTCGCGCTTGGCGTGCCGGTGCTGGTCATGGCCTGGTACGCGTGGCGCCGCTGACGCCTGACCTTCCTCTTGTCGGGCGGTGACGCTGCCGCCGGCCTTCTTCTCTTTCTCTTGCTTTTCACGCCATGAATACCCACAACTTCCTGCTGACCGCCTGTGCGCTGGCCGCTGCTGCGGCGCTGACCCCGGCCCATGCACAGTCGCAAAACGACGCCCAGCCCGCCGCCACAAGTGCCAGCCTGCAGACCGTGACCATCACCGGCAAGCGCGCCAACCGCGTTTCCAAGGGAGCGACCGGTCTGGCGATGGAGCTGAAGGACACGCCGCAGACCATCAGCACCCTCGACAAGGAAGACATCACCAACTTCGGCGTCAGCGGCAGCAACGAGGCGCTGGCGCTGGCGACCGGCATCAATGTCGAGCAGTACGAGACCAACCGTGCGACCTTCAACGCGCGCGGCTTCGAGATTCAGCTGACGCAGCTGGATGGTCTGGGCATGAGCAACTCCTGGGGCACCGTGGTGGGCCGCGAGGACACCTTCCTGTTCGAGAAGATCGAGCTGATCCGCGGCGCCAACGGTCTGCTGACCGGTGTGGGCAACTCCTCCGGCACGATCAACTACGTGCGCAAGCGTCCCACCAACCAGGACGGTGGTGAGGTCGAAGTCACGTTCGGTTCGTGGAACAAGAAGCGCGCCGCGCTGGACTACAACAAGGTGCTGACCCAGGACGGCGCCTGGGCCGGCCGCCTCATCGTTGCTACCGAGGACAAGGACTCCTACCTGCGTGATCTCAAGGACAAGCGCACGACCGTTTACGGCGTGGTTGACGGCCAGATTGGCGACCACGGCGTGCTGACGGTGGGCGTCACTGCCATCGACGGCCAGCAAGATTCGCCGATGTGGGGCTCGCTGACGCTGCTGCGCGCGGATGGCACGCAGGCCGACTACCCCGTGGGCACGTCCACGTCGCAGCAGTGGACCTACTGGAACACCAAGTCTTACAGCGGCTTCGTCGAGTACGCGCACAAGCTGGGCGCCGACTGGGAGGCCAAGGCGACCTACAACTACCGTCACAGCAACGAATGGACGGCGCTGTTGTATGTATATCCCGGCAGCACCGGCCTGGTCGGCTGGCCCTACCGCAGCGTGGGCAGCGCCGACAACCACGTGCTGGACGCCAACGTCAGCGGGACCTTCAACGCTTGGGGCCGCAAGCACAGCCTGGTGTTCGGCGTGAACCGCTCCACCGAGAAGACTGCCAGCGACACCTACCTGCTGGCGCCGACCTGCGCGGACACGCCGGCCATGCTGCCCGTTCCTGCCATGCCCTACGGTGGCAACGTCGTCGCCGAGCCCAGCTGGGGGGCGCGCACGGCATGCAATAGCGGCGAGCAGTCGTTGACGCGCTTCTACGCCGCATCGCGCCTGGCGCTGACCGATTCGATGAAGCTCATCGCCGGTGTCAATGCGATGCGCCACGTGCGTGGCGGCCAATCTCGCTACGGCAGCGGCGGCCAGTTGCTGGACCCGAAGACCGAGAAGCTCAGCCCCTACGTCGGCCTCACCTACGACATCACGCCGGACCTGCTGGCCTATGCGTCCTATTCGGACATCTTCCAGCCCCAGGAACAGGCCGATGCCAGCGGCTTGCTGCTGGCGCCGGTGAAGGGCGTCAACGCCGAGACCGGCGTGAAGGCAGAGTGGCTGAACAAGGCGCTGCTGACCACCCTCGCCGTCTTCACGGCCAGGCAGGAAGGCCTGGCGACCTACGGCGGTGTGACCGCCGGCGGGCAGTACTGGTACAAGCCGATGGACGTGAAGTCGCGCGGCTTCGAGGTCGAGGCGACCGGCCGGCTGAGCAAGGATGCCAAGCTCACGGCGGGCTACACGCACCTGAAGCTGACCGGCCCGGACGGCAAGGACATCTATGAATGGGTGCCGCGCCGCACGCTGAACCTCACCGTGTCGGGCCGTGTGCCGGCGCTGCCGGCGCTGAACCTGGGCGTGAATGCACGCTGGCAGTCCGACGTCTACAAGGTCGGCAGCGCCAGGCAGGACAGCTATGTGCTGGCCAACGGTTTCGCCGCCTACGACCTGAGCAACCGCACCACGCTGCGCCTGAACGTCAACAACCTGTTCAACAAGAAGGCCATCGGCGGCCTGGCATATGGCGCGATCTACGGCGCCCCGCGCAATGTGGCCGTGACGCTGAACTACAAGCTCTGAGCCCGCCATGAGCCTGAACACGCGCACGCTCCGGGTCTGGACCTGGCTGCACAAGTGGAGCAGCCTCGTCTGCACCGTCTTCATGCTGCTGCTGTGCCTGACCGGCCTTCCGTTGATCTTTCATCATGAGATCGGCCACCTGCTGGGCACCGAGATCGAGGCGCCGACGCTGCCCGCCGCGCAGGACCGGCTGCGCGCATCGGCCGACGACGTGATGGCCGCCGCACGTGCGAAGTACCCGGACCGCATCGTGCAGTTCATGGGCAAGTCCGACGACGACGACCGCCTATGGTGGAGCACGCTGACGCCCACGCCTGCACCGACCGAGGACTACAAGTCGGTGATGGTGGACGGACGCACAGCCCAGGTTGTCGGCGAGTACAAGGTCGGCGAGGGCTTCATGGACCTGATGTTCCGCCTGCACGTGGACCTGTTCGCCGGGCTGCCGGGCAAGCTGTTCCTGGGCTTCATGGGCCTGCTGCTGCTGGTGGCCTTGGTGTCGGGCGTGGTGCTGTATGCGCCGTTCATGCGCAAGCTGGACTTCGGCACCGTGCGCCACGAGCGCTCTGCACGCACGCGCTGGCTGGACCTGCACAACCTGATCGGCATCGTCACGCTGGTGTGGTGCTTCGTCGTCGGCGCCACGGGCATGATCAACACCTGGGCCGACCTGCTGATCAAGTATTGGCAGTACGAGCATGTCGGCGAGCTGGTGAAACCCTACCAGGGCCAGCCACTGGTGCCGGAAAGTGAGCGTGCGCCGCTGCAGCGCATGCTGGACGCGGCCCAGGCCGCAGCGCCGGGCAAGAAGCTGTTCTTCGTGGCCTTCCCCGGCACGTCGTTCTCCAGCCCGCACCACACCACGTTTTTCATGCGTGGCGACACGCCGCTGACGTCCAAGCTGCTGATCCCGGTGCTGGTGGACGCCCGCACGGCGCAGGTCACGAACGCGCCGGAGATGCCCTGGTACCTGGACGCCTTGCTGATCTCGCAGCCGCTGCACTTCGGCGACTACGGCGGCATGCCGATGAAGATCTTGTGGGCGCTGCTGGACATTGCCACCATCCTGGTGCTGGGCAGCGGCCTGTACTTGTGGCTGAAGAAGCGCAACCCCACCCGCTCACCAGCGCGAGCGGTGGTCCTCGGTCACGCCGAGCAGGCCGTCGACACGGCGCGCTAGCGCCTGCGGGCCGGCCCGCACACTGCCCGAGAACGTGCCCACCGGCTGCACGTAGCGGCTGGCGGCAACACCGAGGTCCTTGTCGGCTGCGCGGGCGCCCTCGGGCGTGAAGGCCAGGTCCAGCAGGCCGTCGTCGGTGCGCAGGCGCCACGGCGCCAGTGGGCGGGTGGCGTCGAAGTCGAAATGTGCCGTGCCCAGCGCCGTGGGCTGGCCGTCCAGCCACAACACGTTCTCGTGGCTGCCGAAGTAGCCTTGCTGCAGGTTGAAGCCGACATCGGGCCGGTGCGCGCTGGCCCAGCGCCAGGCGGTGTCCCGCGCCAGCAGGCCGTTGGACGCGTCGACGGCTGCCCAGGCGCCGTCCAGCGCGAAGCGTTGCCCGGCCGCCTCGGCCCAGCCGCGCACGGGCAGGGCGGTGGTCTTCTGCGTCGCATGCGCCAGGCCGCCGGCAATGGGGCCGACGGCCAGCAACGGCGGCGCCATAGCGGCGAGGTCCAGCTCGGCGTCGACGCGCAGCGCGCGCGTGGCGACCTGCAACTGCAGGCGGTTGCCGGTTTCTCGCAGCGACAGCCGCGCGCCGGGGCCGCGGAACCACGCGTCGGCGCCGGCCAGCGGCGCGTCGCCCACCCGGGCCTGCAGGCCGGGCAGGCCGTCCTGGCTCCAGTCGGCCCGCAGCGTGCGGGTCTGGCGGTCGAACAGATAGGCGAACGCACTGACGGCCCAGCCGACATCGACGATGGCGACGCCGATGAACACGGCCTCGTTGCCCAGGCCCACGTAATGCCAGCGCTTGTGGTGCAGCCGGCGCCACAGGCGGCCGGGCCGGGGCTGCAGGCCCGACCAGTCGATGGCCGCGATGCGGCCCACGTAACGGCCGTGGGCGGGCGCGCCGTCGATGACGACGCTGGCAGGTGCCGGCGTCATCCCGCTTGCTGCCGGCGCCATTGCAACGGTGCCTGGCCCGTCCATTGCCGGAAGGCGCGCGTGAAGGCGCTTTGTTCGGAATAGCCCAGCAGCAGCGCCACCTCGGCGAGCTCCACGCTGGCGTCGCGCAGATAGGCCTCGGCCAACTGCTGGCGGGTCTGGCCCAGCAGCGCCTGGAAGCTGATGCCCTGATCGGCCAGGCGCCGCTGCAGGCTGCGCGGGCTCATCTGCAGGTCGTCGGCCAGATCGGCCAGCTGCGTGCGGCCGCTGCGGATCAGCCCCACCAGCGCCTGGCGCCACACGGCCAGCGGCCCGGCGACGGCGGCCACCTCTTGCAGCAGCCGCTCGGCCTGCGCGTCCAGCAGCGCCAGCAGCGCGGCATCGGCGCCGCGCAGCGGCAACGCGAGGTCGCTTGCCGCCAGCACGACGCGCGTGCTGGGCTGGCCGAAGCGCACCGGGCCGCCGAAGAAGTCTTCATATGGCCGCACATCGGCCGGTCGCGGGTTGACGAAGTCCACGGCCAGCGCGCGCACCGGCCGGCCGGTGAACTCGCGCGTCAGCTGCATCAGCGCGGCGATGGCCGTCTCGTCCACCAGCGCGCCGGGCCGGCCGCGCGCCACACCCCATTCGATGCACAGCCCCTCGGCACAGGGGCGCACCTGTGCGAGGTTGACGTCGTAGATCGCGCGGTGGTGGCGCTCCAGCCGCTGCAGCGCCTCGGCCAGCGTGCCAGAGGCCAGCGCCGCGAAGCCGACGATGCCGAAGTGCCGCGGCGCGATGCCGCGCGCCAGCCGCAGCGTGAAGGTGGCTTTGGGGCCGGGGTCCAGGTCACGGGCCTGCTGCAGCAGTGACTGCCAGCGCTTGAGGGCGACGAAGCCCTCGGCGGGCGAGGGCGGCTCGCCCAGGGCGCCCGCACGACCCTGCGCCGCCAGGTGCTCGAAGAGCAACTGGACATAGCTGGCGGCGACGCGGGTGTCATCCATGGGGCCGGCATCATCCCGTGTGCCTGCCCGGCTGCCGCTGCGGGATCACCCCAGGCCTGGCGTGATCTGTCAAAAACCCGGGGTTTGCCGTCAAGAAGCCGGGCGCATTTGGCGCCAATATCGCGGCATGGACTGGGTGCTCGATCTCTATCAACGCCACTTCGACTGGCGCGACCTGACGCTGCTGGTGCTGTCGCCGCTGTTCATGATCGCCATCGCCTGCGAGGCTTGGCGCTTTCGCAGGACCGGGGTGTTCGAGCTGCGGGACAGCATCGACAGCCTGAACAGCGGCGGCAGCTACCTCGTGGCCGACCTGATGCTGCTGACGGTGCTGGTGCTGCCGGCCATGGGCTGGGTGTACGACCACCGGCTATTCACCGTCGACGTGACGCCGCTGCGCTTCCTCGGCCTGTTCCTGTTCGTGGAGTTGCTGTACTACGGCTTTCACCGCGCGAGCCACCGCATCCGCTGGTTCTGGTGCGCGCATGTCGTGCACCACGGCTCCGAGAAGATGAACTTCGGCACCGCGCTGCGGCAAAGCTGGTTCTACCCGCTGGCCGGCAACTGGCTGTTCTACCTGCCGGCCGTGTGGCTGGGCTTCGAGCCGCGCTGGGTGCTGTTCGCGCTGTCGCTGAACCTGGGCTATCAGTTCTTCGTGCACACCACCTGGGTGGGGCGCATGCCGGCGTGGTTCGAGGCCGTCTTCAACACGCCCTCGCACCACCGCGCCCACCATGGCCGCAACCCGCAGTACATCGACAAGAACTTCGGCGGCACGCTGATCGTGTTCGACCGCCTGTTCGGCACCTTCGAGCCGGAGCGCGAGCCGGTGGACTATGGCCTGGAGCACCCGTTCCCGACGCACCACCTGTTCTGGCTGAATGCGCACGAGTGGCGGTCCATGTTCCGCGACATGGCCGCCGAGAAGACCTGGGGCCTGCGCCTGGCCCACCTGTGGAAGCCGCCGTCGTGGCGGCGGCATTCCAACGGCTTCAGGGCGTGATCAGGGCTTCAGGTGGCGGTCCAGGAAGGCCGCCATGCGCTCGGCGAAGTCCACGCGGTTCTTCACGACACTGAAGCCGTGGCCCTCGCCGGGGTAGGTGACCCACTCGGGCTCGTTGCCGGCGGCGCGCAGCGCGTCGCGCATGCGCTTGCCGTGGGCCAGCGGCACGCGCAGGTCGTCCTCGCCGAAGGCCAGCAGCACCGGCCGCTTCAGCCGTGCCGCCTGCTTCACCGGTGAGTTGGCGACGATCATGTCGGCGTCCTGCACCGCGTCCCCCACCATTTCGGGCAGCTGGTACTGGCGGCCGGCCTCGGGGATGTCGTCGCGCACCCACCAGGAGCCGCTGACGTAGAGATCCAGGTCGGTCACCGCCACCCAGGCCACGCCGCACTGGTAGAGGTCGGGATCCTTGATGAGGCCCATCAGCGTGCTGTAGCCGCCGTAGCTGGCGCCGGCGATGCAGGCCTTGCTGCCGGCGATGCCCTGCTGCTGCGCCCACTTCAGCGCGTCGGCCACGTCGTCCTGCATGGCCTGGCCCCATTGCTTGAAGCCGGCCTTGTAGTGCGCATGGCCGTAGCCGGTACTGCCGCGAAACTCGGGTTCGATGACGACATAGCCGCGCGACGCGGTGAACTGGCCCCAGGCGTGCCAGCCCCACACGTTGCCGCGCACCCAGGGCCCGCCGTGCACCAGCACGACCGCGGGCAACGGCCCCTTCGCCTGCGGGCTGCGGGTGACCCACACCGGCAGGTCGCGCCCGTCGCGGGCCTGGATGCGGTGAAAGTCCATGGTCGCCATTTCGGCGGGCTTCACGTCGTTGCGCACGCGGCCGACGGCGCGCCAGGGCTTCTCGCCCTCGGGCGGCCGGGCCTGGTAGACCCACCATTGGCCCGGATCGCGG
Organism: Pelomonas margarita; assembly: GCF_043555875.1. NCBI lineage: Bacteria > Pseudomonadati > Pseudomonadota > Betaproteobacteria > Burkholderiales > Sphaerotilaceae > Roseateles > Pelomonas margarita. The sequence continues at coordinate 59,446 of NZ_JBIGHW010000003.1, read as the reverse complement.
TCGCTGAAGCTGCGCACCAGCGCGGTCATGTCGGGCTCGCCGCAGCGCCGGCAGTCGACGCGGTTGATGCGCCCGGGCAGGCGCTCGTCGGCTTCGGCCTGCAGCGCCTTGAGCGCCGGGTGGAACCACACGGTGGTTTCGCCGTCGGTCGTGAGGCGCACGCCCAGCGCCGCGCCGCCGCCCTCGTTGAGCAGCCTGCCCCAGAAGTCGAAGCCCGGCGCCGTCACGACGGGCTGGGGCTCCGGCGCGCCACGCGCGAAGTCGTAGCGGGCCAGCACCACCTGCTGGTCGCGCCCCGGCGTGCGCGTCACGTAGAGCTGGCCGGTGTCGTCGACGGAATGCGGATTGAAGGGCGTCTTGAACAGCGGCGTGTCGTAGAGCTGGCGCCACGCGGCGTCGCCGGGCCCGCGCCAGTGCGCGCCCCGGCGGCCCTCGTGCTGCGTGATGGCCACGCGCAGCTCGCCGCCGCTGTCGGTGAGCCAGGCGACGGTGTGGGGCGGTGCCTGGGTCTCGACGCTGCGGGTGCGGCCGGTGCGGGTGTTCAGCCACAGCGGCGACGCGACGCGGCTTTCGTCCATGCTGATGTGGGCGACGAGCACCTCGTCACCGGCCTCGGTGCCGGGCCGTGGCGCGGGCACGCGCAGCAGGCGGTGGTTCCAGTCCAGCAGGCGCTCGTTACGGTTGCTACCGTCGGTGACGACGAGCTTGCCCATGCGGCGCACCAACTGGCGCAGGTCGCCGCCGTCGGGGTTCACGGCGAACAGGCCTGGCAGGCCGTTTGGCCGGCCGCTGCCGTCGGACAGGTCCTCGACGCCGAACACCAGCCGGTTGTCGTTGACCCACTGCACCTGCGTGATGTCGCCATCCGAGAACTGCGCCGTGCGCATGACCTTGCCGTTGCCCAGGTCGAACACCGCCAGCCCCACGCGCTTGAGCCCCTTGGCCGACGTCAGGGCCAGCAGCCGGCCCGAGGGGGACAGCTGCACGTCGACGAGGTCGGGGTCCTTGAAGAACACCTCGGCGGCCGGCGGTGGTGCGGCCTGCACGGCGGCGCCGCACAGCAGGCCGGCAAGTGCGCCGGCCCAGCGTCTGACGATGGTCCTCATGAATCCTCCCGCTGCTCTGGCGGCAGCGCGCGCAGCTTAGGGCAGCCAGCGGGTGCGTCGGCGGCCAAGCCTGGCAATACTCACCGTGTCGGCGCTGTGCCTGCAGGCCCCAGGTGCTGTGTCAGGAAGGCGGCCATGCGCTCGGCGAAGTCCACCTTGTTCTTCAGCACGGCAAAGTTATGGCCTTCGCCCGGGTAGGTCACCCACTGGGGCTCGTTGCCGGCCGCCTGCAGGGCCTCGCGCAGGCGCTTGCCGTGGGCCAGCGGCACGCGGCGGTCTTCCTCGCCGAAGGCCAGCAGCAGCGGCGCCTTGATGCGGGCTGCCTGGTGCACGGGGGAGTTGGCCAGGATCATCGCCGCGTCGGCCTTGCCGTCGGCCACCAGCTCGGACATGCGGTAGCGGCGCATCAGGTGCGAGTCGTCGTCCACCCAGAAGGAGCCGTTCACCAGCAGTTCCAGGTCGGCCACTGCCACCCAGGCCACGCCGCAGCGGTACAGCGCCGGGTCGCGCACCAGGCCCATCAAGGTGCTGTAGCCGCCGTAGCTGCCGCCGGCGATGCAGGCCTTGTCGCTGGCCAGCCCCTGTTTCTGTGCCCAGCGCAGCGCGTCGGCCACGTCGTCCTGCATGGCCTGGCCCCACTGGCGGAAGCCGGCCTTCATGTGCGCCTCGCCGTAGCCGGTGCTGCCGCGGAACTCCGGCTCGATGACCACAAAGCCGCGCGAAGCCAGAAATTGCGCCCGTGCATGCCAGCCCCAGCTGCTGCCGCGCGACCACGGGCCGCCGTGCACCAGCACCACGGCCGGCAGCGGCCCCTTGGCGGTGGGGCTGCGGGTCACCCACACCGGCAGGTCGCGCCCGTCGCGGGCGGTGATGCGCTGGAAGGCCATCGCGGCCATGTCCTCGGCCTTGACGGCCTCGTGTGCGCGGCCCACTTTGCGCCAGCCCTTGCCGCCGTCCAGCGGGCCGCGATGCACCCACCACTCGCCGGGCTCGCGGTCGCTGTAAGAGTGCACCAGCACCACCATCTCGGGTTGGCCGCACTGGCGGCAGACGAGGCGGTTGACGCGTCCGGGCAGCAGGCCGTCTACCTGCTCCTGCAGCGCCTTCATGCGGTCGGTCAGCCACACGGTGGTTTCCGCCTCGGTCACCACGCGCACGCCGCGCAGCTGGCCGTCGTTCTGCGTCATCAACTGACCCGTGAAGTCAAAGCCCGGCGTGACGACCAGCGGCTGCTCCTCGGGAGCGCGGCGCGTGAAGTCGTAGCGGGCCAGCACCTGCTGGCCGTCCTGGCCGCGGGGCTGCGTCACGTAGAGCGTGCCGGCACTGTCCACGCCGAACGGCATGAAGGGGGCCTGGCCCAGCGCGGCCTCAAACAGCGGCTGCCAGTCATCGCTGCCGGGCGCGCGCCAGGCAGCACTCATGCGGTCGTCGCGCCGCACGATGGCCACGCGCGCCTCGCCCTGCGGGTCGGTCAGCAGGTCAACGGTGTCGGCCGGCACCTTGAAGTCCGCGCTGCGGGTGCGGCCGGTCATGGTGTTCAGCCACAGCGGCGTCAGCGTGCGGTCGTCGTTGACGGTGAAGCGGCCCACGAGCACCTCCTCGCCGCCGACGCCGTCGCGCGAGCGCAGTGTGCTGAGCAGGCGGTGGTTCCACTCCAGCAGTCCGCCCGTGGCCGGGTCGCGAACGGTACGTGTGTTCAGCCGGCGCACCAACTGCAGCCGCTTGGTGCCGTCAGCATTGACGGCGAACAGGCCACCGGCGCCGCGACCGCGTCCGCTGCCCTGCGAAAAGTCCACCGCACTGAACACCAGCCGGTCGTCGTTGACCCAGTGCACGTTGGTGACGTCACCGTCCTCGAACTGCACCACTCGGCGCGGCTGGCCGCCGTTGACGACGTCGAACACCACCAGGCCGGCCCGTTCGGCGCCCAGCGTGCCGGTGATGGCCAGCCAGCGCCCGCTGGGCGACAGGCGGGCGTCGACGATGTCGGGATCCCTGAAGAACACCTCGGCAGGGGGCGGTGCGGCCTGGGCGTAGGCGGCCAGCAGCAAACCGGCCATGCAGGCCGCCCAGCGGAACATCGTCGTCAATCGCTTCTCCTCGTCACAGCCTTGTGGGCGGTGCGGGAGCATACGGCCAGGCGTCAGCGACCTGGGGCTGGCACGCCAGGCGTCGGGCCGCTGTTCTGAGGGCCCGGTGCCAGGTGGCGGGCGAGGAAGGTCTCGACGCGGCGGGCAAAGTCCAGCCGGTGCGCGGGCTTGCCCCAGCCATGGCCTTCGCCGGCGTAGCTGACCCATTCGGGCGGCCGGCCGGCTGCAGCGAGCGCATCGCGCATGCGCTTGCCGTGGGCAAGCGGGACGCGCTGGTCCAGCTCGCCGTAAGCCAGCAGCAGCGGCGCCTTCATACGCTCGGCCAGCTTGACCGGCGAGTTGGCGGCGAGCATCCCGGCGTCCTTGGTGGCATCTCCCACCAGTTCGGGCAGGGTCAGCCTGCGTGACAGGCCACTGTCGTCGGGCACCCACCAGGAGCCGTTCACCATCAACTCCAGGTCTGACACCGCCACCCAGGCGATGCCGCAGCGGTAGAGCTCGGGATCCTTGGCCAGCCCCATCAGCGTGGCGTAGCCGCCGTAGCTGGCGCCCGCAATGCAGGCGCGGTCGCTGGCCAAGCCCTGCTGTTGCGCCCACCGCAGGGCGTCCGTCACGTCGTCCTGCATGGCCTGGCCCCATTGTCTAAAGCCGGCGCGGAAATGGGCCTCCCCGTAGCCGGTGCTGCCACGGAACTCCGGTTCGATGACGACATATCCGCGCGAGGCGAGGAATTGCGCCCAGGCGTTCCACTGCCACACCACGCCGCGCACCCAAGGGCCACCGTGCACCAGCACGACGGCGGGCAGCGGGCCCTTGGCGCCGTCGGGGCGCGTGATCCACACTGGCAGCTCCCGCCCGTCACGCGCCCGGATGGTCTGCAGGTCCAGTCCGGCCATCGTCGCCGGATCGACGTCCTCGCGCAGGCGGCCGATCGCGCGCCAGCGGTTCTCGCCGGCGGTGGGCTGGGCCTGGTAGAGCCACAGTTTGCCGGGGTCGCGGTCGTTGTAGGAGTGCACGAGGGCCACCATGTCCGGCTGGCCGCAGCGGCGGCAGTCGATGTGGTTGAGCTTGCCGGCCAGCAGCCGGTCGACCTGTGCCTGGAACTTCTTCATGCGCTCGTCCAGCCAGACGGTGGTCTGGCTGTCCACCAGGGCGCGCACGCCCAGCAGCGTGCTGCCCTCCTTGATCAGCTGACCGCTGAAATCAAAGCCCGGCGCGCGCACCAGCGGCGGGTCCATGGGCGCCCGGGTCTGGGCGTCGTAGCGCGTCAGCACCCGCTGCGCGCTGCCCGGCGGCACGTGGCTGATGTAGAGCGCACCGTCGTCACCGACACCCTCGATGCCGAAGGGCGATGCCAGCGCCGGCGTGTCGTAGAGCTGCGCCCACTCGGTCTGGCCCGGCGGCAGCCAGTGGGCCTGCAGCCTGCCGTTGCGCAGCGCAACCGTCGCACGCGCATCGCCACGGCTGTCTACCACCCAGTGGTGGCCGCTGGCGGGAGCGGTGGTGGCGTAGGTGCGGGTTGCACCGGTGTTGATGTTGATCCAGACGGGGTTCTCGGCGTAGACACCGCCGACATCACCCATCTCGGCGAGCAGCACGCGGTCATTGGCCTCGCCCGGGCGCGGCTCGGGCACCGCCAGCAGGCGGTGGTTCCAGTGGACGCCATCGGGATGGGTGCTGTCGGAGGTGATGAAGTTGGTCGTCTGGCGCACCAGCATGCGCATGCGCGACCCATCCACGTTCACCGCGAACAGGCCCAGCGCCTTGTTGTGGCTGGCACTGGCCTCGCCAAGGTCGGCGAGGCTGAAGAGCAGGCGGTCTTCGTTGGCCCAGCGAACCTGCAGCACGTCCGAGCTTTGCGAGCGGACGACGCGTGACAGCTGCCCGCCGGCGGTCAGGTCCATCACGACGAGGCCGACGCGGTCGGCACCCTTGGCGGACGTGATGGCCAGCCGCTTGCCTGACGGGGACAGCACGGCCTCGGCGATGTCGGGGTCGTTGAAGAACGTCTCGGCAGGCGGCGCAGCGAGGGCAGCGGCGGCCGGCAAGGCCAGCAGAGTGGCCGTCGCGGCCCGGAGGAAGTGGCGAAACATGGTCTCCTCGTCTTGTTGGATAGCGCTATCTTGCGAGTGCAGCATAGAGCCAATCACGAGGAGCCTGGGTGTTCGAATCGGCAATCCTCACCTCGTCGAGGCGGCGGCAGTGCTGCGGGACAATGCCTCGCCATGACTGCTGCTCCCCCCGACGACGCCCCCGTCGTCATCATCGGCGCCGGGCTGGCCGGCCTGACCGTGGCCCTGCACCTGGCTGACACCGTGCCCGTCGTCGTGCTCGCCAAGCGCGAACTGACCGAAGCTGCCACCGCCTGGGCGCAAGGTGGCATCGTCGGCGTCCTCGGCAGCGACGACTCCATCGACAGCCATGTGCGCGACACGCAGGACGCCGGTGCCGGCCTCGTTGACGAAGGCACGGCCCGCTTCATCGCAGAGCGCAGTGCTGCGGCCGTGGGCTGGCTGGTGGAGCAGGGCGTGCCGTTCACGCCCGACGACACCGGCCCCATGGGTCTGCACCTCACGCGCGAGGGCGGCCATGCGGTGCGCCGCATCGCCCACGCGGCCGACGCCACCGGCAAGGCCATCCACGACCAGTTGCTGGCCGTGGCTCGCCGCCACCCCAACATCCGGCTGCTGGAGCGCTGGATGGCGCTGGACCTCATCACGTCGCGCCATGTGCAGCGCGACGAACCGCCGCGCGTCTACGGCGTCTACGCGCTGGACATCGACACCCAGCGCGTCGAGACACTGGCCGCACGCGCTGTCGTGCTGGCCACCGGCGGCGCCGGCAAGGTCTATCGCTACACAACCAACCCCGACACGTCGACGGGCGACGGCATCGCGATGGCCTGGCGGGCCGGCTGCCGCGTCGCGAACATGGAGTTCATCCAGTTCCACCCGACCTGCCTCTACCACCCGCAGGAACGCAGCTTCCTCATCACCGAGGCACTGCGCGGCGAGGGCGGCCACCTGAAGTTGCCTGACGGCACGCGCTTCATGGCCGCGCATGACGAGCGCATGGAGCTGGCGCCGCGCGACATCGTCGCCCGCGCCATCGACTTCGAGATGAAGAAGCACGGCCTGGATCATGTGTGGCTGGACGCCACGCACCTGGGCGAGGCCTTCCTCGTCGAGCATTTCCCCACCATCCATGCGCGCTGCCTGAAGCTGGGCATCGACATCGCGCGGCAGCCCATTCCCGTCGTGCCGGCCGTGCACTTCACCTGTGGCGGCGCGGTGACCGACCTGGCCGGTCGCTGCGACCTGCCGGGTCTGTACGCGGTCGGCGAGACCGGCTACACGGGGCTGCATGGCGCCAACCGGCTGGCCAGCAACTCGCTGTTGGAATGCGTGGTGCTGGGCCAGACCTGCGCGGCCGACATCCTCAGCCACGCGCCGCAGCCGCCTGCGCCGCTGCCGGCCTGGGACGAGAGTCAGGTCGAGAATGCCGACGAGCAGGTCGTCATCGCCCACAACTGGGACGAACTGCGCCTGCTGATGTGGAACTACGTCGGCATCGTCCGCACGACCAAGCGGCTGGAGCGGGCGCTGCACCGCATCGAGCTGCTGCGCGGCGAGATCGACGACTACTACGCCAACTTCCGCGTCACCCGGGACCTGCTGGAGTTGCGCAACCTGGTGGACTGCGCGGAACTGATCGTCAAGTCCGCGCTGATGCGCCACGAAAGCCGTGGCCTGCACTACAGCCGCGACTACCCGCAGACGCTGCCGGTGAGCTTCCCGACGGTGTTGATCAGCGAACGCCGACGCCGTTAGGCGTCATCGGTGCCGGGTTCCGCGGTCGGCCGCCCGCGCTTGGGTGCCGGGCTCGCCGCGGGCTTGATGCCGCGCCGCGCCAGCGCGTCGCGCAGCAGGTATTCGATCTGCGCGTTGGCCGAGCGCAGCTCCTGCGCGGCCAGGCGCTCGATCTGAGCCCACAGCGCCGGGTCCAGCCGCAGCGCGAAGCTCTTCTTGTCAGGGCTGGCCATAGCGCATCCCGACAGCTTGCCGGCCTAGACGGGGCGAGGGGCTCATGAATACAGCGTGCCGGCGTTGACGATGGGCTGCGTGTCCTTGTCGGAGCACAGCACCACCAGCAGGTTGGACACCATGGCCGCCTTGCGCTCGTCGTCCAGCTCCACGATGTCGCGCTCCGACAGGCCGCGCAAGGCCTCCTCCACCATGCTCACCGCGCCTTGCACGATCTTCTTGCGGGCGCTGATGATGGCCTCGGCCTGCTGGCGGCGCAGCATGACCTGGGCGATCTCCTGCGCGTAGGCGAGGTGGGTGATCTTGGCGTCCAGCACGCGCACACCGGCCTCGGCGAAGCGGGCCTGCAGCTCGTGCACCAGCGCGGCCGCGACCTCGTCCTGCCCGGCACGCAACGTGGTCTCACCGGCGCTCAGGTCCTCGCCGTCGTCGTAGGCGTACTGCGAGGCCAGGTGGCGCATGGCGGCTTCGGCCTGGATGCCCACATAGGCTTCGTAGTCATCCACCTCGAACACCGCTCGGGCGCTGTCTTCCACGCGCCAGACGACGGCCACGCCGATCTCGATGGGATTGCCGCGCTTGTCGTTGACCTTGATGGTCGGCGCATTGAGGTTGCGTGCGCGCAGCGAGATGCGGCGCTTGACGGCGAAGGGGTTGGCCCAGCGCAGGCCCTCGGCGCGGTCGGTGCCGGTGTAGCGGCCGAACAGCGTCAGGATGCGGCCCTCGTTGGGCTGCTGCATGTACAGGCCCGCGAACATCAGCACGGCCGCCACGATCAGCAGCACACCGAGCAGCATCACCAGCGGCTGGCCGCGGCCGGCCCACAGCACCAGCGGGCCCAGCACCAGCAGCCCCAGGCCGCCCAGGATGGCGAGATAGCCACTGGTGGTGCTGGCCGCCGTCTCCTGGCGCTGCGCGTTCGTCTGAATCATCATGGCCTCCTGTAAAAGTGATATCACTTTAATTGCATTTCGAAGGCGGTTGCAAGGGGGCGGACGAAAAAAAAGCCCGCAGCTTGCGGGCGTGGTCGGAGAGGCTCAGCGCCAGGCGTCAGCTCAGCCGCGCGCTCGCAGCGCGGTACGGGCCTGCACGAAGTTGAAGGCGTAGCTCACCGCATCGGCGATGGCGGTGTCGATCTCGTGGCGCTCGTGCTCGGTCAGGTAGAAGCTGAAGTCCACCTCGTGGCGGATGTAGCGCGGCGTGAGGCGGTTCAGCGCCACGCAGGCCACGTCGCACAGCAAGTCGTTGCTGGCGGCGATCTCGGGGTGAGCCTCGGCGGCGTCCATCACGGCGGCGAACACCTCGCGCTCGTGGTGGTTGTACAGGGAGCTGAAATCGGCGGGCATGGGCGGCCTTTCTGGGTCAGGGACGATGCGCGGTTATAGCGCCGCGCGGTGGCGGCCTCCACTGTCCCAGATCAAGCCGCGCCGATGCCCGGGGTCATCCCGGAGGCCTGGGCCTTGCGGGCAGCCGTGAAGTCCAGCATGCGGTTGATGCAGCGCTGCGCCTTCACGCGGGTGGGCTCGTCCACGTGGATCTCCGGCGCGCCGCGCTCCAGGCACTGCACCAGGTTGAGCAGGCCGTTCATGGCCATCCACGGGCAGTGCGCGCAGCTCTTGCAGGTGGCGCTGTTGCCGGCGGTGGGCGCCTCGATCAGCGTCTTGTGCGGCGCGAGCTGGCGCATGCGGTGCAGGATGCCGTTGTCGGTGGCGACGATGTATTCCTGCGCCGTGCCCTCGACGACGGCCTTGATGAGGGCCGACGTGGAGCCCACCACATGGGCCATGTCGACGACGCTCTTGGGTGACTCGGGGTGGACAAGAATCTGCGCGTTCGGGTGCTGCTCGCGCAGCAGCTCCAGCTCCAGCCCCTTGAACTCGTCGTGCACGATGCAGGCGCCGTTCCACATCAGCATGTCCGCGCCGGTCTGCTCCTGGATGTAGCGGCCCAGGTGCCGGTCGGGCGCCCACAGGATCTTCTGGCCCTTGGCGTGCAGGTCGGCCACGATCTCCAGCGCGCAGGAGCTCGTCACCATCCAGTCGGCGCGCGCCTTCACGGCGGCGCTGGTGTTGGCGTAGACGACGACCTGCCGGTCGGGGTGCGCGTCGCAGAAGGCCGCGAAGTCGTCGGCCGGGCAGCCCAGGTCCAGCGAGCAAGTGGCGTCCAGGTCGGGCATCAGCACGCGTTTCTCGGGGCTGAGGATCTTGGCCGTCTCGCCCATGAAGCGCACGCCGGCGACGACCAGTGTCTGCGCAGCGTGGTCGCGGCCGAAGCGGGCCATCTCCAGCGAGTCCGACACGATGCCGCCGGTGGCCAGCGCCAGGTCCTGCAGCGGGCCGTCCACGTAGTAATGCGCCACCAGCACGGCGTTGTGCGCCTTCAGCAGCTCGGCAGCGCGTTCGGTGAGAGTCTGGCGCTCGGGCGCCGTCAGCGGGGCGGGCACCTTGGCCCAGGCGTGGGCGGTGCAGGTCTGACCCTGGGCGTCCTGGCGCGGGTAGTCAAAGCTCACTTGGTTCATCACGGCATCGTATCGTTTCGGGCCCGGCCCCTGCCGCCCGCTGCCTACACTGACAGCCATGTTGAACTTGAATCGGCGCCAGTGGCTGGCCGCAGGGACTGCACTGGGCGTGGCGCCGTTGTCGCCGGCCCAGGCGCTGCCGTCGTGGCTCAGGTTTGCCGTCAGCGACACCTGGGCGGCGCCCTACCTGGTGGTCAGTAGTGGCGCGCCGGTGGGCGGCCTGCTTTACGAGCTGATGCTGGCCATCGCGGCGGAGGCGGGCGCGCGGCCGCAGTTCGTGCGGCTGCCCAACCAGCGTGTGGACGCGGCGCTGCTGTCGGGCGATGTGGACCTGCACTGCATGCTCAGCGCGCAGTGGTACGAGGGACCGCTGCCCGGCCGGCTTGGTCCGCCGATGGTGGACCTGGAGGACGTGCTGGTCATGCGCGGGCCGGGCCCGGCGGTCGAGCTGCAGGCGCAACGGGGCCTGCGAGTGGGCACAGTGCTGGGCTACCGCTACGAAAGCCTGCTCGACGCCTTCGCGTCGGGCGCGCTGGTGCGGGAGGACGCGCCCAGCCAGCAACTCGTGATGGAGAAACTGAGGTTGGGCCGCACGGAGGCCGCGATCGTCGATCGGCGCGTGCTGCAGCATTTCAACCGCGACCGCCTCGCAGGCGATCGCCTGCATGCGCGCCAGCGCATCGCGCACACCGTCACGCATGGCTGCGTCTCGTCGCGTTCGGCATGGCCGCAGGAGCGGCTGATGCAGGCGCTGGAGCGGGTGGTGAGCAGCGGCGCGCTGCGCCGCCTGCTGGATCGCCCGGCCTGAGGGGCCGAGACCAGCTCAGGCCTCGGCGAAGAAGCGGCTCGGCGGCATGCCCACCGTGCGCTTGACCATGGCCGTGAAGGCGCTGGCGCTGGCATAGCCCAGCTCGGTGGCGATGTGGCTCATGGGCTGGCGCCGTGCAGCCATGGCCAGCGCATGCGCCAGCAGTACCTGCGAGCGCCACTGCGCAAAACTGGTGCCCAGCTCGTCGCGGAACAGCCGCGACACCGTGCGCGCGCTGGCACCGATCTCCCCGGCCCACGCCTCCAGGCTGAGGTGGCGGGCGGGCGCGTCCAGCATGGCCTCGCAGAGTCGGCGCAGGCGGGCGTCGTGCGGCAGGTCCACGCCCAGGCGCAGCTGTCGGGCGCGCTGCAATTCGTCCACGATGAGCGCGCGCAGCAGCGCCTCGCGCGCGCTGCCGGGCGCGGCCGCTGCGGGCGCGTCGGGGCGGGCGTCCAGCTGCATGACCAGCTCGCGCAGCAGCGGCGACACCTCCAGCACGCGGCATCGCTGCCAGTCCGGGCTGCCTTCGTCTTCCAGCAGCCCCGGCAGCAGGTAGAGCGTGCGCAGGTCGGCGCGCTCCACCACGGTGACGGCATGCGTCACGCCGGCCGGTATCCACACCGCCCGCGACGGCGGCACGAGGAAGGTGCTGTGTGCCGCGTCGGCATGCGCGCTAACGCGCACCGCGCCGCTGACCGAGAACACCAGCTGGCCCCAGTCGTGGCGGTGGGGCTGGATGTCCATGTCGGCGGCCATCTCGCGCGCCTTGGCCCGCAGCGGCCACTCGGCGCTGGGGGCAAAGCGCAGTGGGTCGGCCGGGGGCAGGGTCTGGCGTGATCGGCGCGAGGGGGCAGGGCGCATGGCTGGAATTCGACAGAACTTGACGAACCATCGTAACCAGGCCGGCGTCGCCCTTCCTACAGTGCGGGCATGGACACCGCTCTCCCTGCCCCGGACGCCGGCCTTCAGCGCCGCCGCGACATCGCCACCATCTCCACCATCGGCGTGGCGCATGGCAGTTCGCACTTCTTTCACATGCTGCTGCCGCCGCTGTTCCCGGCCTTCATTCAGGCCTTCGGCCTGAGCTATTCGGAGCTGGGCCTGCTGGTGACGACCTTCTTCGTCATCTCCGGCGCCGGCCAGGCGACGTCGGGCTTCATCGTCGACCGCATCGGTGCGCGGCCCGTGCTGTTCGTGGCCATGGCCTGCTTTGCGCTGGCTTCGGTGGCAGCCGGCCTGGCACAGGGCTTTGGCGGGCTGATGCTGGCGGCGGCGCTGGCCGGCCTGGGCAACGCGCCCTTCCACCCGGCGGACTTCACCATCCTGAACAAGCGCGTCTCCCAGCCCCGGCTGGGCCACGCGTTCTCAGTCCATGGCATCACCGGCAATCTTGGCTGGGCGCTGGCGCCGGTGTTCTCCATCGGCATCGCCCAGGCCAGCGGCAACTGGCGCTATGCCTACCTGGGCACGGCGCTGGTGGCGCTGGCCGTGCTGGCCCTGCTGTACTGGCAGCGCGACGCCATCGATGACCGCCAGGGTTCCTGGGGCCATGCCAAGGTGGCGCCTGGCGCGGCTGCCGAGCACCCCATGGCCTTTCTGAAGTTGCCCTCGGTGTGGCTGTGCTTCTCGTTCTTCTTCTGGACGACGGCGGCGCTGTCCAGCATCCAGAGCTTCGCCAGCCCGGCGCTGCAGCAGATGTATGGCCTGCCGCTGGCGTTGACGGCCTATGTCGTCACCGGCTACATGCTGGCCGGCGCGGCCGGCATGGTGTGCGGCGGCTTCCTGGTCGCGCGGGCCGAGCGGCTGGAGCGCACCATCGCGCTGGCCATGGCCTTTGCCGCCGCGCTGCTGCTGCTGGTGGCAACCGGCCTGCTGCCGGGGCTGCTGGCGGCGGGCGTGGCGGCGCTGGCGGGCTTTGGCACCGGGCTGGCCGGGCCGTCGCGCGACATGCTCATCAAGCGCGCCGCGCCGCCCGGGGCCACGGGTCGCGTGTACGGCACGGTGTACTCGGGGCTGGACATCGGCTTCGCGCTGGCCGCGCCGGTGTTCGGCTGGGTGCTGGACCACGGCATGCCGCGCGGCGTGTTCGCCGGCGCAGCGGTGGCGCTGATGCTGGGTGTGGGCTCGGCCGGGCTGGTGGGGCTGGGCCTGGCGCGGCGCCGGGTGCAGGTGGCCGCCGACACCTGACGTCACCGCCGCACGGCGGCACGTACCATGCGCGCTCCCGCTCGATGGAGGCTGTTGCCCGCATGAAGTTCAAGCATTTCGTCACCTCGGCCACGTTCGAGAACAACGCCTTCCTGGCACTGCTGGTCGCAGTCAGCGTCGCCTTCGTGTGGATCCTGCTGCCGTTCAGCGGTGCGGTGTTCTGGGGCGCGGTGATCGCCATCGTCTTCACGCCCCTGTATGCCGCCCTCGTGCGGCGCTGGCCGGCTCGGCAGACGCTGGCGGCGCTGGCCACGCTGTCCGTCATCGTCGTCATGGTGCTGCTGCCCATGACGCTGCTGATGGGCACGCTGCTGAAGGAGGGCGCGGCGCTGTACCAGCGGCTGCAGTCGGGCGAGACCAACTTCGCGCGCTACTTCGAGCAGGTCCTGGCCGTTGCGCCCGCCTGGCTGCATGAGTTGCTGGAGCACTTTGGGCTGACCGATCTTGCGGCGCTGCAGGAGCGCATCACGCAGGCCGTGGCGCGCGGCAGCCAGGCGATTGCCACGCAGGTCTACAGCATTGGCCAGAACGCGCTGGACCTCGTGGTGGGTTTCTTCGTCATGCTCTACCTCGCGTTCTTCCTGCTGCGCGACGGCGCGGCGCTGAGCCGTCGCATCCGCGCGGCCGTGCCGCTGGCGCCGGAGCACCGCCGCGAACTGGCGGCCAAGTTCATCACGGTCATTCGCGCCACCGTCAAGGGCAACATCCTCGTCGCCGCGACGCAGGGCGCTTTAGGCGGGCTTGCCTTCTGGTTCCTCGGCATCAAGGGGGCACTGCTGTGGGCGGTGCTGATGGGCTTCCTGTCGCTGCTGCCGGCCATCGGCGCGGGCCTGATCTGGCTGCCCGTGGCGATCTACTTCCTCGTCACCGGCGCCACCTGGCAGGGCGTGGCGCTGATCGCCTATGGCGTGCTCGTCATCGGCCTGGTGGACAACCTGCTACGGCCGCTGCTGGTGGGCAAGGACACGCAGATGCCTGACTACCTGGTGCTGATCTCCACCATCGGAGGCATGGGCCTGTTCGGGATCAACGGCTTTGTCATCGGGCCGGTCATCGCGGCGATGTTCATGGTGGTCTGGGACCTGTTTGCCACGGCGCGCGAGGCCGCCGCGGCGGCGGACGGTGACCGGCCGAGCGAGGGCTGACGCCATGGCGCTCTCGCTGCGTGTATGGGGCGTGATCGGCGTGTGCGTGGCTGCTGCTGTGCTGGCCTGGCAACAGCCGGGCCCCTTGCGGGCCTGGGTCGCCTCGGCGCAGCAGGCCGCTGCGCCGGCCCCGGCGCCGCTGCGCAAGTGCGTCAATGGCCAGCAGGTGTCATACACCAACGTCGACTGTCCGGCCGGGCATCAGGCGCAGGCCGTGACGGCGCCGCCCGTCAACGTGGTGCCGGGGACGCCGGTGCCCAAGCCGGCACCGGCCAGCAGCGCGCCGCTGCTGCGCCAGGTGCTGGATGTGGACCAGAAGGGCACGTTGAAGGACCAGATGATGGAGCGCGCGATCGAGGGGGCTCGCTGAGCATCGCGCGGGCTAAAGTCTTGACATGACTAGACAAGAGACACCCCCCCGCCTGGCCGGCCACAAGCTGGTGGAGGCGCTGATCGCACAGGGCATCGACACCGTCTTCGGCGTTCCTGGTGAGAGTTACCTTGCCGTCCTCGACGGCTTCCATGAGCATCGCGACAGCATCCGCTTCGTGGCCTGCCGCCAGGAGGGTGGCGCTGCCTTCATGGCTGAGGCGCAAGGCAAGCTGACCGGCAAGCCTGGCATCTGCTTCGTCACGCGCGGCCCCGGCGCTACCAACGCCAGCATCGGCCTGCACACCGCCTTTCAGGACAGCACGCCGATGATCCTGTTCATCGGCCAGGTCGCCAGCGACCAGCGCGACCGCGAGGCCTTCCAGGAGGTGGACTACCGCCAGATGTTTGGCCCTGGCACGCTGGGCATGGCCAAGTGGGTGGGTGAATGCCACGAGGCTGAGCGCCTGCCCGAGTACGTCGCACGCGCCTTCCACACGGCCATGCAGGGCCGGCCCGGCCCGGTGGTGCTGGTGCTGCCCGAGGACATGCTGACCAAGCCGATCTCGGCGCCGGTGGTCGCCCCTGCGCGGCCCGCCGAAGCCGCCCCCACGCCCGCCGCGCTGGCCGAGCTGCGCGAGCGCCTGGCGGCGGCGAAGCGGCCACTGGTCATCGCCGGTGGCGGCGGCTGGACGCCCGCATCGACCGCGGCGCTGCAGTCGTTCGCTGAAGCCTGGCAACTGCCGGTGGGCTGCGCCTTCCGCTTCCAGGACCTGTTCGACAACGCCCACCCCAACTACGCCGGCGATGTGGGCATCGGCATCAACCCGAGGCTCGCGGCGCGGGTGAAGGACGCCGACCTCATCCTCGCCATCGGCCCGCGCCTGGGCGAGATGACGACCGGCGGCTACACGCTGCTGCAGGCACCGCGACCGGCGCAACAGCTCATCCACATCCATGCCGGCGCCGAGGAGCTGGGCCGCGTCTACACGGCCGAGTTGCTGATCAACGCGAGCATGAGCCAGGCCGCCCCGGCGCTGGCCGCGCTGGCGCCGCCCGCCGACATCGCCTGGCGCGACTGGACGGCCGCTGCCAACGCCGACTACAGCGCCAACCTCGTGCCCACGCCGGTGGCGCCGCTGGACATGGCTGAGGTCATGCGCCTCATCGACGCCACGCTGCCCGAGGGCACGGTGTTCACCAACGGCGCCGGCAACTACAGCGGCTGGCTGCACCGCTTCCACCGCTACACGGCGCTGCACCGCTTCGGCAAGACGCAGCTGGCGCCGACCTCCGGCGCGATGGGCTACGGCGTGCCCGCTGCGGTGGCCGCTGCGCTGCTGCAAGACCAGCGCTGGGTGGTGAACATCGCCGGCGATGGCGACTTCCTGATGACCGGCCAGGAGCTGGCCACGGCCACCGGCTATGGCGCCCAGCGGCTGCTCGTCGTCGTCGTCGACAACGGCACCTACGGCACCATCCGCATGCACCAGGAGCGCGAGTACCCGGGCCGGGTGTCAGGCAGCGACCTGTACAACCCCGACTTCGCCGCGCTGGGCAAGGCCTTCGGCTGGCGGGCGGCGCGCCTCACGCGCACCGAGGAGGTGGCCGGTGCGCTGGCCGAGGTGCTGGCCCATCCCGACCAGCCCACGCTGCTACACCTGAAGCTGGACGTCGACGTGTCCACCAGCCGCAGCACCCTCAGCGCCATCCGCGCGGCGGCCGAGCAGCGCCTGGCCGGCGCGTGAGCGGCGGCGCGGTACGCGTCGGCCTCACGCTGTCGGTGCAGGACGGCAGCCGTCACGCTGTGGCCACGGCCCAGGACGTGGCGGACGCGCTGCGTGGCTGGGGCCGTGAGCCCGGCAGCCATGCCTTGCTGGGCGGCGCCGGCCGCGTGCTGCAGGCCGCGGGCGACATGGGGCAGGGCTTTCAGCTGCGCTTGCTGGACGGGGCTGCCTCGCCGCTGCGCAGCGAGCGGGCCGCGCTGAGCCGGGCCGAGGTGGTGCGCCGCCTGCAGGCCTTTGTCGCGGCCCCCGACGACACCGGCCCGCGCGCCGGCTGGCGGCGCGGCCGGCGCTGGCGCAGCGAGGCCGACATCGCCGCCCGCTTGCCGCGCTCACCCTGGGCCTACTGGCGGCGCTGGCTGCTGCTGTTGTTGGCGCTGCAAGTCGTGCCGGGCGTGTTTACCGGCGTCGGCCTGTGGGAGCAGGGGCGCACCGATCGCTTCATGGACGGCGCCGTCCGCTACGAGGCCCGCGTGGTCAGCAACGAGCCTGATCCCAGCGGGTCCAGCCGGCGTCGCGTGACGCTGCACCGGCTGGACGGGCAGGGCGCCTACGTGCACATCTCGCGCAAGTCGCTGCTGGCGCGGGCCCAGGTGGGCGACGCAGATGCCATCTGGGTGGCCCGGGACGGCCGCTGGAAGAGCGACTCGTCGCTGTGCCTGTACTGCGGCTATGGCATTGCCGGCATGGGCCTGTTGTTCCACGCGCTGACGCTGATGGGCCTGTTCCTCCAAGGCTGGCAGGACCGGTTCCGCCCGCGCGCGCCCGACCGCTTCGCGGCGCTGGATGCCGCTCCTGCAGGGGGCGCGCCGGTCCATCCGGCGTGACGCCCCAGGGCAGACCCGTCCCCTCAGCCCAGGGGGGCTCAGGGATTGCCCCGCGTTGACCCGCCGCCCAGGAAGCGAAACACTGTTTCAACTGCTCGCTGATTGCAGGCCCATGACCGGACACCGCCGGGTGCCCGGGGCTTCGACGGCGGTTGCAGGGCGGTGCGCCTGCTGCGCCCGCTTGCCCTGATGCCCCCGCGAGCCGGTGCCGCGCGGGCCTCACACCCCTCACGGCCTGCCGCCGCTTTCCCCGCGTCCTGATCGTTTTGCGCTGCGCGCCCGACCCCTGACGGGTCGGGAGCTGATGGCGTTCGCCCCTGCGAGCCGGTTGACCGGCAGCAGGCGCCTGCTCGACCCACCCACAAGAAGCGGCGCGCCACGCCTGTGCGCCCAGGAGACAAGCCATGAACCCACGCAAGCCCACCCGGGGCCTGCTGGCCTCGTCCATCTCGCTCGGCCTGCTGGCCGCGTGCGGCGGCGGCCAGAGCCCGGTGCCCGAGGCCTCGGCCTCGCTGCAGTCCACCGACGCGCCCAGCGCCACGCGGCTGGACGCGAGCACGGAGGGCGCCACGGTGCGGGCGCTCGCGACGCGCGCGCCACGGCCGACTGCACCGGCGCCCGCGCCGGTCATCGACGCCGTCACGCTGACCGAAACCCTCGCGCCGCTGCTGTTCGACATCGGCACTCGCAGCTATGCGGCGCCCGCCACGATCAGCGGCCTGCACAACCCCGCCAACTACCGCGCCGCGCCTGCCGGCCTGGCAGTTCGCTACCGTGGATCCCACCCGGGGCGTGCTGATGTTCGAGCGCGAGACGGCGCCGGACAACGGCTGGCACAGCTGGTCGCGCCAGGGCAAGGTGCGCGTCACCGGCGGTTCGTCGGCCGCGGCCAACCGCGTCTACACGGTGTTCAACAAGGAGCAGTTGCTGGCGGCACTGCGCGAGGCGAAGAACGAGCCCAAGATCATCCGCATCGTCGGCCACATCGACTTCCGCTGGCGCGACAACAACACCGTGTTCGAGGAGTACACGGGCTTCCTGGACCAGAAGAACGGCGGCAGCTTCTCCATCCCGTCCAACACCACGCTGGTGGGCATCAACGACAGCAACGGCCGGCCGGCGCGCATCACCGGCACGCAAATCCTGATCGGCACGGAGGCCGCCACGACCTCGGCCGGGGCCGAGGCCGACTTCAAGGCCTGGGCCGCCGCCGGCAAGGATCCGGAGCTGTTCCCGACCTGGACGCGCAACATCATCCTGCGGAACCTCGCGATCGACACGCCCTGGGACGTGAACCCCGAGGACAGTGGCAATGCCTACATGGACGGCATCGCCATCACGCGCGGCCAGCAGATCTGGATCGACCACGTGACGATCAGCGATGGCGATACACCCGACTCGCTGGCCAGCGACACCCGCCACGACGGCGCGCTGGACATCATCCGCGGCAGCGACTACGTGACCGTGTCCAACAGCGTGTTCACCAAGCACCACAAGACCACGCTGGTGGGCAATGGCGACTCTGGCCGCGCCTGGAGCGATGCAGGCCGCCTGCATGTGACGATGACCGGCAACTGGTGGGATCACCCCTACAGCCGGCTGCCGCTGGTGCGCTTCGGCCAGCTGCACATGTACAACAACCTCATCACGGGCAGCACCACGACGGATGACCCGGACAAGAAGTTCGCCTCCGGCCTGGACGTGCGCTACCAGTCCGACGTCATCGCCGAGAACAACTTCTATGAGTTCACGGGCCTCAAGCCCAAGGAGGTCTGCGGCAAGCTGGCCGGTGGCAAGCAGGCCCTCAGCTTCCGCAGCTCGGGCCACCGCTTCATCAGCGACAAGGACGATGCCGGCAAGCCCATGACCGGCGTCATCGACGTGCAGTTGCAGGGTTGCGAAGGCCTGCCGGTGGCGCAGAACTGGGTGCCGCCCTATGCCTACACGCTGCGCAGCGCCGACGCCGTGCGCAGCGCCATCCAGCAATCGGCTGGCGCAGGCCGCGTGGGTCCGTTCGCGGTGCAGGGGCCGCTGCCGCCGCCGCTGCCGAGTTCGCCCGCACCCAGCCCCAGCCCTGCACCGAGCCCGAGCCCGTCGCCGTCGCCGTCGCCCTCCCCATCGCCCAGCCCGGCGCCCTCACCGGCACCGGGCCCCGCGCCGGCGCCGCTGATCCCGGGCACGGCCTGCACGCCGGTGCTGCCTTGCGAGGTCAACGGCGCCAACGAGCAGGTGCTGAGCACCGCCGTCACGGTGGCGGCGCCTGCTGCTACCTACAACCCGGCCACGGGCGCGTACACGCTGTCCGGCGCGGGCGTCATCAACACGGGCGCGCCCTACGCCTTCAACTTCAAGTACCGCGCGCTGACGGGTAACTTCACGTTCACCGCCCGGGTCGTGACGCAGGGTGGCAGCGCGGACTCCGCACGTGCCGGCGTGGTGGCGATGAGCGCGCTGAGCGGCACGCCGGCCTATGCCTGGACGGCGCGCTACGCGTCCACTGGCGCCATCCGCGCGGCGATCAATGGCAACAACAAATCCAACATCGGCAGCTTTTCCACATCGACGCTGCCCGTGTGGGTGCGCGTGGAGCGCCGTGGCAACGCCGTCTATTCCGCGGCGTCCAGCGACGGCGTGACCTGGAGCGAGGTCAGCAACCTGAGCGTCAGCGTGCCCACGCTGTACGTGGGCCTGGCGCTGTCGTCCGGTAGCAACTCGACCGTCGTCACGGCGGACTTCGACAACGTCACGGTCGTTGGCGGTCAATGACACACAAGGAGACATTCATGAGGTTCAAACCCCACACGCTGGCCGCACTGGCGTTCAGTCTCGTCGCTGGCGCCGCCCAGGCGGCCGCCACCCAGGAGGTCCACTACACCTCGCTCAACGGTACGGCCATCAGCTTTTCCGAGCTGGCCGATGGCGCCCTCATCGACGGCGTGCTGACCAGCGGCGGCGTGCAGTTCGGCGAGCGCTTCGACGGCCAGGAGCTGGCCATCGCGAAGGCACCGCGTCCGGGCGAGGTGGCGCAGGACTGGTTCGACGACCTCAGCAACGGCACGCCGACGGCGGGCCTGACGCTGCTGGCCGGCGCAGCTGGCGCCAATCTCGGCGCCTACAACTACGGCGATGCCGACGGCACGGCGCTGTTCGGTGTCGGCCCATTGGCGGGCGCGGCCGACGGCTTTGGCGCCATCTCGGCCCGCTTCGCCTCGCCGGTGTCGGCACTTGGCTTCCAACTGCGTGACGTCAACGGCGGTGCGGTGACGCTGAGCCTGTACCGCATCGACGGCGGCCTCATCGAGGCTGTGGATCTGAGCGGCCGCAGCGATGGCCGCTTCGCCTTCGCCCGCACGGGCGGCACGGCCGACATTGCCGGCTTCACGCTGACCCACCGCGACGACTACTACGGCGTATCGCTGGACAACCTCGTCCTGGCCACCGCACCCGTGCCGGAACCCGCCTCGGCGCTGCTGCTGGTGCCTGGCCTCTTGACGCTGGCGGCCGTTGCTCGCCGTCGCCGTGCCCACTGATCCCGATCAAACCCCAAGGAGACAAACCATGAAGCGCTTCCTCACCCTTGCCGCCATCGCCGCAGCCGCCTTCGCCGCCCAGGCCACCACGCTGACCCATGGCGATTTCGCCTTCACCGGCGTGAACGGCAACACGACGGTGGGCGGTTGGTCGTTCGTGACGTTCACCGACATCGCCGCCGGCACGACGATCTACTTCACCGACACCAATGTGCTGACGACGCCGACCTCCAGCGGTGTGTTCTCGACGACGGCCGAGACCTTCTGGTCCTGGACAGCCAACGCCAAGGTCGCGGCCGGCACCTCGGTGGCATTGCTGGGCACCGGCACCACCGGCCAGTACACGGCCAAGTCCGGCGCAGCAGGCGGCACGCCCAGCGGCACGGTGACCAACCTGAACGGCGGCGCCTCCAACATCTCCAGCGGCGGCGACATCCTCTATGCCTTCCAGGCCGCGTCGTACGCCACCAACTACCAGCCCTCGGCCATCACGTTCCTGGGCGCCATCTCCAACCGTGGCACCTACACCAGCGCCGACAACCCGACCGCTGCCACCGGCCTGAGCGGCATCCAGCTTCGCGAGTACAAGTTCGGCACGACCGCGACGCGCTACACGCAGTTCACGGCCCAGACCACGGGCACCGACGCGCCCTACGCCTCCATGGCCCTGCTGAAGTCAGCGTTGGCCGACGGCGACAACTGGACCACCATCACCGCGTCCAACACGACACCCATCGTGGCCGACGTGCTGGCCGTGGCCGCGCCCGTGCCCGAGCCCGAGAGCCATGCGCTGATGCTGCTCGGCCTGGGCGTGGTGGCCTGCGTGGCCCGCCGCCGCATGCGGCGTTGAACGGAGGGCGCTGCGCCGGCTCGGAGACAATGCGGCCATGAGCGACCTGGACCTGGCCTTGCGCGGCGACTACATCGAACTGGACAAGCTGCTGAAGGCCACCGGCCTGGCCGACAGCGGCGGGCAGGCGCGTGCGCTGATCACGGCCGGCGAGGTGACGGTGGACGGGCAGGTCGAGCTGCGCAAGACGGCCAAGATGCGCGCCGGCCAGGTGGTGCGCCTGGCTGGCCACACCGTGCGCGTCGTGGCGCCGCAGTGATGCGCCGGCAGCTGCCTCAGCGGTAACGATCCAGGATCTGGTTCAGTCGGCCCTCGGTGTGCATCTGGCGCAGGGCCTGGTTGATGGCGTCCAGCGCCGCCGCCTCACGGGGCGAGACGGCGCAGCCCAGCTCCGTGCGGTCGAACTCCAGCACCTCGCGCAGGCCTGCGCCCGGGTGGCGCTTGATGAAGTGCTGCAGCGACAGCCTGTCGGTCAGCACATAGCGCACCCGGCCCACGGCCAGCCGGCGCAGGTTGGTGTCCGCGTCGACGACGTCCTGGCGGTTGAAGGCCCGGGGCAGCGCCGCGTCGATTCTGGGGTAGTGGTAACCCAGCACGGTGCCGACCGGTTCACCGGCCAGGCCCGAGAGGGCGGCCAGGGGTGGTGCGTCACGCGAGGCGGCCACCACCTCGGCCGAGGCGATGAAGCGCTGCGTCCACAGCAGCTGCCCCTCGAGCCAGCCGGGCTGCACGTAGCAGTGCACGTCGGCATCGCCCCTGTGCAGCGCCGAGGCCGCGCGCTTGGCTGGCAGCACGACGTACTGCAGCGGCCGTCCCAGGCCCGCTGCGAGGGTTTCGGCGATGTCCTTGAGCAGGCCGTCAACCGGCCGCGACCCGGTCATGGCCAGCAGGGGCATGGCCTGGTTGGTGGGCAGCACAAAGCGAAGCGGTGCCGGTGCACCCTGTGCGGTGACGGCGGATGTGGCGGCCGCCAGCGCCAACCCGGCCAGCCAGCGCAGGCTGGGGCGGGGTAGGGCCGGCGGCCGGCGGGTCATGCCGGCAGCAGCGTGAGCAGCCGGTCCAGGCCGCCCTCGTTGATGGCCACCATCGCCGCGGCTCGTACCTTGGGCTTGGCATGGAAGGCCACCGACAGGCCAGCTTCGCCCATCATGGGCAGGTCGTTGCTGCCGTCGCCCACGGCCATGGCCTGGGCGGGCGTGCAGCCGATGGCGGCGCAGCACTGCAGCAGCATGCGGCGCTTCTCCTCGCCGTCGCAGATGTCGCCCCAGTCCTGCATGACGATGCGGCCGGTCAGCGCACCATCGACGATCTCCAGCTCGTTGCTGCGCACGTAGTCCATGCCTAGCTCGGCGGCGACATGGCGCGTGAAGAAGGTGAAGCCGCCGGACACCAGCACGAGCTTGAGCCCGGCCGCCTTCAGCGCCGCGCACAGCTCGCGCGCGCCGGGATTGAACGTGAGCCGCTCGGCCAGCACGCGGTCCAGCACTGTGGCGGGCACGCCGGCCAGGAGGGCCAGGCGCCGGCGCAGGCTGTCGCGGAAGTCCGTGATCTCGCCGCGCATCGCGGCCTCGGTGATAGCCGCGACGGCCTCGCCCTTGCCCGCGAGGGCTGCGATCTCGTCGATGCACTCGATGCTGATCAGCGTCGAGTCCATGTCGAAGGCGGCGAGCTTGTAGTGGCTGAGCGGGGGCAGGGCGAGACCGGCTTGGACGACGAGGCCGGGGGAAGGGGCGGAGGTCACGGGAGGCGGGAGGCAGCAGAAGGTGGGTGGATTATCCCGGCACCCTTGCCGCACCACGGTTCGCGCCGCACGAGGGCGCGCTTGCGCAGCAGCGGTTCAGTCGCGGCGCTGCGCGAAGGCCTGGCGCACCGTGTCGACGGGATCGAGCAGGCCGGAGGCCAGCTGGTCGGGGCGCAGGGGGAAGGCCTGCTGGCGGGCGAGCAGCAGCCGTGCCGCTGGCGTGCCCTCGCGCAGCGTTGCCCCGATGAAGGGCGCCAAGTCTGGCGGGCGGCCGTCCGGTCCTTTCACGGCGCGCAGCACGTTGGGGTTGGAGTCGGCCAACAGCGTCTCGAAGCGGGCTTGCGTCAGCACGAACTCGCGGCGCGACACACAGCGCTCCCGAACAACGAACGCGGGGTCGGTGAGGCAGCGGTCCAGCTGCGCGTCGCTGAGCGGTAGCCGGGCCGCGAGCAGCGCCAGCCAGCGGACGCTCTGGTCGCTGTCGTTGAGGGCCTGGGCCAGCTGAGCGGCATCAAAGCTGGCCGCGAGCTGGCTCGTCCAGCCGCGCCGCACGACGGGGTTGGCGTGCGCCAGCCCTGCGGCCGCCTGGGCCGGGTTCGGGCGAGCCTCCGGTCGCCTGCGGTACCACGAAGCGAGTTCCTCGTCCTTGTGCAGCAGGCCGGCATTGATCTGCTCGGCCGGAAGCGCAATGTCGCGGCGGCGCAGCAGGCCGATGCGCACCAGGGGGGCTGGGTCGGTCAGCACGAGTGCGATCTGCTCGGCGTTGTAGCGGGGCAGCCACCAGGCCTCCATGGTCAGCCGCTCACGCACGGCGACGGGCGCCTCGCGCAGCAGGCGTGTGGCCGTCTCAGGCGGCAAGCCGCCTTCCGCGGTGCGCAACTGGGGGAGCATGCGCAGCAGCAGCTCGTCGCGCTGCTGTGCCAGGGCCTGGTCGAGCAGGCGAGGGGTCGCCTGTTGCCGTGCCGCGGGCGCCATCAGCCGTAACGCGCGGCGCACGCGTTCGTCATCGCCCTGCGTCAGCACCTGCTGCAGGCGGGTCTCGGCATCGGGCTGCTGCAGGCGCTGCGACAGCAACCAGCGGGTCAGCAGGTCAGCCCGGCGCGCCAGCACGGCCAGTTGGGCTTCCGACAGCGGCAGTGCGGGTGGGGCCAGCAGAGCCCAGTCCAGCCGGTCGTCGGCAGCGTCCAGCAGGCGGCCCACCAGGGCTGGCGCTGGCGTGGCAAAGCGGCTGCGCAGTCCGTCGGCCAGCGTCTGGCGAAGCGCCGGTTCCGGTGAGTGGGCCCACAGCGTCAGCCATTGCTCGGCATCCAGTTGCGCGGCCGCTGCCACCAGGCGCCGCACGTCGGGCGAGGGGTCCTTGACCAGGCGCGGTAGCAGCTCGGGCGGCACCGTCCACCGCTGTTCCAGTGCGAGCTGCAGTGCTGCAGCCCGCGAGTCGGCATCGGCATGCAGCAGTTCGGCCGCCAGCTGCTCGGCGTCGCTGGGCGGCTGGGCGCCGCCAGCCCGTTAGCGAGCAATGCGGCCAGCAGCACGCGCGCCGGCGTCATGTCGCCTTGACCGGCTGGCCCAGCAGCCGCAGTACTTCGCGCACGGCCTGTGCGCGGTCTTGCGGGCTGCTCAGTTGCTTCTCGATGCGCAGCTTCTCGTTGCCCACCAGCTTGATGTTGCGGTTCTTCTGCACCAGCTCGATGACGCGCATCGGGTCGATGGGCGGGTTGGGGCGGAAGTTGAGGTTGATCAGCCCCGGCGCGGCGTCCACCTTGATCACGCCATACGGCTTGGCCAGCACGCGCAGGCGGTGCAGGTCGAACAGCGTCTGGCCCTGAGTGGGCAGCTTGCCGAAGCGGTCGGTGATCTCTTCCAGCATGGTGTCGATCTGCTCGGGCTTCTCGGCCGTGGCCAGGCGCTTGTACAGGCTCAGGCGCACCTGCACGTCGCCGCAGTAGGCATCAGGCAGCAGGGCGGGCGCGTGCAGGTTGATCTCGGTGTTGGTGGAGAACGCGCCGGTGGGCGACAGCAGGTCGGGCTCGCGGCCGCTCTTCAGTGCGCGCACGGCTTCGCTCAGCATGTCGTTGTAGAGCTGGAAGCCCACTTCCATCATGTTGCCGCTCTGGTTATCGCCCAGTACCTCGCCGGCACCGCGGATCTCCAGGTCGTGCATGGCGAGGTAGAAGCCCGAGCCCAGCTCCTCCATGGCCTGGATGGCATCCAGCCGCTGCGTGGCCTGCTTGGTCAGGCCTTGCAGGTCGGGCACCATCAGGTAGGCATAGGCTTGGTGGTGGCTGCGGCCGACGCGGCCGCGCAGCTGGTGCAGTTGGGCCAGGCCGAACTTGTCGGCGCGGGCAATGATGATGGTGTTGGCGCTCGGCACGTCGATGCCGGTCTCGATGATGGTGGAGCACAGCAGCAGGTTGTGCTTGCCGGCGACGAACTCGCGCATGACGCGCTCCAGCTCGCGCTCGGGCATCTGGCCGTGGGCGATGACGATGCGCGCCTCGGGCACCAGCTCTTCCAGCTTCTGGCGCCGGTTTTCGATGGTCTCGACCTCGTTATGCAGGAAGTAGACCTGGCCGCCGCGCTTCAGTTCGCGCAGCACGGCTTCGCGGATGGTGCCGCTGCTTTCGGCGCGCACAAAGGTCTTGATGGCCAGGCGCCGCTGCGGCGCGGTGGCGATGACGGAGAGATCCCGCAGGCCTTCCAGCGCCATGCCCAGCGTGCGCGGGATGGGCGTGGCGGTCAGTGTCAGCACGTCCACCTCGGCGCGCATCGCTTTCATCGCCTCCTTGTGGCGCACGCCGAAGCGGTGTTCCTCGTCGATGACGAGCAGGCCCAGGCGGTTGAACTTCACCTCGGCCGACAGCAACTTGTGCGTGCCGACGACGATGTCGATGCTGCCGTCGGCGATGCCTTCCATCGCCGCCTTGATCTCCTTGGCCGAGCGGAAGCGGCTCATCTCCGCCACCTTCACCGGCCAGGCGCCGAAGCGGTCGGCGATGTTCTGGTAGTGCTGCTCGGCCAGCAGCGTCGTCGGCGCCAGGATGGCGACCTGCTTGCCGCCCATCACGGCCACGAACGCCGCACGCAGTGCGACCTCGGTCTTGCCGAAGCCCACGTCGCCGCAGACGAGGCGGTCCATGGGCTTGGGGCTGATCATGTCCTGGATGACCGCGTGGATGGCGGCGCGCTGGTCGGGCGTTTCCTCGAAGCCGAAGCTCGCGGCAAAGGCCTCGTAGTCATGGCCCGAGTAGCGGAAGGCATGGCCCTCGCGCGCGGCGCGGCGGGCGTACAGGTTGAGCAGCTCGGCGGCGGTATCGCGCACCTGCTCGGCGGCTTTGCGCTTGGCCTTTTCCCACTGGCCCGAGCCCAGCTTGTGCAGCGGCGCTTCCTCGGGGCTCACGCCGGTGTAGCGGCCGATCAGGTGCAGCTGCGCCACCGGTACGTAGAGCGTGGCCTTATCGGCGTACTCCAGGTGCAGGAATTCGCTCTTCTGCCCGTCGCCCAGGTCGATGTTGACCAGGCCCTGGTAGCGCCCGATGCCGTGGTTGATGTGCACGACCGGGGCGCCCACCTTGAGTTCGGAGAGGTCCTTGATCAGCGCGTTGACGTCGCTGACCTGTTCCTGCTTGCGGCGCCGGCGCGTGGTGGGCGTTGTCGCGAACAGCTCGGTCTCGGTGATGAGCTGGACCGGCCTTTGTTCATCGACCCAGAAGAAGCCCGACGCCAGCGGCGCCGCTGTGATGGCGTACTTCTCGTCGCTGGCGGCGAACTCGGCCAGGTCCTTCACCGACGGCGGGTCGATCTTGTGGTCGCGCAGCTGCTCGAGCAGGCTTTCGCGGCGACCCTCGCTCTCGGCCACCAGCAGCACGCGGTGCGGCGTGCTCTTCAGGTGCGCCTCCAGCCGCGCCATCGGCTCCTGCGTGCCGCGCTCCACGCTGACGTCGGGCAGCGGGCGGGCGAAGTCCACGGGCTCGGCGCCGCGCACCGACAGCACCGCATGCGGCCTGGTCAGGCCGAAGAAGTCCTCGGCCGTCAGGAAGATCTCGCCCGGCGCCAGGATGGGCCGCTCGGGGTCGTGCTGCAGGAAGCGGTGGCGTTCCTTGGTGTCGGTCCAGAAGCGCTGGATGGCCTCGTCCACCTCGCCGTGCAGCGCGAGGCCGGCGGTGTCGCCCAAGTAGTCAAAGACGGAGGCCGTCTGCTCGAAGAAGATCGGCAGGTAGTACTCGATGCCGCCCGAGGCCACGCCTTCGCCGATGTCGCGGTAGAGGCGTGACTTGGTCGGGTCGCCGTCCATCTTCTCTCGCCAGCGGTTGCGGAAGGCCTTGCGCGGGGCCTCGTCCATCGGGAACTCGCGGCCGGGCAGCAGGCGCACATCGGGTACCGGGTAGAGGCTGCGCTGGCTGTCGGGGTCGAACACGCGGATGGAGTCCACCTCGTCGCCGAACAGGTCCACCCGATAAGGTACGGCCGAGCCCATGGGGAAGAGGTCGATCAGCCCGCCACGCACCGCGTACTCGCCGGGTTGCACGACCTGGCTCACGTTCGTGTAGCCGGCCAGCGTCAGCTGCGCCCGTAGCGAGGCTTCGTCCAGCCGCTGCTTCTGCTTGAAGTTGAAGGTCGTCGCGGCCAGGAAGCTGGGCGGCGCCAGGCGCACCAGCGCCGTGGAGGCCGGCATCAGCACGACGTCGATGGACTTTGTCTTCTTCGCCTGCAGCAGCTCCCACAGCGTCGCCAGGCGCTCGGAGATCAGGTCCTGGTGGGGGCTGAAGCTGTCGTAGGGCAGGGTCTCCCAGTCGGGGAACACGGCCACCTTGAGCTCGGGCGCGAAGAACTTGAGCTCGTCCTCTAGCCGCTGGGTGTCCCCCGGCTCGGCCGTGAAGATGGCGGCCAGCCGGCCGGCAGCCTGTTGTTGCTGCACGAAGCGGGCGAGCAGCAGCGCGTCGGCGGAGCCCAGCGGGCGGGGATGGGTGAACTTCTTGCCGGGCTGAACAGCCGGCAGCGAGGGCAGAGTCATGCGGACCTACAAACGACAACAGCCCCGATGCGGGGCGTGACGGGATTCTACGGAGGGCATGTCTTTGGTCGGGGGTCTGGGGGCATGGCAGCATGCCGCCCGTTCCTACCGGAGATTTCATGCAACGTCGTCATGCCCTGAGCCTGCTGGCCACCAGCCTTGCCCTCAGCCTTCCCGCTCAAGCCACCGCCACCGAGAGCCAGCGCTTCCACCAATGGCTGGACGCCCAGTGGGAGCTGACCCTCCAGCAGCAGCCGGTGCTCGCCACCTCGCTGGGCGACCCGCGCTACAACGACCAGCTGCCCGACACCACGACCGCGGCCTACCGCGCCCAGGCCCGGCGCGAGCTGCAGCAGCAGCTCAAGGCGCTGGCCGGCTTTGACAAGACCAAGCTGGCCCCCAAGGACCGCGTGTCCTACAGCATGCTCAAGCTGGACCTGCAGCAGTCCCTGGCGGGTGAGCGTTTCCCGGAGTGGATGCAGCCCATCAGCCAGATCGGCGGCCTGCCCAGCTTCCTGGCCCAGCTGGGCACGGGCCAGTCCATCCAGCCGTTCAAGACGGTCAAGGACTACGACGACTGGCTGAGCCGCTTGAGCAAGGCCGTGCCGCAGTTCGACGGCACGATCGCCAACATGCGTGCCGGCGTGAAGGCGGGCGTGACCCAGCCCCGCGCGGTGGTGGACAAGGTGCTGCCGCAGCTGCAGGCGCTGGCCGTCAGCGAGCCTGAGCAGAGCCTGTTCTGGGGGCCGGTCAAGGACTTCCCCGAGGCGGTGCCGGCTGCCGAGCGCGAGCGCATCACCGCCGCCCTGCGCCAGCTGCTGGCCACGCAGGTGCTGCCGGCCTATGGCCGCCTGCTGTCCTATGTGCGTGACGAGTACGCCCCCCAGGCGCGCAAGAGCACGGCCTGGTCGGCCCTGCCGGACGGCAAGGCCTGGTACGCCCATCGCGTGCGCCAGTCCACTACCGTGGCACTGTCGCCCGACGAGATCCACGCCATCGGCCTGAAGGAGGTGGCGCGCATCCTGGGCGAGATGGACGCCGTGCGCCGGCAGGTGGGCTTCACCGGTGACCTCAAGGCCTTCTTCAAGCACCTCAACGAAGACCCGAAGTACTACTTCACCAAGCCGGAAGACCTGCTCAACGGCTACCGGGACCTGCAGAAGAAGATCAACGCGCTGACGCCCAAGCTCTTCGACATCCAGCCTCGGGCGGACTACGAGGTGCGCGAGGTCGAGGCCTTCCGCGCCGAGAGCGCGGCCGGCGCGTCCTACCAGGAACCGTCAGCCGACGGCGCGCGTCCGGGCGTGTTCTATGTGAACACCTTCAACCTGAAGGCCCAGCCCATCTTCGGCATGGAGACGCTGTCCCTGCACGAGGCCTCGCCGGGGCACCACTTCCAGATCGCCATCGCGCAGGAGGACAAGGAACTGCCGGCCTTCCGCCGCTTCGGCAGCCACTACACGGCCTATGTGGAAGGCTGGGCGCTGTATGCCGAGAGCCTCGGCAAGGAGCTGGGCCTGTTCACCGACCCCTACCAGTGGTACGGGCGCCTCAGTGATGAGCAACTGCGCGCGATGCGCCTGGTGGTGGACACCGGCCTGCACCACAAGGGCTGGTCGCGTGAGCAGGCCATCCAATACATGCTGGACAACTCCTCCATGGCCGAGAGCGATGTCGTCTCCGAGGTCGAGCGCTACATCGTCTGGCCCGGCCAGGCGCTGGGCTACAAGATCGGCCAGCTGGAGATCACCAAGCTGCGCGCCGACGCCGAGAAGGCGCTGGGCGCCAAGTTCGACATCAAGGGCTTCCACCGCGTTGTGCTGACGGCCGGCCAGGTACCGTTGCCGGTGCTGCGGGAGCTGGTCATGGACTGGGTGAAATCGGCACGCCGATGATTGGCAAAAATTGCCAAACGGACTAAGCTCCTTGGTATGAGCACGATGAACATCTCCTTGCCGGAGCCGATGCGCGTCTTCGTGGAAGAGCGGGTCAGCGAAAAAGGCTACGGCAGCAGCAGCGAGTACGTGCGCGACCTGATCCGGCGGGATCAGGAGCGCGAAACGCTGCGCGCACTGCTGTTGGCGGGCGCTCAGTCAGCCCCTGCGGCGGAGATGACGCCAGCGTTCTTTGCGAACCTGCGCCAGCGCGTCCAGGCGCGCAAGCGCAAGTGATGCTGCCGGTCATCCTCCGCGCCCTGGCGCTGGAGGATGTCGAGCAGACGCTGGATCATTTGTTCAGTGAAGGTGCTGCCGAGGCAGCGGTGAGCTTCATCGACGCGCTGGAAGTCGCCCAGCAGCAGATTGCCAGCCAACCCGGCATCGGCTCCACGCGTCATGCGCACGAGCTGGGCATCCCAGGCCTGCGCAGCTGGGCGCTGGGGACCCATCCCTATCTGCTGTTCTACGTGCAACGCGACACCCACCTGGACGTCTGGCGGGTGCTGCACCAGCGGCGCGACATGGCTGCCTGGCTCACAGAGCCTGAGTGACGCTGCGCCGGTGTGCCCACCGGTACAGCAGCGGCAGCACCAGCAGCGTCAGCGCGGTGGACGACAGGATGCCGCCGATGACGACGGTCGCCAGCGGCCGCTGCACCTCGGCGCCGGTGCCGGTGGCCAGTGCCATGGGCACGAAGCCCAGCGAGGCCACCAGCGCCGTCATCAGCACGGGCCGCAGCCGTGACACCGCACCCTCGCGCACGGCCTGGTCAAGCGGGGCGCCGCCGTCGCGCAGCGCGCGGATGAAGCTCAGCATCACCAGCCCGTTTAGCACCGCCACGCCCGACAGCGCAATGAAGCCCACGCCGGCCGAGATGGACAGCGGGATGTCGCGCAGCCACAGCGCGGCGATGCCGCCGGTCAGGGCGAACGGCACGCCGGTGAACACCAGCAGGCCGTCGCGCACATTGCCGAACATCGCGAACAGCAGCAGCGCCACCAGGCTCAGCGCCACCGGCACCACCAGCTGCAGCCGCGCGCTGGCGGACTGCAACTGCTCGAAGCTGCCGCCCCACTGCGTCCAGTAGCCGGCCGGGACCTTGACGCGCTGCGCAAGCGCGGCCTGGGCGTCGGCCACGAAGGAGCCGACGTCGCGCCCGCGCACATTGGCCGTCACGACGACGCGGCGCTTGCCGTTCTCGCGGCTGACCTGGTTGACGCCGGGCTGCAGCTCGAAGCTCGCCACCTCGCCCAGCGGCACATGGCCGCCCGACGGCAGCCGCAGCGGCAGGCGCTGCAGCGCGTCCAGGTCACTGCGCAGGCGCTCGGGCAGGCGCACCAGCAGGTCGGCGCGCCGGTCGCCCTGGAACACCGCGCCGGCCTCGCGGCCCGCGACGGCAATGGCCACCGTGTCCTGCACCTCGGCCAAGCTCAGGCCCAGCCGCGCGAGCCGGCTGCGGTCGATGCTCAGCGTCAGCACGGGCAGGCCACTGGTCTGCTCCACCTTCACGTCCGACGCGCCGTTCACGCCCTGCAGCACCTGGGAGATCTGCGCCGCCGTGGCCTCCATCACGGCCATGTCGTCACCGAACACCTTCACGGCAACGTCGGCCCGCACGCCCGAGATCAGCTCGTTGAAGCGCATCTGGATGGGCTGCGTGAACTCGTAGTTGTTGCCTGGCAGGCGTGCCGCCAGCGCCTGCAGGTCGGCCAACACGGCCGCGCTGCTGCGGCCGGGGTCGGGCCATTCGCTGCGCGGCTTGAAGATGACGTAGGTATCGGCCACGTTGGGCGGCATGGGGTCGGTGGCCACCTCGGCGGTGCCGATCTTGGAGAACACCCGCGCCACCTCGGGCGCCTCGCGCAGCGTGCGCTCCAGCTCGCGCTGCATCTGCACCGCCTGGCCCAGCGCCGTGCCGGGGATGCGCATCGCGTGCAGCGCGACGTCGCCCTCGTCCAGGCTGGGCACGAACTCGCTGCCCATGCGCGTGGCCATCAGCGCACTCAGACACACGGCGACAGCGGCGATGGCCAGCGCCACGGCGGGGTTGGCCAGCGTCCAGCCCAGCAGCGGCGTGTAGGCGCGGCGCGCCCAGGCCATCAGCCGGTTGTCGCGCTCCTCGACGCGGCCCGTCACCAGCATCGCCACGGCGGCCGGTACGAAGCTGATGGACAGCAACATGGCACCGGCCAGCGCGATGACCACCGTCAGCGCCATCGGGTGGAACATCTTGCCCTCCACCCCGCCGAGCGCGAAGAGGGGCAGGTAGACCACCATGATGATGAGCTGGCCGTACAGCAGCGGCCGGCGCGCCTCGCGGGCGGCAGCAAACACCTCGGCAAAGCGCTCGTCACGCGTCAGCAGCCGGCCGGCCGCAGCCTGCGCATGGCCCAACCGGCGCAGGCAGTTCTCGACGATGACGACCGCGCCGTCGACGATGAGGCCGAAGTCCAGCGCCCCCAGGCTCATCAGGTTGGCGCTGAGCTTGCCGGCCACCATGCCGCTGAAGGTGAACAGCATGGACAGCGGGATCACCGCCGCCGTGATCAGCGCCGCGCGCAGGTTGCCCAGGAACACGAACAGCACCACGATGACCAGCAGCGCGCCCTCCAGCAGGTTGTTGCGCACGGTGCGGATGGCCTTGTCGATCAGCGTTGTCCGCTCATACACCGGCTGCGCCACCACGCCCTCGGGCAGGCTGCGGTTGATCTCGGCCAGCCGCTGCGAGACGGCCAGCGACACCTCGCGGCTGTTCTCGCCCATCAGCATGAACACCGTGCCCAGCACCACCTCTTCGCCGTTCTCGGTGGCGGCGCCGGTGCGCAGCTCCTGGCCGGGGCCCACGTCGGCCACGTCGCGCACGCGAACCGGCACGCCCTGCACGGTGGCGATGACGATGTCCGCAATCTCGGCCTCTGTGCGCAGCTGGCCCGGCGCGCGGATCAGCACTTGCTCGCCGCGCCGCTCGATGTAGCCCGCGCCCACATTGGCGTTGTTGCGTTCCAGCGCCTGCACCACGTCGGTCAGCGTCAGGCCGCGCGCAGCCAGCCGCTCCGGCCAGGGCGCCACCTGCACCTCGCGCGTGAAACCGCCGATGGTGTTGATCTCGGTCACGCCCTTCACCGTGCGCAGCTGCGGCTTCACGACCCAGTCCTGGATCTCGCGCAGGTCGGTCGGCGTGTAGGGCGAGCCATCGGGCTTGAGCGCACCGGGCCGCGCCTCCACCGTCCACATCGTGATCTCGCCCAGGCCCGTGGAGATGGGCCCCAGCGTCGGCGTCAGGCCCGCCGGCAGGCTGGCGCGGGCCTGCTGCAGGCGCTCGCCCACCAGCTGGCGGGCGAAGTAGATGTCGGTGCCGTCCTCGAACACGACGGTCACCTGCGACAGCCCGTAGCGCGACAGCGAGCGCGTCTGCGCCAGCCGGGGCAGGCCGGCCATGGCCGTCTCGATGGCGTAGGTCACGCGCTGCTCGGCCTCCAGCGGCGAGTAGCCGGGCGCCTCGGTGTTGACCTGCACCTGCACGTTGGTGATGTCGGGCACTGCGTCGATGGGCAGGCGCTGGTAGGCAGCCAGGCCGGCCAGCGCCATGGCCAGCACGCCCAGCAGCACCAGCACGCGTTGCGCGATGGCGAATCGGATGAATCTTTCGAACATCAACTCTGCTCCTCAGTGCTCGTGGCCGGCTTCACCCTTGCCGAGCTCGGCCTTCACGACGAAGCTGTTCTTTGCAGCCACGCGCTCGCCGCCCGTCAGGCCCTGCAGGATCTCCACCTGCCGGCCGTCGGCGCGCCCGGTCTGCACCGGCACGGCCTCGAACTGCTGGCCGCGCCGCACGAACACCACCGTACGGCCGTCCAGCGTCTGCAGCGCGTCGGCCGGGACGGCCACCGCCGCGGCGGCGGCGTCCTGGCTCAGTGCCACGCTGACGGGCAGGCCCGGTCGCCATAGCCCCTGGGGGTTGGGCAGCAGCACGCGCGCGGTCGCGCTGCGGCTTTGCTCGCTCACCAGCGCGCCCACGTGCGTGACGCGGCCCTGGCCCTCGGCCTCGAAGGCGGTGGACGTCACGCGGGCCTGCGCCCCGGTCTGTAAGCGGGCCAGGTCCTGCGCCGGGACGGCCAGCGTCACCCACACACTGCTCAGGTCAGCCAGCTGGAAGATGACTGCGTCGTTTCGGAGCGCCTCGCCGGCGCTGATCTTCTTGTCCACGATCACGCCCGCGATCGGCGCGCGCACCTCCAGCCGGGCCAGGCCTTGCGTGCCGGCCGCAGTGGTGGCGCCCAGCGCGGCGAGCTTCTGCCGCAAGGCCTCGACGCCGATCTCGGCCTCCTGCAGCGCCTGGCGCGCGGCCAGGTAGTCCTGCTCGGCCGAGATCTTGTCCTGCCACAGCTGGTGTTCGCGCTCGTGCGTCTGGCGGGCCAGCGCGAGGCGCTTCTCAGCCGCCAGCAGCTCGGCGCGCTGCTCGGCCAGCGCCGGGCTGACGATGACGGCCAGCAGCTGGCCGCGCTGCACGCGGTCGCCCGCGTTGGCGTGCACGGCTTGTACGGCGCCGGCCAGCCGCGGCGTGACGACGACGCTGCGGTCCTGGTTCAGTGCCACCTCGCCCATCAGGCTTAGCGTGCCGGCAATGCGCGCTGGCCCGGCCGTGGCGATCTGCACACCGTTGTGGCGCAGCTGTTCATCGGTGATGCGGGCCTGCGCGTGCCCATCGGCCTCGGCCGCGCTGGCGGCCGGCGCAGCGGCGCTGGCCGCAGCCTGGGTGGGCTTCGGTGCGGTGGGCGGGGTCTGGGCATGGCCGTGGTCGTGGTCGTGGTCGTCGTGCGCGTCGTGGCTGTGGCCGTGGCCTTCGCCGTGCAGGATGGCGGCGCCGGCCAGCAGGCCCAGCGCCAGCACGGCGGCCAGGGCCAGGGCAGTCTTCTTGTTCATGGGGTCAGTCCTTGTCTTGGGTGTTGCGGCCGAGCAGACGGTCCAGCTCGGCGGCGGCGCGGTGGGCGTCGGCGATGTGCTGCAGCTGCTGGCGTTGCAGCTGGAACAGGCTGCGCTGGGCATCCAGCACGTCCAGGAAGGCGAACTTGCCGAGCTCGTAGCCCCGCAGCGCCGTGTCGTGCGCAGCCCGCGCGGTGGCCAGGGCCTCGCCGGCCAGCAGCAGCGCCTGCTCGCGGCTGGCGCGCAGGCGCTCGGCCGCGGCGGCCACGTCCACTTGCAGCTTCAGCGTCGCGGCGTGCAGCGCCTCGCGTGCCTGGTCCTCGCGGCGCAGGGCTTCCAGCAGGCCACCCTGGTTGCGGTCGGCCAGCGGCAGCGGCAGCGTCAGGCCGATGACGGCCTGGGTGCGTCCGAGCTCGGCGTCGCGCTTGGCGCCCAGCGTCAGCGTCACATCGGGTACGCGCCGGGCGCGCTCGCCGGCGGTCAGCGCATGGCGGCGGGCGATGTCCAGCTGCGCCAGGCGCAGCGCGGGCGCGTCGGCCTGCCAGGCCAGCAGCTGCCCGGCATCGGGCAGGGCGGGCAGCGTGGCGGCGTCACCCTCGGCGTGGGGCACGGCCTGCGGGCCGTGTGCCCACAGGGCCGCCAGGCGCGCGCGTGCCTGCAGCGTGGCGC
Organism: Pelomonas margarita; assembly: GCF_043555875.1. Lineage (NCBI taxonomy): Bacteria > Pseudomonadati > Pseudomonadota > Betaproteobacteria > Burkholderiales > Sphaerotilaceae > Roseateles > Pelomonas margarita. The sequence continues at coordinate 23,887 of NZ_JBIGHW010000003.1, read as the reverse complement.
TCTGCGCCTGGGCCAGCTCGGCGCGCGCCTGGGCCTCGGCGACGCGGGCCTTGGCGGCCTCCAGCGGCGGCACCTTGCCAGCCTGCAGCCGCAGCGCCGCCGCCGCGCTGGCCTGGGCCGCCAGCGTGACGGCCGAGGCGGCGAGCCGCTGCTGTGCCTCGGCGCCCAGCAATTCAAAGAACGCTGCGGCCACGCCGGCGCGCAGCTCGGCCTGCTTGGCCAGCAAAGCCACGGCGGCCTGCTCGCGGGCCTGTACGGCGGCGGCCATGCGGGCGGCGCGCTTGCCACCCAGCTCCAGCGCCTGGCTGAGCTGGACGGTGCTGCTGCGTGTGGCGGCACGGGTGTCCTCCAGCAGCAGGCCCAGCTCGGGGTTGGGTCGCGCGCCGGCCTGCAGTTCGGCACCTTGCAGCGCCTGCAGCTCCAGCCGCGCCTGGGCCAGTTCGGGGTTGTGGGTCAGGGCCAGGGCTTGCGCCTCGGCCAGCGTGAGGGCGTGGGACACGCCAGGGGCCAGCGCCAACAGCAGCGCCGGGAACAGGGATCGCATCGAACTCTCCGGTGGTGGAACAACGGCAGGCAGTTCGGCGCGTCGGGGCACCCGGCGGGTGCCTCGCTTCGTCAGGGAAGGGGGGTGAAAGCGACGCGCCGACTCAGGCGCGCAGCCAGTCGGGGCGTTCGAGCCCGGCAGGGATGTGGGACTTGGGCTGCCTCAGCGCGGCCGGCTCGGGCGGTGCGGCCTGGCGCGCCGGATGGGCGCGCCGTTCATCCAGCGGCGCGGCGCAGCCGGCGTGGTGGCAGTGGCAATGGCCGGTCTCGCAGACGGCCTGCGCCTCGCCAGGCACGGCGTCATGGGCCGCGACAGACTGCTCGGTCTGCTGCGGCGCCAGTTCGGCCACGCAGCACAGCTGCGCGCCCGCCCAGCTCATCTGGGCGGCGACGAACAGGGCCATCAGGGCGAGGAACCAGCGACGCATGGGTGCGGATTCTAGGCAGAGATGGACAAGCCCCTACGCGGGAATGCGGTTGCGCAGCGGCCGCCCGGCTTCGAAGTCGCTCAGGCTCTCGACCGTCGTGGCCATGATCTGGCCGATGGCCTCGACGGTGAAGAAGGCCTGGTGGCCGGTGACGATGACGTTGGGGAAGGACACCAGGCGCTGGATCACATCGTCGGTGATGATGGTGGACGACAGGTCCTGGAAGAACAGGCTGGCCTCCTGCTCGTAGACGTCCAGGGCCAGGCCGCCCAGCTGGCCCGTCTTGAGCGCCTGGACGGCCGCCTCGGTGTCCACCAGGCCGCCCCGGCTGGTGTTGACGAGGATGGCGCCGCGCTTCACGCCTGCCAGCGAGGCCGCGTTGACGATGTGGTGCGTGCTTTCGAACAGCGGGCAGTGCAGCGAGATGACGTCGGACTGCGCCATCAGCTCGGCCACCGGCACGTAACGCCCGCCCAGCGCCTCGAAGGCTGGGTTGGGGGTCAGGTCATGCCCCAGCAGCGTGCAGCCGAAGCCGTGCAGGATGCGCGCGAAGATGGCGCCGATCTTGCCCGTGCCGATCACACCCACGGTCTTGCCGTGCAGGTCGAAGCCCATCAGCCCGTCGAGCTCGAAGTTGCCCTCGCGGGTGCGCAGGCTGGCGCGGGCGATCTTGCGGTTGACGGCCAGCAGCAGCCCGACGGCGAATTCGGCCACCGAGTGCGGCGAGTAGTCGGTCACGCGCACGACGGCGACGCCCAGCGTGGCGGCGGCGGCCGCGTCGATGTGGTTGTAGCCAGTGGAGCGTGTCGCGACGATGCGTGTGCCCTGCGCCGCGAGGCGAGCCAGCACGGCGGCGTCCACGTTGTCGTTGACGAACACGCACACGGCCGCGCAGCCTTCAGCCAGCCGCGCGGTGTCGGCGGTCAGGCGGTCCTGGATGAAGACGAGCTCATGGCCAGCCTGGGCGTTGGCCTGGCTGAGCAGCGACTGGTCGTAGCGGCGGGCGCTGAAGACGGCGGTTTTCATGCGGGCGATGGGGCCTGGCGATGCCCCATCCTAGGCCCGGGGCGAGGGTGTCAGTCCCGACCGCCGTCCAGCAGTGCGTCGCGCAGCTTGACGTCGGCCGGCATGTCGCCAAACCAGATGCGCAGCACCAGCGAGAAGAACTCGTCGTCGCCGACCGGCTCGCCCTGGGCCTGGCCCTGGATGTAGAACTGCGTGCCCTTGCCGGGGATGAAATCCATCGCGAAGGTGTCGCCGGGCATCAGCTTGGGCTTGCCCGAGAAGATCTCGATCAGCCGCGTGGTGGACAGCGTGTGCCGGGTCAGCTGGGCGCTGGGCGCGTTGTCGCCCATGCCGCGCAGGAACAGGCGGCCCAGCTCGGTGCCCTGAAGTTCGCGCAGCGCCGTGAACTGCAGCCGCTTCGGCCCGGGCAGCGTCAGCAGCTCAGCCGGCGTGCTGGCGCGGCGGGTGGTGTACAGACCCATGTCGTAGGCCTTGAACACCAGGCGCACGCGCGTGCCCTTGCCGTTGAGCTGCAGCGTGTTGCCGCCCAGCTGCGCCGTGGGTTCGAATTTGTGCACGGTGGTGGCGGCGCCGGCCTGCAGGCACAGCGCGGTGCCGGCGATCAGCGTGGCCAGGCGGGCGCGGCGGGCGAATGCGTGAAGTCGGGTCATCTCTCCTCCGGGGGGGCTGTCTTCTCGCATTCCTGATGCGGCGGGCGCATTCTGTGGCGGCGGCCTCGGCCGGGAGCCACCGTTTCTGGTGGCTGTTGCCTGCGTCAGGCGTGAATCCTCACAACCCGCGCCGGGCGGCCCTTGGCCTCGCGGGCGCGCAGCTGGCCGCAGCCGCCCTCGACGTCTTGGCCGGCGGAATCGCGCAGCTTGGTCAGCACGCCGCGCGCGGACAGCTCGGCCGCAATGGCGCGCGCGCGTTCCCAACTGGGGCGCTGGAAGGGCAGGCCCTCGTTGCTGTTGAACGGGATCATGTTCAGCAGCCCGTAGCGGCCCTTGAGCAGGCGCACGATGCCGTCCAGCTCCTCCGGCCCGTCGTTGACGCCGTTCAGCAGCGTCCACTGGTACTGGATGGGGTAGCCGCTGGCGCGGGCGTAGGCGTCGGCGGCCTCCACCAAGTCTTCCGGCGAGATGCGTGGCGCGCGCGGCAGCAGATAGGCGCGCTTGTCGGCATCGGTTGTGTGCAGGCTCAGTGCCAGCGCCGGCTTGACCTCGGCTTCGTTCAGCGCGGCAAAGGCGCGCTCGTCGCCTACGGTGGAGAACACCAGCTGCTTGTGCGCGAAGCCGCCCTCGCGGCCCAGCAGCCGAACAGCGTCCAGCACGTTGGCCAGGTTGTGCGCTGGCTCGCCCATGCCCATGAAGACGACCTTCTTCAGCCTGGCGTTGCGGCGCCGCGCCAGCAGCACCTGGGCCACGATCTCGCCGCTGCCGACCTGGCGGATCAGCCCGTCCACGCCGGTCATGCAAAAGCGGCAGCCCACCGCGCAGCCCACCTGGCTGGACACGCAGACGCCGTCGCGCGGCAGCAGCACGGTCTCCACGGTCTGGCCATCTGCCAGGCCCAGCAGCAGGCGCGCCGAGATGCCGTCGCCGCCGGCATGCTCGCTCTTCACGGTCAGCAGCGCGTCCAGCTCGGCGAACAGGTCCGGCAGCGCGGCCATGACGGCCTTGGGCAGCCAGCCCTGCAGCGGTTGTTTGCCGGCGTCCAGCGGGAGGAGCTGCAGCCAGTGGCGCAGCACGCGGGACTCATGGGCAGGGTTGGCGCCCAGCGCGCGCAGGCGTTGGCGGAGGTCGGAGATCAGCATGACGGCGCGATTGTCGGTTGACCTTGAAAATGCGGCCAATGACCGTTCCCCGTTTCTTCGCCCTCGTTCCCGCCGCCGGCATCGGCGAGCGCTCCGGCGCCGGCATGCCCAAGCAGTACGTCGAGATCGCCGGCCGCCCCATGCTGGCCCATACGCTGGCCGCGCTGGCGGCCGTGCCGCGCCTCGTGCAGACGCTGGTGGTGCTGTCGCCGGCCGATGACCGCTTCGAGGCCGCATTGCCGGGCTGTAGCGCATGGGTGGCACGTGTGGGTGGCGCGAGCCGGGCCGACAGCGTGCTGGGCGGCCTGGCCGATCTGCGCCGCCGGGGTGCGACGGACGATGACTGGGTGCTGGTGCATGACGCCGCCCGCTGCCTGCTGCAGCCGTCGTGGGTCGATGCGCTGATTGACGCGTGTGAGCACGACGCCGTCGGCGGCCTGCTCGCTCAGCCGATTGCCGACACGCTGAAGGCCGGCAGCGCCGACGGCCGCGTCACTGCCACCGTGGACCGGCGCGACAAGTGGGCGGCGCAGACGCCGCAAATGTTCCGCCTCGGCCTTGTCGAGCAGGCGTTGTCGGCGATGGGTGCTGCGGCGACCGACGAGGCCAGCGCCGTCGAGGCGCTGGGCCTGGCGCCGCAGCTGGTGCGCGCGTCGATGGCCAACTTCAAGGTGACGTGGCCGGAGGACTTCGCGCTTGCAGCGCATCTGCTTGTTGTCCGTTGAATGGTGACCTGGGTTGGGTCAACTAACATCCTGACAATTGGTAGTTGCCAGGAGATGTTTTGAAAACTTTGCTTGCGGCCTTGTTGGCTGCCGTTGCCCCCGCCGTGTTCGCTGATGACATCGTGATCGGACAGTCAGTCGCGCTCAGTGGCGCCAATGCAGACATCGGTCGCGACATGCGCGATGGCGCACAGGCCGTGTTCGCCCGCGTGAATGCGAGCGGTGCGCTGGGGCGTGCCATCCATCTGGTGACGCTGGACAACGCCAACGATCGCAAGCGGGCGGCCGACAACACCCTGCAGTTGCTGGACAAGCACAAGGCGGTTGCCTTGTTCGGCTACAGCTCGGCCACCGCCAGCCTTGACGCGCTGCCGCTTGCGGCCAGGAATCGGGTGTTGTTCTTCGCGCCGTTCAGCGGGTCGCTGAGCCTGCGCAGCCATCCCAATGTGTTCACGATCAGGGCGTCTTACCAGGACGAGGCGGCGAAGATCCTGGAGGCAAAGCGCGAGGTCGGTGCGAACAAGACCGCCGTGCTGTCCTATGACGACGAAGTGGGCCGCAGCAACTATGAGGCGGTTGCCGCAGCCCACGTCGCCGCCGGCCTGCCCAAGCCGCCGGGCGTGTTGGTCAAGCGCGGCGTGGCGCTGAGCAAGGCGCAGGTCGATGCACTGCTCGGCAGTGCGCCGCACTATGTGTTTGTGACCACTCAGCACCCGCCGGTGGCCGATTACTTGAAGATCACGGCCGACATCAGTTCGCACGTGCCCGTGGCCGCGCTTTCGTTCGTCAATCCGGATGAGCTGGCCGATGGTATCGGGGGGGCCGCCCGAGGCACGGTGGTGGCGCAGGTGATGCCGGCACCCCGGGCGGCCAGCCATGCCTCGCGGCCGGTGGTGAAGGAGTGCGCGGACGCGCTGGAGTCGTTCAACGGCGCGAAGCTGAATTACACGTCGCTGGAGTCCTGCCTGGCCGCCAAGGCGCTGGTGGTCGCACTTAAGAAGGCCGGGCCCGCGAAGCTCACCCGCGAGGGGGTGCTGGCCGCGATGGGCTCGCTGGGGCGCGTGGACCTGAACGGTTTCGTTCTCAACTACGCCAATGGCAATCGCCATGGCAGCAGTTTCGTGGACCTGACCATTCTGTCGCGCGGCAATCGGTTCGTCCGCTGACGAGCCGTCCAGCGGTCCTCACCACGTCGGTCCCAGCAGCAGGTAGGCCGACGTGTGCCCGCCGCGCGTGGCGCCCACGGCGAGAAAGAATGGCCCGAAGCGCGTATCCACGCTGAGGAAGCCGCTGGCGGCCTGCTGCCAGCCGTGGCGCGGCAGGTTGGACAGTTTCAGCCCGGCGCCGTTGCCCACGGCACCGCTCTCCAGCGAGAAGCCCATGCGCACGGCGCCGCCCAGGCCCACCGGCATCTGGCCGATGCGGCGTGCCATCACGAGGCGGGCCAGCAGCATGTTCTCGCCCAGCAGCGCGCCGTCGGGCGTGCCCGACAGGCGCAGGTAGCCGCCGAGCGACCGTGCCTGGCCGCGCTCGGCATGGGCGTACTCGCCGTAGAGCTGGCCGGCCCATTCGCCGAGGCGGAAGGCCGTCAGCCCCAGCAGCGAGGCGTTGACAACGCCACCTTCGCCGCGCGGCTGCAGCCATTCGATGCGCGCTGTCGTCCACTGGCCGCGGCTGGGGAAGGCCAGCGAGTCCAGCGTGTCGGTGTGCAGCTCCAGGTACTGCTGGCTGTAGGTGTTGGAGGCGCGGCTGCCGCTCAGCAGAGGCAGTACCACCTCGTTGCTGGCGCGCAGCCGGCCGATGCCCAGCCGCACGTCGCCCAGGCCGGCCACGCGGTGGCCCAGCTCCAGCTGCGCGCTGGTCAGGCTGCTGGACAGGCGCAGCGCGCGCTGGCCCTGGTTGAAGATGTCGCTGGCACCGGCCTCGTAGCCCAGCTTGGCGGACGCGAACCAGCGCGAGCCCGGGCCCAGCGGCTGGTGGAACTCGGTGTTCAGCCCGCGCGTGGTGCCGATGCGGGCCACGCTGCGCAGCTCGGCACCCCAGGGGTTGAGCCAGTCGGCCACGTGCATGGCCACCAGCGAGTAGCTGCTGGCGTCGGCGAAGTCGCTGTACAGCTCCAGCCCCAGGCGCAGCCGGCTGGCGGCCCAGTCGGCCTCGGTCAGCCGGAACTCGACGTCGCGGCGGCCGTCGCGGTCGTCGATCTCGGTCTCGATGCGCTCCAGCGCGCCCGTGCCGTCCAGCCGCTCGACGGCGCGGCTCGGCTCGGTGCGGCCGATCGCGTCGCCAGGGCGCAGCCCCAGCTCGGCGCGCAAGGCCTCGGGGTTGAGGCGGCGGGTGCCGGTGATGGTCAGCTCGCCCAGCGGCAGTGCCCCCAGCGCGGCCTCCGGCAGTCCCAGGCGCTGCGCCTGCAGCGCGGCCTGCGCGGCTGGGGCGGCCAGTGCCGCGAGGCGCTCGCCCGCCGCCAGTGCGGCGCGCCGGCCGGTGCGCATGGCCTCGTCGGCGTGCTGGAAGTCCATGAAGCCCATGCCGCCGAGGTCGGGGTCGATGACGATGTCCTGCGGCCGCAGTTCGCGCAGCGAGCGCTGCACGTTCTGCTCGGTCAGGATCTGCAGCATCTGGTTGGCCACCATGACGGCGCTGGTGATCTCGCGGTCCTCCAGCAGCGGCGTGCCGACGTTGACGGCGATGATGATGTCGGCCCCCAGCTGGCGGGCGATGTCGATGGGCAGGTTGCGCACCAGGCCGCCGTCCACGCGCGGCCGGCCGTTGATGCGCAGCGGCGAGAACACGCCGGGCACGGCCATCGACGCTCGCAGCGCCTCGAACAGTGGCGTGTCGGCCTGGTCCAGCATGGCGCCGGAGAGCAGGTCGGTGGCCACGGCGCGGAAGGGGAGGGGCAGGCGACGCAGCGGGTCGTCCAGGCGCTGGGCCGGCAGAAGCGCCGTCAGCGTGGCCTCCAGCTGGCCGTTGCCGGCGGCCCCGGCCGGCAGGCGGGCGCCGTGGCGCAGGTCGAAGCCGAACTCGATGCGCGAGGGCAGGCGCTCGTCGTCCTCGCGGCGGCGGATGGCCAGGCGCTCGCGCGCCGGGCGGTCGGCCAGGATGGCGTCCCAGTTGGCGCTCTTCACCAGGGCCTCCAGCTCGTCGACGCTGCGGCCCGATGCGTAGGCGCCGCCGACGACGGCGCCCATGCTGGTGCCGACGACCAGGTCCACCGGCACCTTCAGCTCCTCCAGCACCCGCAGCACGCCGATGTGGGCCAGCCCGCGCGCGCCGCCGCCGGACAGCACCAGGCCCACGCGCGGGCGCGCCGCGGTCTGCTGCGCAGGCGTGGGCGGTTGGGCGGGAGCGTGGGCGCTGGTCAGCAGCGCGAGCAGGAAGCAGAGGGCAGGGCGACGCATGGCGCGGCACCATAGCAGGCGCCGGCGACCTCAGCGCAGACCGAACTCGGCCAGCGCGCCTTCGCGGCGCAGCTGCTGCAGTGCCTTGCGCAGGGCGTCGATGTCGGCGGCGCGGACGGCGGGGTTGCAAGCCAGGTAGCCGTCGATGCGGGCGATGCTCAGCAACGCCTGGATGGGCGTGCCGCCAGTGGCACGGGCGGCGGGCTCGGCCAGCAGCTGGTGCGTGTACCAGTAGTCCACGCGGCTGACCTGCAGCATGCGCAGGGCGCTGACATTGCTGCTGACCTCCTGCGCCTGCACGCCCAGCTCGCGCAGCTGGGCGGCCATGGCCGTGTCCCGCACGACGACGACGCGCCGGCCGCGCAGGCTCGTCAGCGGCGGGCTGGCCTCGGGCAGCGGGCGTTCGCCGCTGCGCGCATAGACCGCGAGTTCGGCGCGCGACACCAGCCCCACCCACTGCAGCGTGGTCTCGCGCTCCGGGGTGCGCACCATGCCGACGATGCAGCCCGGCGGTGGCGACATCAGCGTGCTGAAGGCGCGCGGCACCGGCATCACCTCGGTGCTCGCCCGCAGCCCGCTGGCCGCGATCAGCCGGTTCATCAGCAGGCCGCCCGGGCCGGCGACGCTGCCGTCCTCGGCCAGGTCATAAAGGCCAGGCACGGGAAAGGCCAGCAGCTTGAGCGCCGGCGTGGCCGTCACGCCTGGGCCCGCCCACAGTGCCAGCGTCGCGCTCAGCAGGCGCGGCCACGGCAGGGGGAACAGACAGCTCGGCATGGGCGCAGGTTAATGCCTGTGATGCGGGGGCCGGGTCGGCGCTGTCGGCTTGCGCCGACAATCCGGTGCATGAGCATCGCTTCTTCCCTGCGCATCGGCGAGGGCTGGGACACCCACCAGCTCGTCACCGGCCGGCCGCTGATCCTGGGCGGCATCACCATCCCGCACAGCCACGGCCTGCTGGGCCACTCCGATGCCGACGCGTTGGCCCATGCCATCACGGACGCGCTACTGGGCGCCGCCGCCTTAGGCGACATCGGTAAGCTCTTTCCCGACACAGCGGCCGAGTTCAAGGGCGCCGACTCCATGGTGCTGCTGGCCGAGGCCTACCGCCGCGTGCGCGAGGCGGGCTGGGCTCTGGTGAACCTGGACGCCACCATCATTGCTCAGGCGCCCAAGATGGCGCCGCACATCCCGGCCATGCGCGAGCGGCTGGCGGCGGTGCTGGCGGTGGAGGTGGGCCAGATCAACGTGAAGGCCAAGACGGCCGAGAAGATGGGCCCGGTGGGCGAGGGCCGCGCGATGGAAGCCCGCGCCGTTTGCCTGCTGGCCTCAGCGGGGGAACGTTGTTCGGCCGTGCCTCAAAGTCACGTCACAACGCCCTCGAACTAGGCACAAAGCGCAGCCATGACTCGCGGCGCAGCCTGAGCATTGGCAGCGACGGGCGCGGGTGTTTTGTCTGGCCAGGCTGCGGGGCTGCATGGCTCTCGCGCCTGTCAGCGCAGGCCGAAGTCCACCAGCTCGCCGCTGCGGCGCAGCTGGTCGAGGCTGGTGTGCAGGCGTTCGACCAGTTCGGCTGGCGTCTGCGGATGGCAGGCCATGTGCAGGTCGATGCGACCGAAGCTGTAGAGCACGCGTGGCGCCGGTCCTTCGACGCCGGCCCGTATCGCGAAGCGGGTCACGACATCGTTGCCCAGCCAGTAGTCCACGCGGCCGGCCTGCAGCATGCGCAGGCCGGTAGCCACGTCATTGACTTCGTAGCCGGGCAGTCCGCGCTCCTTCAGCCAGGCAGCCGGCAGGGCCTCGCGCAGCACGGCGATCTGGGTGCCCCGCATGTCGTCGGGGCCGTCGACGCGGCGCGTCTCGGCCGCCCGGCCGTACAGCGTGATGCTGCTGCTGGACCAGGGGCCGGCCCAACGGTAGAGCGCCTCGCGCTCGGCCGTGCGTGGCAGCCCGACGAGGCAGGCGCCGGGCTTGAGCACGCCAGGCTGCAGCGCACGGGCGATGGGCAGTGAGCGTGCCGTCAGGCGCACGCCGCTGAGGGCCTGCAGCCGGGCCAGCATGGGCGCGCCGGGGCCGGTGAAACGCCCTTCCTCCACCTCGAAGAGGCCGGCGTTCGGGTAGACCACGATCTCCAGCGTTGGTGCCTGGGAGGCCGTGGCCAGGCCCGAAAGCAGCGCAAGCAGGGCGGTTGTCGGCATGGTCTTTGAATTAGCGCAGCAGCCGGCCTTGCTGGCAAGCTGCGGCCTTCAGCGCAGCCCGAACTCCGCCAGCTCGCCGTTGCGGCGCAGCTGGGCGATGGCTGCGTCCAACGCGGCGACGGCGGCGGGGTCGGTGCCCGGGTGGCAGCCCACATAGAGATCCATGCGCTCGAAGCTGTGCAGCGCGCGTGGCGTGGCGCCGCCTTCGGCACGGATGATGAATTGCGCGGCCAGGTCGTTGGCCAGCCAGTAGTCCACGCGCCGCGCCTGCAGCATGCGCAGGCCGGTGGTGTTGTCCTTGACCAGCGTGGCCGGGATGCCCTGCGTCTTGAGCCAATCGGCCAGTGCGGAGTCGCGCAGCACGACGATGCTGCTGCCGCGCAGTTCTTGCGGATGGTGGAGGGTGCGCGGGTCGTCGGCGCGGGCATAGACGGTCGATGCCGCCCGCGCCCAAGGGCCGGCCCACATCAGCAGGCCTTCCCGTTCCGGCGTGCGCGTCACGCCGACCGCGCAGTGTCCGGCGGCCTGCCTGACGGTCAGCATCGCCCGCGGGATGGGCATGAACTGCTGGTTGAGCGTCACCCCGCTGAGCGTCTGAAGGCGTTGCAGCATCGCGCCGCCCGGGCCGCCAGGGCCCTTGCCGGGTGCGAGCTCGAACACGCCGGCGTTCGGGTAGACCAGCATCTCCAGCACGCGCGGCTGCGCCTGGGCGGCGACGGCGTGAAGCAACAGCGCAAGCAGGAGGGCGACCCGTGGCATGGTGGCAGGCAGGTGCCTGGCGGTGGGCGAGAGCCTCAGCGTAGCTCAGGCCGACTGGAGTTTGAGCACTGTCAAAAGGCCGCCCTCGGGCGAGTTGCTGATGGACAACTGCCCGCCCAGGCGCTGCACGGATTTCTCGACGATGGCCAACCCCAGCCCGGCGCCGCTGGCGGCCGTGCGTGCGGCGTCGCCACGGTAGAACGGGGTGGTCAGCCGGGTCAGGCGGTCGGCGGGCACGCCGGGGCCGTGGTCGCGCACGCGCAGCTCCACCCAGGCGCCCTGGCGGCTGGCGCTGACCTCGACCCGTGCGGGCTCGCCCGGCTGATGGCCGTAGCGGCGGGCGTTCTCGAACAGGTTGAGCAGCACGCGGCCCAGCTCGGTGTCGTCCACCCGCACCTTCAGCGCCGCGCCGACCTGCACGCGGAAGCGGATCTGGTCGGGGTCACGGAAGCCCTGGACCTCGCGCTCGACGATGTCGGCCAGCCGCGCCGGGCGCAGCTGTGTTTCGTTCGGGCGCGCGTAGTCCATGAACTTGCTGATGATGGCGTCGAGCTGGTCGATGTCCTGCGCCATGAAGTGCCGTGCCTGCTCGTCGCTGACGCTCATCTCGGTTTCCAGCCGCAGCCGGGCCAGCGGCGTGCGCAGGTCGTGCGAGATGCCGGCGAGCATGACGGCGCGGTCCTCCTCCAGCTTGGCGAGCTCGCGGGCCATGCGGTTGAAGCCCATGTTGACCTCGCGGATCTCGCTGGTCATGGTGTTCTCGTCCAGGCGCGAGTCGTACTCGCCGTCACGGATGCGGCCGGCCGCGTCGGCCAGTTCGCGCAGCGGCTGGTTGATGAGGCGGGCGATCAGCGCCGAGCCGACGATGGTGGCCAGCAGCGCGATCAGCACCCACCACCAGTTGCTGGCCAGCGAGATCGCCATCGGCGCGGGGCTGGTGCGCAGCCAGAAGGCGTCCTGGCCCACGGTGTAGCGCACCCACAGCCCAGGCGTGTCGTTGACGCTGCGTGCCACGACCGTGCCTTCGCCCAGCGTCTGGCGCAGCTCGGCGGCCAGGCGCTCGGAGAAGCTGCTGGTGTTGTAGGGCAGCCACCTGTCGGACTGCTCGGCTACGCGCACCTGCACCGTGTCGCCGCGCGACATCGACGTGATGACTGCGACGCGGTTGATCGGGTCGGTGTGCTCCAGTGCGATGCGGCTGAGCTTGACGAGGCCGGCCAGCTGCTCGGCCGATTCCAGCGCGCGCGGCTGCGCCTCCAGCAGCTTGAAGGTGTATTGCCAGGCCAGCACCGCACCGGCCAGCAGCAGGGCCAGCCAGGCGAAGGTGCGCCAGAAGAGGTTCAGTGCCAGGTGGGGGCGAGGCATCAGTGGGTCGGGGCGTGTTCGGGCCGAGCGCCGGGCCGCCCCAAGCCGTCCCCTGTGGCGATGTGCTTGCCGGTCGAGCCGGCAAGCATCGCGCCCCTCTCGGGGGCCCGACCAGGCTTGCCTGCGTTCAGCGAGGCAAGATTGGGCGAGGGGCTCATGTGTTCTCGTCCGGGACGAACACGTACCCCACGCCCCACACCGTCTGGATGTAGCGCGGCTGGGCCGGGTCGGCCTCCAGCATCTTGCGCAGGCGTGAGATCTGCACGTCCAGGCTGCGATCGAAGGGCTCGAACTCGCGACCGCGTGCCAGCTGGGCCAGCTTGTCGCGGGACAGCGGCTGGCGCGGGTGGCGCACCAGCGTCTTGAGCATGGAGAACTCGCCGGTCGTCAGCGGCAGTTGCTCGCCGTTCTTGGTCAGTCGGCGCAGCGCCAAGTCGAACTCGAACGGGCCGAAAGTGACGGTCATCGGCTCCTTGCTCGGCGCGCCGGGCGCTTCCGGCGGTGGACGGCGGCGCAGCACGGCGTTGATGCGGGCCAGCAGTTCGCGCGGGTTGAAGGGCTTGGCCAGGTAGTCGTCGGCGCCCACTTCCAGGCCGACGATGCGGTCCACGTCCTCGACCTTGGCGGTGAGCATGATGATGGGCGTGGTGTCGTTGGCGGCGCGCAGGCGGCGGCAGATGGTCAGGCCATCCTCGCCGGGCAGCATCAGGTCCAGCACGATCAGGTCCACCGTCTCGCGGGTGAGCTGCTTGTTCAGCGCGCGGCTGTCCTCGGCCAGCAGCACGTCGAAGCCTTCCTGCGTCAGGTAACGGCGCAGCAGGTCACGGATGCGGGCGTCGTCATCGACGACGAGGATGCGGTTCTGGCGGGGGTTCGCGGCGTTGTTCATCGCGCTTCCTGAATTTGTAACAGCGGCATTGTGTGCAGGTTTGAAACCCGGGGCTGTAGGACGGCAGGCAACCGTTACAGCTGGTTGCCATGTGGGGCGGCTAAGCTGGCGCGGCCCGGTTCAAAGGAGATGCCATGCGTTCGCTGATTTTGTTGCCCGCCCTCGTGCTTGCCGGCGCTGCCCACGCTGTGGAGCCGCCGCGCGAGCGACTGAGCCTGTCAGCCAGCGCGACCGCCGAGGTCACGCGTGATGTGCTGGGTGTGAGCTTCTCGACCTCCCGTGAGGGCGTCGACCCGACGGCCGTGCAGGCCGCACTGAAGCAGGCGTTGGACGCGGCGCTTGCCGAAGCGCGCAAGCTGGCCAAGCCTGGCCAGGTGGACGTGCAGACGGGCGGCTTCTCGCTGTACCCGCGCCACGATCCCAAGACCGGCAAGATCAATGGCTGGCAGGGCAGCGCCGAGCTGCAGGTGGAAGGCCGCGACACGGCCGCCATCGCGCAGCTGACCGGCCGCATCAGCACGCTGAGCATTTCCCGCGTCGGCTACAGCTTGTCGCGCGAGGCGCGCGAGAAGGCGGAGGCCGACATCACCGCCCAGGCCATTGCCCGCTACCGCGCCAAGGCGGCGGATTACGCTAGGCAGTTTGGCTACGGCGGCTATGTAGTGGGCGAGGTCAGCATCGCCGGCGACGAGGGGCAGGTCATGCGGCCCATGATGGCCGAGATGCGCATGAAGGGCGCCATGGCGGACGCGGCCCTGCCCACCGAGGCGGGCAAAGCGAGCGTGACCGTGAACGTCAGCGGCAGCGTGCAGCTGACGCGCGAGTCGTCGCCGCGCTGACGCGCCCTCAGACAGCCGTCCAGCCGCCGTCCATCGACCAGGCCTGGCCGCGCACGTTGGCGGCGGCGTCCGAGCACAGGAACACGGCCAGAGCGCCCAGCTCGTCTGGCGTCGTGAACTGCAGCGAGGGCTGCTTCTCGGCCAGCAGGCGCCGCTTGGCCTCGTCGTTGTCCACGCCGTCGCGGGTGGCCAGCGCGTCCACCTGCTTCTGCACCAGCGGCGTCAGCACCCAGCCCGGGCAGATGGCGTTGACGGTCACCGGCGTCGTGGCCGTCTCCAGCGCCACGCTCTTGGTGAAGCCCACCAGCCCGTGCTTGGCCGCCACGTAGGCCGACTTCTGCGCCGACGCGACCAGCCCGTGCACCGAGGCCAGGTTCAGGATGCGTCCCCAGCCCTTGGCCAGCATGCCGGGTAGCGCCAGCCGCGTGGTGTGGAAGGCCGAGCTCAGGTTGATGGCAATGATGGCGTCCCACTTTTCCACGGGGAAGTCCTCCACCTTGGCCACATGCTGGATGCCGGCGTTGTTGACGAGGATGTCGATGCCGCCGAACTCGGCCTGCGCATAGGCCACCATGGCGGCGATCTCGTCGGGCTTGCCCATGTCGGCGCCGTGGTAGCCCACCTTGACGCCCAGCGCGGCGACCTCGGCGCGTGGCGTGTCGGCATCGCCGAAGCCGTTCAGGATGACGTTGGCACCCTGGCGTGCAAGGGCCAGCGCAATGCCCAGGCCGATGCCGCTGGTGGAGCCCGTGACGAGGGCGGTCTTGCCTTTCAACATGGGAGGAGTCCTCTCGGGTTGCTACGATGACTTGAAAGGATTGCATCATGACCCAGCCCGCGTTGCGCTTCGTCGATTGCCTGGACGCCACCGGCCTGCACCGCATGGCCTATTGGGAATGGGCCGGCCCGAGCGCGGACGCGCCGGTGCTGGTCTGCGTGCACGGGCTGTCGCGTCAGGGCCGGGACTTCGACACGCTGGCCCGCACGCTGAGCAGGCGCTGGCGCGTCATCTGCCCGGATGTGGCCGGCCGTGGCCGTTCCGACTGGCTGCGCCAGCCCGGCGCCTACCAGATCCCGACCTATGTGTCGGACATGGTCACCCTGCTGGCGCGCCTGGACGTGGCCCAGGTGGACTGGGTCGGCACGTCCATGGGCGGGCTCATCGGGCTGGGCGTGGCGTCCCTGCGCGGCGGCGCCCACCCGGACGGCTTCATCCGTCGGTTGGTGCTGAACGACGTGGGCCCGGCGATTCGCTTCGAGGCGCTGGCGCGCATCGGCACCTACTTGGGCAAGGCGCTGAGCTTCGGTTCGCTGGCGGAAGGCGCTGCCTACCTGCGCGGTATCTCCGAAGGTTTTGGCCCGCACACCGATGCCCAGTGGTTGGCACTGTCCGAGCCGCTGTTCCGTCAGGAGGGCGAGGCCTGGGTGCTGCGCTACGACCCGGCCATCGCCGTGCCGTTCGCGGCCGTGACGCCCGAAGTGGCGGCGGCCGGAGAGGCGGCGCTGTGGGCCGTGTATGACCAGCTCCGCTGCCCCACGCTGCTGATTCGCGGCGCCGACAGCGATCTGCTGGGCGCCGACACGGCCCGCGCGATGACGCAACGCGGGCCGCGCGCACACCTGGTGGAGCTGCCCGGCGTCGGGCATGCGCCCACGCTGATCCACGATGACCAGATCACCCTCGTCACCGATTTCCTGAGTTCATGAAGACAGGCTTGATGCCGGAGGGCGCACACGCGGCCCCCATCGTCGCGCTGCTGGATGCCAGCACCGGACATTCCCATGCCGAAGTCGCCCGGGCGCGGGCCTTCGCCGAGCCGTTGCTAGCGGCTGAGACGCTGGACACCGGCGAGAACGCGCTGGCCCATGCCGACGGCGTGGCCGCCATCCTGCACGGCATCGGCGCCGCGCAGGAGTTGCAGGCGGCGGCCTACTTGGTCTATGCGGCGGACTTCCTCGCCAAGCCCGAGGAGATCGTCGCCAAGGCGTTCGGCGACAGCCATGCCAGCCTCGTCACGCACACGCGCAAGCTCGTGCAGATGCAGCGCGCGGCGCGCAGCGCTCGGGTCAGCACCGACCAGAAGGCCGAGCAGACCGAGCGCGTGCGCAAGATGCTGCTGGCTTTCTCACGAGACCTGCGCGTGGTGCTGCTGAGACTGGCCTCGCGGCTGCAGACGCTGCGCTGGCATGCCGCCAGCAAGCAGCCGTGCCCGGCGGAGCTAGCGGCGGAGTCGCAGGCTGTGTTCGCGCCGCTGGCCAACCGGCTGGGCATCTGGCAGATCAAGTGGGAGCTGGAAGATCTCGCGTTCCGATTCCGCGAGCCCGAGGCCTACAAGGCGCTGGCCAAGGGGCTGCAGGAAAAGCGTGTGGAGCGCGAGCATCGCATCGAGGCTGCGCGAGCCGCGCTGCAGAGCGACCTGCAGGCGCAGGGCATCACGGCCGAGGTGCAGGGGCGGCCCAAGCACCTCTACAGCATCCACAAGAAGATGCAGGGCAAGGCGCTGTCGCTGGACCGTGTGTTCGACCTGCGGGCGCTGCGCGTCATCGTCGCCACCGTGGCCGACTGCTATGGCGTGCTGGCGCGACTGCATGAGGTCTACACGCCGGTGCCCGGTGAGTTCGACGACTACATCGCCAAGCCCAAGCCCAACGGCTACCAGTCGCTGCACACCGTGGTGCTGGGCGCCGACGGCCGTGCGATGGAGGTGCAGATCCGTACGCGCGAGATGCACGACCATGCCGAGCACGGCGTGGCGGCGCATTGGGCCTACAAGGAAGCCGGCGCGCGGGGCTACGCCGGGGTCAGTGCGGCCGGGGAGTTCGAGGAGCAGGTGGCGCGCGCGCGCAAGGCGGTGCTGAACCAGCTGCTGGCCTGGGAGCGTGACACCGTGCAGGGCGAGGGCGGGGCGGTGTTTGACGACCGCATCTACGTCTTCACGCCGCAGGCCACCATCGTCGAGCTGGCGGCCGGCGCGACGCCGGTGGATTTCGCCTACGCGGTGCACACCGACCTGGGCCACCGCTGCCGCGGCGCCCGCATCGACGGCCAGATGCTGCCGCTGAACACGGCGCTGCACAGCGGCCAGACAGTGGAGATCATCGCCATCAAGGAGGGCGGCCCGTCGCTGGACTGGCTCAACCCCGAGCTGGGCTACCTGCAGAGCCAGCGCTTGCGTGCCAAAGTGCGGGCGTGGTTCAACGCGCTGCAACAGGCGCAGACCATCGCCAAGGGCCGCGAGCTCGTCGAGAAGCTGCTGCAGCGCGAGGGCAAGACGGCGCTCAAGCTCGATGAGCTCGCTGCTCGGCTGGGCTTCAAGGGGGCGGATGCGCTGTTCGAGGTGGTCGGCAAGGACGAGTACTCGCTGCGCAACATCGAACTGCTGCTGCGCCCGCCCGAGCCGGTGGCCGACGAGGACGAACTGCTGGCCCAGCGGCACACGCGCAGCGCCAGCAGCCCGGGCGGCGGGCGCGGTGGCGTGCTGGTGGTGGGCATCGACTCGCTGCTCACGACCTTGTCGCGTTGCTGTCGGCCCGCGCCGCCGGACGCGATCTCGGGTTTCGTCACGCGCGGCAAGGGCGTGGCCATCCATCGCAGCGATTGCAGCAACCTCGCCGAGATGCGGCGTCGCTCGCCTGAGCGCGTCATCGCTGTGGCCTGGGGTGGGGGCGACGCGGCCGGCAAGTCGGCGCCGGTCTATCCGGTCGATGTGCTCGTCGAGGCGGGCGACCGGCAGGGCCTGCTGCGCGATGTGCTGGAGGTGTTCGCCAAGGAGAAGATGAACGTGGTGGCCGTCAATACCCAGTCGCTGCAGGGCAGCGCCGCCACCAAGCCCCGCACGGGCGGTGGCGACACGGCCTGGATGAGCTTCACGCTGGAGCTGTCCGATGCGACGCGGCTGGCCAAGGTGCTGCGCGATCTGTGCGCCATCAGCGGCGTCCGTTCAGCACGTCGCAAATGAATCTTTGACGACACCGAAAAATCCGTGCTATAGTGCGAAGCTCTTCAGGCGCGTAGCTCAGTTGGTTAGAGCACCACCTTGACATGGTGGGGGTCGTTGGTTCGAATCCAATCGCGCCTACCAAATTTGGTAGGAAAACAAGGGGCTAGCGGAAACGCTAGCCCCTTTGTCTTTGTCCCTACGAAACGCTGAATGCAGCTGCCGGCGCATGGCTGAAATGCCCGCGCGTTCGACGGCGCGGACGTACGGCGCAACTACGGCAGCAGGTGCGCGTGCGCTGGTGGCACGCCAACCGATGACGTGCCGCGATGCAGTTCCAGGCGCCTCAAGCCTCTGTAGAGCGGCGCCTCGATCCACGGCGGGCTGTGTTCCGCCATTTGCAGGCCAGGCCATCGGCGGACCAACTCGCCAAGCGCGCATTCCGCCTCCATCAGCGTCAGTGCAGCACCGATGCAGACATGTGGGCCGCTGCCGAAAGACAGCGGCATGCCGAGTTGGCGGTCCAGGTCCAGGTGGTTCGCGGCCCCGTAGCGGGCGGGGTCTCGATTGGCCGACCCCAGCAGCGGCAACACCAGGTCGCCACGCCGGAGGGCCACGCCGAACAGGTCGAAGTCGCAGTTCGCGCGTCGACCGGTGAACTGCACCGGGCTGTCCCAGCGCAGGAGTTCCCGGACCGAGGTGCGCACGCGGGCCGGATCTTCCAGCGTGCGCCAACGGCCTGGTTCCTGCAGCAGCCAGTAGACGGCGGTGCCCAGCAGATGGCGCGTCGTCTCATGCCCGGCGAACAGCAGCATGACGCACTGGGCCAGCAGTTCCTCCCGGCTTTCGATGCGGCCCTGCGCTTGCGCCTCAACAAGGCTGGCGATCAGCCCGTCTTCCTCGAGATCGTCCGCGCGGATGCGCCGGTCGATCTCGTCGCTCATGGCCGCGAGGCTGTCGTGGGCGGCCCGGGTTTCGTCAGCCGTGGGTTCAACCGCGCCCAGGAAGGCCGCCAGACCTGAGGACCAGGACAGGAACCGCGCGTCGTCCACCATCCGCAGGCCGAGAAAGCGCGAGACCACGCGGCTGGGCAGGGGCGTTGCGAAATGCTCGATGAAATCGAAGGATGCCGTCGCCGGAATGCGGCGCTCGATGTCCCCGATCAAATTGTGTACCAGCCCCGCCACCTGACCGCGCAGGGCTTCGATGCGGGCGGGCCGGAAGGCGTGCTGCATCACTGAGCGCAGGCGTGGGTGTGCGGGCTTGTCCACGAACAGCATGGCGCGAGCGAACAGCCGCTGCATGGCGGTCAGGTGCTTGCGTTCCGGACTGCCGCGCAGCGCGTGTCGCATGACCCATCCGCCCGTCCGCTGCGCGGACAGCCGCGGGTCCTTCAGGGCGGCCTGAACGCCGTCGAAGGTCGTCAGCAGCCAGGCGCCGCCGAAGAGATCCGGCGTCCAGTGAATCGGGCCCTGGAGGCGAAGTGCTTGGTAGCGGGCATAGGGATCGCCGTGGAAGGGGTGGCTGCCCCGGGCGATGGCGGCTGCCGTCGCTGGGGGGCGCGTTTGCATGTCGTCGCGAATCGTGGAACTCTTTTCTGCCTCGGCACCGTCGTCCTGAATTGTTGCGTCGAATGCCCCGTGGGCTTGCAGCCCAAGCGCCGCGACGTACGAAGAAGGCGTCATGCGCATGTGGGGCTGGGGTGGGGACATCGGTCGATCGACCATCTTCGAGCCGCCGACCAAGTGAAGGGCAGGGTGGATGGATGACAGTCGGCTGTGCGGCTGGGCAAGTGCATCCTCCACGGCGCCTTGCGCCTGTGCTGAGTCCTCCGCTCCAACGCGCACACCCAGGACGAGAGGTGAATTTCTAAGCAGCAGTGGCTGCGGTCCTGGATCAGGGCTGGGTTGAGGCGGTGTCGTCAGGCTGCGCGTCAACGGATGCGCTGGGCGGCGAGCCAGGGAAGCGCATCCGCAGGCCATTGCTGGGCATCCCCGCAGCTGCGCAGGCCGTAGCCGTGGCCGCCGCTTGTGTAGATCAATGCATGGACATGCTGGCCCGCCGACGCCAGTGCGGTGCGGAATTGATGGGTGCCGGAGACGTACTTGCGGTCGTCTTCGCTGTGAACGATCAGCACGGGAGGTATCGCCTCGCGTGCGGATAGCGGCGCGCTCAATGACGACGCCGCGTCATCCAGGTAGGCGGGGTAGACCAACACGGCAAAGTCCGGCCGACATGACAGACCTTCGGTGCCGTCATCGGTGCCGGCCGGGCATCGGCTGAAGGTCGTACTCGCCCGTGCCGCCAGGTGGCCTCCGGCCGAGAATCCCATCACGCCCAGTCGGTGGGGATCAATCTGCCAATCGGCGGAACGTGACCGCGTCAGCTGGATCGCCCGCTGGATGTCGGCGAATGCACCTTCGCGGTTGTCGGGCACGCGGTACTTCAAGACCAGGGCGGTGAAGCCCTGGGCATTCAGCCACGCGGCCACATCGGCGCCTTCCTTGTCCATCGCCACATGCTGGTAGCCGCCGCCGGGAACGACGATGACGGCAGGCGCGAGCTGGCCTAGATGGGGGGCCCTGTACAGCGTCAACGCAGGCTCGCTGACATGCGTCACGCGCAGCGCATCACGGCGTTCGGGAAAGCGCCAGGTCTCGGGTTGGGCGGCGGCGCCGCCTGGCATGCGCCCGGTTGGCCACAGGGCCGTCACGTCGCTCGCGTGAAGCGTGTGCATGGCGTGAGCGAAACGTCGCCCCAGCTCGCGCGCCGAGTCCGACGAGAAATGGAGGTGGTCGCCCTTGTGCTGCAGGCCGGTGGCTGGCGCGAGACCCACGCGGGGCAAGGTCCGAGGCAGTTGCTGCAAGGCTTCCCGCACGCCGGCCGCAGCGGGGAAGTTCTCTGCCGCCAGGAAGTCGCCCAGCTGGCCGACGACGATGGGCAGGTCGGGCTGGCCCAGGTCCTGCCGCAGGTCCTTGAACATCTGGCCCAGCCGGGCTTCGTAGGTGCCGGCATCGGCCTGCGTCCTGGCATCCGTTTCGCCCTGGTGCCACAGCACGCCGCGCAGGACGCCGGCCTTCGCCGCAGCACGTGCCCGGGCGACGGCCTGCTCATACAGGTCCGCGCCCTTGACCCAACGCCGCAGCGGCGTGCCGCCCACGGCGGTGGGCACCAGGCCGATCTGCGCGGCGGGCGCCGAGACCAGCATCTCCCGCGCGAACGCCATGCCGGGGCCGACGCCGGGGGCGATGCTGCTCGTCATGGCGTGGACGGGATCCTTCGCGACGACCCAGTGGTTGGCGGCATCGAGCGTCAGGATGCGCGGGTCTGGCGGCTGCCCCTCCATGTCGGCCGTGTCCCGGCCGGCCATGTTGGACTGCCCCATCAGCACGTAGATGTGCCGCGACGGCATCTCCTCGGCCGCCACCGGCGCTGAAAGGCAGATGCAGATCGCTGCCGCCATCCAGCGCAGCAGCGGCAGCGTCACAGCGTGATCTCCTTGTGCCGCGGCACGAGGGCCTTCATGACCGCCCAGGCCACGAGGTAGGCGATGGCGCACAGCGAGAACATGATCATGTAGCCTGTGGAGAGGTCGCCGCGCGCGCCGTAGGAGTCGAACACCCAGCCGCCCAGCTTGGACACCGCCACGCCGCCGAAGCCGCCGGCCATGCCACCAATGCCGATGACGGAGGCCACGGTCTTCTTGGGGAACATGTCCGACACCGTCGTGAACAGGTTGGCCGACCAGGCCTGGTGCGCCGATGCGCCGATGCCGACCAGCAGCACCGGCAGCCAGAAGCTCATGCCGCCCAGCGGCTGCGCCAGCAGCACGGCCAGCGGGAAGAACGCGATGACCAGCATGGCGCGCATGCGGCCGTCGTACGGGGCATGGCCGCGCTTCATGAAGTAGGCCGGGAACCAGCCGCCGCCGATGCTGCCCACCATCGTCATGCTGTACAGCACCGTCAGCGGCAGCGCCAAGTCGGCCGTTGCCATGCCGTACTGCGAGGAGAGGTACTTGGGCAGCCAGAACAGGTAGAACCACCACACGCCGTCGGTCAGGAACTTGCCCAGCGCGAAGGCCCAGGTCTGGCGATAGCCGAGCAGCTGGAACCACGGCACCTTCTTGCCGTCGTCGGTAACCACGGGTGCCGGATCGCTGCCGATGTAGGCCAGTTCCTGAGCGCCAAGACGTTTCTGTCGTTCCGGCGTGTCGTAATAGATCTGCCAGAGGATCATCCACACGAAGCCGATCGCGCCGATGACGATGAAGGCGGTCTGCCAGCCCCAGGTCACGGCGATCCAGGGCACCGTCAGCGGCGCGAGGATGGCGCCGACATTGGCACCGGAGTTGAAGATGCCTGTGGCCAACGAGCGTTCTTTCTTGGGGAAATACTCCGCCGTGGCCTTGATGGCCGCCGGGAAGTTGCCGGCCTCGCCGATGGCCAGCACCGCGCGCGACACCATGAAGCCCACGATCGACACCGGCAGCCCGACACCCAGCACCGCCAGGATGCCGCCGATGGGCACGGAGAACGCATGCATCAACGCGCCCAGCGACCACACCGCGACAGCGATCAGGAACGCCCGCTTGGTGCCGATGGCGTCGATGAATCGGCCCGCGAACAGCATGGAGATCGCGTAGACGAACTGGAAGACGGCGGTGATGTTGGCGTAGTCGGAGTTGGTCCAGCCGAACTCGGTAGACAGCGCGGGTGCCAGCAGGCTCAGCACCTGGCGGTCCAGGTAGTTGACGGTGGTGGCGAAGAACAGCAGGGCGCAGATCGTCCAGCGGTAGTTGCCCATCTTTGGCGAGTTCATGTCTCTCTATCCTTCTTTCTTGTATCGCGGCGGTCGGTGCCGTTCAGCGTGTGAGTGAAAGGGTGAACCGGCCGGAGAACGTCGAGCCGGCTTCCACCTTCAACTGCTGGAACTCGTTCTCCGCCCAGCGTGTTCTCCGCGCCGGGGCGAAGCACGTGGGTGACGTCGTGCGCAAAGCCCGTGAAGCCGCTGTCATGCCGGCCCAGCGGCTTCCCGTTCAGCCAGACTTCGGCGGAAGACCACACGCCGCCGAAGTGCAGCAGCACGCGCTGGCCGGTGAACGAGGCCGGCGCGGAGAACCGCGTCAGGTAGAAGCCCTGGCTCTCATCCCCCTTGAACGCCTTGTAGGTCGCGGCTTCGTGGCCATGGAGCGCCCAGTTGGACGGCACGGGAAGGGCGCGGAAGCGAGTGGTGTCGTAGCCCGGTGCATGAAAGCCGCTCAGTGCCTCGGCCTTCGTGCTGGTGGTCGCCAGCGCGAACTGCCAGTTGCCCTTGAGCGAGAGGTGCTGGCTGTCCCGCGCGAACGCGCTGAACGCCTCACACAGGGCCAGCGCGGGGGCGATTCGATCGAGCCTGGTGGTCATGCGTGAAGACGCCTTATGCGGGGTTGGAACCGGCTGCAGGTCAGCGGCCCTGTTCAGCTCGCCAAGCGGCGAACAGGTCGGCGACGTCGGCGTCGGTGGGCGGGTACAGCCCCAGCACGCTGCGTCCGGCGAGGACTTGTTCCTGCACGAAGTCCTCGAAAGCGGTCATCTCGACAGCCTCGTCGGCGATCTCGTCGGCCAGGTGGGCCGGGATGACGATGACGCCTTCGGCATCACCGACGATGACATCGCCCGGGAACACCGGCGCGTCGCCGCAGCCGATGGGCTCGTTGAGGGCGATGGCCTGGTGCAGCGTCAGGTTGGTGGGGGCGCTGGGGCGCGCGTGGTAGGCCGGCATCGTGTACCTGGCGATGTCGGGGCTGTCACGAAACCCGCCGTCGGTGACGACGCCGGCGCAGCCGCGCACCATCAGCCGCGCGACGAGGATGCCGCCGGCCGACGCGGCGCGTGCATCCTTGCGGCTGTCGATGACGAGCACGGCACCGGGTGGGCATTCCTCGACGGCGACGCGCTGCGGGTGGCTGCGGTCCTTGAAGACCTCGATGCCGTTCAAGTCCTCGCGCG